>NZ_KZ626866.1 GCF_002911015.1 Streptomyces populi
TGTCCCGGCACGGCCCCTCGCGCGCGTACCCGGCTGCGGGTGATCGGTGGCTCGGATGCGCGCCTCGCGTGCGTGTTCCCCATCTCCGGCCGGGCGTGAATTCTCCGGCCGGGCGTGAATTTCAGCCCCTCCGGCGTTTGAGGAGCGGAGCCCCAGGGGGTGGGAAGGGCAGGGGTGGAGGGGCGAAAGACGCTTGTGGGTGGGGGAGCTGGAGAAAACTTCGGGTTCGGGGGATTGAGGTGGTTCTGAGGGGGCAGGCGGACCGTACCCCCATGGGATCCGGCGTGCCGGGAAGGGGGGGAGATCCCTTCCCGGAGCCCTGGTACCCCCTTTGGCGGTCGCCGAGTTCACCCTCTCCCGGGCTCGGCGGCCGCCTGTCCGGGGGATCTGTGGGGTGGGCCACACGGACCCTGACGTCCGGCGTCCCGGATGCGCGATAGCCTGACGGCGGATCTCTCTTGACGCCGAGAGATCGATCATCGGAACCTTTGATCGATCATTGCGGTGGTTGCACGGGACGATCCTGCACCCGGGGCAGGGACGCCCCACCGCCAGCTGTCATACGGAGAACGCCATGACTCGCACTCCCGTGAACGTCACCGTCACCGGCGCGGCCGGCCAGATCGGTTACGCCCTGCTCTTCCGCATCGCCTCCGGCCAGTTGCTCGGCGCGGACGTGCCGGTCAAGCTGCGCCTCCTGGAGATCACGCCGGCGCTGAAGGCCGCCGAGGGCACCGCCATGGAGCTCGACGACTGCGCCTTCCCGCTTCTTCAGGGCATCGACATCACGGACGACCCGAACGTCGCCTTCGACGGCGCCAACGTCGCCCTCCTGGTGGGCGCCCGTCCGCGCACCGCGGGCATGGAGCGCGGTGACCTGCTCTCCGCCAACGGCGGCATCTTCAAGCCGCAGGGCAAGGCCATCAACGACCACGCCGCGGACGACATCAAGGTCCTCGTCGTCGGCAACCCGGCCAACACCAACGCGCTCATCGCGCAGGCCGCCGCCCCGGACGTACCGGCCGAGCGCTTCACCGCGATGACCCGCCTCGACCACAACCGCGCGCTGACCCAGCTCGCGAAGAAGACGGGCACCACGGTCGCCGACATCAAGCGGCTGACCATCTGGGGCAACCACTCCGCCACCCAGTACCCCGACATCTTCCACGCCTCGGTCGCCGGCAAGAACGCCGCCGAGGTCGTGAACGACGAGAAGTGGCTGGCCGAGGACTTCATCCCGACCGTCGCCAAGCGCGGTGCCGCGATCATCGAGGCCCGTGGCGCGTCCTCGGCCGCCTCGGCCGCCAACGCCGCCATCGACCACGTGTACACGTGGGTCAACGGCACGGCCGAGGGTGACTGGACCTCCATGGGCATCCCGTCGGACGGTTCGTACGGTGTGCCGGAGGGCCTCATCTCCTCCTTCCCCGTCACCACGAAGGACGGCGTGTACGAGATCGTCCAGGGCTTGGACATCAACGAGTTCTCCCGCGCCCGCATCGACGCCTCCGTGAAGGAGCTCGAGGAGGAGCGCGAGGCGGTCCGTTCCCTCGGCCTGATCTGATCCGGCGCCGGCCCGGCTGAGCCGGGCGGCCGTTCCGCCGCGGTACCCGCGATGCCCGGGTGGTGATCACCACCCGGGCATCGGTGCGTTCGGAGGCCGGTGGTTCACCCGTTCACGGCCGTCGTGAAGGAGGCGTACGGAAAGTACGTATCGAACGTATGTGCTTTGTCGCCATAAAGGGGGGTGCTGATGGCGGAATCCTCACTATCGTCGTCACATACGGTCCGTCAGGGGACAGGGGTTCGGCGAGGAACGCGCCGGGATCGGGCCGACGGGGGAGCGGGGGTGACGGGGTGGCGCAGCGATGGGACGCGGACCGCCGGCAGTGGGTCGACGACGGTGGGGTCCAGGACGGGGTGGACGCCGGCGGCGCTCCGCCGGCCGGGGACCAGCAGTGGTGGGCGGCCGCCACCCAGGTGGGTCCGCTGCGGCCCGACACCCATCCGCCCGCGGGTCCCGTGCCGCCACCGCCACCGCAGCAGTGGGCCCAGTCCCAGCAGCAGGCCCAGGCCGCATGGTCGCACCAGCAGTCACAGCCGCAGACGTGGCCCGGCGGTGTCGTGCCGCCCGGGGGCGGCCGGGCGCGGGGGGCCGGTGACTCGCGGCGGCTGCTCCTGGTGATCGTGGCCGTGGCCGTCCTGGCGGGCGGTGTGGGCGGCGGGCTGTGGGCGCTGACCCGGGGTGACTCGGCGAGGCACCCGGAGGCGCACCCGTCCGGTCCCTCGGTGACCGCCACGACGACAGGGCCCGGAGCCGCTCCGGGCCCCTCGAACACCTCCGGCGGCGAGGGCGCGTACACCGCCCCGGCCGTGACCACCGCCCCGGCGCCGGCGCCCGGGTACAGCCGTTCGGTCGATCCGCTCGGCTACACCGTGGACGTTCCGGACGGCTGGGCGCGTGAGGAGACGCAGGGCAAGCTGGCGCCCGTCGTCACGTACACGGCTCCCGGCGGCGACCGCAGGCTCATGGTGTTCGAGGTCAAGGAGACCTCCGTGACGGAGTCCTCGGCGCAGGCCCAGTCCATCGCGGAGGGGTTCCGGGGCTACCGGTACCTGGACCGGCGGAGCGGCACCGACTGGACGGAGTTCAGCTACCGCTACGACAGCAAGCAGTACGGGACCACCCAGACCGTCGACCACCGTTTCCGGGCCGCCGACGGCATGTCGTACGCGGTCATCGTGTACTCGCCGCCGGGCACGGACATGACCGAGCAGCTCATGACGGCCGTGAACTCCTTCTGCCCGGCCGGGTCAGACTGTTCGAACCCCACCTGACGCGCCCTGGCGCAGCTTCGCCGCGATGTCCCCCAGCGTCTCGGCCGCCCGGCGCTGTAGCCCGGGGCCGAACGTGACCCGGGTGGCGCCCAGTTCACCCAGTTCGGCCGGGGAGGGCCCGTCGAGGCGGGCGAACGCGTTCAGGGGACCCTGGACGCCGGACCGCAGCAGCGGCAGCACCCCGGCCGGGGCTCCGATCGGATACACGCAGTCCGCCCCCGCCGCGACGTACAGCGCGGCCCGCTCGACGGCCCGCCCGGGATCGCCGTCCCCGTGGATGAACACGTCGGTACGGGCGTTCACGAAGAGCCGGTCCGCCGCGCTGCTCCGCACTTCGGCCAGCCAGTCGGCGTGCCGGGACGCGTCCTTGAGCACCCCGCCCTCGGAGTCCTCGAGGTTGCAGCCCACGACCCCCGCCTCCAGCAGCCGTTCCACCAGCTCCCGGGGCGCCAGCCCGTAGCCGTCCTCGACGTCCGCCGACACCGGCACGTCGACCGCCCGGGCGATCCGCGCGACGGCGGCGAACATCTCGGCGGCGGGCGTCTCCCCGTCCGCGTACCCCAGGGAGGCGGCCACCCCGGCGCTGGGCGTGGCGAGCGCGGGGAACCCCGCGTCCGCGAACACCCGGGCGCTCGCCGCGTCCCAGGGCCCGGGCAGGACCAGCGGATCGCCCGGCGGGCGTCCGTGGTGCAGGGCCCGGAACCGGTCGGCCTCGTCCGGTCCGGTGTGCCGCCCGTCCACGGACGTCACTTGTGCCCGCCCGGCCGGTAGTGGCCGGGGACCATGCGGCAGGTCACGGCGAACCGGTTCCAGGCGTTGATCACCGTGATCGAGGCGATGAGCCGGGTCAGGTCGGCCTCCTCGAAGTGCCGGGCCGCGCGTTCGTACACCTCGTCCGGCACGAAGCCTTCCGTGATCACGGTGATGGCCTCGGTCAGCTCGATCGCCGCGATCTCCTTCTCCGTGTAGAAGTGCCGCGACTCCTCCCACGCGCTCAGCTGGATGATCCGCTCCACGCTCTCGCCCGCCGCGAGCGCGTCCTTGGTGTGCATGTCCAGGCAGAACGCGCAGTGGTTGAGCTGCGAGGCGCGGATCTTCACCAGTTCGAGGAGCACGGGGTCCACCCCCTGCCGGGCCGCCGCGTCGAGCCTGACCATCGCCTTGTAGACGTCGGGGGCGAGCTCGGCCCAGGGCAGCCGGGGCGCGTGCTCGGGCGCGTACCGCGTGGCGGGGGCGTCGGGTGTCGTGGCGGGGAGCGTGGTCGTGTCCTGTGTCGTCATGTGATCGACCCTATGAGGGGAGTAGTCCAGGGGTATGGTCCATTCCCATGGGGAAAACGTGGGCCACTCTGGGGGTCGACCTCCATGTCGAGCCGACCGGGTCCGGCATCCGCAAGGGGCTGACGGAGGCGCTGCGCGAGGCCGTCCGCGGCGGCCGGCTGGCCCCCGGGACCCGTCTCCCGTCCTCCCGCTCGCTCGCCGCCGACCTCGGCATCGCCCGCAACACGGTCGCCGAGTCCTACGCCGACCTCGTCGCCGAGGGCTGGCTCACCGCACGTCAGGGCTCGGGCACCCGGGTGGCCGAGTGGAGCGTCGTGCGACCGGCGCGGGAGGCCGCGCCACCCCGCCGCGAACCGGCCCGGCCCGCCTACGACCTCGTCCCCGGACGCCCCGACCTCGCCTCCTTCCCGCGGGCCGCCTGGCTCAAGGCGGCCCGCCGTGCTCTGGCCCGCGCCCCGCACGAGGCCCTCGGCTACGGCGATCCGCGCGGCCGCCCCGAACTGCGCACCGCCCTGGCGGGCTATCTCTCCCGCGCCCGGGGCGTCCGCGCCGACCCGGAGCGCATCGTGGTCTGCTCCGGCTTCTCGGACGGCCTCACGCTGCTCGGCGCGGTCCTGCGGCGGCGGGGGCTCCGCTCGGTCGCCGTGGAGTCGTACGGGCTCGACACGCACTGGAACCTCCTGCACCGGTCGGGCCTGCGCACGACCCCCCTGCCGTTCGACGGACTCGGCACCGACACGCGCGACATGACGGGCGCGCGAGCCGTGCTCCTCACCCCCGCCCACCAGTTCCCGATGGGCGTGCCGCTGCACCCGGACCGCCGGGCCGCCGTCGTCGCCTGGGCCCGCCGGTCCGGCGGGCTCGTCCTGGACGACGACTACGACGGCGAGTTCCGCTACGACCGGCAGCCCGTCGGCGCGTTGCAGGGCCTGGCCCCCGACCACGTGGTCCACCTGGGCACCGCCAGCAAGTCCCTGGCCCCCGCGCTGCGCCTCGGCTGGCTGGTCCTGCCGCCGTCGCTCGTGGACGAGGTCGTCTCCCTGAAGGGGGAGGGCGGCTGGTCCACCGGGGTGCTGGACCAGCTGACCCTGGCGGAGTTCATCACCTCCGGCGCCTACGACCGGCACGTCCGTGCCGCCCGGCTGCGCTACCGGCGCCGCCGGGACGCCCTCGTCGCGGCCCTCGCGACCCGCGCCCCCGACGTGCACGCCACCGGTATCGCCGCCGGGCTGCACGCCGTGCTCCGGCTCCCGGCCGGCACCGAGGGACCGGTCGTCCAGGCCGCCGCCTTCCAGGGCCTGGCCGTCCACGGCCTCTCCGGCCACCGTCACCCGGACGCGCTCGTCCCGCACCAGGACGCCCTGGTCGTCGGCTACGGGACCCCGCCGGACCACGCCTGGTCGGGCGCCCTGGACGCGCTGTGCCGGGCGCTTCCCTGAAGGGGCCCGCCCGCGGGGCAGGCCCTACGCCTGCTGTTCCTCCTCGGCCTCCACGGGCGCGGCCGTCTCCGTGCCCGGCGCCTCCCCGAACCGCGCCAGCGCCAGGGCTCCCGCCACCGCCACCGCGAAACCGAGCACCGCCAGCCAGGTCAGCCCCTCGCGCGTACGGTCGCCCAGCCACACCACCCCCACCAGCGCGGGTCCGATGGTCTCCCCGATGACCAGTCCGGCGGTGGCCGTGGTCACCGACCCCCGTTCCAGGGCCGTGGTGAGCAGCAGGAACGCGGCACCGCCGCCGATCAGCAGCGCGTACGTCGCCGGATTGGCGAGCAGCGTCCCCGGATCGAGGTCGGCGATCAGCCGCACCGCCACCTCGACCACCCCGAACCCGAACCCCGCCCCGAGACCCAGCGCGAGCGCCCGCCCCCGGTCGGGCAGCCGTCCGCCGACGAGTCCCAGCACCAGGACGGCCACGGACGTCCCGAGCATCGCGTACTTCAGCGCCAGGGACCCCGTCCGGTCCCCCTCCGCCCCGGACGCCAGCCCCAGCATCGCGAGCCCGGCGCACACCACCGCCACCGCGCCCCACTCGAACCGGCTCAGCCGTACGTGGAGCAGCCGCGAGGCGACCACCGCGGTGACGGCCAGGCTCGCCGCGAGGGCCGCGCCGACCGCGTAGATCGGGATCGAGCGCAGCGCGACGATCTGCAACAGGAACCCGGCCCCGTCGAGGCCCAGTCCCGCCAGATAGCGCCACTGCCGCAGCGCCCGCAGCAGCAGTGCCGCCGCGCCGCCGCCCGCCCCGCCCGCGCCGGCGGCCCGTGCGGCCATCGCCTGCAGGACCGTCGCCGTACCGAAACAGACCGAGGCGCCGAGGGCACACAGCATTCCAAAGAGCACGAAGCGACTGTAGGGGACAACGCGTCGCGGGGGGCCGTCGTGGACTTGTCGGACGGGATCTCTACTCTGTCCACTTCAGTCGGAAACGATCCGAAGAGAACAAGCGGGGGAACGGACATGGCAGACGTACGACGGCAACTGCGCTCGGGCTCGGTCGTCCTCGGGAGCATGGGACTTCTCGCGGTGGCGCTCACCGCCTGTTCCTCGGACCCCGACAAGCGCTGCGTCGACCGCGACAGCTACAACGCCGGCAAGGGCTACAAGGTCGTCTCGGACAAGAACTGCAAGTCCTCCACGGGCTCGTCCCACAGCGGCTGGTACTACGGCGGCGACAAGAAGAGCCACTGGGTCGAGGGCGGCTCCTTCACCAAGCCGGGCGGTTCCGGTGGCTCCGGCGGTTCGGGCGGCGGCGTGCACCGCGGCGGTTTCGGCGGCGGCAAGGGCAGCTCCGGCGGCTGATCCGCGGGCCGGGGCCGGCGCGAGGGCCCCGGCCCCGGCCCGCCGCCGAGACGGAGAACCCACCCGCCCGCCGAGACGGAGAACCACGCACCCCATGGAACGCCGCACCACCACTCCCCGCCCCGGCTGGCAGCAGACCGTCGAGGGACAGGGGCTGATCTACCCGCTCACCCGCCACCCCGACGGCTCCCTGCGCCCCTACTGGGACGAGAGCGCCTACTACGTCTTCTCGCTGCCCGAGGTGGAGGCGCTGGAGGAGGTCGTCGAGGAACTGCACGCCATGTGCCTGACGGCGGCCGGTCACATCGTCGAGCGGGGACGTTTCGCCGACCTCGGCATCGACGACCCCCGGGTGGTGGCGGCCGTCTCCGAGGCCTGGCACCGGCGTGCCGAACTCCCCTCCGTCTACGGCCGCTTCGACCTCCGCTACGACGGGACGGGCCCGGCGAAGCTCCTGGAGTACAACGCCGACACACCGACCTCGCTGGTCGAGGCCGCGAGCCCGCAGTGGTTCTGGATGGAGGACCGCTTCCCCGGGGCCGACCAGTGGAACTCCCTCCACGAACGCCTCGTCGCGGCCTGGAAGAAGCAGGCCGCCCTCCTCCCGCCGGGCGGCCCGCTCCACTTCGCGCACTCCGCCGAGGACGAACTCGGCGAGGACCTGATGACGGTCGCCTACCTGAAGGAGACCGCGGAGCAGGCAGGTCTCGACACGGACTGGATCTCCATGGAGGAGATCGGCTGGGACCCCCTCTCCGGCCGCTTCGTCGACAACCGGCTCGCGTTCATCCGCAGCTGCTTCAAGCTCTACCCCTGGGAGTGGCTCACCACCGACGCGTTCGCCGGCCACGTCCTGGACACCCTCGACAACGGCGGCGGCACCGGTACGACCCTGTGGATCGAGCCCGCCTGGAAGATGCTCCTGTCCAACAAGGCCCTCCTCGCCGTCCTCTGGGAGCTCTACCCGGGCCACCCGAACCTGCTTCCCGCCTACCTCGACGGCCCCCGCGAGCTGGCCCGCGCGAACGGCTACGTGGCCAAACCCCTGCTCGGCCGCGAGGGCGCCGGGGTGACGATCCACGAACCCGGCGCCGCCCCCGTCGTGCGCGGCGAGGCCTGCTGCTACCAGGAGCTGGCGCCGCTCCCGTCCTTCGACGGCAACCGGACCGTCCTCGGCGCCTGGGTCGTCGAGGACGAGCCGGCGGGCCTGGGCATCCGGGAGTCCTCCGGCCCCGTCACGGACGAGTACGCCCGCTTCCTGCCCCACGTGATCCTCTAGGCCCGCCCGCGGGTCCCCGGGCCCGGACCCCTACGCGCCGAGCACGGCCCGCAGCTGGGCCAGCCCCCAGTCCAGGTCCTCCTCGGTGATGACCAGCGGCGGGGCGATCCGGACGGTGACGCCGTGGGTGTCCTTGACGAGGACGCCCCGCTCCATCAGCCGCTCCGAGACCTCCCGGCCCGTACCGTGCGCGGGGGCGATGTCGACGCCCGCCCACAGGCCGCGCCCGCGCACCGCGGTGACACGACCGGAGTCCTTCAGCAGACCCAGCTCCCGGTGCAGGTGCGCGCCCAGCTCGGCCGCCCGCGCCTGGTACTCGCCCGACCGCAGCATCTCGATCACCTCCAGGGCCACCGCGCAGGCCAGCGGGTTCCCGCCGAAGGTCGACCCGTGCTCCCCGGGCCGGAACACCCCCAGCACCTCCGCGCTCGACACCACCGCCGACACCGGCACCACCCCGCCGCCGAGCGCCTTCCCGAGCACGTACACGTCCGGCACCACACCCTCGTGCTCGCACGCGAACGTACGGCCGGTCCGCCCCAGCCCCGACTGGATCTCGTCCGCGACGAACAGGACGTTCCGCTCCCGCGTCAGCTCCCGCACGGCCGGCAGGTAACCGGCCGGCGGCACCAGTACCCCCGCCTCCCCCTGGATCGGCTCCAGCAGCACGGCCACCGTGTTCTCCGTGACCGCCGCCCGCATGGCCGTCAGGTCCCCGTACGGCACGATCTCGAACCCCGGGGTGTACGGGCCGAAGTCGGCCCGGGCCTCCGGGTCCGTCGAGAAACTGATGACCGTCGTCGTACGCCCGTGGAAGTTGTTGCCCGCGACCACGATCTTCGCCATCTCGGCGGGGACGCCCTTGACCCGGTAGCCCCACTTCCGGGCCGTCTTCACGGCCGTCTCGACCGCCTCCGCGCCGGTGTTCATCGGGAGCACCGTCTCCATGCCGCACAGCGCGGCCAGCTCCCGGCAGAAGTCCGCGAACCGGTCGTGGTGGAACGCCCGCGACGTCAGCGTCACCCGGTCCAGCTGCGCCTTGGCCGCCTCGATCAGCCGCCGGTTGCCGTGGCCGAAGTTCAGCGCCGAGTATCCGGCCAGCATGTCGAGGAAGCGGCGCCCCTCGACGTCCGTCATCCAGGCCCCGTCCGCCGTCGCCACGACGACCGGCAGCGGGTGGTAGTTGTGCGCGCTGTGCGCGTCGGCCGAGGCGATGAACGCCTCCGTCGTCTCCCTGGCATCCATGGTGGTCACGGGATCTCCGTTCTGGGCTTGTGGCCTCTTTCCTATCGTCGCTCGCATGGTGGACCGGGGACCCCGGTGATCCGGCGCGCCCGGTACGCTGATCGACGGGGCCGTGACTGGCGCGCTGGGATGGGACCGACCATCGGGGAGCGGCACCCGCGCTGTGGCTTCCCCGGGGCGATCCCGGACCTCTGGACGGAGAAGCAGGCCGTTCCGAGGGGCCCGGAGTGTCCGGGCGAGGAGTCGTGGCACCACAGTGCCGTGCGCCTGGGCCGACCCGTGAACGCTGATGACAACGTCCGGAGGCCGTCATGACAGAGCCCCTTTCCACCGAGTCCACCGCCTTCCGCAGCGCCCTCGACGTGATCCGGGCCGTGGAGCCCCGCGTCGCCGACGCCATCGGCCAGGAGGTCGCCGACCAGCGCGACATGCTGAAGCTGATCGCGTCCGAGAACTACGCCTCCCCGGCCACCCTCCTGGCCATGGGCAACTGGTTCAGCGACAAGTACGCCGAGGGCACCGTCGGCCGCCGCTTCTACGCCGGCTGCCGCAACGTCGACACCGTCGAGGCCCTCGCCGCCGAGCACGCCCGCGAACTGTTCGGCGCCGAGCACGCCTACGCCCAGCCGCACTCCGGCATCGACGCCAACCTCGTCGCCTTCTGGGCCGTCCTCGCCGCCCGCGTGGAGGCCCCGGCCCTCGCGAAGGCCGGCGTCCGCAACGTCAACGACCTCACCGAGGCCGACTGGGCCGAACTGCGCCAGGCCTTCGGCAACCAGCGCATGCTCGGCATGTCCCTGGACGCCGGCGGCCACCTCACCCACGGGTTCAGGCCGAACATCTCGGGCAAGATGTTCGACCAGCGCTCGTACGGCACCGACCCGGCCACCGGTCTCATCGACTACGAGGCCCTGCGCGCCTCGGCCCGCGAGTTCAAGCCGCTGATCATCGTCGCCGGCTACTCCGCCTACCCCCGCCTGGTGAACTTCCGGATCATGCGGGAGATCGCCGACGAGGTCGGCGCCACCCTCATGGTCGACATGGCGCACTTCGCCGGTCTGGTCGCGGGCAAGGTCCTCACCGGCGACTTCGACCCGGTCCCGCACGCCCAGATCGTCACCACCACCACGCACAAGTCGCTCCGCGGCCCGCGCGGTGGCATGGTCCTGTGCGACGAGACCCTCGCCGAGCAGGTCGACCGCGGCTGTCCGATGGTCCTCGGCGGCCCGCTGCCCCACGTGATGGCCGCCAAGGCCGTCGCGCTCGCCGAGGCCCGCCGCCCCGAGTTCCGCGACTACGCCCAGGCCGTCGTCGACAACTCCCGTGCCCTGGCCGAGGGCCTGATGCGCCGCGGCGCGACCCTGGTCACCGGCGGCACCGACAACCACCTCAACCTGATCGACGTCGCCTCCTCCTACGGCCTCACCGGCCGTCAGGCCGAGTCCGCCCTGCTCGACTCGGGCATCGTCACCAACCGCAACGCGATCCCCGCCGACCCGAACGGCGCCTGGTACACCTCCGGCATCCGCATCGGCACCCCCGCGCTGACCACTCGTGGCCTCGGTGCGACCGAGATGGACGAGATCGCCGGACTGATCGACCGCGTCCTGACCGCCGCGGAGCCCGGCACCACCGCCAAGGGCGCGCCCTCCAAGGCGCAGCACGTCCTGGACACGAAGATCTCCGACGAGATCGCCCACCGCGCGAGCGACCTGCTCACCGGCTTCCCGCTCTACCCCGAGATCGACCTCGGCTGACGCGCCGCACCGGGGCCGGACCCGTCCGGCCCCGGACCGGCGTCGGCCCGCGCCGGGGCCGGACGGGTCAGCAGACCTCGGCCAGCTCCTGGCGCGGTTCCCGCAGCGGCTCGGCGTTCACGCGCCGGACCGTCGCGCGGCGGATGAACCACGTGGCCCCGGCGCCCAGGGCCAGGCCCGCGGCGAGTCCGGGCACCGCCCACACCGCCGGGTCGAACTCCACCCGGACGGCGGACGCGGTCGCCCCGGAGCCGAAGAGCCTTTCTTCCTTCGCCAGCTCCTCGAACACCGAGAGCGGCGCCCGGTGCCAGCGGTAGTCGCCGCCCACCAGGTCGGGAGCCAGATCCGACCGCACCCACGGCGAGCCGTCCGCGGTGAGGAACACCTGGTCCTGGCGCTCGATGGCGACGTCACCCCCGGGACCCGTGCTCCCCCAGATCACCGTGACCTGGGGAACGGGAAGGTGGCCGTCCGCCCACTCGTCGGGCGTCTTCTTCGGCCCCGTGTACCGGGGCGACAGCAGCCGCCACAGCCGTCCGAAATCCGGATCGCCGCTGTGCATGGTGGTCGTCCGTCCCGTGTCACCGGCGACGGTCAGGACGATGTCCGGGCTGTCGCCCGAGGAGCTCTGCACGGCGTTCTCGGCGCTCTCCCGGACCGCCGGTGCGGCCACCGGTGCGCTCGCCGCCGGGCCGGCCAGAGCGGCCGGTGCCACCGACACCGCCGCCGCGGCGGTCGCGCCCAACGCTCCCACCACCGTGACCAGTTCACGAAGCCCGCGCATGGAACCCCCAACCGGCCGACGCAGAGTCGGCCCGCACACCGTTGTGCCAATTTCTGGGTGCGCCGACGGATCCGCCGGGAGTTCTCCTGGGCGGCGATGTCCGATCAGCGCTCCGCCCTGCCGAATCCGGTTACCGGGCGGTTCGGCATTTCTAAGCGTCGGCGACCTCGAAAAACACCCCCTCCAGCAGGAACGTCACCTCACCGTTGCACTTATATGACGTTGTGTGTTCGAAAGCCGCTCAGGTGAGCGAAATGGTGACCGTCTGTGCCGACGGGCCGGAGGCTCGGAGGCCGCGGTTCCCGGAGCCGGCGCACCGGCCCGCCCGAGTACCGTCTCTTTCCGGCCAGTTCCGGAGCGGGCCCCGACACCTGAGAGAATGGTGAACATGGCCTCTGACAGTCCTCGCGTGCTCTCCGGAATCCAGCCCACGGCAGGCTCGTTCCACCTCGGCAACTACCTCGGCGCCGTCCGTCAGTGGGTGGCGCTCCAGGAGTCCCACGACGCGTTCTACATGGTCGTCGACCTGCACGCGATCACGGTCCCGCAGGACCCCGCGGACCTGCGCGCCAACACCCGGCTCGCCGCGGCGCAGCTGCTCGCCGCCGGCCTCGACCCCGAGCGCTGCACGCTCTTCGTCCAGAGCCACGTCCCCGAGCACGCGCAGCTCGCCTGGATCATGAACTGCCTCACCGGTTTCGGCGAGGCCAGCCGGATGACCCAGTTCAAGGACAAGGCGGCCAGGCAGGGCGCGGACCGCGCGAGCGTCGGCCTGTTCACGTACCCCGTCCTCCAGGTCGCGGACATCCTGCTGTACCAGGCCCACGAGGTGCCGGTCGGCGAGGACCAGCGCCAGCACGTCGAGCTCACCCGTGACCTCGCCGAGCGCTTCAACGGCCGGTTCGGCCAGACCTTCACCATCCCGAAGCCGTACATCCTCAAGGAGACGGCGAAGATCTACGACCTCCAGGACCCGTCGATCAAGATGAGCAAGTCGGCGTCCACGCCGAAGGGCCTCGTCAACCTGCTCGACGACCCCAAGGTCACCGCGAAGAAGGTCAAGAGCGCCGTCACCGACACGGACACGGTGATCCGCTACGACGCCGTGGAGAAGCCGGGCGTCTCGAACCTCCTCACCATCCACTCCACCCTCACCGGCAAGTCGATCGCCGAGCTGGAGCGGGAGTACGAGGGCAAGATGTACGGCGCCCTCAAGACGGACCTCGCCGACATCATGGTCGAGTTCGTGACCCCGTTCCGCGAGCGCACCCAGCAGTACCTGGACGACCCCGAGACCCTCGACTCGATCCTGGCCAAGGGTGCCGAGAAGGCGCGCGCCGTCGCCGCGGAGACGCTCTCCCAGGCGTACGACCGGGTCGGGTTCCTGCCGGCCAAGCACTGACGGCCGGGGCCACCGCCGTACGGGGGGCCGTGCCCCGGCCGTACGGCGGAACGGCCTCCCTACCACACCACCTTCGGCAGTCAGTACGAGACGAGCGCGACACTCCTACGACGGCCGTTTGCGGGTCGTACCGCCGTACAGTCGAAGGCGGGGCGGACCGAGCGATCGCCTCCGCCCGCGCCGCACCACCGAACAGCCCTGACCCTCGACAACGACAGGAGACGACGTGGGGACCGTAACGATCGGAGTGTCGATCGCGGTCCCGGAGCCTCACGGCAGCCTGCTCCAGGAGCGGCGCGCGGGCTTCGGCGACCCCGCGGCTTGCTGCATTCCCACGCACGTCACCCTGCTGCCGCCGACCGAGGTCGAGGACTCGGCGCTGCCCGCGATCGAGGCGCACCTCGTCGAGGTCGCGGCCGCCGGGCGCCCGTTCCCGATGCGGCTGTCCGGCACGGGCACCTTCCGCCCCCTGTCACCGGTCGTCTACGTACGGGTGGCCGAGGGCGCGGAGTCCTGCACCTGGCTGCAGAAGCAGGTCCGGGACACCTCGGGCCCCGTCGCCCGCGAGCTGCAGTTCCCGTACCACCCGCACGTCACCGTGGCGCACGGCATCGGCGAAGAGGCGATGGACCACGCCTTCGAGGCGCTCTCCGGGTACGAGGCCGGATGGCCCTGCACCGGATTCGCCCTCTACGAGCAGGGCGCCGACGGGGTGTGGCGCAAGCTCCGCGAGTTCGTCTTCGGCGGCGCCGTGGTGCCCCCGCAGGCCTCCGCACCCGAACGGGACACCACGCTGCCGGCGGTCTAGGCGGTCCAGGCGGTTCCGCCGGGCCTCAGACCGGCAGCCGCCTGAACACCGCCCGGGGGGTGTGCCGCAGCGCCGACATGACCATCCGCAGGGCCCCCGGCACCCACACCGTCTCGGAGCGGCGCCGCAGTCCCAGCTCGATCGCCTCGGCCACCGCCTCCGGAGTGGTCGACAGCGGCACCTCGGGCAGATGGGCCGTCATCCGGGTACGGATGAACCCGGGGCGCACGACCATGACGTGCGCGCCCGTGCCGTGGAGGGCGTCCCCCAGCCCCTGCGCGAAGGCGTCCAGCCCCGCCTTGCTGGAGCCGTAGATGAAGTTCGAGCGGCGGGCGCGCTCGCCCGCGACCGAGGACAGCACCACCAGGGAGCCGTGCCCCTGCGTCTGAAGCGCCCGCGCGCACACCAGGCCCGAGGAGACCGCACCCGTGTAGTTGGTCTGCGCGACCCGGACCGCCGCGACCGGCTCCTTCTCGTCCACGGCCTGGTCGCCGAGCACCCCGAACGCCATCAGCACCACGTCGATGTCGCCCTCGGCGAAGACCTTGCCGAGCACGGCCTCGTGGGACTCGGGATCGAGGGCGTCGAAGGCGACGGTGCGGACGTCCGCACCGAGCCCGCGCAGCCGCTCGGCGGCCTCCTCCAGGGCGGGCGTCGGCCGCCCGGCGAGCCACACCGCGCGGGTGCGCCGGGTGATCAGCCGGCGCGCGGTGGCCAGCGCGATCTCGGACGTGCCGCCGAGCACCAGCAGGGACTGGGGGATACCGAAGGCGTCCTTCATGACAGCCAGCTCCTTCAGACGGGGGCCTACAGGACGGGGGGCCTACAGGCCGAGGCGGCGGGACAGGTCCGAGGTGAAGACTCCGCGCGGGTCCAGCTCCCGGCGCAGGGACCGGAACGCGCCGAGCCGCGGATACATCGCGGCCAGCAGCTCGGGCCGCAGCCGCGCGTCCTTGGCGAGGTACACGCGTCCCCCGGCGCCCGCCACCTCCTCGTCCAGCTCGTCGAGGAAGGAACCCAACCCCGGCAGGCCCGCCGGGACGTCCAGGGCGAGGGTCCACCCGGGCACGGGGAAGGACAGCCAGCCCGGATCCCCCTCCCCGAAGCGCTTCAGGACGGCGAGGAAGGACGGGCAGCGGCGTTCGGAGACGCGCCGCACGATCCGGCGCAGGGTCTCCTCCCGGCCGTGTCCGACGACGAACTGGTACTGGACGAAGCCGCCGCGCCCGTAGACCCGGTTCCAGTGCGGCACCCCGTCGAGGGGGTGGAAGAAGGCCGGGATCGGCTGGAGTTCACCGGTCCGTGCGCGAGGCGCCCTGCGGTACCAGAGCTCGTTGAAGAGCCCCACCGTCGTCCGCCCGAGGAGCCCTTCCGGTACGAAGGCGGGGGCGGCCGGCAGCCGTGACGGGCGGAACGCCAGCGGGTGCCGCCGGGCCCGCGGCGGCAGCGCGTCCAGCGGCGCGTGATCGCCGCGGGTCAGCACCGAGCGGCCCGTCCCGGCCCCGCGGGCGAGGAGGTCGATCCAGGCCACCGAGTAGCGGTAGCGGTGATCGCCCGAGGTGAGACGCGCCATCAGGTCGTCCAGGTCCACCGCGCGTTCGGTGTCGACGGACATCAGGGCGGTCTCCACCGGCTGGAGGCGGACGGTCGCCGTCAGGATCACGCCGGTCAGGCCCATGCCGCCCGCCGTGGCGTCGAACAGGGGGGTGCCGCGCCCGACCGGTCTGATCTCGCCGTCCGCCGTCAGCAGCTCGAAGGACAGGACGTGACGGGTGAAGGAGCCCGACACGTGGTGGTTCTTGCCGTGGATGTCCGCGCCGATCGCGCCGCCCACGGTCACATGACGGGTCCCCGGCGTCACCGGCACGAACCAGCCGAGGGGGAGCAGGACCTCCATGAGCCGGTGCAGGGACACCCCCGCGTCGCACAGGACCGTGCCGCCGCCCGCGTCGATGGCGTGGATCCGGTCCAGGCCCGTCATGTCGAACACCGCACCGCCCGCGTTCTGCGCGGCGTCGCCGTACGCCCGTCCGAGCCCCCGGGCGATCCCTCCCCGCGCCCCGCACTCCCGGACGGCCGCCGCCGCCTCCCCGTAGGTGCGCGGACGGACCATACGGGCGGTGGTCGGGGCGGTGCGGCCCCAACCCGTGACGGAGACGGAGTCGGCAGGCATGACCGTGACCGTAGCGCCGCCGGAGGCGCACAACGGGACAATCCACCCAGCGCTCCCGGCCCCTCACCGAAATGGGTGATTAATGGGATGTCGTTAAAGATTACCGTAATTCTGCGACCGCTCCCTAGAAGAGTGGCCTCACATGGACGACCTTGACGACCGTGACGGGACGGACCGGCGGCTCGACGGCCATGGCTCCCTGGGCGACATGGACCGGCGGCTGCTGTCCGCACTCCACGCCCGCGGCACGGACCCGCGCGTCGCGGCCGTCGCCCGCGCCCTGTCCTGGAGCGGGGAACACGGCGCCCTGTGGCTCGCCGCGGGACTCGCCGGAGCGGTCGCCGACCGCGGACGGAGCAGCGCGTGGTTGCGCGCCACGGTGCTCACCGCCGGCGCGCACCTGGCGAGCACGGCCTTGAAGCGGATCGTGCGCCGCCCGCGTCCCACCCACGTGGAGCCCCGGGCGCGCACGGCCGGACGGCACTCCTTCCCCAGCTCGCACGCGGCCTCCTCCTCCGCCGCCGCGGTCGCCTACGGGACGCTCGGCGCGTACGCCGTCCCGCCGCTCGCCGCCGCGATGTGCCTCTCGCGCCTGGTCGTCGGCGTCCACTACCCCACGGACGTCGCCGCCGGCGCGGCCCTGGGAGCCGCGGCGGCCGGCCTCGGCGCCCGCTGGATCGGGGCCGGCCATGGCTGAGCGCACGGCGCTCCTGGAACGCCCCCCGGCCCTCGCCCCACCGCCCAGGAGCCTGACCGGGCTGCTGCGGGGTCTCGTCAGGACCGCGCGTCCCCGCCAGTGGGTGAAGAACGTGCTCGTCGTGGCCGCCCCGGCCGCCGCGGGCCGGCTCTTCACCCAGCACGCGTTCGTCCACCTCTCGCTGGTCTTCGTCCTGTTCACGGCCTGCGCCGCCGCCGTGTACCTGGTCAACGACGCCCGGGACGCCGCCGCCGACCGCGCCCACCCCGTGAAGCGCCACCGTCCGGTCGCCGCGGGCCAGGTCCCCGTCCCGGTCGCGTACGCCGTCGGCGGCACCCTCGGGGTCCTCGCGCCCGTGGCCGCCGCCTGGCTCTGCCCGGCGGCCGTCTGTGCGCTGCTGACCGCGTACCTCGGCATGCAACTGGCGTACTGCGTCAGCCTGAAGCACGTGCTCGTCGTGGACCTCGTCGTCGTCACGACCGGGTTCCTGATGCGGGCCATGATCGGCGGTCTGGCCCTCGGGATCCCGCTCTCGCGCTGGTTCCTGATCACCACCGGCTTCGGGGCACTGTTCATGGTCTCGGCCAAGCGCTACTCCGAAGCCGTGCAGATGGCGGGGCGGGCGGGGGCCACGCGCGCGCTGCTCACCGAGTACACGACCGGCTACCTGCGCTTCGTGTGGCAGTTGGCCGCCGGGGTCTCCGTCCTCGGCTACTGCCTGTGGGCCCTGGAGGAGGGCGGGGTGCCGAGCGCCGGGGTGCTGCCGTGGCGTCAGCTGTCCATGATCGCCTTCACCCTGGCCGTCCTGCGCTACGCGGTCTTCGCCGACCGGGGCGCGGCGGGAGAGCCGGAGGACGTGGTCCTGCGCGACCGTCCGCTCGCCCTCATCGGCCTGGTGTGGCTGGCCATGTACGGGCTCGCCGTGGCGAACTGGTGAGCGTCACCGAGGACCGGCCCGGCGCCGGGCGCCCCGGCGGCCGCGGGACGGACACCGGGGCGCCGGCCGCCCGAAGGGCCCTCGGCACGGAGCCGACGGCGGTTCCGGGGGCGGCCCGCCCCCGGAAGCGGTTCCTGCGCGAGCTCCTCGGGTTCGCCTCCGTCGGTCTCCTCGCCTACGCGGCCGACCTCGGCCTCTTCGTCTGGCTCCGCGGCCCGGCGGGCCTGGACCCGCTGACCGCCAAGGCGCTGTCCTTCCTCGGCGGCTGTTCGGTGGCGTACGCCGGGAACGCGCTCGGCACCTACCGGCACACGGCGGCCCGCGGCCCGCGCCGGTACACGGTCTTCTTCGCGGTGAACGTCGCGGGCGCGCTCGTACAGCTGTTGTGCGTCGCCGTCAGCCACTACGGGCTCGGGTTCACGTCGCCGCGCGCGGACACCGTCTCGGGTGCGGGCATCGGCATGGCGTTCGCCACCGTTCTGCGTTTCTGGGGTACACGGTCACTGGTTTTCCGAGACGAGGGCAGAGTCGGATCATGGACTGGTTGAAAAAGATCCCCGGTGTGGGGCCCCTGGTCGTACGCCTGATGGCCACGCACGCGTGGCGGTCGTACGAGCGGCTGGACCGTGTGAAGTGGACCCGGCTCGCCGCGGCGATGACCTTCATCAGTTTCGTGGCGCTGTTCCCGCTGCTGACCGTGGCCGCCGCGATCGCCGCGGCCACGCTGAGCGCCGAACAGCAGAAGGACCTCCAGGACAAGCTCGCCGAGCAGGTGCCGGGCATCTCCGACCAGCTGGACATCAACGCTCTCGTCCAGAACGCCGGCACGATCGGGCTCATCGCGGGTGCCCTGCTGCTGATCACCGGCATCGGCTGGGTCGGCCAGATGCGGGACTGTCTGCGCGCGGTCTGGGAGCTGCCCGACGACGAGGAGAACCCCTTGCTGCGCAAGGTCAAGGACGGCGGGGTCCTCGTCGGTCTCGGCGGCGCCGTGCTCCTCACCGTCGCCGTCTCCACCCTCGCGTCCACGGCGATGGGCTGGTCGGCGCGGCACGCGGGCCTCGACGAGAACGGCTGGGGGACCACCCTGCTCCAGTTCAGCGCCTTCGCGGTGGCCGTGCTCGCCGATTTCCTGGTCCTGCTCTACGTCCTCACGCTGCTGCCCGGCGTCGAGCCGCCGCGCCGTCGGCTGATCGTCGCGGCGCTGATCGGCGCCGTCGGGTTCGAACTGCTCAAGCTGCTGCTCAGCGGCTACATGAGGGGCGTGGCGTCGAAGAGCATGTACGGCGCCTTCGGGGTGCCGATCGCGCTGCTCCTGTGGATCAACTTCACCTCGAAACTGCTCCTGTACTCCGCCGCCTGGACGGCGACCCCCGGTGAGGGACAGGGCCGGGAAGCGGCCAGCCAGGACGCTCCGGACGAGCCGGCCGGCCCGCGGGAACCGGCCGGCCCGCGGGGCGGGAGGGACCCGGGGGCCCCGGAATCCCGGGGGATCAGCGGCGACGGCGCATCAGGTCCGGCAGCGGCCAGCGGCGGTTGACCAGGAAGACGCCCGCGGCGAGCAGGACGAGGAAGCCGCCCGCCAGGCCGAGCGCGACGCCGATGCCGCTCGAACCGCCCCGCGCCGAGGCGGCCGCCACCGGCTTCGTGGAGGCGTGCGCGGTGCCCGTGCCGGAACCCGTGCCCGTGCCGGGGCTCGCTCCGGCCGACGCGTTCGCGCCCGGCTGGGCGGTGGTGTCCACGCCCTTGGGCGGGACCAGTTCACCCACCGGCTGGACCTTGCCCACGGACTGGAACCCCCAGTCGAGCAGTTGCGCGGCCTCCTTGTAGACCTCGTTGTGCTCCTTCTTCTCCGGGTTCATGACCGTGACGAGCAGCACCTTGCCGCCGCGCTCGGCGACACCCGTGAAGGTGGCGCCCGCGTTGGTGGTGTTGCCGTTCTTCACCCCCGCGATGCCCTGGTACGGGGTGATGTCGCTGTCGCCGGACAGCAGCCGGTTGGTGTTGCGGATCTCGGAGGACGCGCGGCCGGCCGCACCCTTCTTGCCCCCGGCCGTCGTGCCCGGGAACGTGGCCCGCACCGTCGAGCAGTACTCCCGGAAGTCCTTCTTCTGGAGCCCCGATCGGGCGAACAGCGTCAGGTCGTAGGCGGACGACACCTGGCCCCTGGCGTCGTAGCCGTCCGGGCTCACCACGTTCGTGTCCAGGGCCTGGAGGTCGTCCGCGTGCGCCTGCATGTCCTTGACCGTCTCCGCGATGCCGCCGTTCATCGCGGACAGCACGTGCACGGCGTCGTTGCCGGACTTCAGGAAGACACCGAGCCACAGGTCGTGGACGGTGTACGTCGCGTTCTCCTTTATGCCCACCACGCTGGAGCCCTCGCCGATGCCCGCCAGCTCGGAGGGGGCCACCTTGTGCGTGGTGCTCCTCGGGAACTTGGGCAGCACCGTGTCGGCGAACAGCATCTTCAGCGTGCTCGCCGGGGGCAGCCGCCAGTGCGCGTTGTGCGCGGCCAGGACGTCACCGGACTCCGCGTCGGCGACGATCCAGGAACGGGCGGTGATGCCCGCGGGCAGGACGGGGGCACCGGCGCCGAGGTTCACCTGGTTGCCGGGACGGCCGAGCCGCTCACCGCCGAGGGTCGACATGTTCGCCGGGGGAGTGGCCGACGGAGAGGCGCTGGGGCTCTCCGAGGGGTTCTCGTCGGCGGTGTCGGCGAACGCGGGCGCGGCGAGCGAAAGGGTCAACAAAGAAGCGGAAGCGACCAGCAGAGATCGCTGAATGATCATTTTCGAGACGGGCACGGTCGAAAAAGTACAGGTGTTGTGACCGGAATTCCCATCACCGTTCGGGGGGACCGCCTCGCCCCTTCCACCCCGGCGCCGGACCACGGCGGGCGACGGCGATACTGAACGCATGAAGCTCAGCCGCCCCGTGTCCTGGTTCCTGCTCGCCTTCGGGGTGTGGAGCTGGGTCATTTGGGTCACTTTCGCTAAGAATCTCTGGAAAGACGCCAGTGGGCTCGCGTTCGACGACGCGGGTGATCCGACCACGTATTTCTGGGTGCATCTGACGCTCGCCGTCGTGTCGTTTGTCCTTGGGACGGCCGTCGGGGTCATCGGGTTGCGCGGCGTACGCGCTTTGCGCCAGACGTCATAACGGGGGATACGGCGTCATGGTCATCTTGTTCGTTTCGGCGGCCCTGCTCGCCCTGGCCGTGCTCGGCTGGCTGCACTGGTACGCCTGGCGCCGGCTGGTGCGGGACACCACGAGCGGCCCCGGACCGGTCCGCCGTCTGGGCGCGGCCGTCTTCGTCGCCGGGCCGCTGCTGATGGTCGCCGCCGTCGCGAGCGAGCGTGCGGGCGCCCCCTTCTGGCTCCAGCGGACGCTGGCCTGGCCCGGGTTCCTGTGGATGCCCCTGGCCCTCTACCTCGTGCTGGCGCTGCTGGCCGGGGAGTTCGTGCGGCCGGTCCTGAGGTGGGCCGGGGCGCGCCGGGCCGCCGGACGGCGGAGCACCGGGAGCGCCGCCTCCCCCGCCGTGACCGGGGGGACGGGACCGCGCGAGAGCGCGCGCTCCGCCTCCGGCGCGGCACCGACGGCGGAGGAACGGCCGGAACCTGCCGGGTCGCCGGAACCCACCGGGGCGCTGGAATCCGCTGGGCTGACGGGACTCGCCGATCCGGAGGTCCCGCCGGAATCGGCGAAGTCGGCCGAGCCTGCGGGACCGGCCGAACCTGCGGGACCGGCCGAACCTGCGGGGTCGGCCGAACCCGCGGGACCTGCTGAGCCTGCGGGGTCGGTCGAATCCGTGGGCGAGGTGGGGGCGGCTGGATCGGCGGAGGCCGCTTCCTCGCTGTCGCGGCGTCTGTTCGTCTCGCGTGTCGTGGGTGGCGCGGCCGCGGCCGTCGCGGTGGGGACCGTGGGCTACGGGACGTACGGCGTGCTGCGCGGGCCCGCGGTGAAGCGGGTCACCGTGCCGCTCGCCAAACTGCCCCGGTCCGCCCACGGTTTCCGGATCGCCGTCGTGAGCGACATCCACCTCGGACCGGTGCTCGGGCGCGGCTTCGCCCAGAAGGTCGTCGACACCATCAACTCCACCCAGCCCGACCTGATCGCCGTCGTCGGTGACCTGGTCGACGGCAGCGTGAAGAACCTCGGCCCCGCGGCCGCTCCGCTCGCCGGACTGCGGGCCCGGCACGGGGCCTACTTCGTCACCGGGAACCACGAGTACTTCTCCGGGGCCGAGCAGTGGATCCGGGAGGTGCGGGAGCTGGGGATCCACCCCTTGGAGAACGCGCGGACCGAGCTGGCCGGCTTCGACCTCGCCGGGGTGAACGACCTACAGGGCGAGAGCGAGGGGCAGGGGCCCGACTTCGGCAAGGCGCTCGGAGACCGGGACACGACACGTGCTTGTGTGCTGCTCGCCCATCAGCCGGTGCAGATTCATGAAGCGGTACGCCACGGGGTCGATCTCCAGTTGTCCGGCCACACCCACGGCGGGCAGCTGTGGCCGGGGAACCTCGTCGCGGCCGCGGCCAATCCGACGCTCGCGGGACTGGAGCGCTACGGCGACACGCAGCTGTACGTCTCCCGGGGCGCGGGAGCCTGGGGGCCGCCGACCCGGGTCGGCGCGCCCTCGGACATCACGGTCGTCGAGCTGGCGTCACGCGAAGCCTGAGAATCCCCTGTGAAGCGGGACGGAAAAGATCATTCGCATCGGACCCGAGCACTCTTCCCGATTCCCTTCCCCGGCCGAAACTCCTGTGATTAGGTGATCCGCGTCACTGGGGAGTGGCGTGCGGGGCGCTTGGGGGAGGGCACCGATGCGATCGGTTCGCTTATGGGTTCTGGCGGCGCTTCTCGTCCTGGCGGGCGTGAGCGTGGCCGGCTGGCAGCTGATACCGGCGAAGGGGAACGGCAACCGCACCATCACGGTGGGCACGACGGACGACGTCACCTCGCTCGATCCGGCAGGCGCCTACGACGCAGGATCCTGGGCCCTGTTCAGCAACGTCTTCCAGTCGCTGCTCACCTTCGAGCCCGGTGGCGCCAAGCCCGTTCCGGACGCCGCCAGGAGCTGCGCCTTCACCGACTCGGGGCTGCGCACCTACCGCTGCACGCTCCGTGACGACCTGACGTTCGCGAGCGGGCGCAAGGTGACCGCCGCGGACGTGAAGTTCTCCTTCGACCGCGTCAAGCGCATCAACGACGAGGTGGGGCCCGCCTCCCTGCTCTCCACCCTGGACGGCGTGGACGCGAGCGGCCTGACCGTCACCTTCCGTCTCTCCTCGGCCGACGCGACCTTTCCGTTCAAGCTGGCCACCGGCGCCGGGTCGATCGTCGACAGCACCCGCTACCCCAGGCGCAGCCTGCGCACCGACACCGGAGCCGACGGCACGGGGCCGTACGTCCTGAAGACGTACACGAAGGGCACGAAGGCCGTCCTCGCCCCCAACCCCCGCTACAAGGGCGCCGTCGACGACTTCGGCAGGCCCGTCGTGCTGCGCTACTACGCCAACTCGCAGGCCCTGGAGGCGGCCTGGAAGGAGAAGCGGCTGGACGTCGTGGCCCGCCAGCTGCCGCCCGCCCTGCTCGCCGGGCTCTCGCCGAGCGACCCCGCGCAGCGCGTCACGGAGGTCGACAGCGCCGAGACCCGCAACTTCGTCCTGAACGTGCGCGCGCGTTCGCCGTTCCACGACCCGCGGGTACGGCAGGCCCTCGCCTCGCTGGTCGACCGCGAGAAACTGGTCGACCGGACGTACAAGGGGACCACCGAGGCGCTGTACGGGCTGATCCCGGCGGGGATCACGGGGCACGCGACCTCGTTCTTCGACGACTACCCGAAACCGGACCCCGAGAAGGCGCGGGCCCTGCTGACCGAGGCCGGGGTCTCGCTGCCCGTGCGCTTCACCTACGGGTTCGCCGAGGGGCGGGGCGCCGCGGGTGAGGAGGCCGTCGAGCTCAAGCGGCAGCTGGAGCGGGACGGGCTGTTCAAGGTGACGGCCGAGGGGTTCGAGTGGACCGACTTCCAGAAGCGGTACGCGGCGGGCGGACTGGACGCCTGGGCGGTCGGCTGGGTCGCCGACTATCCCGACGCGGACACCTTCGGCGCGCCGCTCGTCGGCACCGGCAACAGCATGAAGAACGGCTACAGCGACAAGAACGTCGACCGCCTGATCCAGGAGACCCAGGACGACGCGGACCGGAGCCGTACGGCGGAGGCGTTCCAGCAGCTCCAGGCGGTCGTCGCCCGGGACGTCCCGCTGATTCCCCTGTGGCAGCGCAAGGAGTACGTCATCAGCACCGAGGACATCAGCGGCGGCGAGTACCTGTCCGACGGGACCGGAGTCTTCCGCCTCTGGCAGCTGAGCTGGCTGTGACGCGACGGCCGTGATCGCCGCGGCCGTCGACGACACGGCCGCGGGCGGCGGCCGACGGCTCTCGCCGTGACCACCGCCCGCGGGACGGAGAGGGGACCGGTACCGCTAGGGGTGCGGAGTGGAGCCGTACGCCGTCAGGAAGCGGTCCCGGAAGGAGTCCATCTTCCACACCGGGGCGTCGTGCTCGGGCTGTAGACCGTCCGTCCAGCCCCAGTCGGCGATCTTTTCGAGCACCTTCGGGTCCTTGGCGACGATCGAGACCGGCACGTCGCGGCTGGCGTGGTCGCCGCTGACCCGGGCGATCGGCTGGTGGTCGCCGAGGTAGATCAGCACGGTGTTCTCGTTGCCGTGCTTCACCAGGAAGTCGATCAGGCTCGTCACCGAGTACGAGATCGACTTGCCGTACTCCACCTTCGACTTCGGCGAACTGGTGATGATGTCACCGGGCCTCTTGCCGGCCTTCTCGATGGCCTTGTAGACCGATCCGTCGCCGACCTGGTCGTCGGGGACCGTCTCAGGGATCGGCGCCCAGGGCTGGTGGCTGGAGGTCAGGATGATCGTCGACATCAGCGGCTTGTCGTGCTTCTTGCTGTGCACCAGGCGCTCGTACGCGGCCAGGGCGTACTGGTCGGGCATGGTCGACCAGCTGAACTTCGGCCCCTTGTAGCCGAGGTGCTTGGAGTCGTAGAGCTTGTCGATGCCGTAGAAATTCTGCTCGGGCCAGCCCTTCTGGATGCCCGGCATGACGCCCACGGTGTCGTAGTCGCCGGTCTTCTTGAAGGCGCCGACCAGGGTCAGGTGATCGCCCGCGGTCACGGTGCGGTAGCGCTGCTGGTTGCTGATCCACAGGCCCGACAGGAACGTCGAGTGGCCGAGCCAGCTGCTGCCGCCGTACGTCGCCGAGGTGAGCCAGCCGCTCTTCGCCGCGAAACCGGCCTGGGTCAGCTTCTCGTTCTCGGCGGTGAGCGTCGCGTCGACGCCCGGCGCCATGACCGGGTCCTCGATGGCACTGCGGCCGTAGCTCTCGATGAACGTGACGATCATGTCCTTGCCGCGCAGATCGGTGAGGAGCTGGCTGGGCGGCGTGTTCGCGAAGTTGTCCTTCTTGGCGACCTTCGCGAACTCGGCCTCGTCCCGCAGCGTCTGCCGCACGGCCTCCGCCCGGTCCTGGACCACCGTCGTGGTCTGCTCGGAGGCTATGGGCACCCCGGTGTTCTGCACGCCGAGGGTCGAGCAGGTGACCCAGGCGACGGCCAGGACCAGCGTCGTACGGGTCGCGTTCTGGGTGTTACGGGCCGCCAGGTTGCCCAGCCGCACGACCGACAGCGTCATGAGGGCCAGTACGGCGATCACGAGCGCCACGGCCAGGGCCGCGATGCCGAGCGCGCCGCCGTGGCCGAACGTGTCCTGGAGGTAGGACTGCGCGTCGGCGAAGAGCGCCCAGTCGAGGATGACGTTGAAGCCCCGCCCGAGGTATTCGTTGAACCCGATGTCGAGGATGTTCAGGACGGTCAGGACGCCCAGGGCGAGACCGGCGAGCACGGACAGGGCGATCCGCGGCACGCGCGGCAGGAGGATCAGCAGCGCGGCGCCGATGATCGCCTCCACCGGGAGCCGCAGGAACTCGGCCGGCTGGAACTTGTCCGACTGGCTCGGCATGAGCAGCGCGAACAGGACGAGCGCGGCGGCGAGGACGCTCGTGGTCCACGCGAGGGTACGGGCGGCGACGGGATACCGGTCCCGCCACCCGCGCCACCGGCCGCGCACGGGCGGCTCGTCCCCCGGGGGCTCCTCACCGTCACCGGCCCCTGCCCCGAGGGCCGCGTCCGGGGCTTCCCCGGCCGGGTCCCCGGCCGGGTCCCCGGCCGGGTCCGGGTCCGGGACGCTGTCCGCGTCCGAGCCGGCCTCGACGGGCTCTTCCGCCCCGGCTTCGGCTTCGGCTTCGGCTTCGGTCACCGTCCCGGTTTCGGCTTCGGTCTCGGTCACCGTCCCCGCCTCGGGTCCGGTCACCGTCCCGGCCTCGGCTTCGGGCTCGGGTTCGGTCACCGTCCCGGCCTCCGGTGCGGTCTCGGCCGCTGTTCCGACGGCGCTCGGAACCGCCTCGGCGGAGCCGTCGGCCGGGGCGTCCGCTTCGGCCCGGTCCCCGGTTCCGGCGGTGTCCGCCGGGGCACCGGGGACGGCTTCCGCCGCGGTCCCCTCCGGGCCGCCGGAGCCGATCGAGGCGGCCCCGTCGGTCTCGGGGGCCGCCCCGGCCGCTGCCTCTCCCTCACCCGAGGCGGCGGCGTCCTCGTCCGCGCCCGTGTCCGTGGCCTCGCCCGTGTCCGTGGCCTCGTCCGTGTCCGTGGCCGCGTCCGCGAGCGGTTCCGGCTTCGTCTCGTCGCGCGGAGGCGCCTCGTCCGTGTTCGGCAGCTGTCGAGAGTTCGTTGTGAACGACAACCCGGCGGTCCTTCCGTGCGATGCGCGGTGGTGACATGGCGGCCGATCGGAAGTGACCGATTCGCCCTCATCGTGGTGTACGGGACCGTGGCGACCCGTGTTCAACCGCCTCGGTCAGCTTTTGTTCAAGTCCGTTTCCGCAGGTCGCAGTGTATGGGCGAGAGTTCCCCGGCCCGCACGGCGGCACCGGGGCGCCACCGGTCCCACGGCGCCCGCACCGCTCGGCGGCCGTGCTCCCGAGCGTCCCGGGTGTCCGCGCCGTCACCCCGCCGACGCGTACCCGCGCCGGACCGGCAGCGTCACCGTCACCGCCAGACCCTCGCCGGGTGCCGTCCGCACCGCGACGGTCCCCCCGTGCGCCCTCACCACGCCCTCCACGATGGCCATGCCGAGCCCGCTGCCCGCGCCGCCGCCGGTCCGGAAGAAGCGGTCGAAGACGCGCGCCGCGTCCTCCTGCGCGAGCCCGGGGCCCTTGTCCGCGACACACAGCCGCAGGACACCGTCCGTGCGCTCCAGGCCGAGCCGCACGGGCACGTCGCCGGGCGTGTGGGTGCGCACGTTGCCCACGAGGTTGCCCAGCACCTGCCGCAGCCCCGACTCGTCGGCCCGCACGAGCAGCGTGCCGTCGGCGTCCACGGTGACCGGCCGGCCGGGCTGCTGGGCGCGCAGGTCCTCGGCCGCGTCCCGCACGAGCCGGCTCAGGTCGACGTTCTTGAAGCGCAGTTCGGGCCGCTGGTCGAGGCGGGCCAGGGTGAGCAGCTCGTCGACCAGCCGGCCCATGCGGTCGGCCTCCGCGTTCATCCGGTCCCAGGCCCGCCTGCGCTCGACGGGATCGGTCAGCATCCCCTTCTCGTACAGCTGGAGGTAGCCGCGTATCGCCGCCAGCGGGGTGCGCAGTTCGTGCGAGGCGTCCCCGACGAACCGGCGCAGCTGGGCGGCGCTGTCCTCGCGCGTCCGGTAGGCCGACTCGACCTGGTGCAGCATGGAGTTGAGCGCGAGCCGCAGCTGTTCGACCTCCTGGGTCGGATGGTGGCTGGAGGGGACGCGCCGGGTCAGATCGCCCTCGGCGATGGCGGACGAGGTCTCCACCATGGCCTCCAGCGGCAGCATCCGGCGGCGCACGCTGAACATCGTCAGGCACGCGAGGAGCGCCAGCAGCAGGGTGCCCACGGCCAGGTCGAGCTTGAGCGCCTTCGCGATGCCCTTGTGCAGTCCGTCGGTCGAGGCGGCGAACAGCACGTACGTCCCGTCGGCGAGGCGTGCCCCGGTCGCCCGGTAGGCGGCACCGCGCACGGTGATGTCGCGCGGGTCGTCGGCGCGGGCGAGGGCGGCGGGGTCGTCGACGGCGGCGGCGAACGCGCGCTGTGTCCCGTTGGGCTGGATGCCGGCCACGTCGACGGCCTCGCCGTTCCGGTCGACGGCCGCGAAGACCGAGTCCGGCCTCGACGACTCGTCCGCCGCGGGGCCGATCCGGTCGTGCACGAACGCGAGGACGCTGAGCGTGTCGATCTGGCGCATGGTGAGCTGTGAACCGCCCAGCGAATTGCGGGTCTTGAGGAGCTGGGCGTCCACCTGGTCGAGCAGGTAGTGCCGCATGCCCATCAGGCTCACGGCGGTCGCCACCACGATGCCCAGGGCCAGCAGCCCCACGTTCGCGATCGTCAGTTTGCCGCGCAGCGAATGGACGCCGTGCCGGGAGCGCGACGGCCGGCAGGCGGGCCGGAGGGGCGGCCTCACGCGAGCCCGTATCCCACGCCCCGGCGGGTGTGGATCACCGGCGGACCCAGCGGTTCGAGCTTGCGCCGCAGGTAGCTGATGTACGTCTCGACGACCGTCGACTCGGCCGGGTGCTCGTACTGCCACACGTGGCGCAGGAGTTGCTCCTTGGGCACGATCCGTCCGCCGTTGCGGACGAGGAAGCGCAGCAGCGCGTACTCCGTGGGGGTGAGCTCGACCGTGGTGCCCGCGCGGTGGACCTGGTACGTCGTCTCGTCCAGCTCCAGATCGCCGTAGCGCAGGGGCGGGCGCTGCGGCAGGACGTCGTCGGGCCGGGTGCGGCGCAGGACGGCGGTGATCCGGGCGACGACCTCGTCGATGTTGAACGGCTTGGTGATGTAGTCGTCGCCGAAGCCGAGCGCGCCGACGATCTCGGCCGGCGCGTCCCGCGCGGTGAGGAAGACGACGGCCAGGTCCGGCTGCCGCAGGCGCAGTTCACGTCCGAGCGCCCGGCCGTCGCCGTCCGGGAGCATCACGTCGAGCAGCGCCGCGTCGGGGCGGGTGCGTTCGGCGAGGGCGAGCGCATCGCGGACGCATCCCGCGGCCATCACCTCGAAGCGGTGGTAGCGCAGCGCGATGGTGAGGACGTCCGCGATGCTCGGCTCGTCCTCGACGACGAGGACGGTGGCTCCCTCGTGAGCGGTCATGTCCCCAGTATCGGACGGGCCGTCGGCGGCGGGGGCCGATCGTGCCTTGGAGTTCCTTGAGAGTCATGGGCGGGTCGTGTCCCCCCGCGCGTGCGGCCGCGAATCCTGGTGTCCAGGACCTGGGGGACCGACCGACTAAGGAGCGTTGAACGTGGCGGTATTGGCACGGTGGTGCTATCGGCACCGGCTGGTGGTCCTGTTGCTGTGGGTGGGTGCGCTGTTCGGGCTCGGTTTCGCGGCGACCACCGCGGGCACGGACTACGCGAACGTGTTCTCCCTTCCGAACACGGACTCCAAGCGTGCGTACGACCAGATGGAGAAGGCCTTCCCGAACAGCGCGGGGGACACCGACACGGTGGTGTGGAAGGTCGCGGACGGCACGGTCAGGGACGCCTCGGTGCGGTCCCGGATGCAGCCGGTGCTGGACGAGATCGCCGGCATGAAGGGCGTGGGCCAGGTCGCGGGGCCCTACCAGGGGGAGCGGGGCGCCGCGCAGATCAGTGAGGACGGCCGGATCGCGTACGCCCAGATCACCTTCGCCGAGCAGGCGAACGCCGTTCCCAAGGACCTGGTGCAGAAGGTCGTCGACACCGCTCAGGACGCCGAACGAGCAGGTCTGGAGGTCGAGTTGGGCGGCCAGGCGATCCAGCGGGTCCAGGAACCGCCCACCGGGCTCGCCGAGATGGTCGGCATCCTGGCCGCGGCGGTCGTCCTCTTCCTCGCCTTCGGTTCGCTGTTCGCCATGCTGCTGCCGATCGGCATCGCGATCTTCGGGGTGGGCACGGGGCTGTTCTCCACGCAACTGCTCAGCCACGCCACGGACATCCCGGACCTGGCCCCGCTGCTGGCCACCCTGATCGGCCTCGGCGTCGGCATCGACTACGCGCTGTTCATCGTCACCCGGCACCGGCGGGGTCTCCTGCGGGGCCTGGAGTCCGAGGAGTCGGCGGTCGTCGCCCTCAACACCTCGGGGCGGGCGGTGCTGTTCGCGGGCGGCACGGTGTGCATCGCGCTCGCGGGCATGCTCGTGACGAACCTCCGCTTCCTGGACGGCGTGGTCATCGGCACCTCCCTGACCGTCGTGTTCAGCGTGCTCGCGGCCATCACGCTGCTGCCCGCGCTCCTCGGCGTCCTCGGCACCCGGGTGCTCAGCCGCCGCCAGCGGCGCGAGCTGGCGGCGAAGGGCCCGGAGCCGGAGCGGGCGAGCGGGGTCGCGGCCCGCTGGTCGACGGGCGTGCAGCGGCGCCCCCGTACGGTCGCGGTCATCGCGCTGGCCGTGATGGCGGTCCTCGCGGTCCCCGTCCTGTCGCTGCACCTCGGCGCCACCGACCAGGGCAACGACGACGCCAAGACCACGACCCGGCAGGCCTACGACCTGCTGGCCGAGGGCTTCGGGCCCGGCTTCAACGGCCCGCTCCAGGTCGTCGTGACCGCCGGTGACCCGGGCGCCCTGGCGAAGGGCATCGGCACCACGCCCGGGGTCGCCGCGGTCGCCGCGCTGCCGCCCGCGCACGGGGTGACGGTGATCCAGGTGGTCCCGACGACCTCGCCGCAGTCGGTGAAGACCGACGATCTCATCGACACCCTGCGGGACCGGGTGATCCCGGACGCCGGAGCGACGGCCCACGTCGGCGGGGTGACCGCCGTGTCGAAGGACTTCGCCACGATCACCGGCGACCGGCTGCCCTGGTTCGTCGCCACGATCATCGGCCTGGGCTTCCTGCTCCTGCTGATCGCCTTCCGCTCCCTGGTGGTGCCGCTCACGGCCGCGCTGATGAACCTGATCGCGGCCGCCGCGTCCTTCGGCGTCCTGGTCGCGGTCTTCCAGTGGGGCTGGGGCCTGGACCTGCTGGGTCTCGGCAAGGAGGGGCCGATCAACGCCTTCCTGCCCGTCATCATGCTCTCGCTGCTCTTCGGCCTGTCCATGGACTACCAGGTGTTCCTGGTGAGCCGGATGCACGAGGAGTGGGTGCACACGAAGGACAACGCGCGGGCGGTGCGCGTCGGGCTGGCGGAGACCAGCCGGGTCATCAACTCGGCCGCCCTGATCATGGTGTGCGTCTTCCTCGCCTTCGTCCTGAGCGGTGACTCGGGGGCGGCGATGGCGGGGGTCGGCCTCGCGGCCGCGGTCGCCCTGGACGCCTTCATCCTCCGTACGGCCCTGGTCCCCGCCGCGATGCACCTGCTCGGCAACTCCAACTGGTGGCTGCCCGGGTGGCTGGACAGGCGGCTGCCGCACCTGGCGGTGGAGCCCGCCGAGGAGCCGTCGGAGGACGAGGCCCCGGCCGGGGGCGGGGCGTCGGCCGTGCACGGGTTCGTCCGGGACGCGGAGGGCGAGGCCGTCGACGGGGCGGTCCTCACGCTGCTGTCCAAGGGCGGCCGTCAGCTGGACCGGGTGACCTCGCTGGCCGACGGTTCCTACATCGTCTCGGTCCCGGCCCCGGGGACGTACCTGCTGTCGGCGACGGCCCGTTCGTACGGGGCGCGGGCGCAGCACGTCGTCGTCACCGACGAGCCGCTGGTGCACGACGTGGAGCTGGCGCCGGGAGAGGTGGACGCCGACGCGGTCAACTGAGGCCGCAGGCGGCCGGATCGTTCCGGTGCGACGGGGGTGCCCGCCACGGCGGGCACCCCTCAGTCCGTCGTCCCGGCCGTCCGTGACGGGCCCTGTTCCGACTTCTTCGCCGGGTCGGGCAGGGCCTTCGTCATCCCCGGCAGGAAGTCCGTGAACAGCTCGTGCACCTCGTGGACGAGGGGCCGCAGGAGCCGGAACCGGGCCAGCGAGACACCGCGCGCCGTCAGACGCGCGCCGCGCTCGGCGAGCCGGTAGCTGCGCTCGCGGCTCTCGGTGCGGTCGAAGACCCAGTACAGGACGAGCCCCATCTGGGAGAGCCACATCAGCTCGGGCAGCACCTCGCGCAGTTCCTCCGGCACCTTGGTCTTCGCCCCGGCCAGCACTTCCTTGTGGACGCTGATGGCCTCCAGGCGCGCGTGCTCCGACTCGGGGGAGAAGGGGCTGAGCGGGCTGTCCGGGTCGGCGGCGTTCTTGAAGAACTGCACGGCGAACTCGTGGTACGGCGTGGCGATGTCCAGCCACACCTTCAGCACGCCGCCCAGCCGGGCCTCCAGGTCCGTCTCGCGCTCCAGCACGTCCCGGACCGCCTCCTGGTGTTCGGCGGCGATCCGGTCGTAGAAGCCCTGGATCAGGTGCTCCTTGCCGGCGAAGTAGTAGTACGCGTTGCCGACGGAGACCCCGGCCTCCTGGGCGATGGCCCGCATCGTCGTCTTGTCGTACCCCCGCTCCTGGAAGAGCCGCATCGCGGTCTCCAGGATCAGGGCCCGGGTCTGTTCGCTCTTCGCCGGGCTCTTCGCCTCTTTGCCGGGGGACTTGGCGGGCTCGGGGGCGGCGGGCCCGGAGGGGCCGATGGGGCCGGGGCTGTCTGTCGGTGCTGGCACAGGACGAGCCTAACGACTGGGAACGGCCGGGCACCCGCCGCCGTCACAGGCGGGCGGCTCGAAGGTCCATCCGGCGACCGGGTCGTAGCTCCAGCCGTCGCCCCACTCGTACGCGCCGCCGCCCCACCGCCGGCGTGCCTGCGCCTCGCGCCACTTGGCGGCGGCGAGGGTCGCGCCCCGGGCCAGCCGCGCGCCCGTGGGAGTGCTCAACCGGTGGGCCAGCGCCCGGTACTCGCGCAGCGCCCACAGGGTGACGATCCAGGCGGCGGCCCCCTGGTAGACCTGCCCGGCGTCCCCCACGACGGTGATCTCGTCCAGGGTGGCGCGGTGGTCGAGGCGCGGGTAGCTCCGGGCGGCCTCCTCGGAACCGGCCGGCACGAACCGCAGCGGTACGAGCTGGGACTGCCCGGCGAGCCACTTCTTCAGGAAGGCGCACAGCGAGCAGTTCGGGTCATAGAGGACGGTGAGCCCGAGGACCGGGACGCTCGCCGCGTCCCGGTCCCCGGTGGCCGGTGTCCCGGTCACCGTCCTCACGCCCCGGCCGTGGGGGCGGCCCAGTCCGTCGGCCGCACCGGCGGCGTCTGCTCCCGCTCCATGACGCCCCGCCGCCGGATCTTGTTGAGCGCGTAGACGTTCCCCAGGTGCATGACACCGAGCACCAGCAGGACGACACCCAGCTTGGTCGACAGGGCCTCGAAGATCCCGCGGGCGTCGGTGATCTCGTCGCTCTGGTGCAGATAGAGCGCCACGAAGCCGAGGTTGACGAGGTAGAAGCCCACCACCAGCAGGTGGTTGACGGCGTCGGCGAGCTTCTCGTTCCCGTGCAGGACGTCCGACAGGAAGATCCGTCCGTTGTGGCTCAGTGTGCGCGCCACCCAGACCGTCAGCGCGATGCTGACCAGCAGGTAGATGACGTACGCGACGACTGTGAGGTCCATGTCCCCACCCCTTCTTGAACGCGTTCAAAACGCTGTCTGAGATGAATGTAGACCTCCTTTTGAACATGTTCAAGTCGGATCCGGGGGGCTCGATCGCCGGTTGTCAGTGGGGGCTCGTACTGTTCGTCGGCATGGGAATGGTGACGTTCGTCGACGAGACGACCAGTGGGACCCGGGGCGCGGGCTGGGGGATCGAGATCGCCGAGGAGCGGCTCGCGGTGCGCGAGCTGATCCGGCGGCGGGTCTTCCAGGAGGTCGCCGAGTACAACGCGAGCATGCCCACGGTCTTCCAGGGGCTCGTGCAGCCCGAGGACACCGAGCGCGTGCTGAACGGCTACGCGCTGCGCACACCCCGCCGGATAGACCCGGAGGCACAGAGCGAACTCGCGCTCAGGGCCTTCGAGGGGAACGGCTTCCTGGTGCTCGTGGGGGAGCGTCAGGTCACCGATCTCGACGAGGAGATCGAGCTGGTCCTGGGCACCGAGGTCACCTTCCTCAAGCTCGTCGCGCTGGTGGGGGGATGACGATGTCGAGCACCAGGAAGCTTCTGGAGTGGATCCGCTCGAACGCGGCCGACGGCAACATGGGCGGACTCGCCACCGACCTCCTGCGGGCCGCGCTGGTCAACACGGCCCAGTGGGGCGGCGGTTGGGAAGAGCTCCTCGGCCTGCTGGGCGAACTCCCCGCCGACCAGCGGGAGAGGCTGGCCGGCGCGCTGGCGGAGGGCTACCCCACGGTCGGCAAGCGATCGGAACCCCGCAACCACGTGCTGACCATGCTCGCCGCCATCTCCCACGGCCTCCCCGAGTACCCGCTCGCCGACGAGCGGGCGACCCAGCTCGCGGAACTCGGCCGGCAGAACACCATCTGGTACGCGACGCGGCTGGACGCCGTGGCCGAGGCCGAGCTGGCCGCCGGCCGGACGCTGGATCCGGCCGTCGTCGCGGCCTTCCGCCGCAGCGGCACGGACGCCTACCGCCACGGAGTCTTCGCCGACCTGCTGAAGAAGATCACGGAGCCCGTCCTCAATGTCGGCGAGGAATGGGCCGAGCAGGCCATGCGGGACGCCTCCACCCCCGACGGGCAGGCCCTGCTCACCCATCTGCTGACGGCCACCACCTCCAAGCCCTCCGCCAGGTGGGAGGGGAAGGCCGCCACCCTTGTCGAGGCCCTCGGCGCCGAGCAGGTCCGTGCCCACGCGGTGGCCTGGCTCGCCCTCGCCGGCCGCCCCCGGACGTTCCGACTGGCCGGTCAGGCCTACGGCGCGGACGTGAACGAACTCTACGACCCCTACAACGCCAACGCCCTGCGCGGCCTCGCCTGGCTGGTCTCCCTCCTGCCGCCCCATCCGGACACCGCACGGGCCCTCGGCGCGCTCGTCGAGACCTCCCTGAAGAAGGTCACCGGAATCGGCCCGCGCAACCCGAAGGTCGCCAACGCCGGTGTCATCGCGCTCTCCCGCGTCGACGGCGAGGCCGCCCTGGCCGAACTGGCCCGGCTGGCCACCCGGGTGACGTACAAGGCCACGGCCAAGCTCATCGACGGCTTCCTGGAGGCGAAGGCCGCCGCCCTCGGCCTCAGCCGGGAGGAGATCGAGGAACTGGCCGTCCCCTCCTACGGGCTCACCGGCGTCGGGCAGGCGCGCCACGAACTCGGCGAGACCACCGCGCTCCTGGAGGTCCGGGGCGCACGCGCCGTGCTGGGCTGGCGCAACGCGAGCGGCAAGGCCGTCAAGAGCGTGCCCACCGCCGTGCGGCGCGACCACGCCGAGGAGCTCAAGGAGCTCAAGGCGGCCGTCAAGGACATCGACAAGATGCTCTCGGCGCAGACCGAGCGCCTGGACCGGCAGTTCCTCGCCCGGCGCACCTGGGCGTACGACACCTGGCGCGAGCGCTACCTCGACCACCCGCTCGTCGGCACCCTCGCCCGCCGCCTCCTGTGGACGGTCGACGGCACCCCGGCCGGCTTCGCGGACGGCGAGCTGCGCACCCTCACCGACGACCCCGTCACCTCGGGCGCGGAGGTCACCCTCTGGCACCCGGTCGACCGCGAGCCCGCCGAGGTCGTCGCCTGGCGGGACTGGCTGGAGCGGCACGGGATCACCCAGCCCTTCAAGCAGGCCCACCGCGAGGTGTACCTCCTCACCGACGCCGAGCGCGCGACCGGCACCTACTCGAACCGCTTCGCCGCCCACTACGTGCGCCAGCACCAGTTCAACTCCCTGGCCGCCGTCAGGGGCTGGCGCAACAAGCTCCGTCTCTGCGTCGACGACGAGGCGCCCCCGGCCACCCGGGAGCTGCCCCGGTGGGGCCTGCGCGCCGAGTACTGGATCACCGGCGACGGCGAGTACGGCGAGGACACCACCGAGTCCGGCAGCTATCTGCGGCTGCGCACCGACCAGGTGCGCTTCTACCCGCTCGACGCCCCCGAGAACTCGGCGCACTGCTACGGCGGCGAGTACCGCATGTGGCTGGGCCCCGACGAGGACCCCGTCGAGCCGCTGCCGCTCACGGAGATCCCGCCGCTCGTCCTGTCCGAGGTCCTGCGCGACGTCGACCTGTTCGTCGGCGTCGCCAGCGTCGGCAACGACCCGACCTGGCAGGACGGCGGTCCCGGCGGCCGCTTCCAGGAGTACTGGACGTCGTACGGCTTCGGCGACCTGACCGAGACCGCGCAGACCCGCCGCGCCCTGCTCGACCGGCTGATCCCCCGGCTGGCGATAGCCGACCGCTGCACGCTGGAGGGCCGCTTCCTGCACGTGAAGGGCGAGCGGCACACGTACAAGATCCACCTGGGCTCGGGGAACATCCTGATGAGCCCGAACGACCAGTACCTGTGCATCGTCCCGAAGTCCGCCGCGACCGCGCCCCAGGCCGGCTACCTGCCGTTCGAGGGCGACCGGATGCTGGCGGTGATCCTCAGCAAGGCGATGCTGCTCGCCGACGACCTGCGGATCACGGACCCGACGATCCTCAGCCAGCTGTGATCAGGGTGCCGGTTCGAGGCCGCCTGCCGTGAGGATCTCGGCCACGTCGAGGGTGACCTTGGCGCCGAGGGAGTCGGGGAGAGTGACGATTTCGCCGGGGGCGTGGATGCGGTGGTTGCCGTATCCGCCCCCGGCCGGGTCGGTGAGCACGTGGAGGCGCTGGTGCCTGCGGTCGACGACGACGTAGACGGGCACGTCGGCGCCGGCGTACGCGGAGACCTTGGTGCGCAGGTCGGACTGGTAGTTGTTGGACGTGACTTCCAGGACGAGGCGGAAGGCAATGGGGTCGTAGCAGTTGTTCTCGACGAGGTGCTCTTGGAAGTCGGCGTCCACCAGAGCGAGGTCCGGGACGGCGTAGTCCTCCGAGCCGGACGGCAGCCAGAGCCCGATGCCCTGGAGTACCTGTGACTCCGTTCCGTGCAGTCCGGCTGCCAGGAACGGGAGCATGAGGTTGGTCAGCGCGCTGGCGTGGGCACCGTCCGGCGGCGGGGACGCGAGGATCTGGCCTCCGACGATCTCGACTCGGTAGCCCGGGTTGCGGTCCATGAGACGGTTCGCCTCCGCGATCAGCGGACGGTCGTCGTGGGGCCGCTCGACGGATGCTGCGGACATCACGTGCCTCCTGTGGGCTGGTGTCGAGAGCATCATCGTAGGCCCGGCGACCTCCCTGAGCTGTGATCGGTCCGTTTCATCCGTTCGTGGCCCCGCACGTGAGTGGGCCCCGCTTCCGGAGGGAAGCGGGGCCCACACGACGTACAGGCTGAGGGCGAAGACCTCAGATGCGGCGCGTGATCAGCGCGCGCTTGACTTCCTGGATCGCCTTGGTGACCTCGATACCGCGCGGGCAGGCGTCCGTGCAGTTGAACGTGGTGCGGCAGCGCCACACGCCGTCCTTGTCGTTGAGGATCTCCAGGCGCTGCTCCCCGGCCTCGTCACGCGAGTCGAAGATGAAGCGGTGGGCGTTCACGATGGCGGCCGGACCGAAGTACTGGCCGTCGTTCCAGAACACCGGGCAGGACGACGTGCACGCCGCGCACAGGATGCACTTGGTGGTGTCGTCGAACCGCTCGCGGTCCTCGGCCGACTGCAGACGCTCGCGCGTCGGCTCGTTGGTGTCCTTCGTGATGAGGAAGGGCATCACGTCGCGGTACGCCTGGAAGAACGGGTCCATGTCGACCACGAGGTCCTTCAGCACGGTCAGGCCCTTGATGGCCTCGACCGTGATCGGCTTCGCGGGGTTCAGGTCCTTGATCAGCGTCTTGCAGGCCAGGCGGTTCTTGCCGTTGATCCGCATGGCGTCCGACCCGCAGATGCCGTGCGCGCAGGAGCGGCGGAACGTGAGCGTGCCGTCCTCGTCCCACTTGATCTTGTGCAGCGCGTCGAGGACACGCTCCTTGGGGTCGATCTGGATCTGGAAGTCTTCCCAGACCGCGTCGGCCGAGACCTCCGGGTTGAACCGGCGGATGCGGAACGTGGCGGTGATGTAGGGGGAGTCGGCGAAACCGGGCTCGGGTGCGCCCGCGGCGTCCGCCTTGTCCAGGGTGGGAGTAGCCATCAGTACTTACGCTCCATCGGCTGGTAGCGGGTCTGGACGACCGGCTTGTAGTCGAGACGGATGGACTCGGTGCCGTCCTCGCCGACCTCGCGGTACGCCATGGTGTGGCGCATGAAGTTGACGTCGTCGCGGTTCGGGTAGTCCTCGCGGTAGTGACCGCCGCGGGACTCCTTGCGGGCGAGCGCGGAGACGGCCATGACCTCGGCCAGGTCGAGCAGGTTGCCCAGCTCGATGGCCTCCAGCAGGTCCGTGTTGAACCGCTTGCCCTTGTCCTGGACCGAGACGTTCTTGTAGCGCTCGCGGAGCTCCGCGATCTTCTCCACGGCCGTCTTGATCGTCTGCTCGGTGCGGAACACCATCACGTTGGCGTCCATGCACTCCTGGAGCTCCCGGCGGATCTCGGCGACCCGCTCGGTGCCCGTGGAGGCGCGCAGGCGCTCGACCTGGTTCACGACCTGCTCGGCCGGGTTCTCCGGCAGCTCCACGTAGCCGGCCTTCGCCGAGTACTCCGCGGCCGCGATGCCGGCCCGGCGTCCGAAGACGTTGATGTCCAGGAGCGAGTTCGTGCCGAGACGGTTGGCGCCGTGCACGGAGACGCAGGCGACCTCGCCGGCGGCGTACAGGCCCGGGACGACGGTGGTGTTGTCCGAGAGGACCTCACCCTCGACGTTCGTCGGGATGCCGCCCATGGCGTAGTGCGCGGTGGGCTGGATCGGGATCGGGTCCGTGTAGGGCTCGATGCCGAGGTAGGTGCGCGCGAACTCCGTGATGTCGGGCAGCTTGGCGTCGAGCTGCTCCGGCGGGAGGTGGGTGAGGTCGAGGTAGACGTGGTCGCCCTCGGGACCGCAGCCGCGGCCCTCACGGATCTCCGTGTAGATGGAGCGGGACACGACGTCACGGGACGCGAGGTCCTTCATGACCGGCGCGTACTTCTCCATGAAGCGCTCGCCGTCCTTGTTGCGGAGGATGCCGCCCTCACCGCGGGCGCCCTCCGTCAGCAGGATGCCCATGCGCCAGATGCCGGTCGGGTGGAACTGGAAGAACTCCATGTCCTCCAGCGGCAGCCCGCGGCGGTAGACGGCCGCCTGGCCGTCACCCGTCAGGGTGTGCGCGTTGGAGGTCACCTTGAAGAACTTGCCGGTGCCGCCGGACGCGTAGATCACGGCCTTCGCCTGGAAGACGTGGATCTCGCCGGTCGCGAGCTCGTAGGCGACGACGCCCGCCGAGTGCTTGACCCCGTCGACCTCGACGATGAGCTGGTCGAGGACGTAGAACTCGTTGAAGAACTCCACGCCCTCCTTGACGCAGTTCTGGTACAGCGTCTGGAGGATCATGTGGCCGGTGCGGTCCGCGGCGTAGCAGGACCGGCGGACCGGGGCCTCGCCGTGGTTGCGGGAGTGACCGCCGAAGCGGCGCTGGTCGATCGTCCCGTCGGGCGTCCGGTTGAACGGCAGGCCCATCTTCTCCAGGTCGAGGACCGAGTCGATGGCCTCCTTCGCCAGGATCTCGGCGGCGTCCTGGTCGACCAGGTAGTCACCGCCCTTGACCGTGTCGAAGGTGTGCCACTCCCAGTTGTCCTCCTCCACGTTGGCGAGCGCGGCGGCCATGCCGCCCTGCGCGGCGCCCGTGTGGGAGCGGGTGGGGTAGAGCTTCGTCAGCACGGCGGTGCGGCTGCGCTTCGTCGCCTCGATGGCGGCGCGCATGCCGGCGCCGCCGGCGCCGACGATGACGGTGTCGTACTTGTGGATCTTCATGAGTGGTTGCCTCAGCCCCGTGCCTAGCGGATGTTCGGGTCGAAGGTGAAGATCACCAGCGTGCCCAGCAGGATCGTGAACACCGTGGCGGTGTACAGCAGGCCCTTCAGCCACAGGCGCGTGTTCGTGCGCTCCGCGTAGTCGTTGATGACGGTACGCAGGCCGTTGGAGCCGTGCAGCATGGCCAGCCACAGCATCGCGAGGTCCCAGGCCTGCCACCACGGGCTCGCCCAGCGGCCGGCCACGAAGGCGAAGCCGATCTTGGAGACGCCGCCGTCGAGGACGAGCTGGATCAGCAGGTGGCCGAGGACCAGGACGACCAGGACGATGCCGGACAGGCGCATGAAGAGCCAGCCGTACATCTCGAAGTTGCCGCGGGTCGACTTCGGGGTCTTCTTGGTGCGCTTGCGCGGGGCCTCGATGAGCGGGGCCGGGTTGTCGACGCTGTAGGCCGAGTGGTCTCCGGCGCCCTCGACGGGGCCGATGCCGGAAGCGGCGGTGTCAGTAGTGGACATCTGCGTCAGCTCCCGAAGACTTCGCGGAATGCGTGACCGAGGACGGGGTAGAGCGCCCCGAACATCAGCACGACCCAGATACCGACGACGGACCAGAGCATCTGCTTCTGGTAGCGCGGGCCCTTGGACCAGAAGTCGACGGCGATGACACGCAGACCGTTGAGCGCGTGGAAGAGAATGGCGGCCACGAGGCCGTACTCCAGCAGCGCGACGATCGGCGTCTTGTACGTGGCGACGACCTTGTCGTACGCCTCGGGGGAGACACGGACGAGAGCGGTGTCCAGCACGTGTACGAACAGGAAGAAGAAGATGAGGACGCCGGTGACTCGATGAGCCACCCAGGACCACATTCCTTCCCGGCCGCGGTACAGCGTTCCAGCCGGCACGGAAGAACCCTCCGGGAGCGGGGATTGGGGCCGCGCCGGCTTCTCTGTCGGTCGGGCCCGGCCGGGTACGGTCCACCGGCCCCGGCCATCGTAGCGACGTGTTGTCGGAACGCTTACAGCGGCCCTATCAATGTGATCAAACTGGCAATCAATCAGGCACGTTCGGGCTATTCCGGGCGCCGGGCACGTCGGCGTGGCGCGGCTCGGAGGCGAACCGGCGGACGAGCCGGACCAGCCGGCCGCGGGCCAGTCTGCGCAGCTCGTCGGCGGTGACGACCCGTTCCTCCTCGGGATCGTTCGCCAGGCGCGACCGGATCCCCACGAGCACCTGATCGAGGGCCTCCCCGGGGGTGAATTCGTCCAGACAGATGACGAACACATGTCCGAATCTGCTCTCGTACGCCGCGTGCGCGGCGCTCAGCGCGGTGTGGGCGGCGGAGTACGCGCCGTCCGGGAGCGGTGTGAGCGATTCACCGGCCAGTGCTTCGGCCAGGTCGGCGGGGGTCAGGTCGTACGAGGCCTCGTCGGCCGCGGCCAGCAGGGCGCCGAGGTCCGGGTAGGGGCGGTGGTCGGCCAGGCGGCGGACCCAGCGCGGGCTGCGGCAGCAGGTGAGCAGGGCGCGGGTGACCTCCTCGGCGGGTGCGGAGTTGAACCTGTCGAGGCGGGCCGGGGACGGCGCCGCGCTCTTCTGCTCGGGGAGGGCGACCTGGCCGGGGAGGTGTGGGAGACGGTGAGACGTCAGCGTGGGTCCTCGGCGTGGGGGTGGGACGCGCGACGTCCCGTGAATGCGACGTGCGTGCGATACGTGTGTTTCGGCAGGGGGAGAAGTGAAAGCTGTGCCACTCACGCTATCGAGGTGTGTCGGGACCTGTCCGACGGATGCCCGGATTTCACCCGCACGGGAGAGTTTCGGAGCACCTGGTGGACGGTCGGGACGACGGCCGGGGCAGAGTGTGCGGTGGGGCGGGGAGCCGGTGCGGCGGGGTGCTCCGGAGAGGTGGACACCCCCGAGGGGGAGTACACCTGGGTGGAGGACCGGCCCGGCGGGCGGGAGCGGCGGAACGGCCGGAGGCCGTGGCGGAGCGGTCCGGCGGCGGCGCGGGCGTGGCGGAATCCGCCGGGCGGCCGTGGCGGGACGCGGAACGTGGTGGCGGACGGGCGGGGTGGAGCGAGGCGGGAAAGATGATCAAGGCGTGGTGAGCTTGGCGGGACGGGCGCCGTGGAGCGGCGCGGTGAGGTGAGCGCCGCGGAGCGAGCGCTGTGGAGCGGTGCCGTGACGGCGGCGCGGTGAGACGAGGGTGGCGGAGTGAGTGGTGGCAGGCGGCGCGCGCCGCGGCGGCGGCGGGCGAGGCGGAGCGGGCGGGCCGGGCTCGTCGCGGGCGGTCTGGCGGTCGTCGGTGCCGTCGCGGTGGCCGTGGCGGTCTGGCCCGACGGGGGCGGCGAGCCGGCCGGAGCGCGGGCGCCGTCCGCGGACCGGTCGGGGTCCGTGTCCGCCGCCAGTCCCTCACCGACCCGGAGCTACCCCCTCTCCGAGGCGCCCCGCACCATCCCCGCCGTGCGCGAGCACACCGCGGCCCGCGGCCCCGGCTGGCGTCCGGCCGCCGGTGCCCGCGTGGTCGTGCGGGACGACGGCCTCGCCGACGAGGGCGAGCTGCTCGCCGGCGAACTGAAGCTGACGTACGCGGGGCGGACGGCGGCCAGGGCCGGCGACGTCGAACTGGGCCTCGACAAGAGCGGGGCGGGCCCGGAGTCGTACACCCTCGAGGTCGAGAACGGCCGGGTCACCGTCACCGGGCCCGCCGAGGCCGGGGTCTTCTACGGCACGCGCACCCTCAAGCAGGAGGTGCACGGCGGCGGTACGGCGCCGGAGGGCGTCGTGCGCGACCGGCCCGCGAAGCCGGTCCGCGGGTTCATGCTCGACACCGCGCGCAAGCACTTCACGGCGGGCTGGATCGAGGACCGGGTGCGCGAGCTCGGGGACCTGAAGTACAACCAGCTCGGTCTGCACTTCTCCGACGACCAGGGCTTCCGCATCGAGTCCGACACGCACCCCGAAATCGTGTCGCGGCAGCACCTGACGAAGGACGAGGTGCGCCGGATCGTCGCCCTCGCGGAGAGCCGGCACATCACCGTCGTGCCCGAGATCGACTCGCCGGGCCACCTCGGCGCGGTCATCGCGGCGCACCCCGACCTCCAGCTCCGCAACGTGTCGGGCGTCCCCGTCCGCGGCGCCGTCGACATCTCCAAGCCCGCCGCGGCGAAGATCGTCGACGATCTGCTCGACGAGTACGCGGGTCTCTTCCCCGGTGCCGACTGGCACCTCGGCGGCGACGAGTACCAGGCCCTGACGGTGGCGAACCCGGCGGCGTCCTTCCCGCAGCTGGCCGCCGCGGCGAAGGACAGGTACGGAGCGGGCGCGGGCGTCACCGACCTCACGACCGGCTGGCTCAACGACCGCGCCGAGGTGGTCCAGCGCCATGACCGCACGGCGCGGGCCTGGAACGACGGCTTCTTCCGCTCGGGCACCGTCCGGGCCGACGGCGACCTGCGGGTGGGGTACTGGACCGGCAAGGAGATCGGGGCCCGGCAGCCGGTGGAGTACCTGGGCGCGGGCCGCGAGGTCGTCAACTACAACGACGAGTACCTGTACTACGTCCTCGGTGAACCCCAGACCTTCGTCTACCCGACCGGACAGCGCATCTACGAACAGTGGACCCCGCTCGTCCTGCGCGGAACCACGCCGGTCCCCGCGAAGTACGACTCCCGGATCCTCGGCGGGTCCTTCGCCGTCTGGTGCGACCTCTCGAACGCGCAGACCCAGGACCAGGTCGCGGCGGGCATCCGTATGCCGCTGCGCGCCCTGACCCAGAAGCTGTGGGACTCGCGCAAGCCGTCCGAGTCCTGGACCGGGTTCAAGGCGCTGGCGGACCGGCTGGGCTGAGCGGGTCACCGTCGGCGGGCGGGCCGGTCCCCGCGCCGGTGATCGCTCGTCGGCGAGGACTGGACGCGAGGGCATCTGGAACCTTACCTTCCCCTTACTTGTCTACGTACCGGGCGCGACCTCTGGGGAGGGGGGCGTCCGGTTTCTCGTGCCGTCACCGTGCCGTGGCGGCAGATCTGGGGGGTCTCATGACCGTGCCGTCAACACCGCAGCAGCCCGCGCCGGAGGGGCCCGCGCCGGCCCGGGCCGTCGCGCAGGGGAACCCGTCCGGGCTTCCCCTCGCGCCGCTCCCGCCGCTCCCCCCGCCGAACGGTCCCGCCACGCTGCGCTCACCCGTCGGACTCGGAAAGGCCGTGGCCGCGCTGCTCGGCCTGGTGATCGCCACGGACCTCTTCGCCGTCTGGGCGGACTACACGCTGTACGGCGTGGCGGGCGACATCCGGAACGCCCTCGCGGGCGGTGGGTCCCTCGACGCCCTCGCGCAGCGGGCCGACCGGGCGGACGCGCTCGACGCCGCCGCGGGTGTCGCCCAGGTGGCCGCCCTGGTGGCGACCGCCGTCGTCTATCTGATCTGGTTCATGCGGGTGCGGGTCAACGCCGAGGTCTTCAACCCCTTCGGGCACACCTACTCCCGGTCCTGGGCCAGGTGGGGGTGGTTCGTCCCGTTCGTGAACCTGGTGCGTCCGCGCCGGATCATGGGGGAGATATGGGACGCGAGCCGCCCCGCCGGCGAACCGGCCGGGCAGAGGATCGTCGGCGTCTGGTGGGCGTTCTGGATCCTCAGGGTGGCGGTCGACCGTATCGCCTCCTCCGCCATGAACAAGGCCGAGACCGCCGACGCGACCCAGGACGCCGCCCTCCAGACGCTGTTCGCCGACGCCGTCGACATCGTGAGCGCGGCCCTGGCGATCGTCGTCGTCGTCCGGCTGACCCGGATGCAGGACCGCAAGGCGCACGCCGGTCCGGCCGTCGCCGGGGTCTGACGAAAGGCGGGGCGCGCCGGATTCGTGCACGTCCGTGGGCGGATATTTGGCTGAAAACCTGTTCATCCAGCCGTCCGACCGGCAAGGTGGGTCCGCACTGTGACACTCCTGCTCCGTTGCACGCAGTAAGGGGAAGTGCGGGCTCCGTAAGGCATGGGCGCCCTGTCGAGGCATTTCGAGGGAGTCGTGATGAGTCTGGTGGAACTGGTCGCTCAGGCCGACGAGCGAGGTCTGGCGGCGAGCGGTCTGGCTTGTTTGGATCGGTGCGTGCCGCTCCTCGGCGGGGACGACGACGTCCTGCGGCCGTTGTGGGCGAGCCTGTCCGAGGCGGACCCGTGGGCCGAGTGGGGGGCGCGGCTGGAGGAGGCGCGCGCCAAGCTGGACGCGGAGGACACCGAGCCGGCCGTGACCGACGAGGACCACGCCGCCGAGCTCGCCCGCGGAATGCTCGAAGCCGTCCCCGCGAAGCCCTCCGAGGACGAGCTGCGGGTCTGGTCGGACGCCTGCTCGGTGGCGGCGCTGCAGGCGCACCGGTTCCTCGACCACGCCGACGACGCGGAGGCGTGCGTGACGGCACGCCGTGAGGGGCGCACCGAGGGCATGTCCCCGCTCGTCGCCGCCGAACTGCGCCGCCAGGAGGTCATCCTGGAACTGCTCGCCGAGCACGGGAAGGGCGGCCTGCGGCTCGCCCTGGACACGTCGACGGAGGGGCGGCGCGTGCTGCGGGCGGTGGTCTCGCGCAGGGCGCGCGGACGGTCCTAGAACAGGGACGGACACACGAGGGCGGCGAGGGCGCGCCGGAGGCGGTACTGCTCCGGCGCGCCCTCCAAACCTCGTTCCTGAGGGTTTCCTGTGAGGATCCCGGGGTCGAGATGGCGGTCCTGGGCCGGTGTCGCGAACCCCTGCCCGGACGCGTGACGAATCCGGCCGCCGTCGCGCTCTACCGGGTGTGAAAGCAACTCAGGCAACGCGGCCCTCAGCTGCGACGAAGCCCGTTCGCTGGGCGGCCGACACGGTCGCGACCATGCGCGAGGGCGCCCGGCTGCGCCTCGACTACTCGGCACAGAGCCTGTGGCGCGTCGACCGCGTGATCGACGAGATACGCCGGGACGGCGCCCCCTACGCCGCCGTCGAGAGCGTGCTGCGCGGATTCGGGGCGTACGCCGGTGAGGTCGTCGTCCGCCACTCCGGTGCCGAGTGGTGGGAGACCGGTGGCGAGCACTGGCTGCGTACACCCGACGGACGGCTGTGGGACCCGATCGAAGAGGCCCGCCGGTGCTACGCGGGCGACGGCTCCCTGCGCCTGCTGTGCCGCGAGGCCACCCGCTGAGGGCTTCGCGGGGGCCCGCGGGCCGCGCCGCCCTCGCCCGGCGGCGTCCTCGTCCGCCCCCGTCCCGGCCGGACCCGAGCGTCTGACGCGCTGTGACATTTCCTCGGGGGCCGACGCTGATGACCATGGGGGTGTCGGCGCGGACGTCCGCGCCGGCAGGGCACATTCGGGCGAACTCGGTGCGAACGAGGACAGTGTTGGGCCAGGGAGGGGAACCCCGCCGCGCGCAGCCGTACGACGCGGAACTGGGCGTGGCCGTGGCGCGGGCGCAGGAGGGGGACGAGGTCGCCTTCGCGGCCGCGTACCGGATCGTGCAGCCCGGACTGCTGGGCTATCTGCGCGGCATCGTCGGCGACGACGCCGAGGACGTGGCGTCCGACGCCTGGCTGGAGATCGCCCGGGACCTGGGACGGTTCCGGGGGGACGGCGCGGGGTTCCGCGGCTGGACCGCGACCATCGCCCGGCACCGGGCACTGGACCATCTGCGGCGGCTGCGGGTACGGCCCCGGGGGACCGCCCTCGAACAGGACGCGCTGGACCTGCCCGGCAGGCACAGCACGCAGGACGAGGCGCTGGAGACCCTGTCGACCGAGTACGCCCTGGAACTGGTCGCGGGGCTGCCGCGCGACCAGGCCGAGGCCGTGCTCCTGCGGGTGGTCGTAGGCCTCGACGGGCCGGCCGCGGCACGCGTGCTCGGCAAACGCCCCGGAGCGGTGCGCACCTCCGCCCACCGGGGTCTGAAGCGGCTCGCGCGCCAGCTCGGCGTCGCGGGTGTGACGGATGAGGAGTCCCGGACGCTGGGGGATTCGGGGTGAACAGTAGGTCCGGAACGGCCGGCGTCCCGCCGTCGTCCGGAACGGCATCGTCGTACGGCGGAAGGAAGTCGACCGGTGTACGGATGGTGCACGGCGGACGGCCGTCGCCCTGAGGACGGCTGCCGCACGGCGCCGGCCCGCCGTGCGCGGCCGGGGCGTGCCGTGGCGGAGTGCCGTTCCACGACGGCGGGCCGGCGCGTGGGGCGAGGCCGTTGTACGGCGTGGAGCGCGGAGCGGAGTCCTGGTACGGCGCGGAGTTGCAGGGCGGAGCGGCAGGCGGAGATGGAACCGGACGTGGAACCGCACAGGGAACCGGATGCGCGACCCGGCACGGGCGAACGGCACGCCGGCGACGGCGCGCCCCCCGGCCCCCGCGTCGCCCCTCCGTCGGAGCCCGGAGACGGGCGGCCTCCTCTGGAGGAGCTCCTCGCCGCGGCGATGCGCGGCCGGGCGGACGACCCCGAGGCGCGGACACGGGCCGTGGCCGCCTTCCGGGCCGCGCGGGACGGCGGCGCGCACACCACGCGCACCCGGCGGCGGGACGACTGGCGCCCGAAGGAACGGGGGCGGCCGGGCCGTTCGCTGCGGGCCGCGCTCGCCGTGCTGCTGGCCGGTCTGACGCTGGGCGGCGTCGCCGTCGCGGCCATCGGTCCGGTCTCGCGCGACGACACCGGGCACCGGGACCGGGTCGCGGTCCGTCCCTCCGGCGGCGTCCCGGACCGGTCCCCCGGGTCCCCGCCGCCGACCGGTCCCGGTTCCCCGGCCCCGGCCGCCCCCGCGGTCCGTCCGCCGGGGGACCGGGACACCGAGGCCCACTGCCGTGCGTACGCGTCGGTGCGGGACCGGGGCGGTGCCCTGGACTCGCGGGCCTGGCAGCGGCTCGTCACGGCCGCGGGCGGCGAGGACGAGGTCGAGGCGTTCTGCGCCCGGCGACTGGCCGCGTCCACCGCCACGAAGGGCGCGAAGGGCGCGAAAGGCGTGAAGCGTTCGGAAAACGCGAGGGGCGCGGAGAAGGCGGGGAAGACGGGAAAGGCGGACGGGGCGTCGGCTCCGGGCGGCCCGGCCACGACGCCGAAGCCGGCGAGGTCCGGGAACGGGCGGTAGGCGCCAGGCGGCCTGCGACGGCCGGACCGGGCCGGGTTCCGGGGGCCCGGCGAACGCCCCCGCCGATGGCAACGGCCGGGGCCGCCACCCCCCACAGGAGAGGCCCCGACCGTCGCGCGGCACGGGCCGCGCGGCGACCCGTACTCTCTACAGCGCCGGGACTGCGTTTTGTGTCACACCTCGCACGGTCACCATGTAGTTGCGCGTTGTACGAACATGGACGGGGAGCTGTTTCAGGCCGTAACGTGCCTTTCGCGCCGGTGCGGAGAGAGGACGACCGCGACCACGAGGGACCGGGGACCACGGCTGCGCGGATCCCCGGACCGCGACCACGTGGGACCCGAGACCGGAACCGTGTGGGGCCGAAGACCACGACCACGCGGACCTGGGACCACAAGCGTCCACCGAGGAACGCACGACGACGAGAACCCGGTCCGCGAGAGCGGTGCCGGCCGAGGCGCAAAGAGGAGCGCGGGGGTGCTGGGGGACGACGCGGAGCTGACCGCCGCGGTGCTTGCCGCACAGAACGGGGACGAGACCGCCTTCCGGACCGTGTACCGGGCGGTGCACCCACGCCTGCTCGGATACGTGCGGACGCTGGTGGGCGAGCCGGACGCGGAGGACGTCACGTCCGAGGCCTGGCTCCAGATCGCCCGTGACCTGGAGCGCTTCAGCGGGGACGCGGACCGTTTCCGCGGCTGGGCGGCGAGGATCGCCCGCAACCGCGCGCTGGACCACATACGGATGCGCGGCCGCCGTCCCGCGATAGGCGGCGACGAGACCGAACTGACCGGCAAGGCCGCCGAGTCCGACACCGCGACCGAGGCGATGGAGGCGCTGTCCACCGGCAGCACCCTCTCGCTCATCGCGCAGCTCCCGCAGGACCAGGCGGAGGCCGTCGTCCTGCGTGTCGTGGTCGGTCTCGACGCCAAGACGGCCGCCGAGACCCTCGGCAAGCGCCCCGGAGCCGTCCGCACGGCGGCGCACCGAGGTCTGAAACGACTCGCGGAGCTGCTCGGCACGGATCCGGAATCCGCCGGCGCGCTCGACGCCGTCCCCCCGCAACGAGGTTCGCGCACCCGCGCGGTGACGTCCGCCGGTGTGACGCATACGCGTTCGCGGGCGCAGAAGGACATGTGATGGCCGACGAGCAGTACGGGTGGCTGGACCGGGACGCCGCGGAGCGTCTGCTGAACGGGGAGCCGCTGGAAGCCGTCGACCCCGGCACGCGTGACCAGGTGGACCGCCTCACCGAGGCCCTCGGCGCACTGGCCGCCGGACCCGAGCCGAGCAGCGACGAACTCCCGGGCGAGGCGGCCGCGTTGGCCGCTTTCCGCAAGGCGCGCGCGGACGGGGACGGTGCTGCCGCGCAGTTCGGACACCGCGGTCGCGCGCGGTCCGGCGCGCATGCCGCGGACGCCGGTCTCGTGCGGATCGGACGTCCCGCCGCGCACGGACGCCGGACGCGCTGGGGACGGCCCACCCGGTTCGGGATCGCCGCGGTGCTGGCCGTCGGGATGGTCGGCGGGGTCGCCGTCGCGGCCGGAACCGGAGTGCTGCCGACGCCGTTCACCCGTGAACACCCGGGTCCCGCGGCCTCGGCCACGGCGGTACGGACCCCGGAGCGTCCGCTCGCATCGCCCTCGCCCTCACCCTCGCCCGGGGTCTCCGGCGGAAACGGCCCCGTGGTGCCGGAGACTGACGGCCCGTCGGGCGAACCGTCCGGGGACACCTCCCCGTCCACGGGCCCCGACCACGCGAGTGGCCTGCCGACTCCCGGCCCCACCGGGAACACCGACCGCACCCGCGAGTGGTGGGCCCGTACGCGTTCGTACTGCCGTGACGTCCTCGACGGCAGGGACCTCGAGGCGGACCGCAGGCGCGTCCTGGAGCACGTGGCGGGCGGCGGCGCCCGGGTGAGGCTGTACTGCTCGGGTGTCCTCGGCCGCGGACCGGGCGGAGACGGCGGTGACGGAGCGGGCGCCGGCGGCGGACAGGGGACGGGACAGGACTCCGGCCAGGGCGATCAGGGGGACCCGGGCGGCGGTGACGGCGACGGCCACCACATAGGGCCGGACGGCAACGACCCCGGGGGCGACGGCGCCGACACCCCGTCCGCGCTGCGCCGGGCGCTGACCCCGCTCCTGCCGGTCGCGCCGACGTGGTCCTCGCCGTCGAGCCCGAAACCGCTCTGACCTGCACTTTTGCATTTCGTTGAAATTTTTATCGGATGGGTGTGACGTTTTCGGCGGCCACGACGCAGTACGTGGTGAGCCGACTGGTCATCGGCCGTCGCACAGAGCCGGGGTTCCCCCCGTACCCACGGCTTCGTGCAACTGGCGCGGGTGGGACACGTTCCCCCGGTCCCGCCCGCGCCCCACACTCCTTCGCCTCACCCGCCCGGCAGAGGGCTCGGTCACCAGGAGACGACGACCTTGTCACCCGTGCGGACCTGCGCGAACAGCGCCGCGACCTTGCCCTCGTCCCGCACGTTGACGCAGCCGTGCGAGGCGCCGTAGTAGCCGCGGGCCGCGAAGTCCGAGGAATAGTGCACCGCTTGGCCACCGCTGAAGAACATCGCGTACGGCATCGACGTGTGATAGATCGTCGACACATGGTGGCGTGACTTGAAGTAGACGCTGAACACGCCTTCGCGGGTGGGCGTGTACTGCGAGCCGAACCGGACGTCCATCTTCGAGACCGTCCTGCCGTCGATCATCCAACGCAGCGTGCGGCTCGTCTTGCTGATGCACAGCACACGGCCCGTCATGCAGCGCGGGTCGGGCTTCGCGGCCGGCTGCCCGCCGTAGGGGTACAGCTCCCAGGCGGCCGGTTCGTGCGTCATGCGGCGCAGCCGCTGCCAGGTGACGGTGTCCAGATCGCCGGTGCGTGGCAGCCCCCGCTTGCCCTGGAACCCCTTCACGGCCGCGACCGTCCGGGCGTCGTACGTCCCCGTCGGCGGAGTGATCAGCCAGGCGACCTGGTGCAGCCGGGCCTGCGCCCTGCGGATGTCGTCGCCCCGGTCGCCCCTGGACCAGAGGACCTCGGCGGGCTCGGCGGCGGGCTTGCCGCCGTCCTTCCCCGCGCCCGCGGAGCCGGACGCGCCGCCCCCGTCCTTCGAGGGGGAGACGGCCTTGCCGTCGTCCTTCCCCTTCGCGCCGGCCGAACCCTCGACGCGCACCGGCGGCTTCCTCCCCCGTGCGTCCACGGCGTTCGCCGTGCAGCCGCTCACCACGGCGAGCGCCGCGAGCGCGGCCAGCGACCTCTTCAAGCCAGTCGTACGCATCCCGACCCCTGTTTCACCCGTCCTGTCGTGCACATCAGGTCCCCCGTCCCGCCGTCGTGTCACCTGAGATGCTCCCCGCGGGTGACCGGTTGCGAACGGGGCGGCACGGTGGAAGAGAACCATGGAACGAGCCGCCCCGCGGCGACAAGGGGCGGGAAGCGGACCGGCGGACGAGTATGTGAGCAAGGTCCCGGCGCGGGTCCCTCCACCGGGTGCGCCCCGGCCGCTACAGTCCGTCGCCGAGGGCGCATCCCTGCCATCGGGCCGCTTCACGGGAGGCACAGCAATGACGCGCGAATCCGAGTCCGGACTGCCCGTCGAGCCGGTCTACGGCCCCGAGACCCTGGAGGGCTGGGACCCGGCCGAGAAGCTCGGCGCGCCGGGCGCGTACCCCTTCACCCGCGGCGTGTACCCGTCGATGTACACGGGCCGCCCCTGGACCATGCGGCAGTACGCGGGGTTCGGCACGGCCGTGGAGTCCAACGCCCGCTACCGGCAGCTCATCGCCCACGGCACGACGGGCCTGTCCGTCGCCTTCGACCTGCCCACCCAGATGGGCCACGACTCGGACGCCCCCCTCGCGCACGGCGAGGTCGGCAAGGTCGGTGTCGCCGTCGACTCGGTCGACGACATGCGCGTCCTGTTCGGCGGGATCCCGCTGGACAAGGTCTCCACCTCGATGACGATCAACGCGCCGGCGGCCCTGCTGCTGCTGATGTACCAGCTGGTCGGCGAGGAACAGGGCGTCCCCGCCGAACAGTTGACGGGAACGATCCAGAACGACGTCCTCAAGGAGTACATCGCCCGTGGGACGTACATCTTCCCGCCCAAGCCGTCCCTGCGGCTGATCGCGGACATCTTCAAGTACTGCGGGGCCGAGATCCCGAAGTGGAACACGATCTCGATCTCGGGCTACCACATGGCCGAGGCGGGCGCCTCGCCCGCGCAGGAGATCGCGTTCACGCTCGCCGACGGCATCGAGTACGTCCGCACGGCCGTCGCCGCCGGCATGGACGTCGACGACTTCGCCCCCCGCCTCTCCTTCTTCTTCGTCGCCCGTACGACGATCCTGGAGGAGGTCGCCAAGTTCCGTGCCGCCAGGCGCATCTGGGCCCGGGTGATGCGGGACGAGTTCGGCGCGAAGAACCCCAAGTCGCTGATGCTGCGCTTCCACACGCAGACGGCGGGCGTCCAGCTCACCGCGCAGCAGCCGGAGGTGAACCTCGTCCGGGTCGCGGTCCAGGGCCTCGCCGCGGTCCTCGGCGGTACCCAGTCGCTGCACACCAACTCCTTCGACGAGGCCATCGCGCTGCCCACCGACAAGTCCGCGCGACTGGCACTGCGCACCCAGCAGGTCCTCGCGTACGAGACGGACGTGACGGCGACGGTCGACCCCTTCGCCGGCTCGTACGTCGTCGAGCGGATGACCGACGACGTCGAGGCGGCGGCCGTCGCCCTCATGGAGCGGGTCGAGGACCTCGGCGGCGCCGTCGAAGCCATCGAACAGGGCTTCCAGAAGGGCGAGATCGAGCGCTCCGCCTACCGCATCGCCCAGGAGACCGACTCGGGCGAGCGGGTGGTGGTCGGCGTCAACCGCTTCCAGCTCGACGCGGAGGAGCCCTACGAGCCGCTGCGCGTCGACCCGGCCATCGAGGTCCAGCAGGCCGAACGCCTCGCCCGGCTCCGCGCCGAGCGCGACCAGGAGGCCGTCGACACCGCCCTCGCCGCCCTGAAGAAGGCCGCCGAGGGCACGGACAACGTCCTGTACCCGATGAAGGAGGCCCTGCGCGCCCGCGCGACGGTCGGCGAGGTCTGCGACGCCCTGCGCGAGATCTGGGGGACGTACGTGCCGTCGGATGCCTTCTGAACCGGCCGTCTTCTGCGCCGGATGCCTTCTGAGCCGGGAGCTTCCCTCGTGCGAGTGATCGGGGGTGGAAGTCGCACGGCCCCGGCTACGCCCAGGGAGAGTGACCCCTGAAAGGGAGGACGCCGTGGCCGTACTGCAACACGAGCTGACGTTGGGCGAGGCCGCCGACCTGCTCTCCCGTGCACTGCCTGGGCACCGCGTGGAGATTCTCCAGGGGAGGCTGACTGCGACACCACCGCCGGACGGCTCGCACGCGCTGTCGCTGACCAAGCTGGGCAGGGCTTTCGACCGAGCAGGAATCGTGGAGGCGGGACTCGAGTACGTCCAGAGCGTCGGCCTCTGGCTGCCCACCCTGCCCGCCGACTTCGCCATCCCCGACTTCTCGATCGTCGACGAGGACTTCCGGGACGCCCTCGTCCAGCGGAACTGCTACGCGCCGAACGTCTTCCGCCTGGTTGTCGAGGTGACCTCGTCGAACTGGTCCGACGACCTCGGCCCCAAGGTCGAGTGCTATGCCGAGGCCGGTGTCCCCGTCTACGTCGTCGTCGACCGCAAGCACGACGAGGTCCTGCTGTACCAGGATCCGGTCAACGGCAAGTACCCGGCGCCCGAGCGCTACGAGCGGGGCCAGAGCGTCCCGGTCCCCGTGTCCATCGGTGTCGACCTGGACCTGCCGGTGGACACCCTCCTCGACGGCGACTGAACGGCGAGACAGTCGGTCGTGATGTCGCGACCCCGTGCGACACTCCCTCCCATGCTTGGTGTCATCGATCTCCCCACCTATCTCGCGGGCCTCGTCCTGATCGTCCTGCTGCCGGGACCGAACTCGCTGTACGTGCTGTCCGTCGCCGCCCGCCGGGGTGTGCGGACCGGATATACCGCCGCCGCGGGCGTGTGGTGCGGGGACACCGTGCTGATGACCCTGTCGGCCGCCGGTGTGGCCTCGCTGCTCCAGGCGAACGCCGTGCTGTTCGGCATCGTGAAGTACGCCGGTGCGGGCTATCTGACCTGGCTGGCGGTCGGGATGCTGCGGGCCGCCCGGGCTATGTGGCGGGCCCGGCGGGATCCGGTCGCCGAGAGCGTGGAGACCGAGCCGGTGGCGGGGGAGCGGCCGTTCCGGCGGGCGCTGGTGATCAGTCTGTTCAACCCGAAGGCGATCCTGTTCTTCGTCGCCTTCTTCGTTCAGTTCGTCGACCCGGGCTATGCCTACCCGGCCCTCTCCTTCGTCGTGCTCGGCGCCTTCGCCCAGCTCGCGAGCGTGCTCTATCTGACCGCGCTGATCTTCAGCGGTACGCGCCTCGCGTCGGCCTTCCGCCGCCGCAAGCGCCTCTCCGCCGGTGCCACGACCGCCGCGGGCGCCCTCTTCCTCGGCTTCGCGGTCAAGCTCACGCTCGCCAGCGCCTAGGGCCTGTCCCGGCAGGTCAGCCGGCGTCCAGGCCCACCCGGGCCGCGTACTCCCGCAGGTCCCGCGCGTCGGTGCCCGCCCATCCCACGTACCCGTCGGGACGGACGAGGAAGACCCCGGTCCCGTACCACTCGTACGACCCGATCCGCGCGGTGCGGACGCCGGGCAGTACCGGCGGTTCGGCGTCCGCGCCGACCGTGAGCAGCGTCCAGTGCGCTCCCCGGAACAGGTCGAAGAGGCGTACGCCGTCCACGGTCCCGTCGGGGGCGCGGTCGCCCGCGCGCAGCGCCTCCTCCGGCAGGTCCGCACGGGTCTCCACCGCGAGGGAGGAGCTGCGGTAGCCGAGGCCGAGCTGACGGGTCTCCCCGCCGCGGCGGGCCTCCCCGCGGTGGATCCTCGTGGACAGGCCGAGCACGTCGGCGGCGACCGGCCGACGCTCCTCCTCGTAGGTGTCGAGGAGGGACGCGGGAGCCTCGCCGCCGAGGACCGCGGCGAGCTTCCAGCCCAGGTTGTAGGCGTCCTGGACGCTGGTGTTGAGCCCCTGGCCGCCGGCCGGGGAGTGGATGTGCGCCGCGTCCCCGGCCAGGAAGAACCGCCCGGCGCGGAAGCGGTCCGCGAGCGCCGCGCGCGGCCGGAAGTCCGAGACCCAGCGCACCTCGGTCACCGCGTCGGCGGCCAGGTGCGACCGGGTGGCGAACACCTTGCGCACGCCGTCGGGGGAGACGTCGACCGGCGTCCCGTCCGGGAACTGCGCCACGAGCTGGAAGTCCTCGGTGCCGGCCAGCGGGCAGACCGCCATGAAGCCGCCGCCGGTGTCCTCGCGCGGCGGGAAGAGGTGCCAGTTGTCGCGGTCCAGCCCGGTGATCCGCACGTCCGCGACGAGGACCGGGTCCGGGTCGACGGTCTCGCCGGTCATGGCGATCCCGAGCGCGTGCCGCACCGCGGAACGGCCGCCGTCGGCGGCGACGACGTACCGGGCCCGGACCGGCGGGCCGGAAGCGAACTCCACGGTCGCCCCGTCCTCGTCCTGGGCGACCGCGACCACCTCGCGGCCGAAGGCGACCCGGCCCCCGAGCCCGGTCAGCCGTGCGTGCAGGATCTCCTGCGTACGCCACTGCGGCACCATCCACGGCGCGTTGTACGGCGAGTCCTCGGTCGGCTCGGCCGGGTCGAACATCCGGTGCTCGCCGGCCCGGCGGCCGTCCTGCCAGATCATCCCGACCGGGTAGTCGCCGCCCGCCGCGCGGATCTCGTCGAGGACGCCGAGGTCGTCGAGGACCTCCATGGTGCGCGGCTGGAGTCCCTTGCCGCGCGATCCCGGCGCCAGCCCCTCGCCCCGCTCGACGACGAGCGCGTCCACGCCCCGCCGCGCGAGGTCGACACCGAGGGCGAGCCCGGTCGGACCCGCGCCGACGACGAGTACGTCCACGTCCACGGTCGCACCGGCTTCTGAAGTCATGTCCACGACCCCTTCCTTAACGCTGTTAAGTTCCATGCCGCGAGCATGCCCTTAACGGCGTTAAACTGTCAAGCGTGGCTACCCAGAGACCTCAGCGGTCCCCCAAGCTGGACAAGAAGCAGGTCGTCGGTACGGCGCTGCGGCTGCTCAACGAGACGGGCCTCGACGGCCTCACCCTGCGGGCCATCGCCAAGGAGCTGGACGTCCAGGCGCCGGCGCTCTACTGGCATTTCAAGAACAAGCAGGAACTGCTCGACGAGATGGCCACGGAGATGTACCGCCGGATGGTCGACACCCCCGGGGCGGCGGGGGGCGCCGACTGGCGCGAGCGGCTGCTCGCGGTCAACCGCGGACTGCGCGCCGCCCTGCTGGGCTACCGCGACGGCGCCAAGGTCTTCAGCGGTTCACGCTTCACGGGCACCCTGCACGCCGTCGAGATGGAGCGGACGCTGACGCTCTTCACCGAGGCGGGATTCACCCTGACGCAGGCGGTGCGCGCGACCTCCACCACGTACGCGTACACGATCGGCTTCGTCACCGAGGAGCAGGGCGTCCAGCCGCTGCCGGGCGAGCGTCGCGAGGGGTACGACATGGAGGAACGCGCCCGCCGCATGGCCGACTTCCCCCTGTCGGCCGCGGCGGGCGCGGAGATCTTCGAGAACTACGAACGGCACTTCGAGGAAGGGCTCGCGCTGATCGTCGCGGGCATCGGGGCGTGCTACGGGATCGACTGAGCGCAGGCCCTAGGAACGCGGCTTCGACAGGGCCGTGCGGAGCCTCGGGGTGAGCCGGTTCTCGACGAAGCGGTTGAGCAGCCAGGCGAGCAGCAGCATCGTGGCGACCGTGGCGAGGAAGGTGCCGTACGACGGGATGTGCAGGGTCCGGTGGTAGGCCTTGATGACGACCCAGCCCAGGTGTTCGTGGACGAGGTAGAAGGGGTACGTCAGCGCGCCCGCGACCGTCAGCCAGCGCCAGTTCGCCCAGTGCAGCCAGCCCAGCGCGATCGCGGCGACGGCGACGTAGCCGAAGGTGACGACGAGGACGATCACGAGGGACGAGCGGTTGGAGAAGAACTCCGGGTTCGGGGCGTGCCACAGGCGCTGCACCGCGTAGTGCTGGCCGATCAGCCAGCTCACGCCGACGATGCCCCAGGCGTAGGCGTCACGGCGGTCGCGGTGGACGAGGTACAGGCCGACGCCGCCGATGAAGTAGGGCGCGTACTCCGGCATCAGGACCATGTTGAGCAGGGGCTCGTTCACGCCCTGCGCTATGGCCGCGGCCAGGGTCCAGCCCGCGCAGAACATGATCACGCGCTGCCGGTTCGCCCCCGGCAGCACGATGCACAGCGCGAAGAGGGCGTAGAAGCGGACCTCGGCCCACAGGGTCCAGCACACGCCCAGCACCCGGTCGACGCCCAGCGGCTGCTGAAGCATCGTGAGGTTGACCAGGGTGTCGCTCGGGGAGACCGTCCTGTACGCGACGAAGGGCAGCGCGAACACGACCGTCACGATGATGATCGCGGCCCAGTAGGCGGGCAGCAGCCGTGAGGCGCGGGAGGCGAAGAAGGAGCGCAGCGGCCTGCCCCAGCCGCTCATGCAGATGACGAAGCCGCTGATCACGAAGAAGACCTGCACGCCCAGGCAGCCGTAGGCGAACAGATGGTGCAGGGTGGGGAACTGGTGCTTCGGCGAACTGCCCCAGGCCTGGACGACCTCGCCGTCCCGGCCGCCGTAGTGGTACCCCGCCACCATCAGGGCCGCGACGAGCCGCAGTCCGTCGAGGGCGCGCAGCCGGTTCTCCCGGCGCGCCGCGGGTCGGGGGGCGGCGGGCGTCTCGGCGGGCGGTAGGACGGTACGGACCACGATGCCGGGCGACGTCCCGCGGGCCTCCTCGGGCGTGTCGATCACAAGGTTCCCCTCGACGGGACTCAGTTGGCCCACAGCACGTTAGTCCGATAGTCGGGAGTATTTACGGTCTGGCGAGGCCGGTTCCCCGTCTCGCCCACGGGAGTTCATCTCCGGGTCGCCGTCGCGTTGAAGACTCTCCCGGTGCGTCGTGGGTCGGGGCCGTGCCGGTGCATCAGCCCGTCGCCGTCGGGTGAGGGGTGGGCGTCGGTGGCGACGGGCATCGATGTACCGGCACGGCCCCTCGCGTGCGTACCCGGCTGCGGGTGAGATTTTCAGCCCCTCATCGGCGTGAATGTCAGCCCCTCCGGCGTTTGAGGAGCGGGGGTTCGGGGGCGGAGCCCCTGGGTTCGGGTCGGGTAGGGGCGGAGGGGGCGAAAGAAGCTGGGGCCCGTACCCGGTGCCGGGGCGGTGGGAGCGCCGGTTCCGGGGAGCAGGGGCTTGCGCCGGGGCGGGGGCAGGGCAAAGGAGCGGGGCCGGTCGTGGTCGACCTGGCCCCGCTTTCCGGTGTCCCGCGCGGTGAGCGCCCCTCAGCGGCCCACCGCCCGCTTCAGCGAGCGCGCCCTGCGGGCGACCCGGCGCACGGTCGCGTTGCGCGGGATGAAGGCCAGCTGGGCCGGGACCGCCCCGGGCAGCGCCAGCGCGGTCAGGCGCTTGCGCTTGAAGTAGCGCCAGGTGTCCTGGTTCAGCCGGTCCGTCAGGTAGCTCTCGGCCGCCGGACGCAGGTCCGGATAGATCTTCGGCTGCATCGCGAAGCCCACGGCTCTCAGGAGCTTCGTCAGGTCCGCCACGTCCGTGCCGGGGCGCTGTCCGGTGACCGCCGCGCCGTCCGTCAGCTCGGGCAGCAGCGCGTCGACGATGGTCACCGGGACGCGGTTGCTGTTCTCGTACGGGGTGAGCCGGTCCAGCAGCGGGCCGGTGCCGACGCGGGCGACCGGCAGGCCGTACAGCGCGGACGCCGTGAGCAGCGCCGTGGAGAAGCAGCCGACGACCAGCGCGGGCCGCATCCGCTGGTAGAGCACCTCGGCGAGGACCGGGGTGTCGAGCACGGTGAGGTCGGCGCCGAGCTTCTCGGCCTCCTTCTCCAGCATCCGCGACCAGCGCGCCGGGGCCGAGGGGTGCGGCTTGAACACCACCCGGGTGTGGCCGAGCGCGAGGGCCCCCTTCAGCATCCGTACGTGGAGTTCCTCCTCCTCCTGGGCGGTGAGGATCTCCAGCGCCGAGAGGTACTGGCCGAGCAGCAGCGCCGGCTCGTCGACCGACGGCAGTTCGTCCCCGGTGTCGGCGAGTTCCGCGAGCACCTTCACGAACGCGTCCGTGGGCACGATCCGCGGCTCGACGCCGAACTCGGTGAGCAGCAGCGGCTTCAGGCCCGGGACCAGGTCCAGATGGAGCAGCCGGGCCACCCGGGTGCCGACCAGCGGGTCGATCTTGTTGCGGGTGGGTCCGTAGCTCATCAGGCCGTCGGCGTACACCGTGACGGGCGCGCCCATGAAGATCTGGCAGACGCCGAGCGCCGGGTTGACCTGGATCGACTCCACGGCCAGTTCGACGTCGTCGTCGCCGAGGTTCCAGGCGAGCCGCAGGTGCCGCTCCCACAGGGGGGCGTCGTCCGGCCGCGGAGCCCAGCCGCCGGGGTGGAAGGGGGTGATGGTCTCGTTCCACGAGATGACGTCGTCGAAGCGGCCGCGCAGCCGCTCGAAGCCGGGCATCTCGTCCGGGCCGGGTGTCGTCTCGGGCGTCGCCGCGTTGTTGGAGACGAGCAGGACGCGCCGGTCGGCGGGCCCGAAGGCGTCGGTGTCCAGGGCCGCGGCGAGCGTGGCCACGCCGTACAGCGTGGACGCCATGAAGATCTGGGTGGTCACGCGGCCACCCCCGCCGCGGGCGCGGGCCGTCGGCGCAGCCGGCGCAGCCGGGTGGCGCGCTGGACGTCCATCGAGTCGAGCGCCTCGTCGAGCACGTCCTGGGGCATACGGCGCAGTGCGACGGCACTCATGGACTTCAGTTTCCGTGCCACTGCCGGCTCGAACCTTTCGATGGATCCCAGGTGGTGGGAAATGATCGCGCAATAGGTGCGCACGGCTTTGGGCAGGAGTTTCCCCGCGTCCCGGTCCTCGGCCGTTTCCGCCACGACCTGGTCGAACGCGCGAATGAAATCGAGTTGGCGCACGTCCCCGATCTGGGTGAGGGAAGAGGCGACGCCGCGCCGGTAGAACACCCCGAGCAGCCCCACCGTGGCGAAGGATTCCGCCTCCCGGTGCAGCTTCCAGATCCACGGCCGGTCCTCGGCCGTGCGCAGCCCGTCGGTGAAGTGGAGCAGCCCCCGGTCGACCAGCCGGCGGTGGTAGACGCCCGCCCAGGCGTAGGCGTAGTCGACGGAGGTGGACCGGTCGGCGGGGAGGATGGCGTCGCGGGGGTCCATGACGACCCCGCGGCGGCCGTGCGGGACACGGTGGACGCTGCGGGCCCGCGCGGTGCACTGGACATGGTCCGTACGGACGAAGTCGCAGCCCAGGTCCTCGATGGAGGAGACGAGTTGTTCGTAATAGCCGGGGGCGAGCCAGTCGTCCCCGTCGAGGAACGTGAGGTACTCGCCACGCGCTCTGTCGATCCCGGTGTTGCGGGCGGTGGCCAGTCCTCCGTTCTTCTCGTGTCTGACATACACCGCACCCGGGAGCTCGCGCTCCGCGCGCGCGAGGATGTCCGGTGTCTCGTCGCGCGAGCAGTCGTCGACGAGAATGAATTCAAAATCCTGCCGTGCGTTCGCACGCAGGCTCTTCAGGGTGTCGGGCGCATATTGCTGCACGTTGTAGAACGGCACGATGACGGAGAGCTTGACCACGCCTGTGACGTTAGGGGGCGGCCCGGCATTCGTCTTTACCGTTGGTGGGATGCAAGGTGAACGACGCGTGGCGGTACCGTGAACCGCGTCGTTTTCTCAGCCGATCCCGGGCTGATTCCCCATTCGTCGACGCGCTGTTAACCGTTTGTTGTATTCGGGTTGGGCCGCTCCTCGAAATGGCTTCCTAGCGTCTGGGACGTGCCAGCAAGTACCGCGAAGTCGCTCCGAGTGGCCGTCCTCGCGGATTCCGACACCAGGTGGAAATGGGGCTCGCTCACCGCGAACCGTATCTCCCCGGTCGAATCGGACATCCGCCTCGACGGATTCCTCCTGCGCGGCCGTGCCACCCCGACCGCCCGCCAGCTCCAGGAAGTCGGCGTCCGCGCGGACTCCCTCCGCGAGGTCACCGCCGTCGAGTTCCTGCGCGAGCTCGGCAAGGAGGAGGGCGTCTACGACGTCGTCGTCCTCGCCCTCGTCGGCGGAGCCGTGCAGGCCGTCCTGCACGGGCTGTCCCGCGCCTGGGAGGGGCGGGCGAAGCGGCCCCTGGTCGTCACCGGCTACGTCGGCGTCGTCTACGAGAAGCTCGCCGACGGACTGCTCCTGCGGCACGGCGCGGACCTCGTCCTCGCCAACTCCCGCCAGGACGCGGACCGTTTCCGGGACGTGTACGAGGGAGTCGGCGCGGACGCCGGTTCGGTGACCGAGGTCGCGCTGCCCTTCCTCGGCGGGGCCGCGTACACGGGGCACGACCCGGCGGCGGAGCAGGAGCGCCCCTACACGGTCGTCTTCGCCGCGCAGCCCTCCGTACCGGAGAGCCGCAAGGACCGTACGTACCTGCTGGACCGGCTGATCGGCCACGCGCGGCTCCACCCGGACCGCGAGGTCCTGCTCAAGCTGCGTTCCAAGCCGGGCGAACACACCACGCACATCGAGGAGCTGCCGTACCAGAAGCTGGTGCAGAGGGCGGACCCGCCGGCCAACTTCCGCCTGGTGTACGGGCACATGGGTGAGGTCCTCGACCGCACCGACCTGCTCGTCACCATCAGCTCCACCGCCGCCCTGGAATCCCTGCACCGGCGCATCCCCACCGTCGTCCTCAGCGACCTCGGGGTGCGCGAGGCGCTCGGCAACCACCACTTCGTGGGATCCGGCTGCCTCGCCTCCTGGGACCAGCTCGACGCGGGACACCGGCCGGTGCCCGACCCGGAGTGGGTGGCCCGGCAGGGCGTCGCCGCCGGGGGAGAGGCGTACGAGAGCGCCTTCGACGCGGCGCGCCGGCGCATCACCGGACTGCTCGCGGCCGACGAGCTGCCGCCCCTCGCCCCCTACTACACCCCCGTCACCGCGCCCGGCTATCTGCCCGGCATCCTCGCCCGCCACCACCTCGGCCCGGACGGCGGCCCGCTGCCCGGCGCCCCGGCCGCGGACCGGGAACCCAGCCCCGTACGGCAGTTCGTGCGCAAGGCCGCCCGCGGCGCCTACCGCCACGGCGTCCAGCGCGTGGCACCGGTGATCCGGCGGATGGGCGACCTGTGAGCGCCCCGACCGCGGGCGGACGCCGGTCCACCGTCCCGACCGCGGGCGGATCCCGGTCCACCGCCCCCGAAGCCTTCCTCGCCTCCCCCGTCAAGGAGAACAGCGCATGACCAACTCGGAAGCGGGCAAGGCCGCGCCGGTGCGCCGCGTGCTCGCGGTGATCCCCGCGCGCGGCGGCTCCAAGGGCGTGCCCGCCAAGAACCTCCTGCCCGTCGGCGGTGTGCCGCTGGTGGCCCGCGCGGTGCGCGAGTGCCGCGCCGCCCGCCTGGTGACCGACGTCGTCGTCTCCACCGACGACCAGGCCATCGCCGCGGCCGCCCGCCAGGCCGGCGCCGAGGTCGTGCTGCGCCCCGCCGCCATCGCCGGGGACACCGCCACCTCCGAGGCCGCCGTCCTGCACGCCATGGACACCCACGAGGCGCTGCACGGCTCCCCGGTCGACGTGGTGCTGCTCGTGCAGTGCACCAGCCCGTTCATCGTCCGCGAGGACGTGGACGGCGTCGTGGACGCGATCGTCGCGAACGGCGCGGACACGGCGCTGACCGTGGCCCCCTTCCACGGCTTCGTGTGGCGCGACGGGGACGACGAGCCCACCGCCGCGGTGACCGCGGGGACCGGGCACGCGGCGGTCGACGGCCGCCCCGGCGTCCTGGTCGCCGACACCGCCACCAGCGGCGGCTACGGCGTCAACCACGACAAGTCCTTCCGCCCGCGCCGCCAGGACCGTCCCCAGGACCTCCTGGAGACCGGAGCCGTCTACGCCATGGAGGCCACCGGCTTCCGCGAGGCGAGGCACCGCTTCTTCGGCCGCACCGAACTCGTGCGCACCGACCCGGCCCGCGTGCTGGAGATCGACGACCCGCACGACCTCGCCCGCGCCCGGGCCCTCGCGCCGCTCTTCGACGCGAACAGGCCCGGCTCCCTCCCGACCGCCGACGACATCGACGCGGTCGTCCTCGACTTCGACGGCACCCAGACCGACGACAGGGTGCTGATCGACTCCGACGGACGGGAGTTCGTCTCCGTGCACCGCGGGGACGGACTCGGCATCGCAGCCCTCCGCAGGAGCGGACTGACGATGCTGATCCTGTCCTCGGAACAGAACCCGGTCGTCGCCGCACGGGCCCGGAAGCTCAAGCTCCCGGTCCTGCACGGCATCGACCGGAAAGACCTCGCGCTGAAGCAGTGGTGCGAGGAACAGGGCATCGCGCCCGAGCGCGTGCTCTACGTCGGCAACGACGTCAACGACCTCCCCTGCTTCGCCCTCGTGGGCTGGCCGGTGGCGGTCGCGAGCGCCCACGACGTCGTGCGCGGCGCCGCACGCGCGGTCACCACCGTCCCCGGTGGCGACGGCGCGATCCGAGAGATCGCCAGCTGGATCCTCGGCCCTTCTCTCGACTCCCTCGACAAGTAAGGAACTTCTCCACCATGAGCACCAACTCCCGTATGCGCCAGTTCGGTTCGAAGACCGCCGGTCCCGGCCGCCCCGTCTACGTCGTGGGCGAGATCGGCATCAACCACAACGGTGAGCTGGAGAACGCCTTCAAGCTCATCGACGCCGCCGCCGAGGCCGGCTGCGACGCCGTCAAGTTCCAGAAGCGCACCCCGGAGATCTGCACCCCGCGCGACCAGTGGGACATCGAGCGCGACACCCCCTGGGGCCGCATGACCTACATCGACTACCGCCACCGCGTGGAGTTCGGTGAGGACGAGTACCGCCAGATCGACGAGTACTCCAAGGAGAAGGGCATCGACTGGTTCGCCTCCCCGTGGGACACCGAGGCCGTCGCCTTCCTGGAGAAGTTCGACGTCCCGGCCCACAAGGTGGCCTCCGCCTCGCTGACCGACGACGAGCTGCTGCGCGCCCTGCGCGCCACCGGCCGCACGGTCATCCTCTCCACCGGCATGTCGACGCCGAAGCAGATCCGCCACGCGGTCGAGGTCCTCGGCAGCGACAACATCCTGATGTGCCACGCCACGTCGACCTACCCGGCGCAGGCCGAGGAACTCAACCTCCGGGTCATCAACACCCTCCAGGCCGAGTACCCGAACGTCCCGATCGGCTACTCCGGCCACGAGACGGGCCTCCAGACCACCCTCGCGGCCGTCGCCCTCGGCGCCACCTTCGTCGAGCGCCACATCACCCTGGACCGCGCGATGTGGGGCTCCGACCAGGCCGCCTCCGTCGAGCCGCAGGGCCTGACCCGCCTCGTCCGCGACATCCGCACCATCGAGGCCTCCCTCGGTGACGGCGTCAAGAAGGTCTACGACTCCGAGCTCGGCCCGATGAAGAAGCTGCGCCGCGTCACGGGCGTCGTCGCCGAGGCCGAGATCGCGGCGGCCGCGGGCGAGCCCGTCTCGGTCTGAACGCCCTGAATCCCTTACGACGGGACGGTCGTACGTCGATGAGCCCCCGCGCCGGTTCCGCCGGCTCCTCCACTCTCGCCTTCGTCGAGAGTCCGGTACAGCTCCTGAACGTGCTGGAATGGGCGCACGCGCACGCCCCCGACGGTGCGGCGCCCGGCGCGGGGTTCACCCTCGTCGTCCTGTCCCCCAACGACCCGATGACCCGCGGCCAGCTCCGCCGGATGGCGGAACTGGCCCGCGACGAGGGCCACGCGGTCCGCTGGGAGGAGGCGCGCGGCGGCACCACGGCCCCCTTCCACACCATCGGGGGCCTGGCCCCGCTGCTGCGCAGGGCCCGGCGGATCGTCATGGGGGATCCGTTCTCCCGCTATGTGCAGCTGCTGCTGACCATCACCAGGGCGCGCGACCTGGTCGTGGTCGACGACGGCACGGCGACGATGGAGTTCGTCGCCCAGCTCGCCCGCGGTGAGCGCCTGGTGCGCTGGCACCGGCGCGGTGGCCGCCCCGGCCCCCGGGACGTGCTCTTCGCTCCCGTGTCCGCCTCGGCCCGCCGCCGGCTGACGCCCGGCGACCGGCGCAGCGTCGAGGTCTTCTCCTCGATGCCGATCGAATCGGCACCGGACGGCGTCACGATCACCGCCAACGACTTCTCCTGGACCCGGGCCCGGTTCGGCCCGCCGCGCATCACCAAGGGCGCGGACCTGGTCGGCACCTCGCTCGTGGAGACGGGTGTGGTCGACCCGGACCGCTACCTGGACGCGGTCCGCGCGCTCGCCGGGACGCACGGCGCGACCCGCTACTTCGCGCACCGCCGCGAGAGCGCCGACAAACTCCACCGGCTGGCCGCCGGGACGGGCCTGGAGATCGTCCGCCCCGACCTGCCGCTCGAGCTGATCGCCCGGCGCGGCCCCATAGGCCGTACGATCCTGAGCTTCCCCTCGACGGTCGTCCACACGCTGCCGCTCGCCCTGGCCGGTACCGGGGTGCGCGTCGCGGTCTGCGACATCGACCCCGCCTGGCTGACGGAGAACGCCTCGCCGAGGGCCCAGGGCTTCCTGTCCGGGGTCACGGGGACGGCCCGGGACGTCCACCGTCTCTCGGCGGTGTCCGCGATCTAGGTCGATCCACCGGCGGATGCGGGGAGCCGGTGTCCGGCGTCCCGCGCCCGCCGGGCACCGGCGCCGACGTCGCGGGCCTCCGCATCACGGAACGTGACCCGGAGGCCGGGGCCGGTGACGGCGCCGGAGCCGGCCGCGGTGGTGTGAGACCGTGGAGACCACGAAGGGGAATGGACCCGGACACGCCGGGCGTTCCCCCGTGTGCATCGGCGGACGCCGCCCGCCGAGTCGGATCACGGCCGGTCACCCGCACCCGTTCAAGATCCAAACGCCCGGAGAGCCGGGCGATTCTACCCACCCCCGGAGCCGGCCATGCACCGCGCGGCCAGATTTTCTTCCCCTAACGGGCTGAACTTTTGTTGATCGTGGGTTAGTTGGCCGCCCGATCGTCCTACCCTTCAAAGGGTGAACCAACTGATGTCCCGAGAGTCCGAGGCCGATCTCCCCGGGGAGCCGTTGCTCCCGGGCGCGCTGCCCGAGGCACTGCGCGCCGAACTCGTGGCGTTCCGTCGCGACTTGCACATGCATCCGGAGCTCGGCAACCAGGAGTTCCGCACCACCGCGGCGATCAAGGCGCGCCTGGAGCAGGCGGGCCTGAAGCCGCAGGTCCTCTCCATCGGCACGGGCCTCATCTGTGACATCGGGGACACGGACGACGTACGTCCCATGCTGGCGCTGCGCGCCGACATCGACGCGCTGCCCATCCCGGACGCGAAGACCGACTGCGCGTACCGCTCGACCGTGCCCGACCGCGCCCACGCCTGCGGTCACGACGTGCACACGACGGTCGTGCTCGGCGCCGGTCTCGTCCTCGCCGAGCTGCACGACCGGGGCCTGCTGCCCCGGCGCGTCCGGCTGATCTTCCAGCCCGCGGAGGAGGTGCTGCCCGGTGGTGCCCCGGACGTGATCGAGTCCGGTGCGCTCGAAGGAGTCGGGCGGATCATCGGCGTGCACTGCGACCCGAAGGTCGACGCGGGGCGCATCGGACTGCGGCACGGCCCCATCACCTCGGCGTGCGACCGGCTCGAGGTGGCACTCGACGGCGCGGGTGGCCACACCGCGCGCCCCCACCTCACCACCGACCTCGTCACCGCCGCCGCGCGGGTCGTGACCGACGTCCCGGCGCTCGTCTCCCGGCGTGTCGACGCCCGCAGCGGGCTCGCGGTGACCTGGGGGCGCATCGAGTCGGGGCACGCCTGCAACGTGATCCCGCAGCACGCCGAGCTGTCCGGGACGATCCGCTGCCTGGACCTGGAGGCCTGGCGCGCCGCGCCCGACCTCGTCCACGCGGCCATCGACGAGATCGCGAACCTCTACCGTGCCAAGTCCGAGATCAACTACATCCGGGGCGTCCCGCCGGTCGTCAACGACCCGGCCGTCACCGAGCTGCTCCGCGACGCCATGACCGCCCGGCGCGGCCCGCACTCCATCGAGGACACCGAGCAGAGCCTCGGCGGCGAGGACTTCTCCTGGTACCTGGAGCACGTGCCCGGCGCGCTGGCCCGGCTCGGGGTGCGCTCGCCCGGCGACCGCACCACCCGGGACCTGCACCGGGGCGACTTCGACGTGGACGAGCACGCGATCACGGTCGGCGTGGAGATGTTCACCGCCGCGGCCCTGCTGGACCCGCCCCCCTCCGCGTAAGGGGAACCGTCCCCTCGTGGCGCGGCCGGGTGACTCCGGTCGCGCCCCATGACCCCCCGCAGTAGCGTGGTCCGCAGTTCTTCGGAAACAGTCACTCCGTGGAGCGGTGCCCACCCGTTCCGTCACGTGGGGTCCCTTCTCCGGAATCACCGCGTGACGGCCGTGATGGGCGCCGTGTCCCCGAAAGCGCCTTTCGGCCGCACGGTTCACAAGGACGTAACCGGCCATCGGCACGAATGGATAACGGCCAGGCGGAACCCCGTTCCCTGGACGGTCTACGCGCGTTAATGTGCGCCGAACTCAGCACCCACTGCGGGGCTTTGGAGAATGGGGAACTTCAGATGCGTCGGATAGCCAGCCTGACCCGCATCGCGGTGGGGGTCGCGTCGCTCGCACTCGCCGCCACGGCCTGCGGCGGTACCAGCAGCGAGGGCAACAGCAGCAACAGCAGCGAGAGCGGCGGCGGCAAGGGTCTCGCCATCGCGTACGACGTCGGCGGCAAGGGTGACCAGTCCTTCAACGACGCGGCGTACGAGGGTCTGCAGAAGGCGAAGAAGGAGTTCGGCTACCAGACGGCCGACATCGAGCCCACCGACAACGAGACGGACGCCGACAAGCAGCAGCGTCTGGAGTCCCTCGCCAAGCAGGGCTACAACCCCGTCATCGGCATCGGCTTCGCCTACGGCCCCGCGCTCGAGAAGGCCGCCGTGAAGTTCCCGAAGACCACCTTCGGCATCGTCGACTCGGTCGTCGAGGGCAAGAACGTGGCCTCCCTGGTCTTCGCCGAGCAGGAGTCCTCCTACCTCGCCGGTGTCGCCGCCGCCAAGGCCACCAAGAGCAACACGGTCGGCTTCATCGGCGGTGTGGACGTTCCGCTGATCCACAAGTTCGAGGCCGGCTACACCCAGGGCGTCAAGGACACCAAGCCCGGTGTGAAGGTCCTCTCGCAGTACCTGACCCAGACCGCCGCCGAGGGTGGCTTCTCCAGCCCCGACAAGGGCAAGGCCGCCGCCGAGGGCCAGATCGAGAAGGGCGCCGACGTCCTGTACGCCGCCGCCGGCCTCTCCGGTCAGGGTGTCATCGAGGCCGCCTCCAAGGCGGGCGTGTGGGCCATCGGTGTCGACTCCGACCAGTACAAGCAGGAAGCGCTGGCGGCGTACAAGGACAAGATCCTGACCTCCGCGCTCAAGGACGTCGGCGGCGCGGTCTACACGCTGTCCAAGTCGGTCCACGACGGCAAGCCGCTGACCGGCACGCAGACCTTCGACCTCAAGGTGAACGGCGTCGGCCTCTCCGAGAGCAACCCGAAGATGGGGGAGATCGCCGGTCTGAACGACGCCGTGGCCAAGGCCAAGGCCGCCATCATCGCGGGCGACATCAAGGTCAAGACCTCCTAGTGACGTGAGCGGCGGGTCCGGCCCGCCGTCGCCACGCCCGAAGGGGCGGACACGATCGAAGGAACAGCGGAACGGGCGGACACCTGGGGGTGTCCGCCCGTTCCGCTGTCCGCGCGCGGGGCCGTCCCGAGCCGTCTCCTCCCCGCGATCGGCACCTTCCGGTCCCGTCGGCAAGTGGCGTCGAGCACAGCCGGATAACAAGGTGGACAGAAGGGGTTTTCTAGTTGGTCTACGCGCGTTAATCTGCGGCGAAGCCAGCGCCGAAGCTGAACCGTCGGGCGCTGTACGACAGGAGCACATGTAATGCGCCGGGTTACCCGCATCGCGCTCGCAGGCACTGCGACCGCCTCTCTCGCCCTCGCTCTGTCCGCCTGTGGCGGCACCTCGACCTCCTCCTCGTCCTCCTCGGACGACAAGGGCGGTCACAAGGGCCTCGCCCTCGCGTACGACGTCGGCGGCAAGGGCGACCAGTCCTTCAACGACGCCGCGTACGAGGGCCTGAAGAAGGCGAAGGGCGAGTTCAAGTACGACACCGCCGACATCGAGCCCACCGACGGCGAGACGGACGCGGACAAGGAGCAGCGCCTGGTCTCCCTGGCCAAGCAGGGCTTCAACCCGGTCATCGGCGTCGGCTTCGCCTACGGCCCGGCCGTCAAGGCCGCCGCCGCGAAGTTCCCGAAGACCACGTTCGGCATCGTCGACGACTCCTCCGTCGAGGCGAAGAACGTCGCGGACCTGGTCTTCTCCGAGCAGGAGGCCTCCTACCTCGCCGGTGTCGCGGCCGCCAAGGCCACCAAGACCGACACGGTCGGCTTCATCGGTGGTGTGGACGTTCCGCTGATCCACAAGTTCGCGGCGGGCTTCGAGCAGGGCGTCAAGGACACCAAGCCCGGCGTCAAGGTCCTCTCGCAGTACCTCACCCAGACGGCCCAGGAGGGTGGCTTCTCCAGCCCGGACAAGGGCAAGGCCGCCGCCGAGGGCCAGATCGAGAAGAAGGCCGACGTCGTCTACGCCGCGGCGGGTCTCTCCGGCCAGGGTGTCATCGAGGCCGCCTCCACCAAGAAGGTCCTCGCCATCGGCGTCGACTCGGACCAGTACCTCCAGGAGGCGCTGGCCAAGTACAAGGACTCGATCCTGACCTCCGCGACCAAGGATGTCGCCAAGGCGGTCTACACCCTGGCGAAGTCGGTCGAGGACGGTAAGCCCGAGAGCGGTATCGTTCGGGGCGATCTGAAGTCCGGTGAGGTCGGCCTGGCCGACTCCAACCCGGCCTTCAAGAACAACACCGCGATCCAGGACGCCGTCAAGGCCGCCCAGGAGAAGATCATCAGCGGTGCGATCAAGGTCAAGACCAGCTGACGAGAGTTACCTCAGGAGCAGCCAATGCGGTCCCGGGGAAGTTCGGGCGAGTTCCAGTGCCGGCCGGCACAGAGCGGCGCCTGTTCTGCCCCGGGGTCGCTTGGTAACCGCGGGGTTACGTCCGCTCGACGGGATACGAGGAGCCTCGCTCCTCGTATCCCGTTCTCGCGGCACGTGACCCCTTTCGTTGCCGTAGGGGCGCTACGCGCGTAGACGACCCCCTTTCCCTCAGGAGAGTGCGCCATCAACGCGTCCAGCAGCCCTCCGGCCGGCGCGGTCAACGGTCAGGCGACCGCTGTCGAACTCGCCGGGATCACCAAGCGATTCCCTGGCGTCGTGGCCAACCACGACATCCACCTCAGCGTCCGCAAGGGCACCGTGCACGCCCTCGTCGGCGAGAACGGCGCCGGCAAGTCGACGCTGATGAAGATTCTCTACGGCATGCAGAAGCCGGACGAGGGCACCATCGCCGTCGACGGCGAACAAGTCGCCTTCTCGTCGCCCGGCGACGCCATCGCCCGCGGCATCGGCATGGTCCACCAGCACTTCATGCTGGCCGACAACCTCACCGTCCTGGAGAACGTCACCCTCGGCAGCGAGAAGCTGTACGGGATCGGCGCCAAGGCCCGCCGCAAGATCATCGAGATCTCCGACCGCTACGGCCTCGGGGTCCGCCCCGACGTCCTGGTCGAGGAGCTCGGCGTCGCCGAACGGCAGCGCGTGGAGATCCTCAAGGTCCTCTTCCGCGGTGCCCGCATCCTGATCCTCGACGAGCCCACCGCCGTCCTAGTGCCCCAGGAGGTCGACGCGCTCTTCGACAACCTGCGCGAGCTCAAGGCCGAGGGCCTGTCGGTCATCTTCATCTCGCACAAGCTGGGCGAGGTCCTCTCCGTCGCCGACGACATCACGGTCATCCGCCGCGGTACGACGGTCGGCACCGCCGTCCCCTCCGAGACGACCCCGCGCCAGCTCGCCGAGCTGATGGTCGGCAGCGAACTGCCCACGCCGGAGACCTCCGAGTCCACGGTCACCGACCAGGCCGTGATCGAGGTCGACGACCTGGTCGTCTTCGCCAAGGGCTCGGTGTCGATGGGCAAGGGCTCCGCGGCCCTGCTCATGGACGAGGTGGAGCGCGGCGCCGTACGGCTCGTGCTCGACCACGTCTCCTTCACCATCCACGCCGGTGAGGTGATGGGCATCGCGGGTGTCGAGGGCAACGGCCAGACCGAGCTCATCGACGCCCTGATCGGCCTGAAGGCCGCGGACTCCGGTGCCGTCCGCTTCATGGGCGAGGACATCACCGGGATGTCCACGCGCAAGCGCCGTGAGAACGGCATCGGCTACATCCCCGAGGACCGCCACCGCCACGGCCTCCTCCTGGAGGCACCCCTCTGGGAGAACCGCATCCTCGGCCACGTCACCGAGAAGCCCAACGCCAAGGGCTTCTGGATCGACATCAAGGGTGCCCAGCAGGACACCCGCCGCATCGTCGAGCAGTACGACGTGCGCACCCCCGGCATCGACGTCACCGCGGCCTCCCTGTCCGGCGGCAACCAGCAGAAGCTGATCGTCGGCCGCGAGATGAGCCACAAGCCGAAGTTCCTGATCGCCGCCCACCCCACCCGTGGTGTGGACGTCGGCGCGCAGGCGCAGATCTGGGACCAGATCCGCGCGGCGCGCCGCGAGGGACTCGCCGTTCTGCTGATCTCCGCGGACCTGGACGAACTCATCGGCCTGTCCGACACGCTCCGGGTGATCTTCAACGGCAAGCTGGTCGCGGACGCGGACCCGGCCACCATCACCCCGGAGGAACTCGGCTCGGCCATGACCGGTGCCGCTTCCGGACACCTGGAGAACGAGGAGCTCGCCGAAGCGGCCGAGCTCGAAGAGCCCACCGAGAACCCGGCGCCGGACGCCCCGGAAGACGAGGCCCGCTGATGAAGAAGTTCGACAAGGAGCGCATGCTCCTCGCGGTGGCCGGACCGGTCATCGCGCTCGTCGTCGCCGTGGCGCTGACCTCGATCGTGCTGCTCGCCTCGGGCAAGAGCCCGATCGAGCCGTACACGATCATGTTCCAGCAGGCGACGTACTCCGACATCCAGGTCCTGATCATCAACCAGGCCTCGCTGTACTACATCGCGGCGCTGGCGGTGGCCATCGGCTTCCGGATGAACCTGTTCAACATCGGTGTCGACGGTCAGTACCAGCTCGCCGCCATGATGGCCGCGGTCGTCGGCGCGCACGTCGCGCTGCCGGCCGTGCTCCAGGTCCCGCTGCTGATGATCACGGCGATCTGCACCGGCGCGTTCTGGGCCGGTATCGCCGGTGTCCTGAAGGTCACCCGCGGGGTCAGCGAGGTCGTCGCGACGATCATGCTGAACGCGATCGCGACCTCCGTCATCGCCTACCTGTGGCTGCCCGACGTCTTCGGCGTCAAGCTCGGCAACAACAACACCACCGGCGAGATGCACAAGTCCGGCTGGATCCCCGGCTTCAGCATGGGCGACGCCGGTGAGATCTACGGCCTGGTCATCCTCGCCGTGCTCCTCGGCATCGGCTACTGGATCGTCCTCAACCGCACCCGCTTCGGCTTCGACCTGCGCGCCTCCGGCGCCTCCGAGTCCGCCGCCGCGGCCAGCGGTGTCGACCCCAAGCGCATGGTGCTCACCGCGATGCTCCTCTCCGGCGGCATCGCCGGTCTCGCGGGTCTGCCGATCCTGCTCGGCGACACCCACACCTACAGCCTGAACTTCCCCACCGGCATCGGCTTCCTCGGCATCGGCATCGCGCTGCTCGGCCGCAACAGCCCCGTCGGCATCGCCTTCGCCTCCCTGCTGTGGGCCTGGCTCGACAAGGCCTCGCCCGAGCTCGACTTCCACGGGTACGACAAGGAGATCGCGGTCATCATGCAGGGCCTGATCGTGATCGCGGTCGTGGTCTCCTACGAATCCGTGCGCGAGTGGGGTCTGCGCCGCCAGCAGCGCCGCGTGGGCGCCGAACTCGCCGCGGGCAACGTCCTCGGCGGCAACGACAACACCGACAAGGAGGTGGCGGGCCGATGACCACCGCAACCGACGTCAACCAGCCGACGGCGCAGCCCGCGGCTCCCGGCGGCCGCCGTATGTCGCTTCCCGTCCTCCTGCTGGTGATCGCGGGCGCCCTGGCGCTGACCTCGATCGTCCGCATCATCACGGGCGCCGACGGCATCACCAACGTCAGCCAGATGTCGACCGCGCTCGAACTGGCCGTCCCGATCGGCCTGGCCGGTCTCGGCGGTCTGTGGGCCGAGCGCTCCGGCGTCGTCAACATCGGCCTCGAGGGCATGATGATCCTCGGCACCTGGTTCGGCGCCTGGGCCGGCTACCAGTGGGGTCCGTGGACCGGTGTCGTGATCGGCATCATCGGCGGCGCCCTCGGCGGTCTGCTGCACGCGATCATCACGGTCACCTTCAACGTCAACCACATCGTCTCCGGTGTGGCCATCAACATCCTCGCGCTCGGCATCACCCGCTACCTCTCGCCGATCGCCTTCGTGGGCCACCAGGGCGGCTCGGCCAAGCAGTCCCCGCCGGTCGACTCGCTCGGCCAGTTCACCGTGCCGGGGCTGTCCGACTGGCTCACCACCCTGAACAACAAGGGCTGGTTCTTCATCTCGGACATCGCGGGCCTGCTCGGCGGTCTGGTCACCGACGTCTCCTGGCTGACCCTCATCGCCGTCGCCCTGATCCCCGGCACCTGGTGGGTCCTGTGGCGCACCTCGTTCGGTCTGCGCCTGCGGTCCTGCGGTGAGAACCCGATCGCCTCCGAGTCGCTCGGCGTGAACGTCTACAAGTACAAGTACATCGCCGTGATCATCTCCGGCGGCCTGGCCGGCCTCGGCGGAGTCTTCCTCTCCCTCGTCGCCAACCCCTTCTACCTGGAGGGCCAGACCGCCGGCCGCGGCTACATCGGTCTCGCGGCGATGATCTTCGGCAACTGGATGCCCGGTGGCCTCGCGCTCGGCGCCGGACTGTTCGGCTACACCGACAGCCTCAACCTGCGCGGCGGCTCCGAGAACGTCCACGCCCTGCTCCTGCTCGGCGCCATCCTGCTCGCCATCGGCGCGATCTGGCTCGCGGTCAAGAAGAAGTACGTCTCGGCCGTCATCACCCTGGTCGTCGGCGTCCTCGTCTTCCTCTGGTACGCCACCACCAACGAGGTGCCCACCCAGATCGTCTCCGCCACGCCGTACGTCATCACCCTGCTCGTCCTCTCGCTGTCGGCCCAGCGCCTGCGCATGCCGAAGGCGGACGGTCTGCCGTACCGGAAGGGACAGGGCAAGTGACAGCCGCCGGCGCGGAGTCCGCGGACGTCGACTGGGAGGAACTGCGGGAGGTGGCCCGTACCGCGATGACCCGCGCGTACGCCCCCTACTCGGACTTCCCGGTCGGCGCCGCCGCCCGCGTCGACGACGGCCGGATCGTCTCCGGCTGCAACGTCGAGAACGCCTCCTACGGCCTGGGCCTGTGCGCCGAGTGCGGTCTGGTCTCCGAACTGCGGGCCACCGGGGGCGGCCGGCTGACGCACTTCACGTGCGTCGACGGACAGGGCGAGATCCTCGTCCCGTGCGGACGCTGCCGGCAGCTCCTGTTCGAGTTCGGCGGGGAGGAACTGATCCTGGAGACACCGCGCGGGCTCGTGCCCCTCTCCGAGATGCTCCCGCAGGCCTTCGGGCCGGGCCATCTCACCAAGTAATGCCCCGCGGCCCCTCCGACCGGCTGATGCCGGGGAGGGGCCGCTCATCTTCCGGAAGGAACGCCATGGACGCCGTCTCCGTCATCCGCACCAAGCGGGACCGAGCCGAACTCAGTGACCAGCAGATCGACTGGGTCATCGACGCGTACACCCGCGGCGAGGTCGCCGACTACCAGATGGCCGCCCTCAACATGGCGATCCTGCTCAACGGCATGAACCGCCGTGAGATCGCCCGCTGGACGGCCGCGATGATCGCCTCGGGCGAGCGCATGGAGTTCTCCTCCCTGTCCCGCCCGACCGCCGACAAGCACTCCACGGGCGGCGTCGGCGACAAGATCACCCTCCCGCTGGCCCCGCTCGTCGCCGCCTGCGGTGCCGCGGTGCCCCAGCTGTCCGGACGCGGCCTCGGCCACACCGGCGGCACCCTGGACAAGCTGGAGTCGATCCCGGGCTGGCGCGCGCTGCTGTCCAACGAGGAGATGCTGCACGTCCTCGACACCACGGGCGCGGTCATCTGCGCGGCCGGCGACGGACTCGCCCCGGCCGACAAGAAGCTCTACGCGCTGCGCGACGTCACCGGCACGGTCGAGGCGATCCCGCTGATCGCCTCCTCCATCATGTCCAAGAAGATCGCCGAGGGCACCGGCTCGCTGGTCCTCGACGTCAAGGTCGGCACCGGCGCCTTCATGAAGACCATCGAGGACGCCCGCGAGCTGGCCTCCACCATGGTGGGCCTCGGCACCGACCACGGTGTGAAGACGGTCGCGCTCCTCACCGACATGTCGACGCCGCTCGGCCTGACCGCGGGCAACGCCCTGGAGGTCCGCGAGTCGGTCGAGGTCCTCGCCGGCGGCGGTCCCGCCGATGTCGTCGAGCTCACCGTCGCCCTGGCGCGCGAGATGCTCGACGCGGCCGGGATCAAGGGCGCCGACCCGGCGAAGGCCCTCGCCGACGGCTCCGCGATGGACGTGTGGCGCCGCATGATCGCCGCCCAGGGCGGTGACCCGGACGCCGCGCTGCCCACCGCGCGCGAGACGCACGTCGTCAGCGCCCCGTCCTCCGGCGTGCTGACCCGCCTCGACGCGTACGACGTCGGGATCGCCGCCTGGCGCCTGGGCGCCGGACGCGCCCGCAAGGAGGACCCGGTGCAGGCCGGCGCGGGCGTCGAGCTGCACGCCAAGCCGGGCGACACGGTGACCGCGGGCCAGCCCCTCATGACCCTCCACACGGACACCCCGGACCGCTTCGACTACGCGCTCCAGGCCGTCGAGGGCTCGTACGACGTCGCCGCGCCCGGCACGGACTTCAAGCCCACCCCGATCGTGCTGGACCGCATCGCCTGACCTGCGGTTTCCTCATTCGGGTGAACGGGACCGGTGGACCTCCACCGGTCCCGTTCGCCATGCTGTACTCGGTGACGCACCGAACAGGAGACCGCCATGAGCGCACTCACCGTGAGCCAGGACCCCGAGCAGAGCTGGGACGACCTCGTCCGGTTCTGGGAGGAGATGGAATGGCCCGAGGGCAGCAAGGTGGAGATCATCGAGGGGATCATCACCGTGTCACCTGCTCCCGCCTACCGTCACAACGTGATCGCGGCACGCATCCAGCGTCGCCTCTACTCCGTGATCCCTGAGGACTGGGAGGTCTTCCAGACCCTGGCCGTCGCCGTGCCGTCGCGCCTGGGCATGCTCATCCCGGACATCGTGGTCGCGCCGGTGAGGGAGGGCACCGACACGGACACCCACATCCCGGCGGCGCTCGCCGAACTGGTCGTCGAGGTCACCTCGAAGACCAACGCCCGCACCGACCGCGTCAGCAAGCCCGCCGCCTATGCCGCCGCGGGCATCCCGTTCTACCTCCTCGTCGACCGCTGGGCACCCGGCGGTCCGACCATGACGCTCTTCGGGGAACCCAAGGGCGATGTCTACCGCCTCCTCAGCGCCGTCAAGTTCGGCGAGTCCCTCAAGCTGCCCGCGCCCTTCGACCTGGTCATCGACACCGCCGAGTTCCCCGAGGACTGAAGGGCTTCCCGAAGCGCGGAGCGCGGGCCGTGGTCCGGGGTACGGCCCAGGGCGACGTGATCTTCCGGGTCGTCCGCGATGAGTTCACGGCCGCCCGGCGGTCCTACTGACCGTGGACTCCGTGAAACCGGCCGTGCTCGTGCTGCCAGGACTCGTCACCCGGGACGAGGTGCCCCGGCTCTGCGAGGCTGTCCGGACGCTTCTCGGGACGACCGGCGCCGGGGTCGTGGTCTGCGACGTCGCCGGACTCGGGCCGCCCGGCCTCACCGCCGTCGACGCGCTGGCCCGCATGGAACTGGCGGCCCGCCGGGCGGGAGGCCGGATACGCCTGCGCGGCCCCGACCCGGCGCTGCGCGCCCTACTCGACCTCGTCGGCCTCCGCTTCGAGACCTGCGCCGACCGTGGGCCCGCCCTCGCCCCGGGGCCCGGGAGCCTCGGGTCCGTCGAGGTGGAGGGGGAGTCCGAAGAGCGGGAACCAGCGGGCCGTGTCCAGGAAGAAGTGGAACCCGGAGATGCGGCCCTTTGAGATCTCCAGCACCTGCACCGACCAGGGGGTGTGGCCGCCCGCCTCCTCGTCCGGCTTGTACTGCGCGAAGCCCGGCAGGCCGTTGACCTCGACCGGGACCAGACGCGAACCGGCGCAGGCCGCGCCCAGTGTCGTCATGAAGCCGGTGATGTCGTCCGTGCCCCGCAGCCACAGGTCGAACGGCGGCATCGTCATGAGCGCGTCCTCGTGGAGGAGCGCAGTCAGCGCCGTCATGTCGTACCCCTCGAAGGCCGCCACGTAGCGCTCCAGGAGCTTTTGCTGCTCCTCGTCGAGCGGGTCGGAGGTCGCGGCGTCCGCGCCCGCCCCGTCGCTCTCGGCGAGGGTGGCGCGGGCCCGCTGGAGCGCGCTGTTGACCGAGGCGACGCTCGTGCCGAGCAGTTCGGCGACCTCGCTCGCCCGCCACGCGAGGACCTCGCGCAGGATGAGCACCGCGCGCTGCTTGGGCGGCAGCTGTTGCAGGGCCGCCATGAAGGCCAGACGTACCGATTCCTTGGCCACTGCCGCCTCCGCCGGATCGCTGGTCGCCGGCAGTACGCGGCCGTCGGGCATCGGCTCCAGCCAGGTGTTGTCCGGGCGGGGGGTGAGCGCGGCCTGTGCGAGCGGCGAGGGGCCCGTGAGATCCATCGGACGAGCTCTCTTGTTGCCCGCGTTGAGCATGTCCAGGCACACGTTCGTCGCGATCCGGTAGAGCCAGGAGCGCATCGAGGAGCGGCCCTCGAACTTGTCGTAGCTGCGCCAGGCCCGGACCATCGTGTCCTGCACCGCGTCCTCGGCCTCGAAGGACGAGCCGAGCATCCGGTAGCAGTACCCGGTCAGCTCGACCCGGTGCTTCTCCAGCCGGACCTCCAGGTCCGCCGTCGTCGCCGTACCCTCGCTCACGCCAACCCACCCCTGTGGCTGTTTCCGATCCGCGCGTCATCGCGCCGGCACTTCGGAAGCTACCGCAGCCCACTGACAATGACGTACGGAGCGGACGAAACGGCAGGTCACGGTCGGTGCTCCGGAGAGCCGCGAGGGCCCGGAGACTCCTCCCGGGCCCTCGACGGCGGGTCTTCGACGGTCCTCGACGGCGGGTCTTCGACGGTCCTCGACGGCGGGTCTTCGACGGTCCTCGACGGCGGGTCTTCGACGGTCCTCGGCCGCGGGTCTTCGACGGTCCTCGGCCGCGGGTCTTCGACGGTCCTCGGCCGCGGGTCCTCGACGGTCCTCGGCCGCGGGTCCTCAGTGGGCCGGCGCGGGCACGCGGCGCGCTGCGGTACGGGCCGCGCGGGTGCCGAACAGGGTGATCGAGACGACTCCCAGCACCGCGAACAGCCCCATGGCCACCGTGCCCGCCCAGCCCCCCGCGTGGAAGGCGACCGCGCCCAGCGTGCTGCCGGCGCTGGAACCGATGTAGTACGCGGACTGGTAGAGGGCCGACGCCTGCGCCCGGCCCTCCTTCGCGGTGTGGCTCACCGACGAGGAGGCCACCGCGTGCCCCGCGAAGAAGCCCGCGGTGATCAGGACCAGGCCGAGCAGCACCATGGCCAGGGAGCCGGCGAGGGACAGGAGCAGACCGGCGGTCGTGGTGGCGCCCGCCAGGTAGAGGGACCCGCGGCGGCCCAGGCGGCCGGCCAGCCGGCCCGCCGTCGACGCCGACACCGTACCGACGAGATAGATCAGGAAGACCGAGCCCACGATGCCCTGCGGGAGCGAGAAGGGCGCCTCGCCGAGGCGGTAGCCGATGACCGTGTAGACCCCGCCGAACACCGTCATGAACAGCGCGCCGATCGCGTACAGCCGGCACAGCAGCGGGTTCGCCAGATGGCCGCGCACCGTGCGGGCCAGCACCCGGGGCCGCAGCGAACCCGGGGTGAAGTGCCGCGGCGCGGGGAGCAGCAGCCGGAAGGCCACCGCGCAGACCACGGCGATCAGCCCGATCGTGCCGACGGCCACCCGCCAGCCCCATTCCTGCGCCACCCAGCCGGTGATGACCCGGCCGCTCATCCCGCCGACGCTGTTGCCCGCGACGAACAGACCGATCGCGGTGATCAGCGCCTTGGGACGGACCTCCTCCGCCAGGTACGCCGTCGCCGACGCCGGAAGCCCCGCGAGCGCCGCGCCCTGGACCGCCCGCAGCGCCACCAGTGCCCCGATCGACGGCGCGAAGGGGACCAGGAGGCCGACGGTGACCGCCACCACCAGGGACGCCGTCATCAACGTGCGCCGACCGAAGCGCTCCGACAGCGCGCTCATCGGCAGGACGAACAGCGCGAGCCCGCCCGTCGCGGCCGACACCGTCCAGCTCGCCTCGCTCGCGCTCACCCCGAAGTCCGAGGAGAGCAGCGGGAGCAGGGCCTGGGTGGAGTACAGGAGCGCGAAGGTGGCGACGCCCGCGAGGAAGAGCGCGAAGCTCATCCGGCGGTAGCCGGGACCGCCGGGGGCCATGCGGGAGTCGGCGGCGGGGACGGAGGCGGCGAGGGGAGCGGAGACGGCGGCGCCCGTGGTGACGGACGCCCCGGTACTGGCGGAAGGCATGCTCCGAACCTAAGGACCCGCCGTTCATCCGTCCAATGCATGGAATCGCCATAATCGTTCCCATGGAGCATCAGCAGAGGTCAGAGGCTCACCTGTCACCGTTCAGTGACACAGAAGACAGCGCGCACTTCGCGAGACTGCTCGCCCCGCGCCTGGCGTACTTCGCCGGCGTCGCCCGCACCGAGCACGTCACCCGGGCCGCGGAGCAGATGGGGGTCCCCCAGTCGACCCTGTCCAGGGCGATGGTCCGGCTCGAACAGGACCTGGGCGTGGACCTGTTCGCGCGCCACGGCCGGACGGTGTCGCTGACCCCCGCCGGCCGCACCTTCCTCTCCTCCGTGGAACGGGCCCTCGCCGAGGTCGGGCGCGCGGCGGAGGAGGTGCGCGAGGACGCCGACCCGGCCACCGGCAAGGTCGCCTTCGGCTTCCTGCACACGATGGGCTCGGAGACGGTGCCGGGACTGATCCGCGCGTTCCGCGCCGATCATCCGCGGGTCCGCTTCAGCCTGGTGCAGAACTACGGGGAGGCGATGCTGGAGCGGCTGCGGTCGGGCGAGCTGGACCTGTGCCTCACCTCGCCCGTGCCGGACGCGCCCGATCTGGTGGGCCGTCGGCTCGACGAGCAGAAGCTCCGTCTGGTCGTGCCCGCCGACCACCGGCTCGCCGCGCGCAGGCGCATCCGTCTCGCCGAGGCGGCCGACGAGACCTTCGTGACCCTGGAGCCCGGCTACGGGATGCGCCGCATCACCGACGACCTGTGCCAGGAGGCGGGGTTCCGGCCGCGCATCGCCTTCGAGGGGGAGGAGGCGGAGACGCTCCGGGGCCTGGTCGCCGCCGGGCTCGGCGTCGCCCTGCTGCCGCCGCCGGCCGTCGCCCGTCCGGGAGTCGTCGAACTCACGGTCACCGCCCCGCGCGCCGTGCGCGAGATCGGCGTCGCCTGGCTGGACGGCCACCCGGACACCCCGCCGGTGGCCGCCTTCAAGAAGTTCCTGCTGTCCCGGCGCGGCCGCCTGCTGCCCGACTAGGGCGTTTCCGCGAGGTCCCGCCTGCCCGGCGACGCGACTTCGCGGACCCGCCCTGGCCGGTCCCGGTCTCCCTAGCGGCGCAACGACTGCCCGAAGCCCGCCGCGAGCGGCATCCGCAGGCCGAGCGGCGGTGGTGCGGCGAAGGCGTCCTCGACCGGGCGGGAGTAGGCGTGGCCGAACAGCGAGCCCAGCACGAAGTCCTCGGCGAGGGCGAGGACTTCGTGCCGGTGCTGGTGCAGCGCGTGCCCGTCCGAGTGGACCTCGAACCGGCAGATGCCGCGGTTGGCCTTCTTCGCGCGGGCCGCGAGCCGGAAGGACAACTCCGGGTCGGTACGGGCGTCGTTGGTGCCGTGCACGATCAGCACCCGCCGCCCGGCCAGCTGTTTCACCGGTTCGGGTGGCGCGGCGACGTCGTCCTCGGGCAGCCAGGGTGCCAGCGCCAGCACGGAGTTGACGGCCGGGTGCCCGCCCGCGCGCAGGGCCGCCCTGCCGCCCATGTCGAAACCGGCCAGGCACACGGGCACGTCGCCGTAGCGGCGGACGATCTCGTCCGCGGCCCAGGACGCGTCGGCCGCGAGGTGTGCCTCGCCGCCGTTCCAGCCGCGGACCCGGTAGTGCACCACGTGGGTGACCAGGCCTTCCGTGCGTCCCGCGCGGCTCAGTCGGCGCCCGAGCGCGCGTACGGAGGCGGTCGCCCTCATGGGCGAGGGTCTTCGGGCAGAGGTCTCCTCGCCGCCCGGCAGCAGCAGAACAACTCCGCTGACCGCCGTCGGCTCTTGACCGAGCGCCCTCCCCAGCCGGGCCCTGCGAACCGGCGTCGCTTGCTGTGCCATGACAGAACAGTGTCAGAAGCGAGGGTGTACGCCACCCGTCCGCACGGTCACCGTTACATATCGGCGGATGCGTACAACAGGAGATCTACGCGCGTAGGGGCTACAGTGCGGAAATGACGAGCCAGATCCTGAACACCCCGAGCTCGGAGCAGATCCGCCGGGCGCCCAAGGTCCTGCTGCACGATCACCTCGACGGGGGCCTGCGCCCCGGCACGATCGTCGAACTCGCCCGTGACACCGGGTACTCGAACCTCCCCGAGACGGATCCCGGCAAGCTCGGGATCTGGTTCCGCGAGGCCGCCGACTCCGGTTCGCTGGAACGCTACCTGGAGACCTTCGCCCACACCTGCGCCGTCATGCAGACCCGTGAGGCCCTGGTGCGGGTCGCCGCCGAGTGCGCCGAGGACCTGGCCGAGGACGGGGTCGTCTACGCCGAGGTGCGGTACGCGCCCGAGCAGCACCTGGAGGGCGGGCTCAGTCTCGAAGAGGTCGTCGAGGCGGTCAACGAGGGCTTCCGGCAAGGGGAGCGGCTGGCCCGGGAGAACGGCCACCGCATCCGGGTCGGCGCCCTGCTGACCGCGATGCGGCACGCGGCCCGCGCCCTGGAGATCGCCGAACTGGCCAACCGCTACCGCGACTCGGGCGTCGTCGGCTTCGACATCGCGGGCGCCGAGGCCGGCTTCCCGCCCACCCGCCACCTCGACGCCTTCGAGTACCTGAAGCGGGAGAACAACCACTTCACGATCCACGCCGGCGAGGCGTTCGGCCTGCCGTCCATCTGGCAGGCCCTCCAGTGGTGCGGTGCCGACCGGCTCGGGCACGGCGTCCGCATCATCGACGACATCCAGGTGCGCGAGGACGGCTCGGTGGAGCTCGGGCGGCTCGCGTCCTACGTCCGCGACAAGCGCATCCCGCTGGAGCTGTGCCCCAGCTCCAACCTCCAGACCGGCGCCGCGGACTCGTACGCGGCCCACCCCATCGGGCTGCTGCGGCGCCTGCATTTCCGTGCCACGGTGAATACCGACAACAGATTGATGTCGGGTACGAGCATGAGCCAGGAATTCGAGCACCTGGTCGAGGCGTTCGGTTACTCGCTCGACGACATGCAATGGTTTTCTGTCAATGCTATGAAGTCGGCGTTCATTCCTTTCGATGAACGGCTGGCCATGATCAATGACGTGATCAAGCCCGGATACGCGGAATTGAAGTCCGAATGGCTGTTCCAGCAGACGGCCTCGACCAGCGGTTCCGCGGGGGACACGGCCTGATCGGGGTGGACGGGAAGCGGCCGGATCTTCACTTCTCCGCCATGATTCGGCCGCTTTTCCTTGTTTGCGGACGGCGGGATCGCGTGTTTACGGTTCTGGACCGCTCATATCCCCGTCCCACCCATCCCAAGGACGCATTCACGATGAAGCAGTCTGCCGCCAAGACCCTCGGTGTCGCCGCTCTCGGCGCCGCTTTCGCCGCCGTCGGCGCGGGTGCCGCGAACGCCGCCCCGGCCGTGCCGGACGCCTCCTCGGCGCTGGACACCGTCACCAGGACGCTGCCCGCCGGGAAGGACGCCTCCTCGCTGCCCGGTACCGCCCAGGCGCTCGCCCAGAGCCAGGGCGCCCTCGGCATGGGCATGGCCGCCGCACAGCCCACCGCCGCGGGTGCGTTCGCCGGCGGTCCGACCGCGCCCGCGGCCGGACTGCTCGGGGGGATGCCGGTGCAGGGACTGCCCACGCACGGTGTGCCGGTCAACGGGATCCCGCTGGGCTGACGCCGTCCGTCGACGCTCCGCGTCGGACGCGGGCCCCCGCCCGCCCGGGCCGGGGGCCTTTCGCCGTACGGAGACCGGCCGCGCGGCCGGGCCGGCTCCGGCCGTACGAACGCCGGTGGGGCGCACCCGAGGAGGGTGCGCCCCACCGGCGTTCGCCGTCCGCCCGCCCGGTCGCCGCCGGGTGTCCGCCCCGTCACCAGGCGGTACGGGAGACCTTGTCCTCGGACGGGAAGAGGATCCACAGCGCTATGTAGAGCAGGAACTGCGGGCCGGGGAGCAGACAGGACAGGAGGAAGACGACGCGCATCGTCGTCGCCGAAGTGCCGAAGCGCCGTGCCAGCGCAGCACAGACTCCGCCGATCATGCGGCCGTTCGTGGGGCGGGCAAGGGCGGTCATGGTGGCTCCTTCGCGAACCGTCGTCGAGTGCCGGCGGGGCCGGCTTCGTCGTTCTCATCGGTGCCTTCACCGATGTCTTCGACGCTACGGGGACGAAGCGCGCGAAACCTCGCCCTAGGGAGCGATCCCGACCCTGGGAATCGTCGGGGTCCGACCCTGAGCGTGGTCCTCCCGCAGGACGGCCGCCCGGCGCCGCGTCTCGGCCCTGCGCCGGAACCGGGCCCTCGTGGCGGGCACGACCGCGAGGTGCGCGAGGGCCACGCCGAGGGAGTTCAGCATGATCGAGTCGATGTCCACGACCTGGCCCGGCACCCCGGTCTGCAACAGCTCTATGCCCAGCGACAGCAGCACGCCGGCCGCGGTCGTCCGCAGGAGCGAGCCGAGCGGGGAGACGGCGAGCCTGCCCCCCGCCATCGGGAGCAGCACCCCCAGCGGGGCGAGCAGGCCGAGGCCCGCGGCGATGCGCCGGGCCGCCGTCTCGGGGTCCAGCGCGAGGTCGGCTCTGATACCCGCGAAGGGCCGCAGATTGGCGGCGCTCACCCAGGGGACGTCCAGCGGACGCAGCGTGATCCAGGCGACGAGCGCCAGATGTGCGACGAGGAGGACACCTCCTGCCACACGGACGCGGGTGACGGCGCTGCCGTCCTCAGAACCTTGACGCTGCACGCCCCCCAAGACGCGGCCTCCGGCACGATCGGTTCCGCTGCGGTGGTTTTCGGCCCCGTAGCGTTACGAACTCCGGACAGCCGACGACGCCGGGGCCGTGTCGCCCGGGGCGGCGCGCACCTCGGGGGTGCACTCGTAGCTGCGCAGGGCGGAGGGGACGGGACCGCCCAGGACGACGCTCCCGTCGTCCCGCGCCGCGGCCGAGTCAGAGAAGGTGCAGACGATCTGGGCGAGGGCCGTCGGGGTGAGGTCGTGCGGCGAGGTGCTCAGCCGGAGCGTGTCCTCGGGATCCCCGTCGTGGGGCCCGGCGACCGTCATGCCGCCGCGCACGTCCGTCGTGTACCCGGCCTGCTCCTCGGGCGTCGACGGAGCCTCGGCGAGTTCGTCCAGCAGCGCCTGGGCCACCAGGACCCGGCGCGCCGCCTCCGCCGTGCCGTCCGGGATGCGCACCGACCGGTCGACCGTCACCAGCTGTTCCGAGCAGAGCAGGAACACCTGGACCGGCACACCGTGCGCGGTCTGGGTGGTGATGTCGGGGCCGGAGAGGGCGCAGGGCACCCGGGAGGGCGCCGGACCGAAGTCGGTGGGCACCTGGGTGGGACGGATGCCGCACCCCGTGAGCAGCGCGCCGAGCAGCGGAACGGCCAGCCAGGGCAGCGCCCTGCGCAGGGAAGGCGCGGGTGTCCGTGGGCCGGTGGGGTGTGCGGTGGTCATCCGGCGGTGCCTTCCGTGCCGTTCCCGGGTGCGGAGCCGTCGCGGTCCCGCGGGTCGCCGGCGAGCAGTTCCGACGCGTCCTGGGGCAGGCGCAGCGTGAAGACGGCCCCGCCTTCGGGAGAGTTCGCCACGGTGATCTCGCCGCCGTGGATGTGGGCGTTCTCCAGGGCGATGGACAGACCCAGACCGCTGCCCTCGGAACGCGGGCGGGACGCGCTGGCCTTGTAGAACCGGTCGAAGACGTGCGGCAGGACGTCCTCGGGGATGCCGGGGCCGTGGTCCCGCACCTCGATGACCAGTTCCTCGCCCTCCACCCGCACCGACACCCGCACCGGCGAACCGCCGTGCTTGAGCGCGTTGCCGATCAGGTTCGCCAGGATCACGTCGAGGCGGCGCGGGTCGAGCCGGGCCGTCATGCCGCGGTCGGCGTCCAGGTCGACCGCGTCCAGCCACGCGCGCGCGTCGATGCACGCGGTGATCTGGTCGGCGATGTCCACGTCGTCGAGGATGAGCCGGGCGGTGCCCGCGTCGAAGCGGGTCACCTCCATCAGGTTCTCGACCAGGTCGCCCAGGCGGCGGGTCTCGCTGATGACCAGCCGTACGGCCGGCTCGATCATCGGGTCGACGCTGCCGGTCTGCGCGTCCAGTTCCTCTTCGAGGATCTCGGTGACGGCGGTGATCGCGGTGAGCGGGGTGCGCAGTTCGTGGGACATGTCGGCGACGAACCGGCGGGACGCCTCGTCCCGGGCGCTCATGTCCGCGACCCGCTTCTCCAGCGACTCCGCCGTCCGGTTGAACGTCCGTGACAGATCGGCGAGTTCGTCCGTGCCGGAGACCCGCAGCCGGGTGTCCAGCTTGCCCTCGCCGAGCCGGCGGGCCGCGATGCCCAGCCGGTGGACCGGCTTGAGGACGGTGGTCGCGGCGGCCTGGGCGAGCAGTGCCGACCCGATCAGCGCGAGCCCCGTCGCGATCCCCAGCGACCAGGCGAGGGAGTTGAGGTCCTTGGCCTCCGGCTCGAGCGACTTGAGCATGTAACCGGTCGTGCTGCCGTCGATCACCCGGGCCCCGCCCACGAGGTACGACTTGTCGTGCTCGGTGATCCGCTGCCAGTACAGGTGGTACGCGGACTTGTTCGTCGAGGACAGCGGCTGCTGCTTGTTCACCGCCTTGCGGAGGGACTTGGGAACGTCCTCCAGGGTGAACGTGTCCAGCTCGGAGTTGCCGGTGATCATCTTGCCGTCGACGTCCTCGGCGGTCAGCAGCACGCTGAAGCGCTGGCTGCTGTTCGCCATCTGCCCGGCCGTGCGCTGGAGTTCGTCCTGCGCCGGGTGCACGGGCAGCATGCTCGCGTGGTTGCGCATCTCCTGCTGGAAATCACGCAGCACCGCGTCCTGGGTACGCGTCAGCACGGCTTCGCGGTTGAGCCAGTACGCGATGCCCGACGCGGACACGGCGGCGGTGAGCGCCACGAGTCCGAACACGACGACCAGGCGCAGCCGCAGACTGGTGAAGCGCAGACCGGACAGCAACGCCTTGCGCGCCGCGGCCCAGCCGCGGAGCTTGTCCTGCGGTTTGGTCACTGAGGGTTGTCCAGCCGGTAGCCGACGCCGCGAACGGTACGGATCAGGGTGGGCGAGGACGGCACGTCCTCCACCTTGGCGCGCAGCCGCTGCACACAGGCGTCGACCAGGCGCGAGTCGCCCAGGTAGTCGTGTTCCCACACCAGACGCAGCAACTGCTGCCGGGACAGGGCCTGTCCGGGCCTGCGGCTCAGCTCCAGGAGCAACCGCAGCTCGGTGGGCGTCAGTTGCAGATCCTCACCGTTCTTGGTGACCGTCATCGCGGCCCGGTCGATGACCAGCGAGCCGAACGACGCCGAGTCGTTCGCCTCCCGCTCGCCGCGGCGCAGCACGGCACGGATCCGGGCGTCGAGCACCCGGCCCTGCACCGGCTTGACGACGTAGTCGTCGGCGCCGGACTCCAGTCCGACCACGACGTCGATGTCGTCACTGCGCGCGGTCAGCAGGATGATCGGCAGCTGGTCGGTGCGCCGGATGCGCCGGCACACCTCGAATCCGTCGATGCCGGGCAGCATCACGTCCAGCACGATCAGATCCGGTCGCTGCTCGCGCAACAGCTTCAGACCGTCCTCGCCGGTGGCAGCGGTGGCCACCCGGTGTCCCTGGCGCGTCAAAGAGAGCTCCAGGGCCGTCCGGATGGCGTCGTCGTCCTCGATCAGCAACAGGGAAGGCACGGATGTCATTCTGGCCCATGTCATGCTCGGGTATCGACTGTTGGAGCGCTCCCACTGGTCGCCCGGGCACATCGAAGGCCCTCTCGGGCGCCGGCCGGGGCCCAAGTGGTCATCTGCGTAGTCGTACCGCTCTTCTCCGTGATCGCGCTGTGGCGCGCCTGTGGGTGTCCCCTGTGACAGGTCTGTGACAGTCGGCGGACAAGGCCATGAAGTGGGCCCGGCAAGCTTTTCGACACAAGGCAGGACGCACGACGGAACGAACCGAAGATCCGGGACTCCACGACGGGGGGCGCGAGATGAACACGCTGCACAGCACCAGCACTAGCGCAGTTGTCACGCGGCTCCACGACGTCAGCAACCGGGCGACGGAGAAGTCCGGGGTTGTGAGCGGACGGGGGTGCGCTCGCGGCGCCGGGCGTCAGCACACCGTGTACATGACGGTGGTTGACGGTTTCACGGGGGAGAACGCCACGGCGCCCGCCGCCGTGGGCACGACGGGGGGGAAGGCTCACGGGGGAGCCGCGTACGGGGAGGGCACGGGGGAGCGTCGTTCCGGGACGGGGAGCGCGGAGGCCGAAGCGGCCTTCACCGCCTACGTCCAGGAGCGCCGCGCCTCCCTGTACGCAACCGCCTACCACCTGACCGGTGACCGCTTCGAGGCCGAGGACCTGCTGCAGAGCGCGCTGTTCTCGACCTACCGGGCCTGGGACCGGATCAGCGACAAGGCCGCGGTCGGGGGCTACCTCCGCCGCACCATGACGAACCTGCACATCAGCGCGTGGCGCCGCCGCAAGCTGAACGAGTACCCGACCGAGGAGCTGCCGGAGACGCCCGGCGACACGGACGCGATGCGCGGCACCGAGCTGCGCGCGGTCCTGTGGCAGGCGCTGGCCCGGCTGCCCGAACTCCAGCGCACGATGCTGGTCCTTCGTTACTACGAGGGCCGCACCGACCCGGAGATCGCGGAGATCCTCGGCATCAGTGTCGGCACGGTGAAGTCCAGCATCTGGCGGTCGCTCCGCCGGATGCGTGAGGACGAGGTCCTCAGCTTCGGCCGTGACGAGGAGGAGTCCTTCGGGGAGCTCGTCGCCTGAGGGTCCGAAGGACGGGGGCCGGCTCCGGGGGGAGCCGGTGACGGGGGAGTCGGTTCCGGGGGGAGCCGACACCGAACGGGGTCACGGGGAAACGGGTCACGGGGATCGGACCGTGTCACGGGGGACCACGGGGGAAACGGAAGAAGGTCCAGGCGGTCGGGGGTCCGCCTGGACCTTCTTCCGTTCGCGCGTTCCCGGGGGCCGTGGGCGATTGCCCGCCCTAGGCCGCCGTCGTGGGGGCGGACGTCCGCTGTGCGGCTTGTGCGGCCGCGGCGGCCGTCAGCCGGACGAGTGCCTCGTCCCGGTCGCAGGGGTGGGCGCCCAGGGCGGCCTGGCGCGCCACGATGGAGCGCTCGGCGCGCATCAGCCGCCAGCCGCGCCGCAGCAGGAAGGGAACCGACTTGCGGCCCTCCCTCAGGTCCCGCACGAAACGGCGCCGGAACGTGGTGACCGCGCCCCGGGACAGGCACAACGCGTCGGCGAGGAGACCGAGTTCACGGCAGCGCTCGACGATCTCGGCGGCGAAGATCCCCTCCGCGATGAACAGCGGTGACCCGTCGATGCCCAGGGCCTCGGCGCCGGTGCGGGCGCTCAGGGAGATGTCGTAGACGGGGACGGTCGTACGTCCCGTACGGCACAGTTCCTCGATCGCGGCGACGGCGGTGTCCGCGTCCCACGACAGCGGGTGGTCCCAGTCGATGTCCGCGCTGCCCTCGACCTGGGGCAGCGTCGGGTCGCCGGCCTCCTTGTAGAAGTCGTCGAGGCGGAGCACCGGGAGCCCGGAGGCGGCGGCGAGAAGGGACTTACCGGAACCGGAGGGACCGCAGAGCAGCACCACCCGGGCGGGTATCGGGAGAGGGGAACCCAATGGTCTGCACCTTCTGTGACGGGTCCGGCGGCGCCGCGCGTCGGCGCGGCTCCCCGCCATTATCCCCGGCTTTGCCGTATGTGCGGACAGACGTCGGGTGGATGTGACGAGTGGCGCTGATATGCCTGTTGACCCGCAGGGGCGAATCCACCGCATTGGCCCCCCGGGGCGCGATCCCCGTCAACTACTGTGCGTGTCGCACCAATCGCACTCCGCTCTTCACTCTCCGCTAGTCAAAGAGGAATACCTGATGGCGCGACACGCAGCTCAGCGGAACACCCTGGCCCGTACGACGGCGCGGATCGCGGCGATGGTCGGTGTGGCCGCCGCCGGTGCGGCCGCGGCCACACCGGCCTTCGCGGACACGGCTTCCGTCGTCGACACCGTGCGCACCCGGTCCGCCTCGCTCGGCCACGTCGACCCGCAGGCGGGGGCGAAGGAGCTGACCGGGACCGTGGGGCATGTCACGGCCCCCGTCGAGGGCCTCAAGCCCAACCCGCTGGCCGGCACCGGTGTGGACCCGCTCGACAACGGCCTGGGCACCCAGGTCGGGGACTTCAAGCCGCTGTCCTCGAAGACGCTCACCGGGCCGGTGGCGCAGGCCCAGTCGGTCGGCAGCGTCCCGGGGGTCGGCCAGGCGACCGGCCTCCTGCACTGAACCTCCCCCACGGGCCTTCGGCGGCCCGGGACACGAGAGAGCCGCGCTCCCCCTGGACGGAGGGGGAACGCGGCTCTCTCGTGCGCGGAGCCCCGGGGACACGGGTCGGGGCCCCGACATCTCAGGGCGTCGGCGGACCGGGGCTCAGTAGGACGAGCCCCCGGCGCCCAGGGAACCGGTCGGGTGCCAGACCGTCTTCGTCTCCAGGAAGGCCGTCAGGCGCTCGGTCCCGGGAGTCCGCGCGTAATCCACAGCCTGTGGACGGACGACGCGCTTCAGGTTGTCCGCGGCCGCGATCTCCAGCTCCTTCGCCAGCACCTCGTCCGCGCCGGCCAGGTCGATCGCGTTGACGTCCTGGTGCGCGGCCAGCGGGGCCGCGATCTCCGCGGTCCGGCCGGACAGGATGTTCACGACACCGCCGGGCACGTCGGAGGTGGCCAGCACCTCGCCCAGCGACAGCGCCGGGAGCGGGGACTTCTCGCTGGCGATCACGATCACCGTGTTGCCGGTGGCGATCACCGGGGCGATCACCGACACCAGACCGAGGAACGACGACTCCTGCGGCGCCAGGACCGTCACCACACCCGTCGGCTCGGGGGAGGACAGGTTGAAGTACGGCCCCGCGACCGGGTTTCCGCCGCCCACGACCTGGGCGATCTTGTCGGTCCAGCCCGCGTACCAGACCCAGCGGTCGATCGCCGCGTCGACGACGGCCGCCGCCTTCGCCTTCGACAGGCCCTCCGCGTCGGCCACCTCGCGGACGAACTGCTCCTTGCGGCCCTCCAGCATCTCGGCGACGCGGTACAGGACCTGGCCGCGGTTGTACGCGGTCGCGCCGGACCAGCCGCCGAACGCCTTGCGCGCGGCGACGACCGCGTCACGGGCGTCCTTGCGGCTCGACTGCGGCGCGTTCGCCAGCCACTTGCCCTTGGAGTCGCTCACCTCGTACACCCGGCCGCTCTCGGAACGCGGGAACTTGCCGCCCACGTACAGCTTGTAGGTCTTGAAGACGCTCAGGCGCTGCTGCTCGGACTTCTCGGCTGCACTCATTTATCGCTCGCCCTCCGGGCTAGACGGGGCGAGGTACGCCTCCAGGCCGTGACGGCCGCCCTCGCGGCCGAAGCCCGACTCCTTGTACCCGCCGAACGGCGAGGTCGGGTCGAACTTGTTGAACGTGTTGGACCAGACGACACCCGCGCGGAGCTTGTTCGCCACGGCGAGGATCCGGGAGCCCTTCTCGGACCAGACGCCCGCCGAGAGGCCGTACGCGGAGTTGTTGGCCTTGGCGACCGCCTCGTCCGGGGTGCGGAACGTCAGGACGGACAGCACCGGACCGAAGATCTCGTCCCGGGCGACGGTGTGCGCCTGGGTGACGTTCGTGAAGAGCGTCGGGGCGAACCAGTAGCCGGCGGACGGGAGTTCACAGGCCGGGGACCAGCGCTCGGCGCCCTCGGCCTCGCCCTGATCGACGAGCGAGGTGATGCGGGAGAGCTGCTCCTCGGAGTTGATCGCGCCGATGTCCGTGTTCTTGTCCAGCGGGTCACCGAGGCGCAGCGTCGACAGCCGGCGCTTGAGCGAGTCGAGCAGCTCGTCGTGGATCGACTCCTGGACCAGCAGCCGCGAACCCGCGCAGCAGACCTGGCCCTGGTTGAAGAAGATGCCGTTGACGATGCCCTCGACGGCCTGGTCGATCGGGGCGTCGTCGAAGACGATGTTCGCGCCCTTGCCGCCCAGTTCGAGCGTGACCTTCTTGTGCGAACCCGCGACCGTCCGCGCGATCTCCTTGCCCACGGCCGTGGAGCCGGTGAAGGCGACCTTGTCCACGTCCGGGTGCGCGACCAGCGCCGCGCCCGCGTCGCCGTACCCGGGAAGGATGTTGACGACACCCTTGGGCAGGCCCGCCTGGCGGCAGATGTCCGCGAAGAACAGCGCCGTCAGGGGCGTCGTCTCCGCGGGCTTGAGGACGACCGTGTTGCCGGTCGCGAGGGCGGGCGCGATCTTCCACGCCAGCATCAGCAGCGGGAAGTTCCACGGGATGACCTGGCCCGCGACGCCCAGCGGACGCGGGTTCGCGCCGAAACCGGCGTGGTCGAGCTTGTCGGCCCAGCCCGCGTAGTAGAAGAAGTGCGCGGCGACCAGGGGGAGGTCCGCGTCGCGGGTCTCCTTGATCGGCTTGCCGTTGTCCAGCGTCTCCAGGACGGCCAGCTCGCGGCTGCGCTCCTGGATGATCCGCGCGATGCGGAACAGGTACTTGGCGCGCTCGGAGCCCGGCAGTGCGGACCACTTCACGAACGCCTTGCGGGCCGCCTTCACCGCGCGGTCGACGTCCGCCTCGCCCGCCTGGGCGATCTCGGAGAGGACCTCCTCGGTGGAGGGGGAGACGGTCTTGAAGACCTTGCCCTCGGCGGCCTCGGTGAACTCACCGTCGATGAACAGGCCGTAGGAGGGGGCGATGTCGACGACGGAGCGGGACTCGGGCGCCGGGGCGTATTCGAATGCGGAAGCCATGATGGATCAGTCCACCGTCACGTAGTCGGGGCCGGAGTAGCGGCCGGTGGCCAGCTTCTGACGCTGCATGAGCAGGTCGTTCAGGAGCGAGGACGCGCCGAAGCGGAACCAGTGGTTGTCCAGCCAGTCCTCGCCCGCGGTCTCGTTCACCAGGACCAGGAACTTGACGGCGTCCTTCGTGGTGCGGATGCCGCCGGCCGGCTTCACCCCGACCTGCACGCCGGTCTGGGCGCGGAAGTCGCGGACGGCCTCCAGCATCAGCAGCGTGTTCGCGGGCGTCGCGTTCACGGCCACCTTGCCGGTGGAGGTCTTGATGAAGTCGGCCCCGGCGAGCATGCCGAGCCAGCTCGCCCGCCGGATGTTGTCGTACGTGGAGAGCTCGCCGGTCTCGAAGATGACCTTCAACCGGGCGGCGCCCGAGGCCTCCTTCACGGCGACGATCTCGTCGTACACCTTCATGTAGTCGCCCGCGAGGAACGCCCCGCGGTCGATGACCATGTCGATCTCGTCGGCGCCCGCGGCGACGGCGTCACGGACGTCGGCCAGCTTCACGGCGAGCGCGGCGCGGCCGGCCGGGAACGCGGTCGCGACCGAGGCGACCTTCACCCCGGAACCGGCGACGGCCTCCTTCGCGACGGCCACCATGTCGGGATAGACGCAGACCGCCGCCGTGGTGGGCGTCGTGCGGTCGGTCGGGTCCGGAAGGACCGCCTTGGCGCCGAGTGCCCGGACCTTGCCCGGGGTGTCCGCGCCTTCCAGCGTCGTCAGGTCGACCATCGAGATGGCGAGGTCGATGGCGTACGCCTTCGCGGTGGTCTTGATGGAACGGGTACCGAGCGAGGCGGCGCGCGCCTCCAGGCCGACCGCGTCGACGCCGGGCAGCCCGTGGAGGAAGCGGCGCAGCGTGCTGTCGGACGCAGTCACGTCGCCGAGTGCGTGGGCAGAGGTGGGCATGGTCACCAGACGAGCATATCTACGCGCGTAGCTGCTTGTACAGCCCTGGGGCTGCCGAGGGTTTTTTGTCCCCGGGGGGCCGCCTCCTCGGAACCGGCTTGATCCCCGGAACCCGGGGTTCCTCCACCCCCAAGCGTTTTCTCGCCCCCTCCGCCCCTACCCGACCCATACCGGGGACTCCGCCCCAGACCCCGCTCCTCAAACGCCGGAGGGGCTGAAACTCACGCCGATGAGGGGCTGCGCCCACACCACGACGCACCCGCAGCCGGGTACGCACGCGAGGGGCCGTGCCGGTACATCGATGCCCGTCGCCACCGACGCCCACCCCTCACCCGACGGCGACGGGCTGATGCACCGGCACGGCCCCGACCCACGACGCACCGGCAC
>NZ_KZ626867.1 GCF_002911015.1 Streptomyces populi
TCCTCGCCAGCCTGCGCCTGTACCAGCTGCGGAACCGGAGCCGCGTGTGACCGCATCCTGCGGGCTGTGCGAGCGGCAGCTGGAGCACGGCTATCTGTGCCCCGGCTGCACTCTCGGCACCGCCCAGCGACTCGACCGCGCGCCGCGCCTGTACGAGGCGCTCGCCGCATTCCTCCACCCCGCCGGGCGGCGCCCCGAGTTCGGTCGCTCCGCCCGCTCCGAGGCACCGCTACCGATCGCCGAGCCCGCCTTCAACCTGCGCGGTCCCGGCGGCATCGTCGGCGTCCTCGAGGACTGGCGCTCCGCCATGCAGGCCGACCGCGGCTGGGGCCAGCCCGTCATCGACGGCACCACCGAGCGCCGGGTGGCGGTCGCCGCCCGGGCGCTGTCCATCAACATCGAATGGATCGCCTCGTCGTGGCCGATGGCCGGTGCGTTCGCCGAGGAGATCCGCGACCTCGAGCGGGACGTCGCCTCGATCGTCAATCCGCGCGACCCGAAGGACCGGCCGCGCCGCCTGGGCTACTGCCCGACGCTGCTCGACGAGGTCCTGTGCGGGGCGGTCGTGGCGCTACTGCCCGGACGGACGTCGGTGTCGTGCAGCTGGTGCGGCGCCGAGTGGCCGCCCGAGAAGTGGCTCGCCCTCGCCCAGGCGCAGACGGACAACAAGGAGGCCTTGGAGGCCCGGCAGAAGGAGGCGTCCTGATGGCGTCCTACGTGACGTGCCGCGTGCTGACTGGCCGCGGGAACCAGTGCACGGGCGAGGCGGTCGACCCGTCCGCCGAACTGAAGATCTGCGCGCGGCACTTGGCGGAGGCGCAGCGCCTGATCCGCGAGGCGTTCCAGCGGGCGGGGAAGGCGAGCGACTCGCCGTGAACACCTTGACCCAGATAAGCACCCCTGCTTATATTTGTGGTCAGGCAGTCACCTCCGGTACGAGGAGGGACGTGACTACGTGGAGAGAACGGCACGACGAGGCCGTCCGCAAGCAAGAAGCCGCACAGCAGGCCTACCGAGAAGCCACCGACGAACGGGCTCAAGCCCTACTCGACGGAGTCGCTGAACTCGGCACCCAGACCGCCGTCGCCCAAGCGCTCGGCGTCAAGACACCCAGCGTCAACCAGGCCATCCGCGCCTACCAGAAGAAGACCGAGTAGCACCCGCTACTGAAGACGGCCCAAGGCCGGCGCGCCAACGCCGACCAAGGGCCTGACCGAAGCCCACTTCCTGACTAGACCAGGAGGAGATCCGGCTATGGCCGATCTTTCCATGCCCGCATATCCGGGCGACAGCGACCCGGACAAGGAGGAAGCGCTGCGCCACACCGGCGCAAGCCGCTTCCAGATGACCGACCGCGACCGCTACCGCGTCACCCAGGCCCGCGCCGAGCTGGACGCGCTGGAGACCCTCGACCTGGGCGACGACCGGGCGATGGCCCGCGCCCTCGGCCGCATCGAGGTCGCCCTCCAGCAGCTCGTCGAGATGGTCGACGAGGCGGTGGCCGAATGAGCACCGAGCCCCGCACCGTCACCCTCGCCACCCTCGACCACGGGGACGTCATCCTCCCGGAGCCGGACTGGTGCCGCGGCCACGCCGACCACCGGCCCGACACGTATCGGGCGGACATCACGCACTACGCCCCGCAGGTCGACCTCCGCCACCGCGGCCGGGCCATCGGCTTCGCCGCCATCGCACAGGCCCCCTGCGCCGAGCGCAGCGCCCGCAACATCCGCGGATACGTCGTCCTCTCCTACGAGAGTGCCGACGGATTCGACCCGGCCGGGCTGTACGACCTCGCCGCCGAACTCGACATGCACGCCGACCGGCTCCGCGCCCTCGCCGACCAGCTCGACACGATCCTCGGCGGAGGTAGCCAGTGACCGCCCGCGAACTCACCCAGGGACAGGCCGTCGTCCTCGGCGTCGCGGCCGCCGCCATGGTCGCCGTCGGCGGCTTCGGCGCCTGGGGCACCTACACCAACGCCGTCACCGAGTTCCACCGCCAGGCCACCGCCGCCGGCGTCGTCGCCGCGGGCGAGGGCCTCACCCTGATCCTCGCCCTGGTCATGCTCGGCCGGACCATGCTCGGCATGGCCTCGCCCAGCATCGTCCGGACGGGGATGTGGGTGGCCCCGGTCTCCGCGAGCGGGATCGGCGTCGCCATCGCCAACAACGCCCGCGAGGCGGCCGTGTACGCGGTCACTCCGCTGGCCATGTCCGGTGCCGCCGAAGGCCTCGGGCTGATCGCCCGCTCGATCGTCGTCTACCGCACCGGGCTGGACGCCGAGACGATGCGCCGCAACGCCGACGCTGCCCGGCAGCTCGCGTTCCACCGGGCGGTCGCCGACGGCCACCCCGACGAGTGGAAGCGCAAGGGTGCCGTCCGCCGGTACTGGCGGCTCGCCAGACACGTCGGCGTCGGGGACGCCGAGCTCGGCGCCGGCCTGGTCGACGTGCAGCGCGTCCGCGTCCGTGAGGGAGCTGATGCGGCCCTCGCATCCATGTACGGCGCCCCGGTCCCGGCCGCCGAGACCGCCCCCTCCGCCCGCTCCCGGACCGCCTCGGCCACGGAGGTGCTGCGCGAGCGGTTCGCCGAGATGGACCCGGCGGACGCGATCCAGCTCGCCCACGATGCACGCCCTGATGCGCCGCCTGCCGAACTCGCCACGCTGCTCGACACCTACGGGGTGCCCGTGGACCCGGTCGCCGTCGCCCTGGTGCTCGGACAGCGGGCCCCGGAGTACGAGGTGCATCGACCTGATGCGCCTGATGCGCCGCAGGTCAGTGAGCTGGAGCCGCTGAACGTGGAGGGGGTCGTCGTCGAAGCCGCATCCATCCTCGGCCCCGATGCATCCGCCCGCGAGATCGCCGAGCACGTCGCCCGGCACCGCCGCCTCGTCGTCACCGAGCCGTACATCCGCACCGCCCTGTCGAGGGCCGCGAAGAAGCCCCAGCCCGACCCGAAGCCCGACCCGATGGAAGGTGGATACGCATGATGCGCGTCCTGTTCGGCCTGGTCCTCGCACTCCTCGTCGCGTACCCGCCGCTCTTCAACCTCGCCCTGTCCGGCACCACCAAAGCCGCGTCCTACCCCCCGCTGCTCGCCTTCGCCGTTGGCGTCCTCCTGTGGCCGGACCTGGCCCGCCGCGTAAAGGGGTGGGTGAAGTGACCGAGCCCACCCCGTCCAACCTGCCCGCGGCGTACCGGCAGTACCTCGAGCCGGCCGCCCACCACCGCCCGCCGAACGTCCTCTACGACCAGCAGGGCCGCCCCGTCCACTTCACCATCGGCCAGCCGCCGGCCCCGCTCGTCGTCCAGGCTCCGATCCAGCAGGGCCTGGACCCGGCACTGCAGCGGCTGATCATCGTGACCTTCCTGATCCTCGCCGTGGTCGTCGTCTGCACGGCCGCCGTCTGCGCGGTCGTCGTACTCGTCGGCGGCACGCTGATCGGGATCATCGGCACCGTCTCCGCGAACCTCCCGATGATCGGCGTCTCCCTGGTGGGCGTGATCCTCGCCGCCGGGTGGGCCGCCTCCAGGCTCCGCACTGCCAAAAAGCCTCGCTGACCAGGAGAAAGACGTGAACCGAAAAGCACACATCGACCTGGCCGACGCCGCCGTCACCCGGGCTGAGCGGCTCGCCGGTGACGCCGAGACCGCCGCCAAGGGCGACGCTCGGCACAAGGCCGAACCGATCGCCGCAGTCGGCTCCCTGTGGGCCGCCATCGCCGACACCCACACCCGCATCGCCCGTCTGCTCCCCGACACCACCCCGGAGGCCTGACCATGCCCGCCTCGTACACCCCGGCCGAGAAGCGCCGCAAGTTCTGGCTCGTCGCCAAGGCCGGCAAGCAGAGCCTGGCCGGGGACCGGAACGTCGACACGATCGACCCCAAGGTCAAGGCCGAGGTCGAGCGCATCGACCGGCGCGCCGAGGAGCGCGGCAGGGCCGAGGTCGCCGAGCTGGAGCGCCGCCTCAGCCAGGCCCGCCGGGACGCCGCGAGCGCCAAGGTCACCATGCGCACCAGCAGCGGCCCCGAGCGGGCCGCCGCCCGCCGCCAGATGCAGGAATACGAGCAGACCGCCCGCCGCATCGAGCGCGAGCTCCGCCGCTACCAGTAACTCCGCCCCGGGGACGGCGTCCCACCGCCAAGCAAGCCGCCGTCCCCGGGCGTCCCACACCTCACCGAGAGGCAGGACCAGCACAGCATGACCGAGACCGTGATCCATCTCCACAAGGACAGCCCCCCGGCCCCCGACGCCTTCACCGACGAGGCCCGCGGCACCCTGACCGAGACCATCATCGACGTCGTCCACGACGCCGAGCCCCGCCCCGTCGACCCGCCCGCCGGCCCCGCCCCGGCCGACTCGTGGATCGCCGAACGGCAGGCGTACCTCGCCGAGGCCCCGCCCGTCGTCCCCACCTTCCTGCGCAACGCCGCCGAGTTCGTGAACGCCGCCCGCTGGACCGCGTCCTACTACGGCCACGTCACCGCCTTCCACGCCATCCGCCTGCCCGTCTACGCCCTGCGCCTGCTCACCCGCGCACCCCGCGGCCTCGCCCGCATGATCCTGCGCTGGGGCCGCTGGGTCGCCGACACCGAGGCCCGGCCCGTCGAGGCCAAGGCCGCGGCGTCCGCGGACATCGAGGCCTGGCTCACCCTGTCCCGCGAGCACTCCCGCCGCGTCCGTCCGCGCCGCGTCGCCTCCCTGGCCGTCGCCACGGCCACCGGCATCACCACCCTGGTCGGCTGCTTCCTGTCCCCCGGCTGGACGCTCACCGCCACCCTCGCCGCCGCCACCCTCGTCGGCCTCAACGGCAAGAAGCACGACAGCCGCCCCCTGGTCACCCGCTACGTCGCCACCAACGTGCTCCGCCGCCTCGACTCCACCGAGGTCATCGACGCGCTCGCCGCCATCGGCATCGAGGGCAAGAAGGGGCGCCGCGGCGTCGAGTTCGCCGCCGAGGTCATGCGCGACGGCCCCGGATGGCGCGCCGAGGTCGATCTGCCCCCGGGCATCGAGGCCACCGCCGTCCTGGAGAAGCGGGCCGCGCTCGCCGCGGCCATGCGACGCCCCATCAGCACCGTATGGCCGTCCGCCGACCGCACTGCCCACCCCGGCCGCCTCGTCCTCTGGGTCGCCCAACGCGACCCCGCCAAGGCCGGCCGTAAGCTGTGGCCGCTCATGAAGCAGGGCACCGCCGACGTGTACGAGCCGCTCCCCTACGGCTTCGACCCGCGCGGCAACCTCATCGAGATCACCCTCATGTACTCCAACCTGCTCGTCGGCGGCATCCCCGGCTCCGGCAAGACGAGCTGCGCGCTCGCCATCGTCCTCGGCGTCGCCCTCGACCCCACCGCCGAACTGTGGATCTACGAGCTGAAGGGCTCCGGCGACCTCGACTCGGTCAAGCCCGTCTGCCACCGCTACGTCTCCGGCGACGAGGACGAGGACCTGGAAGCCGCCCTCGCCGGGATGCGCTCCGGCATCGCCGAGTACCAGCGGCGTGCCAAGTTCATCAAGAGCCTGCCCGCCTCCGAGGTCCCCGACGGCCGCCGCGTCACCCGCGCCCTCGCCGAGAAGTACCCCGAGCAGCGCCTCGGCCCCCGCGTCATCGTCATCGACGAGGTACAGGAACTCTTCACCCACGCCGACTACAAGGACGAGGCCGCCGCCCTGGCCACCCGCCTGATCAAGAAGGGCCGCGCCTACGGGCTGATCCTCATCCTGCTCACCCAGAACCCCGACGCCCCGTCCCTGCCCTCCAGCGTCTCCAGCTCGGTCGGCACCCGCCTGTGCCTCGCCGTCATGGACTGGCGCGCCAACAACAACGTGCTGGGTACCGGCGCCTACGACCGCGGCCTGCGCGCCACCGACATCAGCATCGACGAGCAGGGCACCGGCATCCTCGCCCGCGGCCGCGAAGGCTTCACCGTCCGCGCCGCGTTCATCAAGCAGACCGAGGCCGAGGACATCGGCAAGCGCGCCCTGGCGCTCCGCATGGCCGCCGGCACCCTCACCGGGCAGGCGGTCGGCGCCGCCGTCGAGGAGCAGGACGTCGAGACGATCCTCGACCACCTGCGCGCCATCTGGCCGGACGGAGTCGAGACCGTCCACTCCCACCGGCTCGTCGAGGCCCTCGCCGCCTACCGGGCCGACCTGTACCGGCCGTGGCTCGACATGGACGCCGCAGGGGCCTCGACCGCGCTGAGCGCCGCGCTGAAGCCGTTCAAGGTGTCCACCCGGCAGCTCACGATCCGCGAGTGCTGCGGCGGCGCCAAGGGCCTCCGGTACGCCGATCTCCCGGCCGCCGAGGACGGCGAATAGGACCCTCCGAACCGGTTTCGGATCAAGCCCATGGTTTCACCTTGATCCGAAACCGGTTTCGCCCCCGATATCGGGTGTGCGCTGGGAAGTTTCGAGTTTCGGGCCCTCCCATGCGAGCCCCGATCCAGCCCGGAACCGGCCTCCGGGACAGTGCTCCTGAGGGACACCGCTGCCGCATCATGGAGGCATGGAGTCGCAGATGATCCGGCCCGGCCACCTCACCGCCCACCAGACCGCCCGCACCCTCGGCATCAGCCTCGACGGCGTCCGCCAGCTCGTCCGCCGCGGCCAGCTCACCCGCTCCGGCGGCACCCCCCGACAGGCCTGGTACGCCGTCAAAGACGTCGCCGCTCTCCAGGCCAAACGCCAGGAGCGCGACGCCGCTTGACCGCAGGTCAGCGCGGTGTCACGATCTGCGTGTACAACTGTGCCCTCAACCAGCACCACAGACGCACACGAAGCCCCGGCCGAGTTCCTACCGGCCGGGGCTTCGTCGTGCCGGCAGACCTACAGGCTGTCGAGGATCTGCCCGCGCCGCTGCTCATACTCCTCGTCCGACACCAGCCCCTGGCCGCGCAGCTGATCGAGAGTTGCCAACCGGCTCGCAATGTCCTGACCGGGGGCCGGAGCGGGAGCCGCTGCAGGGCCAGCAGCCGGTGCGCCCGGCGCCGTCCCCTGAGCGATATGCCGGCGCAGTTCGTCGGCCAAGGCCTTGCCCTGGTCCTTCGGCATGCTCTTGATGTCCGCCCGGTTGCCCGACGTGTACACAGTGAGCGTGCCCAGCAACATGCCGCCCTGCCACTGCACCGAGGAGACCTTCCCGTAGGGGAAGTCCTCGACGGTCTGCTGCATGATCCCGTTCTTGTAGAAGATCAGCCGCAGATTCGTCATCGCGATCAGCCCGGCCCCGCCGCCGTACTGACCGGTCGCGAGCATCTCGACCGTCTCGCCCTCCCACAGCACCTCGGGCAACCGCTGGATCTCACGCTTGGATCCCAGAGTGCTGCTCAGCTTTGCGGCCGCAGCATCGATGTCCGGTCTCACGTTGAACGTCGCCATCGACGTCCCCCCTCCTGAATCGTGCCCGGATCGTACCGACCTGCCCGCAAGCACACAGCAGCAACAGCAAGCTGATCAGTCATCCGAGGTGACCGTGGCCACTGACCGTAGCGAGCTCACGTCCTACGGATGGCGCCAGCTCCGCGCCCGCACCCTCGCCGCATCCGACATCTGCATCGTCTGCGGCCACGGCGGCAGCGACACCGTCGACCACATCCACCCGGTCAGCAAGGGCGGCGCCCGCCTCGACCCCGACAACGTGGCGCCGATCCATGGCGTGGCCGGCTGCCCCACCTGCCTCCGCAAGTGCAACTCGGAGAAGGGCGACAAGCCCCTCGCCGACGTCGTCCAGCTGGCGACATCCGTGGACTGGTTCGCTGGGCCGTAGACCTGGAAACGTGCAGGTCAGAGGCTCGAATCGATCAAGCAAAACCGCAGGTCAGAAGCCTGATCCGGCTGAGATCGGCCGGGTTTTTTAGGAAAGATCATCTTCTCAACCCCGCGCCCAGCTTTCATTTTTCTCTCCCCGGGCCAGTGACCCCCGGACGATCATGAAAGGGGGCGTCATGGGCCCCGTCGAGAAGGCCGTCCGGGACGACGTCGAGCAGCTCGGCGACCTGGCCGGCGTCGAGCCGTCGCTGTCCGAGATGGCGTACACACTCGCGCGGTCGATCGACACCGCAGCGAGCGGCGAGTGCCAGACCTGCGGGGAAGCCGTGGCCGGCGCCGACGACGGACGGTCCCTGCCCCAGTTGAACCGCGAGCTCCGGCAGACGCTCGCCCAGCTGCTGGAGGGGCGGGCCGCTGAAGATGACGACGACCTCGGAGACCTGGGCTCCCCCGAGTAGCTTCGCCGAGGATCTGTACGAGCGGTACGGCCTGACCTGCCCGCCACGCTGGGGGACGCCGCGGCACCCGGACCGGCCATCGCTCGGGCCGAAGCTGTGGAAGGTCATGGAGCGGCTCGGCGCCCCGCCGATGCCGTGGCAGAAGTACGTGTCCGACGTCGCCCTGGAGATCGACCCGGCCACGGGCCGCTTCGCGCACCGCGAGGTCGGCCTGTCCGTCTCCCGGCAGCAGGGCAAGACCGAGTTGTGCCTGGCCGCCCAGGTCCACCGGGCCCTGGCGTTCCCTGGGCAGAACATCGTGTACGCCGCCCAGACCCGCAACGATGCGCGTAAGCGCTGGGAGGACGAGTTCTGGGAGAAGATCTCCGGCTCGGCCCTGGCCCGGTACGCGCGCATCCGGAAGAGCAACGGCAACGAGGCGATCCTGTGGCCGGGCAAGCGCAGCCGCATGGGCATCACCGCGAACACCGAGCGCGCCGCTCACGGTCCGCCCCTCGACCTCGGCTTCATCGACGAGGCGTTCGCGCACGAGGATGACCGGCTGGAGCAGGCGTTCTCCCCGGCGATGCTGACCCGGCCCATGGCGCAACTGTGGTGGGCGTCGGCCGGCGGCACGACGAAGAGCGTGTGGCTGAACAAGAAGCGGGAGACGGGCCGGGCCTTGGTCGAGGCCCTGTTCGCCGCGCTCGCCGAGGACCTCGGCGCTGTGCGCCCTGCGTCCGCGTACTTCGAGTGGTACGCGCCGGAGGACATGCCGCGCGATGACCCGGCCACGTGGGCGGCGACTCTGCCCGCGCTGGGGCACACGGTCACGGTGGACGTCATCCGCTCCGAGCTGGAGAAGATGGCCAGTGACCCGAGCGGCTTCGACCGGGCCTATCTGAACCGCACCAGGAAGCCGGTTCCTCCGAGCGACCCGAACGTGCCGAAGGAGAAGTGGCCCGGGCTGGTCGACGCAGACAGCCGGCCGGATCCGGTGAGCGTGGCGCTGGCCATCGACGTGTCGCAGGACCGGAAGCGGGCGGCGATCAGCGCGGCGTCTCTGCGGCCGGATGGCCGGGTGCACGTCGAGGTCGTGGCGCACCGGCCGGGTACGGACTGGGTGGTGCCCGCCGTGGCGAGGCTTCACAGGCTGTGGAAGCCGGTGGCTGTGGCCGTCGCTTCTGGGTCGCCTGCCGCTTCGCTCATCGACGACCTGGTGACTGCGGGCATCGACGTGCCCAAGGACAAGGGAGCCCCCGAGCGGGGGGACCTGGCCGTGATGCGGTCGGGCGACATCACCGAGGCGTGCGGGCAGTTGGCGGACGCGATGAACCAGGGCGCTCTTGCCCACCTCGACCAGGTGCCGCTGACTGCTGCGGTGAACGGGGCGAGGACCCGGCGGCAAGGGGATGCCTGGACGCTGGACCGGACGAACTCCCTGGTGGACATCAGTCCGTTGTGTGCGGCCACGTTCGCCCGGTGGGCGCTGCTGATCCGCGGCCCGCACGTCATCGAGGACTACGACATCGCGGACTCGTTCGCGTGAGAGGGGGCACGCCGTGGGCGCCTGGTCCAGGCTGAAGGGCGCGTTCACCCGCGACGCGCAGATCTCATCTCCCGAGGACCTGCTCGCCCAGGCTCGCGGGCAGCGGACCCACCGGACGCCCGTCACCAACGACACGGCGCTGCGGAACGCCGCGGTGTGGGCGGCCCTGCGCTTGCGCGCGGACCTGGTGTCCTCGTTCCCGATCGACGTCTACCGGTACGTAAACGGCATCCAGGTCGAGGTGCCCAAGCCACCCGTCCTCGTCACACCCGGGGGCAGCGAGGTCGGCGTCCGCGAGTGGATGTACTCCACCGAGTTCGACCTCGACCGCGGCGGCAACTGCTTCGGCCTGATCACCGAACGGACCGGCGTCATCGGACCGGACGGCCGCGGCCTGCCCGGGCGCATCGACCTGGCGGAACTGAACGCGGTCACCGTCCGCGGCACCGGGGCGACGATCACAAAGTTCGTCATCAACGGCAAGGAGTACGACCCCTGGGAGGTCTGGCACGAGAAGCAGTACACCGTGGCCGGCGTCCCGCTCGGGCTGTCCCCCGTGGCCTACGCCGCGTGGACGATCGAGGAGTCGCTGTCCGCGCAGCAGTTCGCGCGTGACTGGTTCGCCAGCGGCGCCGTGCCGCTGGCCGAGCTGAAGAACACCTCCAAGACCGTGGACAAGGAAGGCGCCCGCGTCGCGCGCGAGAACTTCCGGGCGGCCGTCGACTCCAGCGGCCTGTTCGTCCACGGAATGGACTGGGAGTACAAGCCGATCCAGGCTGTCGCCTCGCAGTCCTCGTTCCTCGAGGCCCGCCAGTACGGGGCGGCCGACATCGCCCGGTTCTTCGGCGTCCCCGGCGACCTGATCGACGTGGCCGTCTCGGGCGGCAGCGTCACCTACGCCAACATCGGCCAACGCAACCTCCAATTCCTGATCATGAATCTCGGGCCGGCCGTCGCCCGCCGCGAGGACGCCTTCAGCCGGAAACTCGTCTCCGGCCCACGGTTCGTGAAGCTCAACACCGACGCGCTGCTGCGCATGGACCCCGAGGCCCGCGCCCGCACGATCGGCATGCAGATCACCAACCGCACGCTCGCGCCGTCCGAGGCCCGGGCCCTGGAGAACCGGCCGCCCTTCACCGAGGACCAGCTCGCCGAGTTCGACCGGCTCTTCGGCTCGCGGTCCGTACCCGCGCCACCCACGACCGCCGTACCGGGAGCTACGTCATGACCACACCCGCGCTCGCCGCCGCCGCGGCCGAACGAGCACAGCACGTCCGCCAGCGCGCGGACCGTCCCTCGCGGCGCCGCTGCGCCGAGCACGTCGGCGCCCGGGCCACCGTGCGGGCCTCGCTGTCCGGTGTCCAGGTCCGCGAGAGCGGCGACACCGGCGCCCTGGAGTTCGTCGGCCGCGCCTCGGTGTATGAGCAGTCCTACGAGATGTGGGACATGTTCGGCCCGTACACCGAGATCGTCACCAACGGCGCCGGGGCCGACTCGCTCGCCCGCGCCGATCTCGACGTGCCGCTCGTCCTGGGCCACGACCAGCTGCGCCGCATGGCCCGCACCACCACCGGCACGCTGTTCCTGACGGAGAGCGCCGAGGGCCTGGACGTGCGCGCGCCCGCGCTGGACCCCGCAGACGTCGACGTCGCGTACATCACGCCGAAGCTGCGCGCCGGCCTGATCGACGAGATGTCCTTCGCGTTCCGGATCGAGTCGGGCCAGTGGTCCCCGGACTACACCGAGTACCGCATCAACCGGTACGACATCCACCGCGGCGACGTCGCGATCGTCGGCTACGGCGCCAACCCGTACACCGGGGCGAGCATGCGCCAGCCCGGGACCGCGCCGACGAACAGCCGTGCGCGGGCGCTGCTGGAGATCGCGCTCGCCCGCTGACCCCTGATCTTCCCGCCGCCCGGCGGGAGCTACTGCCCTGCGCTCTGCGCGCACGAGACCGCCCGGCGCCATGCCTCGGGCGGCCGTCTGTCATGGACCGGGGCGCCTGGAATCCACGAGAGAGAGGACCGACGAGATGACTCTCGCCGAGCTGATCGCCCAGGCGCGCACCGCGCTGGACACGGCGATCACCGCACGACAGCAGGAGCAGGACGCGCTGATGGCGCTGCGCTCCGACGAGAACCTGACCGAAGAGGCGGTCACCGCGCGGGTCGCCACCCGCGACGCCGCCGACGCCGAGATCACCCGCCGCCAGGAAGCGCTCGCCGCGCTCGAGGCGGAGCAGGCCCGCGAGGACGAGATCGCCGCCCTGTCCGCGCGCACCGTCCCGGCCGCCACCCGGGCGCCGGCCTACGACCAGGTCCACCGGGTCGGCCAGGACGAGCGGACCTACCGGCCCGACCAGGACCGCCGCGGCGCACAGTTCGAGCGTGACGTCGCCGCCGCTTTCATGGGCGACTACGACGCCCAGGGGCGCCTCGCCCGGCACATGCAGGAAGAGCGCGTCGAGCGCGGCAACCAGCTCGAGCGCGCAGCCGGTACGGCCGCGTTCGCCGGTCTGGTGGTCCCGCAGTACCTGACCGACATGTACGCCCCGGCCGCCGCGGCAAAGCGCCCGTTCGCCGACGCGTGCACGCGGCACGACCTGCCGCCGTCGGGCATGACCGTCAACCTGTCCCGGATCACGACGTCCACCGACACCGGCCTGCAGGCGTCGGAGAACTCGAACGTCACCGAGCAGGACATCGACGACACGCTGCTGACCATCAACGTCCAGACGAACGCCGGACAGCAGACCCTGTCCCGCCAGGCGATCGAGCGCGGCGCCGGCGTCGAGGCCGTCGTCCTGGACGACCTGTTCCGCCGGTACAACACCCGCCTGGACAACACGCTCCTGAACCAGGCGACCAACGGCCTGACCAACGTGGCCACCAGCGTCGCCTACACCGACGCCTCGCCCACCGCGGCCGAGCTGTACCCGAAGGTGCTGGAGGGCCTGGCGGGCATCGAGGCCGCGATGCTCGACATGGCGTCCGGGGACAACCTGGCCGTCATGCACTCGCGGCGCTGGTACTGGATGCAGAACGCGCTCGGCTCCACGTGGCCGCTCATCACGCAGCCCGGCATCGTGGCCCAGACCCTCGGCGCGAACTACGCCACCAGCTACGGGGGCGGCATCCGCGGTGTCCTGCCCAACGGCACGCCGGTCGTCGTCGACAACAACATCGCGACGAACCTCGGCGCGGGCACCAACGAGGACGAGATCTACCTCGTGGACCGTACCGAGTGCCACCTGTGGGAGGACCCGTCCGCCCCGATGTTCATCCGGGCTGAGCAGACCAAGGCCGCCAGCCTCGGCGTGCTCCTGGTCGTGTACGGCTACTTCGCCTACACCCACGCCCGGTACGCCCAGGCCCGCAAGATCGCGGGCACCGGCCTGGTCACGCCGACGTTCACCGGCGTCTGATCCCCCGCCGCGAGGGCCCGCCTCAACCGGGCGGGCCCGCGCGGTCCACCTCCAGTTCCTGGGAGCGAAGCGATGACCGACGCACCACAGACCGACGATCCGATGGTGGCCGCGCTGCTGCGCGAGCGCGAGGGCTACGTCGGCCGCGGCATGGACGACCGGGTCGCTCAGGTCGACGAGCAGCTCCGTCTCCGCGGCGCCACGCCACCGGCCGACGACCGGACGTCCGAGGCGTCGACGCGGTCGACGCCGCCGAAGGGCCGGCGCGCACGCAGCACGGACAAGGCGTGACGTGGCCAACGAGTACGTCACCCTTGAGGAGTTGAAGCGGCAGTTCAGCCTGGAGGCGGACGACGACAGTCGCGACGAGGACCTGAACCGCGCCCGGGCCTCCGCCTCGCGCAGCATCGACAAGACCACCGGCCGCCGCTTCTGGCTCGACCCGGTGCCCGTACAGCGGACGTTCAACCCGCGGGGCCGGATCGTCCGCGAGGACGACGGCGACCTGTTCCTGATCGACGACGTCGGCAGCGCCGCCGGCCTCGTGGTCGAGATCGGGGCGGGTGCCTCGTGGTCGGCGGTCACCGGGTTCGAGACCAGCCCGGACAACGCGCTCGCCGATGGCAAGCCCGTCACCGGTCTGCTCCAGCCGCTCGGCACGTGGGGCACGGTGACATCCCGCCTCCGGGTTACCGCACAGTTCGGATGGCCTGCCGTTCCGGACGACATCCACGAGGCGGCGCTGATCCAGGCGTCACGGCTGTACAAGCGCAAGGACTCGCCCGAGGGGATCATCGGCTCGGCCGAGTGGGGCGTGCGCAACCTCAGCCGCCGGGACCCGGACGTGTGGGCGTTGATCGAGCCGTACATCATCCCCGGATTCTGAGGAGCCTCACGTGCAGATCTCCGCTGTCCGCGACGCGCTCGCCACGGCGGCCCGGGCCGTGGTCCTGCCGAGCGGGCTGCCCGCCCTGACGTGCTCCGGCTACGTGCCGGACAGCGTCATCGCGCCGCACTTCTTCGTGGCCGAGTACGAGCAGGACTTCGACAAGGCGATGGCCCGGGGCCTGGACGAACTCGTCTTCACCACGCGACTGCTGGTCAGCCGGGCGGACGACCGGGCCGCCCAGCAGGTCCTCGACCTGATGCTGTCCGGCGCGGGCCCGGCCTCGCTGAAACAGACCATCGAGCTGGCCCGCGGGGCGCCCGGCGAGTACGCGCTCGGCGGCCTGGCCCACGACCTGCACGTGCAACGCGTCCAGGGCTACCGCTGGTACGAGCACGCGGGCGCCACCTACGTCGGCGCCGAACTGATGATCAAGGTGATCGGAGAGGGGAACTGATGCGGATCCGCATGCTCGTCGAGATGCCGGAAGGCGCGACCCGCAACGGCGTGCCGTGGCCGGCCAAGGGTGAGGCGGTAGACCTGCCGACGGCGGAGGCCGCGCACCTGGTCGCCGCCGGCGTCGCCGAGGAAGCCACCGACGAGGACGACGCCCAGGCCCCGGCCGAGGCGAAGTCCCGCCGCCGCAAGGCGGCCGACACTGAGGGCGAGGCGCCATGAGCAAGGCCATCCTGACGAACGTCAGGTGTTTCGCGGTCGGCGTCGACCTCACCAGCCAGTCCAACAAGATCGAACTGTCTTCGGAGGTCGAGGACAAGGACGCCACCAACTACGGGTCCGGCGGCTGGAAGGAAGTCCTCGGCGGTCTGGGCTCGGCCGAGCTGAGCGGCGAGGGACAGTGGGAAGCGGGCGACACCACCAAGGTGGACGACGCGTCCTGGTCGCAGCTCGGCGGCGTCGGGCCCTGGTCGGTGAGCGCGAACAACGGCGCGGCCGTCGGCGACCTGGCGTATTTCATGGGCGCGCTCCGCTCGGATTACACGCTGTTCGACGCGGTCGGCGAGATCGCGCCCTGGTCCGGCACGGCGAAGTCCGCGAGCCCGCTGGTGCGCGGCCAGTTCGCCCACCCGCCCGGGACCGCCCGGACCGCCACCGGTACGGGCACCGGCCTGAACCTCGGGGCGGTCATCGCGGGCAAGCGGCTGCACGCCGCGCTGCACGTGCTGTCCGCGTCCGGCACCACGCCGAGCATCACCGCCCGCGTGGAGTCCGCCCCGGACAACACCTTCGCGGCGCCGACGACCCGGCTCACGTTCGCCGCAGCGACGGCGCCGGGCGGGCAGCTGCTGCGCACCGCTGGGACGGCCATCACCGACACGTGGTGGCGGATCGCCTGGACGATCTCCGGCACTACGCCCAGCTTCCTGTTCGTGTCCTCGCTCGGCATCCAGTAACCCGCCAAACCCACCTGCCCGGCCCGCATCCGGGGCCGTCGCCACTGCCCTGGAAGGGGACCCCTGTCATGGCCAAGATGGTCCTGCTCGCCCAGTACCTGTCGATCAACGGAACCGTTCTCAGCTCGAACACCAAGAAGGCCGAGCTGTCGGTCGAGGTCGAGGACAAGGACGTGACGAACTTTGCGTCCCTCGGCTGGAAGGAAGTCCTCGGCGGTCTGAAGTCCGGTGAGCTGGCGTGCGAGTTCCTCCAGGACTTCGCCGCCACCCAGCTCGACTCGATCATGTGGCCGCTGCTCGGCACGGTCGTCGCGTTCGAGGTGCGCGCCGACCAGGGCGCGGTGTCCACCTCCAACCCCAAATACACCGGGTCCATCCTGATCAAGGGATGGAACCCGATCGAGGGCAGCGTCGGTGACGAGGCCACGTCCGGGCTCACCTTCCCGACCTCGGGTGCGGTGACCCGGGCGACCGTCTGATGGCCGGCGGTGGGCCGCCGTTCTCTCTGCGCGTCGAGACGCACGACGGCCTCGCCGCCCTGGTCCGCGCGATCCGCGCCGAGGAGGACGGCAAGGAGCTGCGTAAGGAACTCGCGAAGAACATGCGCGACGCCCTCAAGCCCGGTGCGCAGGAAGCGAAGTCCTCGATCATGTCGATGTCTTCGGGTGGCCTGCGCACCTCGCCCGCCCTGCGGTCCTCCGTCGCCAAGAAGATCAGGCCGGAGGTCAAGCTCGGCGGACGCTGGTCCGGAGCCCGGGTGAAGGCGTTCAAGACGAAGAACGTCCGCGGTTTCCCGAACGCGCCGAAGCGGTTGAACAGGGCGTCCGGCTGGCGGCACCCGGTGTACGGGAACCGCGAGGTGTGGGTCCAGCAGCGCGGCAAGGTCGACTGGTTCGACAGATCGTTCGCCGGCCGCGAGGGCGTCTACAGGGCCGCGGTCGAGCAAGCGATGGAAGACATGGCTCGGCGGATCGCCGCCCGGGCCCGATAGGAGCACGATGTACCTGGTCTACAGCCCCGAGGGCCAAGAAGAGCCCACGCGCTGGAAGTACAACCCGCGCAAGATGATGTCGGCCGAGCGGGAGGCGATCGAGCGCCGCACCGACCGCAACTGGTCGGAGTTCACCAAGGACGTCGTCCAGGGCAGCAGCCTGTGCCGGAGGGCGCTGCTCTTCACGTTCCTCAAGCGGGACCACCCGGGCGTGAAGTGGGACGACGTCGACTTCGCCTGGGATGAGCTGAGCCTGGAGTACTCCAAGGCTGAGCTGATCGAGATGCGGTCCACGGTCGCCGACACGGTGTCCGGCAGCGAGGCCGCGGCCATCCTGGAGAAGCTCGACGCCGAGATCGCCGAGGCCTTCGAGGATCCCGAGGACGAGGGAAAAGCACAGCTGCCCGTCGCCGACTGAGCAGGCTCGGCGACGCCGCGCACCTGCTGCACATGCGGCCGCGCGACTGGGACACATGCACGGTCGAGGAAACCGACGTGCTCCTGGACTGGCTCGACGCCTACGAAGAGGCGCAGCGCAAGGCCAACGAAGAACTGAAAAGGGGCTGACGCCCCCTTCCTGAAGGGGGTGCGTCGTGAGCGACACCTCGCTCGTCTTCAACCTGGTCGCCCGCGAGCGCGTGTCCGAGACCCTCGGCCAGGTGCGGGAGAAGTTCGACCAGGCGGCCACCGGCATCGCGGCCGGCGTCGCCGGAGCGCTCGGCGTCGGCGTCGCGGCGGCGATGGACATGTCCGCGGCCAACGCGAAGTTGGCCGCGCAGCTGGGCGTCGGTCCGGAGAAGGCCGCCAGCCTGGCCAAGGTCACCGCCAGCGTGTACTCCAACGCGTGGGGCGACTCGGTCGAGACGGTCAACGAGGCCATCCGCGGCGTCTACCAGAACATCGGGGACACCTCGAGCGCCAAGGGCGGTCTGGAGGGGCTGACCACCAAGGCCCTGGCCCTGGCCGAGACGTTCGACCAGGAGGTCGGGCCGACCACCGTGGCCGTGGGCCAGATGGTCAAAACGGGCCTGGCGAAGAACGCGGACGAGGCGTTCGACATCCTGGCCAAGGGTTTCCAGACCGGCGCCAACAAGGCCGATGACCTGCTGGACACCTTCAACGAGTACTCGACCCAGTTCCGCGACATGGGCATCGACGGGCGGATGGCCATGGGCATCATCGGCCAGGGCCTCAAGGGCGGCGCCCGGGACGCCGACATCGTGGCCGACGCGATGAAGGAACTGAACATCCGCGTCAAGGACGGCAAGTCCGCGGCGCCCGCCCTCAAGACCCTTGGCCTGTCGGCCAAGGACATGGCGGCAGCATTCAACGAGGGCGGCCCCAAGGCCACCAAGGCCCTCGACACCATCACCGACAAGCTGCGCGGGGTGAAGGACCCCACGGAGCGCTTCACGCTCGCCCAGCAGCTGCTCGGTACCCAGTCGGAGGACCTGTCCAAGGCCCTGTTCGCGATCGACCCGTCGGCCGCCGTCGGCTCCCTGGGCCAGGTCGACGGTGCGATGGACAAGACCGCCAAGACCATCGAGAACTCCCCGGCCAAGGCCCTGGAGAAGTTCAAGCGCACGGCCATGACCAAGCTGGCCGAGGTCGGTGGCGGATTCGTGAAGTTCGCCATGGAAAACCAGAGCGTCTTCAAGCCGCTGGCCTACACCCTGACCGGACTGGCCGCCACCGTGCTGGTGGTCAAGGCGGCAATGATCACCTACTCGGCCGTCTCGGCCGTGGTGACCGCCGCCAACGCGGCCATCACCTGGTCCGGATGGGGCGTCATGGCCACCTGGGTGCGAATGAACGTCATGGGCCTCATGGCCTACGCCCGGATCGCGGCCGGCGCCGTGGCGTCCGCGCTGACCACCGCCGCCGCGTGGACCGGATCGGCGCTTGTCTCCATCGCCACGTGGACAGCAAGGGTCGTGTGGTCGGCAGTCACAGCCACCGCCCGCTACGCGCTGATGGCGGCGCGCGCGGTCGCCTGGGCCACGGTCACGGCCGCCCAGTGGCTGATCGCGATGGGCCCGGTCGGCTGGGTCATCGCCACGATCATCGCCCTGACCGTCCTGATCATCGCCAAATGGGACACGATCAAGAGCTACACCGGCGCGGCCTGGAGCTGGGTGTGGTCCAAGGTCAAGGGCGCCGTCTCCGGCGTGATCGGCGCGGTCCGCCTGCTCGCCCAACTCCCCGGCCTGGTGAGCGGCTACTTCGGGCGGATGAAGACGTCCGCCGCCTCGAAAGCCACCGCGCTGGTGACGTACATGCGAGGCCTGCCCGGCCGGATCAAAGCATCGCTCGGCAGCCTGGGCTCAATCCTGGTCAGCAAGGGCGTGGCCGTGGTGCAAGGGCTCTGGTCCGGCATCAAGTCCATGGCCGGATGGATCAAGTCCAAGATCCTCGGCTGGGCCAAGTCAGCGATCCCGGGCCCGATCGCCAAGGCGCTCGGGATCGCATCGCCCTCCAAGGTCACCAAGGCGCAGGGCCGTTGGATCGCTCGAGGCCTCGTTGACGGTCTGACCGGCTCGACCAAGCAGATCAAGTCCGCGTCGCTGAAGCTGTCGGACATCATCGCCGACGCGCTCGCCCCGGGAAAGAAGCGCTCCAAGGCCCTCAGCAAGGTCAGCGTCGGGTCCAAGGCGCTGATGCGGCTGGCCGGCCAGGAAGCCGCGGTGGCCACGCGGATGAAGGCCGCGAACAAGAGGATCTCGGATCTGATCAAGGACCGGGACAAGCTCGCCGCCGATGTCCGCAAGGGCGTACTGGACGCCGCGAACATCACGCAAAGCCAGGGTGCCGAGGGACCGACCACGGCCGCCTCCATCCTGACCGGCCTGCAGGACAAGCTCGCCCAGGCGCAGAAGTGGGAGGCCGACCTCGCGCAGCTGCGTAAGAAAGGGGTGCGCGGTGACCTGATCCAGCAGATCGCGCAGGCCGGCGTCGAGCAAGGATCCGCGGCCGCCGCAGCGCTCGCCCAGGCGGACAAGCTGACGATCAAGCAGATCAACTCCACGCAGGGCTCCCTCGTCTCGGCCGCCGACCGCGCCGGGGCAACCGCCGGGGACGCGATGTACGGGGCCGGTATCCACGCGGCGCAAGGCATCGTCAAGGGGCTGAAGAAGGAACAGGCCGCGATCGAGCGGCAAATGCTGAAGATCGCAAAGGGCATGCAGTCGGCTATCCGCAAGGCGCTGGGGATCAAGTCCCCGTCGACCCTGATGGCCGACACCGTGGGCCGGTTCATCCCGCCCGGCGTCGTGGCCGGCATGAAGCAGACCACGCCGCTGCTGGAGTCGGCGATGCGCGGACTGGTCAAGCCCGAGCTGGCCGCACCGTCCCGGCCGCTCACCGCCGCAGGCATGGCGCCGCTGATGGGTGGCCAGGCCGGTGGCGGTGTCGTCCGCGTCATCGTCGACACCACGGGCGCAGAGGGCGACGTGAAGAAGCTGTTCCGCAAGATGGTCCGGGTCGACGGCCGCGGCTCCGTCCAGATCCTGACCGGCAGCCACAACTAGGAAGGGGGCCCGGCGTGGCGTTCCCGCAGACCCCGCTCGCTGTCCAGATCGAGGCCCAGATCGGCGGGGTCTGGACCGACATCACGACGGACGTCTACACCGAGAACCGGATCGTCATTGAGCGGGGGCGGCCCGACGAGGGCTCGCGCACCGACCCCGGCAAGATGACCATGGTTCTCAACAACCGCTCCGGGAAGTACAGCCCGAAGAATCCCCTGTCGCCGTACTTCGGGCTGATCGGCCGCAACACGCCGATCCGGGTGTCGACGCTCGCGGGGTCGCAGTTCCTGCGGCTGCCCGGGGCGTCGGCCGACTTCGCGAGCACGCCGCACGTCACCGCCCTGGGGATCACCGGGGACATCGACGTGCGCATGGACGCGCAGCTGCTGAACTGGCTGGACGCCAACGAGGCCGGGGCGGTGTCCACCACCGAGCTGGTGGGCAAGCACAACGCGGCCTCGAAGTCCTGGTTCCTGGGGGTGCGCGGCAACCGGCTGTTCTTCGAGTGGTCGGCCGACGGCACGAACGCGCTGTCGGCCTCGTCCACCGTCGAGCTGGTCGTGCCGCCCTCCGGGCGCCTGGCGGTGCGCGCCGCCCTCGACGTGAACAACGGCGCGGGCGGGCGCACCATCACGTTCTACACCGCGCCCTCGGGCACGGCCGGGCCCTGGACGCAGCTCGGCGCGGCCGTCGTCCAGGCCGGGACAACCTCGCTGTTCAACGCCACCACGGTCCCGCTGCGCGTCGGCCAGGCGACGAACGTCACCTTCACCACGGCCGCGGGCGTCTGCATGGGCGTCGAGGTGCGCTCCGGCATCGGCGGCACCGTCGTCGCGAACCCCGACTTCACCGCCCAGACCATCGGCGTCACCTCGTTCGTGGACGGCGCCGGCCTCACCTGGACACTCAACGGCGGCACGCAGATCACCAACCGGCGCACCCGGTTCATCGGCGAAGTGAGCAGCTGGCCGTCCCGGTGGGACGTCTCCGGCAAGGACGTCCGCGTGCCGATCGAGGCCGCGGGCGTCCTGCGCCGGTACGGGCAGGGCAAGAAGAGCCTGGAGTCGACGCTGCGGCGCCGCATCCCGTCCGGCAGCCCGCTCGCGTACTGGCCGTGCGAGGACGGCGAGGGCGCCACCCAGGCCTACAGCCCCATCACCGGAGTGCGCCCGCTCCAGCTCAAGGGCTTCGACATGGCCTCCGGCGACTCCCTCGCCGGGTCCGGCCCGCTGCCCGCCATCCAGGGCGGTGCCACGCTGGCCGGGTCGGTGCCCGCGCCCGCGGGCTCGCCGACCCAGTGGCACACCGAGTTCGTGTACCGCATCCCCAGCGCCCTCGGCACGACACGCACGCTCCTGCAGTGGCTGGGAACCGGCACCGTCCGCCGGTGGCAGCTCCAGATCACCAGCACCGGCGCCAACGTGATCGGCTACGACGCCGACAACAACAACATCACGTCCTCGCTCCTGGTCCTGGGATCGAGCGTCGTGAACGCGTGGACCAGGTGGCAGCTGTTCGCCGTCCAGAACGGCGGAAACGTGGACTGGACCGTCACCTACGTTCCGATCGGCGGGGCGGGTGGCGGAGCCACCACCAGCTTCGCCGGGACGGTTGGGCGCATCTCCGGAGTGTCCGGCCCCGAGTCCTACAGCAGCGACCTGAACGGGACATTCATCGGGCACATCGCCGCGTTCACCACGGCCGGCACGGTCGTCTACAACAACGCCGACCTCGGCTTCGCGGGCGAGACCGCGGGCGTGCGCCTGCGCCGCCTCGCCGCCGAGGAGGGCAAGCCGATCACGGTCCACGGCGACACCACCGACGAGGAGCTGCTCGGCCCGCAGCGCGCCCGCACGTTCCTGGACTTGGTCGAGGAGTGCGCGGACGTCGACGGCGGCATCCTCTACGAGCGGCGTGGTGTGCTCAACCTGGCGTACCGGGACCGGGTGTCGATGTACAACCAGACGCCGGCGCTCGCCCTGGACTACCTCGCGCCGGGCCACATCGCCCCGCCGCTGGAGCCCGCCCCGGACGACCAGGACGTGCGCAACGACATCGAGATCTCGCGCGAGGGCGGCTCCACGGAGCGGGCCGTGCTGGAGACCGGAGCCCTGTCCATCCAGGCTCCGCCGGACGGTGTCGGACCGTATGACGAGTCGCTCACGCTCAACCTCTACGACGACAGCCAGCCGTCCGCGCACGCCGGGTGGAGGCTGCGCCTGGGCACGATCGACGACGCCCGCTACCCGGAGGTCAACCTCGACCTGGCCGCAGCGCCGTCCCTGATCGACGCGGTCACGGCGCTGGAGATCGGCGACCGGGTCACCATCGCCAACCCGCCGGCCTGGCTGCCGCCCGGGCCGATCGACCTGATCGTCATGGGCTACACCGAGACGATCGGCCACCCAACGGACTGGGATCTCACGCTCAACTGCACGCCGGCCGCGCCGTGGAACGTCGGGTGGATCGGGGACGCGACTAGCGCCCGCACGTCCCGCGAGTTCGGATGGACCGACGGCGACACCAGCCAGCTGGTCAGCGCCCTCGCGTCCGGTGACACGGTCGTGCCGCTGCTGACGAACAGCGGGCCGGTGTGGTCCGGCGCAGTCTCCGACACCCCTTGGGACTGGACCGTGGGCGGCGAGACCATCACCGTCACCGCGCCCGGCACGCTGCTGAACCCGAACCCGTTCTTCGACAGCACCGTCACCAACTGGACGGCCCAGAGTTCGTCGATCGCCTGGTCTTCGGCGGCCGTGTGCCCGCACCCGCGAGCCAGGGGCTCGCTGCGCATCACCCCGGACGGTGTGTCCGCGACCGGCGGCGCGCTCGGCGACCTGACCGGGGTCGGCAGCATCAACCCCGGGGGCGTGTACGTCCTGTCGGCCTGGGTCATGTCCCCCGGCGGGTCCTCGGATCTCCAGCCCGCGGTGGACTGGTACACCTCCGGCGGCGCGCTCATCTCCAGCGCGACCGGATCGAGCATGCCCGCCACGGCCGGCCTGTGGACCTACCTCGAGCAGCAGTTCACCGCGCCGTCCACCGCGTCCCAGGCCCGGGTACGGATGCGGCACGGCGGCACGCCCGCGGCCTCGAGCATCTGGTACGTGTGGGCCGCGCGGATCACCCGCCCCAAGGCGTCATGGCTGTACGACCAGTTCGGCCGGACGGTGGCCAGCAACTGGGGCACCTCCGACTCCGGACTCACCTGGACCCGCTCGGGCGGCTCGGCCACCGACTACAACGTCAACTCCAGCGGGTACGCCGGGCACATCTTGTCCACCCTCGACACGTCGCGGCGCACCTCCGTGGCCGCGATCCACGCGGACAGCGACACCTATGCGGACATCACCACGAGCGCGCTCGCCACGGGCGACAGCCTGTACGGCGCGCTCTGCGCCAGGATGCCCGACGCCAGCAACATGTACCTGGCCCGGGTCGAGTTCACCACGGCGAACACGATCATCCTGTCCATCCGCAAGATCGTTGCGGACGTGCAGACCTCGCTCGGATCGGTCACCCTGCCGCGCATCACGCACGTGGCCGGGCAGTGGCTGAGCGTCCGGTTCCAGGTCCAGGGCACCGCGCTGCGGGCCAAGGCCTGGCTGTCCGGGGCCGTCGAGCCCGGGCCGTGGCACATCGACGTCACGGACAGCGCGCTCACGGCCGCCGACCCGATCGGCACCCGCTCGATCCGGTCGACCGGCAACACCAACGCGGCCACGGTCGAGGTCAGGTACAGGGCGTTCGACGTGATCAACCCGCAGCTGTACACCGTGGCTCGCGCGGCCAACGGCATCGTCAAAGCGCAGGCTGCGGCGGCTCCGGTCGCGCTCGCCACGCCCAGCTACGTCGCCCTGTAGGAGGCGCACAGTGGTCCTCTATCAACCCGGACAGCGGCTCACCTGGCAGCGACTCCAGTCGGGCAGCCCGACCGACATTGCCAGCTACGTCCCGGTCATCACCAACCACGGCACGGCCGTCTTCAGCATCCAGACCGGCCTCTACACGATCACCGATATCTGGGTGGACGTGATCTGCTTCCTGGCCGTGACCACAGCCGGAAGCGGCAGCGGCATCGTCACGATCGACATGCCCACGAACGTCGACCGCACCGTCCGCCAGGCTCTCACCGTCCACGCCGAGACCCTCGGCGTCAACGGCAACGGCGCCTCGACCGGCGGCACGATCCGCGGCGGCGAATGCGTCTTTTTCACGGGCGGCTCCGGCGCCCGCGCCGACCGCATCCGTGTCGACGACAGCGACGGCGACGGCGAGAACAACGTGCTCGGCGTCGACCTCAAGAGCGGTGCCCTGGTCATCATCCAGGGCCGCTACCGCCGCGCCTGACCAACCCCCACACCGCCCGCCCCGAGCCGACTGGCCGGGGCCTTTCTCATGTCTGGAGTCCGCATGGCCATACCCCTGTCCGCTGCCAAGTTCCTGGCCGCCCTCAAGGGCGAGGGTGTGAAGGTCGTCGAGGTCGGCGACTGGGAGCACCACAACCGCGAGGGCCACGGGGCGTGGGGGCCCGTGCACGGCGTCATGGTCCACCACACCGTCACCAAGGGGACCGCGGCCACGGTCGCCATCTGCCGTGATGGATACGCCGCCCTGCCCGGTCCGCTGTGCCACGGCGTCGTCGCCAAGGACGGCACCGTCCACCTGGTCGGCTACGGGCGGGCCAACCACGCCGGCCTCGGCGACGACGACGTGCTCCAGGCCGTCATCGCGGAAAAGGCACTGCCCGCCGACAACGAGGCGAACACCGACGGCAACGCCCGCTTCTACGGGTTCGAGTGCGAGAACCTCGGCGACGGCAAGGACCCGTGGCCCGCCGTCCAGGTCGAGGCCATGGTCCGCGCGGCCGCCGCGCTGTGCCGCGCGCACGGCTGGGGCAAGGACGGTGACACCTCGGTCATCGGCCACAAGGAGTGGCAGCCGGGCAAGGTCGACCCGGCCGGGCCCGGCGTCTCGATGCCCAACATCCGCGCCCGTGTCGCCGAGCGGCTGAAGCACCCCGCGAGCTGGTCGCCCGGCACGACGCCCGCGCCGGCACCGAAGCCGCCCACGACCGAGGAGCGGATCGCCGCCCTGGAGAAGCGCGTCACCGCGCTTGAGAAGAAGTGAGGATCAGCATGAAGATCTCCAGCATCGCCAAGTCGATCGTGGCCGGGCTCGCGGCCGGCGCTTCCGTCGCTGCCACCGCCGTGCAGGACGGGACGCTCACGACAGGGGAGGGCGTGACCATCGCGCTCGCCGTGCTCGCCGCCTGGGGCATCACCTGGGCGGTGCCGAACCGGCCGTCCGCAGGTGCCTGATGGGCGCCCCGGTCCCGGACCCGGGCGTGTACATCCCGCCCGCGCAGATGTACCAGGAGCTGAGATCTCTGAGCGACGGCCTGGTCAGAGTGGAGACCAAACTCGACGGCATCGGCCAGGGGCTCACCGAGCTCGGCAAGGACGTCGCGGATCACGAGACCCGGATCCGCACGCTGGAGAAGGCTCGCTGGCCACTGCCGACCATCGGCGCGCTTGCTGGCGTGGCTGGCGCGGCGACCGGCGTGGTGGCACTCCTCGCCCGCTGAAACGGAACCCGTAACGAAACGCGGCCCCGCTCTCCTCCGGGAGGGCGGGGCCGTTTCGTCATGTCCGGGGGTCGGCGACGAACGAGCCCATGCCCGGGGTGGTGACGAGCAGCCCCTCGTCCCGGAGCGCGGCCGTGGCTTTGCGGACCGTTCCGCGGGCGACGCCGAACTCGGCCTCGAGCTGCACCTCGGAGACGAGCGTGCGAGGCTGCAGCTCGCCGCTGGCGATGCGGGCGCGGAGCACGTCGGCGATCTGCTCCCATTTGGGTCGTGTCGGGTCGAAGTCGATCACCCGGCCGACTCTAGATATGCGGACGTATCAGGGCATAGAGATACCTAGGCATAGCTATGCGTGGACAGGTGTGTACAGGGTGCCTACGGTGGGGCCACACGTAGAGAACCCCGGCGACCGCGCGAACGGCCCCGGGGGGGTGGACGACTGGATGGAGTCGACGTGACTGACCATACGCATACCTCGCCCCGCCGCACAGACCAGACGCCGGCCACCGGATGGTGCGACTGGCACCGCGGCCCGTCCGGAACCGCCCGCCCCGTCGAGGGCGGCACCGCATGCGCACCGTGCCGGGAGCAGCGCCGCCTCACCCCGCTCCGCCGGGCGGTGCGGCCGTGAGTGCCCGGACCGTACAGCCGCTCGCGCCCGTGGAGTACCGGGCGCTCCTCGCCCACTGCTCGTCCTGCGACTCGTGCCGGACCGTCACCGGGCACGCCTGCCCGCGGGCCGGCGTGCTGCGCCGTCAGTGGCACGCTGCGGGCCGCCAGTTCATCCGCGAAAGGAGGCCGCGATGAGCAAGCCCTCGACCACTCCGCAGCCCGCCCGCAGCCGCATCTCCAACTACTGCTGGGCCGAGCACCCGGACGGCGGCCAGCACTGCACGCTGCCCGCCGGGCACGCCGGGACGCACTGGCACGCGTACAGCAAGAAGAGCTGGTAGACCGCCCGCCCCGCACCCCGTGATCCAAGGGGGCGGGCGGGACCAGGCCCCGGCCGGACGCCGATCCGGCCGGGGCCGTCATCATTTCGGGCCCACCTTGGATTCGAAGGCGATCTCGAACGTTCCGGAATCGCACCACAAAGCCGCAGGTCAGAGTGGGTTTTTCGGGATCCCGAAAGAACCTCATAGCAAGATTCTTTTAGTGGTGTCACAGACAGAGATTGGGGTTCCCGGAGCCCGTGCCTCCGCTGATGAGGAAGGACAACCGGGCGTCCAGCAGCGCTCTGAGCACCCGGTCCCCACCGGGCGGCACCGTGCCCGCCGTCACCAGCTCGTCGAGGGTGAACGCGCGCGGCCGTACGACACGCAGGGAGAGGCAGGTGGAACCGACGGCGACCGGCGGCAGCACCGCGTGCAGACGTGTTCCGTCCGGCAGCCTGGCGTCCACCCAGGGGCGGGCGTCGTCGAGTCTCCTGCCGGCCACCGCGGCGAGACGCTGCGCGAGGCGTCGTACGGCTGCCGTGTCCGGGAAGGACACGGAGGTCAGTTCCAGACCGCCGCCGCGGTCCACCCAGACCCGGTCGGGCGCCGACACGAGCACGTCGGTCACCGACGGGTCGGCGAGCAGCGGTTCCAGAGGACCGCTGCCGACCAGTTCGGAGCGCAGACGCTCGGCCGTGCCGAGGACCTCGGCGTCTCCGAGCACCCGCCCCTGCTCGCGCAGCGCCTGTGCCACACGCGCGGGGGTGGGTTCGGATCCACTCTCGGCCAGCCATTGCCGCACGCCGTCCAGCAGTCCCACGCCTCGGTCCGGGCCGCTCCCGGTTCCGTACCGAGCCTCCGCTACCCCCGGCACGGAGACTGCGGGTCCGCCCCATGTCTCCGTCCGCCCGGAGCGGTACTGCCGGGTCCCGTCCCGCGCCGCGGCACGACCGGACAGGTGAAGCCCGGGTCCGTCCCGCGCCTCCGTCCGCCTTGGCGAGCGGCTCTCGTACGGGTCCCGGGGTCCGGGTCGCGTCCGGCCGTCGATTCCCGCGCCGCGGCCCGTGTCTCGGTTCGCGTCCCAGCTCATACGCCCCCTCCTTCGACCGGAACCCGCTCCCAGAAGGCCGTGCAGAACCGGGCCAGAGGCCCCTTCGCCGCGCTCCCGGGCGGCGGCCCGCCGTCCGGCGGGAAGGACTCCGTCGGCAGTTCGCCCACCAGGGGCAGGTCGAGCAGACGGGCGACCTCGCGGTCGTCGAGACCCGGCGCGCAGGGGCCGCGGACCACGATCCGTAGATCGCGCAGGACCATGCCGGCTGCGGACGCCACCCGCCCGGCCGCCGCGACGGAGCGCAGGTCGGCGGGCACCACCAGCAGTCCCATGTCGAGCTGGGCGAGGATCTCGGCGACACCTTCGTCGATGCGGCGGGGCAGGTCGACGACCACCACACCACCGCGCCGCCTGGCGGCGGCCAGCACCGCGCGCACCGCTTGCGGGGGAACGGTGACCGCGTCGCTCCGGTCCCAGCTCAGAACGCGCAGGGCGTGCAGTTCCGGAAGGGACTCCTCCAGGGCGCCGCCGCCGACCCTGCCACGGGATGCCGCGAACGCCGGCCAGCGCAGTCCCTCGGCCGCCTCCCCGCCCAGGAGTACGTCGAGTCCGCCTCCGAGAGGGTCCGCGTCCACGAGCAGGGTGCGCTTCCCCTCGCGCGCCGAGGTGACGGCGAGCGCGCAGGCGAGCGTGGAGGCGCCGGCCCCGCCGCGGCCGCCGAGCACGCCGACGGTGAGAGCGGGCCGGCCGACTCCTTCGGCCACGTCGGCGATGCGGTCGACGAGCCATTGCTCGCCGTCCGGCAGCACCAGGACATGATCGGCGCCGATCTCGACGGCACGCCGCCAGATTCCGGGATCGTCCTGGTCCCGGCCGACCAGCACCACTCCCCTTCTCCTCAGGGCGCCCCGCACGCGTCGTGCCGCGTCGTCGCCGACCAGGACGAGAGGCGCCGCCTCCCAGCTGGCCCTGTGTTCCGGAATCCCGTGATGGACCTCGGGCCGTGCGCCCGCCGCCGCGCACAGGCGCAACAGGTCGTCGAGGAGGTCGACGTCCTCGGTGACGATCAATGGCCCGCCCTGCCGCCCCTCGGCGGTGGGCGGCCGGTCGTGGGTGATGGCTCCCGCCACGATCTCCAGCCCCCTTCGCTGCTTCTTGCGCGGGGCCCTCCAGGGCCCCTTGATTCCCGCTCGTGTGAGGACCCGGCAAGCGGCCTCCATATGAGCGGCCGATACGAACCGGTCAAACGCGTCCGACAAACGGAACCGGCCATGAACTGGCCGCGAACGGAGCGCGTGAGAATCACGGTGCAGCGATCCCGGAAATCGTGTGGATCTTGGTCGAAAACTGTGGACAACTCGGCGGCTGTGAATATCGCCTTCACGCCTACCGGTGAACACTCAACGACTTCCGCAGAGCATCCCGACGGCTACACACAGTGACGAGGCGCGAGTGCGCAAGGAGGGCGGAATCAACCGCGCCGGGAGGGCTTGGGGGTCGCACGGAAGGGGAAAAACCCGTCCGGACATGCGACGACCCCCGCCGGGGGGGAGAGCGGGGGTCGTCCCCACGGCCGACTCGGGGGGGGAGGAGTCGGACCGGGTTAGCACGGTCGCGAACGATCCGTGACTTCCATGGTGTACCCGAGAGCCTTCTCAGGCAAACCCACACGCCTCACCTTACGCCGAATGGTGGGCCCTATGCTCAACCTCGTGGAAAACCACTCCTTGCCTCGTACAGCGGCCTTCTTCGACCTGGACAAGACGGTCATTGCGAAGTCGAGCACGCTCACCTTCAGCAAGTCGTTCTACCAAGGCGGACTGATCAACCGCAGGGCGGCCTTGCGCACCGCATACATCCAGTTCGTGTTCCTGGCGGGCGGCGCCGACCACGACCAGATGGAACGGATGCGCAAGTACCTGTCCTCGATGTGCCGCGGCTGGAACGTCCAGCAGGTCAAGGAGATCGTCGCCGAGACGCTGCACGACCTCATCGACCCGATCATCTACGACGAGGCCGCGTCGCTCATCGAACAGCACCACAGGGCCGGCCGGGACGTCGTGATCGTGTCCACGTCCGGCGCCGAGGTCGTCGAGCCGATCGGCGAGCTGCTCGGCGCCGACCGCGTCGTGGCGACCCGCATGGTCGTCGGCGAGGACGGCTGCTTCACCGGGGAGGTGGAGTACTACGCCTACGGACCGACGAAGGCCGAGGCGATCAAGGAGCTGGCCGCGTCCGAGGGGTACGACCTGGCCCGCTGCTACGCCTACAGCGACTCGGCGACCGATCTGCCGATGCTGGAGTCCGTCGGGCACCCGCACGCGGTGAATCCGGACCGCACGCTGCGCCGCGAGGCGGTCACCCGCTCGTGGCCCATCCTGGACTTCCACCGCCCGGTCCGGCTGAAGCAGCGACTGCCCGGCCTGTCCGTACCTCCCCGCCCCGCCCTCGTCGCCGCGGCCGCGATAGGAGCGGCGGCGGCCACGGCGGGACTCGTCTGGTACGCCAGCCGGCGTCGCGCGACGGCGGTGTGAGCCGTCACGCGCGCGTGACGACCCCATTGAAGTCCACTTCTCACCGTTTTGAACCTAAAAGTAAAGAAGTACGGTCAGGGGTTTCGCTTCCTCGGGACCTGGAGTACAAAGGGTTTAACGGCCCGCGAGACCAAGGACATCCGAGAGGATCACCTTCAAACGCATTCAGGCCCCACGGACCGAGCATGGACATCGAGCACCCACGCGACGTCGACCCGTCGATTACGGGCCAGCCGCACCAGGTGGCGGGCAGAAGTTCCCGACCTGATGGGCAACACTTCGAGGACGCTTGGTAACCCGGTGAACATGCCAGCGGCGGTACGAGAACTCGTACCGCCGCAACCCTTTTCCGGGCGTCCCGCACCTTTTACGCGGCGCCCCGCTGCAGCGCCTCGCAGACCGCCGCGGACTCCCTGGCGCCCAGCTCGACGGCCCGGCCGCAGTGCGCGATCCAGGCGGCCATGCCGTCCGGGGTGCCGGAGACGTACCCGTCCAGCGCCGCGAGATAGGCCGCCCGGCCGAGTTCCGCGTGGCCGACCTCCGCCGGACAGATGGACTTCGGGTCGAGACCGCTGCCGATCAGGACGATGCGCTCGGCGGCGCGCGCGACCAGCCCGTTATGGGAGGCGAAGGGCCGCAGCGCGATGAGTTCGCCGTGGACGACGGCCGCCGTGACCAGGGCCGGGGCGGAACCGCCCGCGATGATCAGCTGGGACAGTCCTTCGAGCCGGCCGGCGACCTCGTCCGCGTCCGGCAGCGGCAGTTCCACCAGGGGCTCGTCCGCCTCCTCCCCGGCACGCCTCGGCCGGCCCACCGCGTCGCCCCGGTCGGCCGCGGCCACCAGGTGGAGCCGGGCCAGGACGCGCAGGGGCGACTGCCGCCAGATGGACAGGAGCTGGCCCGCCTCGGCGGTCAGCCGCAGGGCGGCGCCGATCGTGCGGTCCTCCTCCTGCGCGCTGAAGTCGGTGCGTCGGCGCACCTCTTCGAGGGCCCAGTCGGCACCGGACAGCGCCGCGGAACCACGGGCCCCGCGCAGCGCGGCCTCTGACGTGATCTCGTTGCTGCGGCGGCGCATGATCCGGTGTCCGTAGACCCGGTCCACGGCCTTGCGCACGGACTCCACGGAATCGGCCACCCCGGGAAGTGAACCGAGGGCCGCGAGCGGATCGGCGGTCGCACCTGTCGTACTCATGAGTACGACATTACGCACCCCTGGCTCGCACCCCACGATGGAGTGGTCTTCTTCACGCGGCGCGAGCACGTGGAGCGACCATCGCACTACTCTTGGTGAACATGAAAATTGCTTTCGTCGGGAAGGGCGGCAGTGGCAAGACCACTCTGTCGTCGCTCTTCATCCGCCACCTCGCCGCCGCGGGGGCACCTGTCGTCGCCGTGGACGCCGACATCAACCAGCACCTGGGGGCCGCGCTCGGACTCGAGGAGACGGAGGCCGCGGCACTCCCCGCCATGGGCGAGCGGCTGCCCCTCATCAAGGACTACCTGCGCGGCTCCAACCCGCGCATCGCGTCCGCCGAGACGATGATCAAGACGACCCCGCCCGGGGCGGGTTCCCGGCTGCTGCGGGTCGACGAGACCAATCCGGTGTACGACGCCTGCGCCCGGCCGGTGGAACTCGACGGCGGCGTCGTCCGTTTGATGGTCACCGGCCCGTTCACCGAGGCCGATGTGGGAGTGGCCTGCTACCACTCCAAGACCGGCGCGGTGGAACTCTGCCTGAACCACCTCGTCGACGGCCCGGGCGAGTACGTCGTCGTCGACATGACGGCGGGCTCCGACTCCTTCGCCTCCGGCCTGTTCACCCGCTTCGACATCACGTTCCTCGTCGCCGAACCGACCCGGAAGGGAGTGTCCGTCTACCGCCAGTACAAGGAGTACGCCCGCGACTTCGGCGTCACCCTGAAGGTCGTCGGCAACAAGGTGCAGAACCAGGACGACATCGACTTCCTGCGAGCGGAGGCCGGTGACGACCTCCTGGTCACGGTCGGGCACTCGGACTGGGTGCGCGCCATGGAGAAGGGCCGCCCGCCCCGGTTCGAGGCCCTGGAAGAGACCAACCGGCGCTCGCTGCACACCTTGCGGGCCGCCGCCGACGCCACGTACGGGCTGCGCGACCGGGAGCGGTACACGCGTCAGATGGTGCAGTTCCACCTGAAGAACGCCGTCGGCTGGGGCAACGCCAGGACCGGGACCGACCTCGCCGAGCAGGTCGACCCCGGTTTCGTGCTCGGCGAAAACCCCCTGGCCACCGCGTGAGCGGCCGCCCGGCACGAAGCGCTGCCACGGGTTGAGCCGCAGGACGGCCGCGAACACCACGACGGCCTGAGCGACAGGACCGCCCGGGGCACCGCTAGGGCTTGACCGCCGGCGCCCCGGGGACGCCCTTCGGGGCCGGAGCCGGGCGGCGGGCGAGGAAGGACGCCCAGCCCCGCTTCGGCACCTCGCCCACCTGGAGGCCGCGCAGTTTGCCGAGGGTGGCCGGGTCCTGGGCGTCGAGCCAGTCGGCCAGCTGCCGGAAGGAGACACAACGCACCTCGGCCCTGGTGCAGACGCGTTCGACGACCTCGTCGACGGCACGCATGTAGGTGCCGCCGTTCCACGACTCGAAGTGGTTGCCGATGATCAACGGCGCCCGGTTGCCTTCGTAGGCACGGTCGAAGCCCCCCAGCAGTCCGTCACGCATCTGGTCGCCCCAGAGCTTCCACTTGCCCGGATCGCCCTGGGTCCGCGTGCCCGACTGGCCGACCATGAAGTTGTAGTCCATGGTGAGCTGTTCGTAGGAGTGCCCCGGGAAGGGAACGAGCTGCATCGACAAATCCCACAGCCCCTCCTTCTTCCCGGGCCAGACCTGGTGGCCGACGCCACTGGTGTCGTAGCGGAAACCCAGCTCACGGGCCGCCTTCATGAAGTTCTCCCGGCCCTCCAGACAGGGGGTGCGGGCGCCGATGAGTTCCTTGTCGTAGTCGAAGGGCAGCGAAGCCGCTCCTTTCAGGCCCGAGTTGGTCCTCCAGGACTTCACGAACGACTTCGCCTGGGCGATCTCGCTCTTCCAGTCCGCGACCGACCACTGGCCGACCCCGGCCTCCGCACCGCAGAAGTGACCGTTGAAGTGCGTGCCGATCTCGTCGCCCTCCAGCCACGCACCGCGCAACTGCTCCACGGTGTCCGCGATGCCCCGCTCGTCGTTGAAGCCGATCTCCGAGCTGCCGGGTGAGTGCTGCGGCGGCCGGTACAGGTCGCGTTTGTCCTCCGGCAGCATGTACACGCCGCTCAGGAAGTACGTCATCGTCGCCTTGTTGGCCCTGGAGAGCTTCCGGAAGTGGGAGAAGAGCTTCTGGCCGTCCTCGCCCGCACCGTCCCAGGAGAAGACGACGAACTGCGGCGGCCGCTGTCCGGGCTTCAGCCGTTCGGGTCGCGGCAGATGCGGCTGCGCCCCGGTGTACGAGGTGGAACCGTCGCCGATCGGACGGACCGCCGCCCCGGGCGCCGGGGCCCCCGCGGCCTTCTTCGCGCCACGCGCGCCTTCCGGGGAAGTCGTGGTACCCCCTGCGCAACCGGCGAGCGCCGTGGCGCAGGCCGCGGCGAACGCCACACCCGTGGCGGTCCTCTGGGTGGCGGCCATCTTCCGCCCTCCTTCTCCTCGGTCGGGCAGCGCCGGTCGGGGTGCCGACGCTGCTGCGCACCGGCGGCGCCGCCAAGGTTTCACGGGACCGAGAAGAAATAAGTATGACAAGCCGACCAAAGGCCTATTTCACTCCAGAGAGTGAATCAATGCCCCATTCGCCCCTATTTTCGACATTGGCCCTTTACTCTGCATTACGATCCATTTACCGAACGTTGAAAATCCCGCCGCTGCACGCCGTGACCCACGGCCGCGACCCGCCCCCCGCCGCTTCGGACGGGGGATCACCTGTTCCGCGACCGCGCTGCCCCGGAGGAGACGGGAACCATGTCTGCCTGCGTCCCCACCCGCGCCGCCGACCCGACTCGGCCCGCGCAGATCCACCAGCCCCACAGCCCCCCACCGCCACCGCCCCGGCGCTTCCGCGTCGCGGGCGCCGACCTGTCCGCCTCGATCGCGGTCTTCCTGATCGCCCTCCCCCTGTCCCTCGGCATCGCCCTCGCCACCGGCGCGCCGCTCCAGGCCGGCCTTGTCGCCGCCGCCGCCGGCGGACTGGTCGTGGGACGGCTCGGCGGCTCGCCGCTCCAGGTGAGCGGGCCCGCCGCCGGGCTCACCCTCGTCACCGCCGAACTCATCCAGCACTACGGCTGGCGCGCGACCTGCGCAATCACCATGCTCGCGGGAATCGCCCAGCTGGGCCTCGGCTGCCTGCGCGTGGCCCGTACGGCCCTGGCCGTCAGCCCCGCCATCGTGCACGGCATGCTCGCCGGAATCGGGGTGACCATCGCCGTCGCCCAACTGCACATCGTGCTGGGCGGCACCCCGCAGAGCTCCGTCCTGGACAACCTCGTCGCGCTGCCGGACCAGGTGGCTCGTACGCACCCAGCCGCGCTGTCGATGAGCGTGCTGACCTTGGCGCTGCTGTTCGCCTGGCCGCGCCTTCCCGGACGGGCCGGGCAGGTGCTGCGCAAGGTCCCCGCCGCGCTGATCGCCGTCGCCGGAGCCACCCTGGCCGCCTCCGTCGCGGGACTGACACTGCCCCGCGTCGAACTGCCGTCCTGGAGCAGCCACGCGCTGGCCGGGCTGCCCGAGGGCCCGGTGCTCGGCGTCGTCGCCGCCGTCCTCACCGTGACGCTGGTGTGCAGCGTGCAGTCGCTCCTCGGGGCCGTCGCGGTGGACAAGCTGGTGAGCGGCCGTCCGGAACTCCAGGGCCGCGTGGGCCGTTCCCGCCTCGACCGGGAGCTGCTCGGGCAGGGCGCCGCCAATGTCGTCTCCGGCGCGCTCGGCGGACTGCCCGTCGCCGGGGTCGCGGTGCGAAGTTCCGCGAATGTGCAAGCGGGCGCCGTCAGCCGGAACTCCACGATCCTGCACGGCGTTTTCGTAGTGATCGCCGCGCTGCTGATGGTCCCGATCCTGGAGCTGATCCCCCTCGCATCGCTCGCCGCCCTGGTGATGGCCGTCGGCATCCAGATGGTGTCCCTGCTCCACATCCGCACGGTCACCCGCCACCGCGAGGCGCTGGTGTACGCCGTCACCACGCTCGGCGTCGTGTTCCTCGGAGTTCTCGAGGGCGTGGCCCTGGGGATCTCCGTGGCCGTCGGTGTCGCCCTGCACCGCCTCAGCCGCACCCGCATCACACACGAAGAGAGGGAAGGAGTCCATCACGTACATGTGAGAGGCCAGTTGACGTTCCTGGCGGTGCCCCGGCTCAGCCGCACCCTGCATCTCGTGCCCCGAGGGGCGGACGTCGTCGTGCAGTTGGACGGCTCGTTCATGGACCACGCGGCGTACGAGTCGCTGCAGGACTGGCAGAGCACCCATGTCGCCCAAGGAGGCACGGTCGATCTCGGCGGGCGGAGCGGAACGCGGATCGCCGAGCCCGCGGACTCCGGACACTGCCGCTGTCGGCCCTGGACACCCTGGCGGAACCACCAGTGCGACACCGCCGCCGAACCGGGATCCCAGCCCTCGGACGCGCCTTCGGACGGACAGGAGGAGAAGGAGACCGGCGAGGCCAGACCGAGCGGACATCAGCTGGCGCGCGGGATCAGCGCGTTCCAGCGCAACACCGCACCCCTGGTGCGCGACGAGCTGGCCCGGCTGGCCAGGGAAGGGCAACGGCCGTCCCAGCTGTTCCTGACCTGTGCCGACTCCCGGCTCGTCACCTCGATGATCACATCCAGTGGTCCGGGCGACCTCTTCGTCGTACGGAACGTGGGCAACCTCGTGCCGCTCCCCGGAGAGGAGAGCGGGGACGACTCGGTGGCCGCGGCCATCGAGTACGCGGTGGACGTGCTGAAGGTGCGGTCCATCACGGTGTGCGGGCACTCCGGGTGCGGGGCCATGCAGGCCCTGCTGGCCTCCGAGCCCGGAGGGACACTCACACCGCTCAAGCGGTGGCTGCGGCACGGGCAGCCGAGCCTGGACCGGATGGCCGCGGACGACAGGCCGTGGGCGCGGATCGCCGGACGGGCACCCGCCGACGCGGTGGAGCAACTCTGCCTGAGCAACGTGGTGCAGCAGTTGGAGCACCTGCGCGCGCATGAGTCCGTGGCACGGGCCCTGCGGGAGGGCGTGCTCGAACTGCAAGGGATGTACTTCCACGTGGGGGAGGCCCAGGCGTATCTGCTGGCCGATGTCGACGGGACCGAGCTGTTCGATCACGTGGACCCGTTCGATCACGCAGGCGCGGCGGAGGGGTCACGACATCCGGCGTGATCGGGCGGTGGTGCGCGGCCCCGGTCGACGGGGCCGCGCACCACGAACGACCTCCGCCGCCGGCGCTCCGGTGCCGGCCACCGGGCGAGACGTCGCCCCGCCCGGTCGCGCGACGGAACGCCGGGGGATCGCGGCACCGGGCGGGGAGGCACGGGACAGGGGGTGGGGCAAGGGCTACGGGGGGAAAGCGGCTGATCGGGGTGGGGCGGGGGTCCGGGAAACCGGGGTGGCACGTCTCCCGGGGCCTCCCCGTGGACGCGGGCGGGGCGAACCCGAAATATGAACCCGGTGGGCGGTACGTACGTGTCCCCAGGGGGCAGACTCGTGCGGACCCGTGTGGTCTCGCGGAGGACGGCGGGGCCGTACCGCGGGGCGAGGACGTACCGCGCGGGCCGAGGGCCCGGTTCAACGACACAGGACAGGTCTAAACCAATTCCGGATCGGCCCTTGTCACCGGGCTCCCGGTCTGATGAGCTGTGGCCTGGGACACAACGGACACCCTGGGAAAGGGAGATGTCGTGAGCAACGAAAGCCTGGCCAACCTGCTGAAGGAAGAGCGCAGGTTCGCGCCGCCCGCCGACCTGGCGGCGAACGCCAATGTCACCGCGGAGGCGTATGAGCAGGCCAAGGCTGACAGGCTCGGCTTCTGGGCCGAGCAGGCCCGTCGGCTGACCTGGGCCACCGAGCCGACCGAGACACTGGACTGGTCTAACCCGCCGTTCGCGAAGTGGTTCGCCGACGGAAAGCTGAACGTCGCGTACAACTGCGTGGACCGGCACGTCGAGGCCGGGAACGGTGACCGCGTCGCCATCCACTTCGAGGGTGAGCCGGGCGACAGCCGGGCCATCACCTATGCCGAGCTCAAGGACGAGGTGTCGAAGGCCGCCAACGCCCTCACCGAGCTGGGCATCGGCAAGGGCGACCGGGTCGCCGTCTACCTGCCGATGATCCCCGAGGCCGTCGTCTCGATGCTCGCGTGCGCCCGTATCGGCGCCGCGCACTCGGTGGTCTTCGGCGGGTTCTCCGCCGACGCGATCGCCACCCGCATCCAGGACGCCGACGCCAAGCTGGTCATCACCGCCGACGGCGGTTACCGGCGCGGGAAGCCGTCCGCGCTCAAGCCCGCCGTCGACGAGGCGGTCGGCCGGGTCGACGGCGTCGACAAGGTGCTGGTGGTGCGCCGCACCGGCGAGGACGTCGCCTGGACCGAGGGCCGCGACGTGTGGTGGCACGACGTCGTCGGACGGCAGTCGGCCGAGCACACGCCGGAGGCGTTCGACGCCGAGCACCCTCTGTTCATCCTCTACACCTCCGGGACCACCGGGAAGCCCAAGGGCATCCTGCACACCTCGGGCGGCTACCTCACGCAGGCCTCGTACACCCACCACGCCGTCTTCGACCTCAAGCCGGAGACCGACGTGTACTGGTGCACGGCCGACATCGGCTGGGTCACCGGGCACTCGTACATCACGTACGGCCCGCTCTCGAACGGCGCGACGCAGGTGATGTACGAGGGGACCCCGGACACCCCGCACCAGGGCCGGTTCTGGGAGATCGTGCAGAAGTACGGGGTGACGATCCTGTACACGGCGCCCACGGCCATCCGCACGTTCATGAAGTGGGGCGACGACATCCCCGCGAAGTTCGACCTGTCCTCGCTGCGGGTGCTCGGGTCGGTCGGGGAGCCGATCAACCCCGAGGCGTGGATCTGGTACCGCAAGCACATCGGCGGGGACCGTACGCCGATCGTCGACACCTGGTGGCAGACCGAGACCGGCGCGATGATGATCTCGCCGCTGCCCGGGGTCACCGAGACGAAGCCGGGCTCGGCACAGCGTGCGCTGCCCGGTATCTCGGCCACGGTCGTCGACGACGAGGCGAACGAGGTGCCCGACGGCGGTGGCGGCTACCTCGTGCTGACCGAGCCGTGGCCGTCCATGCTCCGCACGATCTGGGGTGACGACCAGCGGTTCCTCGACACGTACTGGTCCCGCTTCGAAGGCAAGTACTTCGCCGGTGACGGGGCCAAGAAGGACGACGACGGTGACGTCTGGCTGCTCGGGCGCGTCGACGACGTGATGCTCGTGTCCGGGCACAACATCTCGACGACCGAGGTCGAGTCGGCCCTCGTCTCCCACCCGGCGGTCGCCGAGGCGGCCGTCGTGGGTGCGGCGGACGAGACCACCGGACAGGCGATCGTCGCGTTCGTCATCCTGCGCGGGACGGCTTCCGCCGAGGACGCCGGGCTGGTGGCGGAGCTGCGCAACCACGTGGGCACCACGCTCGGCCCCATCGCCAAGCCGAAGCGGGTCCTGCCGGTGGCCGAGCTGCCGAAGACCCGGTCCGGGAAGATCATGCGCCGACTGCTGCGGGACGTGGCCGAGAACCGTGAACTCGGAGACGTCACGACGCTGACCGACAGCACGGTCATGGATCTGATCCAGGCGAAGCTGCCGGCCGCGCCCAGCGAGGACTGAGGCGGGCTCACCCCGCCGGCCCGGCCCTGAGGGGTGGGGGAGCACGCTCACGTTGCTCCCGCACCCCTCAGGCGTTCCCGCACATCTCTTCGCGGCCCCGCACCCCTCAGGCGTTCCCTCAGCCCCCTTCACGGTCCCGCACCCCTCTCCGCCCCCGCTCGGCCCTCGCCCCTCTCCCCAGCCCCCGCTCGGCCTCCGCTCTTCCGGCTCGCACCGGGCACCCCTGCGAAGCATCCGCACCCGCACCCACACCCGCACCCTCATCCGCGACGACCGCGCGGCCCGATCCGCCGGCGGCCGAAGCCGCGGCGCCCCATCGGCCCGTCGGCCCGACCAGCAGGCCCCCCGCCCGGTTCGGTCGTAACGTGAAGATCCCCACCGAGCCGGCCGCACCGTGGGTAAGGTGAGCAAAGCGTCAAAGTCGCGACAAGATCGTTCATGGTGTGCCGGGAAGTCTGGTCGGCGAATGCTCCGTCCTGCCTGCTCGACCGGAGGTCTTCCCCATGGCCGCGCCCCCCGGCACCACCCCTCGCAAGTTCCTCGGCCTGATGTCCCTGCCGGAGCGGAACTTCGTGGCGGACGCGCTGCGCACCGAGACCGTGGGCGGAGTGCTCCTGCTGATCGCCGCGGTCGCGGCGCTGATCTGGGCGAACGCCCTGCCGCACAGCTACGAGACCGTCTCCCACTACCACTTCGGACCGGCCGCCCTCGGGCTCGACCTGTCCGTGGAGCACTGGGCGGCCGACGGACTGCTCGCCATCTTCTTCTTCGTCGCCGGCATCGAGCTGAAGCGCGAGCTGGTGGCCGGGGACCTGCGGGACCCGAAGGCCGCGGTGCTGCCCGTGGCCGCCGCGGTCTGCGGCATGGCCGTTCCCGCGGTCGTCTACGTCCTGACCAACGTGTCCGGCGGCGGCTCGCTCGAAGGATGGGCCGTCCCCACCGCCACCGACATCGCCTTCGCGCTCGCAGTGCTCGCCGTCATCGGGACGTCGTTGCCGTCCGCCCTGCGCGCCTTCCTCCTCACCCTCGCCGTGGTCGACGACCTGTTCGCGATCCTGATCATCGCGGTGTTCTTCACGTCCTCCATCAATCTCGCGGCGCTCGGCGGTTCCCTCCTCGGCCTCGGCCTCTTCTGGCTGCTGCTGCGCAAGGAAGTACGCGGCTGGTACGTGTACGTCCCGCTCGCGCTGGTCATCTGGGCCCTGATGTACAACAGCGGCATCCACGCCACCATCGCCGGTGTCGCCATGGGCCTGATGCTGCGCTGCCACCAGCGCGAAGGCGAGGAGCACTCCCCCGGCGAGCACATCGAGCATCTGGTGCGCCCGGTGTCGGCGGGGCTCGCCGTGCCGCTTTTCGCCCTGTTCAGTGCCGGTGTCGTGGTCTCCGGCGGCGCGATCCACGATGTGTTCACCCGGCCCGAGACGCTCGGCGTGGTGCTCGGACTCGTCGTCGGCAAGGCGGTCGGCATCTTCGGCGGTACCTGGCTGACGGCCCGGTTCACCAGGGCCTCGCTCAGCGACGACCTGGAATGGGCCGACGTCGTCGCCGTCTCCACCCTCGCCGGCATCGGCTTCACCGTCTCCCTGCTCATCGGCGAGCTCGCCTACGAAGGCAATGCGATCCTCACCGAGGAGACCAAGGCGGCCGTCCTGATCGGCTCGTTCATCGCGGCGGTGCTCGCCACGGCGCTGCTGAAGATACGCAACTCCAAGTACCGCTCGCTGTGCGAGGCCGAGGAGCGCGACGACGACCTCGACGGCATCCCCGACATCTACGAGAAGGACAAGCCCGCGTACCACCTGCGCATGGCCGCGATCTATGAACGAAAGGCCGCGGAACACCGCAGGCTTGGCGAAGTGGCGGGTGGGGCAAGCGAGGGGGACGACGGTCCGGCATGATCTGACAGGACCGTACAAACACATGCAGAAGAGGGAGATCGCGATGAGCGCACCCGACGGGACCCCGGTCGGTGCCGAACGCAGTATCGGCCAGTTGGTCGCCGCGGCGACGACCGAGATGTCCGCGCTGGTGCACGACGAGATCGCGCTGGCGAAGGCGCAGCTCAAGCAGGACGTCAAGCGCGGTGCGGTCAGCGGCGGCGCGTTCTCGGCGGCCGGAGCGGTCCTGGTCTTCTCCCTGCCGATGCTCAATTTCGCCCTCGCGTACGGCATCCGGACCTGGAGCAACTGGAATCTCGCGATCTGCTTCCTGCTGTCGTTCGCGGCGAACGTGCTGGTCGCGGCCGTGCTCGCGCTGATCGGCACGGTCTTCGCGAAGAAGGCGAAGAAGAGCAAGGGCCCGCAGAAGGTCGCGGCCTCCATGAAGGAGACGGCGGGCGTTCTGCAGAACGCCAAGCCGCACCCCCGGCCCGAACCGGTCGAGGACGCCGTCGAGGCTGTGGCACGCTCATCCTCATGACGGACCCCGCCACACCTTCGGCGCAACCCACCTCGGTCGTACGGATCGACCTTCCCGGCGACCGCAAGGTCACGCACCGCGACGTGGCCGCCAACGGCGCGCGCTTCCACATCGCCGAGCTCGGCGACGGGCCGCTCGTCCTGCTGCTGCACGGCTTCCCGCAGTTCTGGTGGGCCTGGCGGCACCAGCTCGTCGCGCTCGCCGACGCCGGGTTCCGGGCCGTCGCCATGGACCTGCGGGGCGTCGGGGGCAGCGACCGCACCCCGCGCGGCTACGACCCCGCCAACCTCGCGCTCGACATCACCGGGGTCGTACGTTCCCTCGGCGAGCCCGACGCCGCCCTGGTCGGACACGACCTCGGCGGCTATCTGGCGTGGACGGCGGCCGCCATGCGGCCCAAGCTCGTCCGCCGGCTCGCGGTGTCGTCCATGCCGCATCCGCGGCGCTGGCGTTCCGCGATGCTCTCCGACGTCAGGCAGACGACGGCGGGCTCGTACGTATGGGGGTTCCAGCGCCCCTGGATCCCGGAGCGCCAACTCCTCGCCGACGACGCCGCTCTGGTGGGCCGTCTGGTGAGCGACTGGTCGGGACCCCGGCAGCCGGACGAGGAGACCCTGGAGACGTACCGCCGGGCCATGCGCATCCCCTCGACCGCGCACTGCTCCATCGAGCCGTACCGCTGGATGGTGCGGTCCATGGCGCGCCCGGACGGCATCCAGTTCAACCGGCGCATGAAGCGGCCGGTGCGGGTGCCGACACTGCATCTGCACGGTTCGCTCGATCCGGTGATGCGGACACGGAGTGCGGCGGGCTCCGGGGAGTACGTCGAGGCGCCGTACCGCTGGCGGCTGTTCGACGGGCTCGGCCACTTCCCGCACGAGGAGGATCCGGTCGCCTTCTCCACCGAACTGATCAACTGGCTGAAGGATCCGGAACCCGATCGGTGACACCTCGGTCACCCGCGCGTGACCGTCCGGACGCACCCGGTGCCGCGTCCGGAACGCGGACCGTGAACACCTGTCCTACGAAAGGCCAATTGCCCGGCGCATAGGCCAATTGAGGGGCCGGGGCGAGGTTATCGACCTTGGGGCAGGGGCAGACGTCGGGGTATGGGCTGGACGCACGACTACAGTGACGCAGCACGCAATCGCCGCTCGGCCGCAGGTCCGAGCTCCCACCGAGGGGGCGAACCGCAGCTGACGGGCACGGATCCCCGCGTGGGGATTCCGCGCATTCTGCGGCGCCGGGCCCGCTGGGTCTCCGTGCGGCTGCGCCATCCACGCGGCTGAGACCCGCGGCTGAGGCCTTGCGGTCGAGGCCTTGCGGTCGAGGCCCCGCCCACCGGTCAGAGCGCGCAGCTGTCGCTGTCCACCTGCTGGTCGGCCGTACGCCCCTTGGCGATGTCCTGCCGGACCTCGTCCGCGGTGAGCGCGTAGCCGGTCTCGGCGTCGTCGAGCGACTTCGCGAAGACCACGCCGTACACCTTGCCCTCGGGTGTCAGCAGCGGTCCGCCGGAGTTGCCCTGACGCACCGTCGCGTACAGCGAGTAGACATCGCGGCGCACCGTCTTGCGGTGGTAGATGTCCGGGCCGTTGGCCGTGATGCGGCCCCGCACGCGCGCGGGCTGGACGTTGTACGAGCCGTTCTGCGGGAACCCGGCGACGATCGCGCTGTCACCGCTGCTCGCGTCCCCGGTGCTGAACCGCAGCGCGGGCGCCTTCAGGTTCGGCACGTCGAGTACGGCGATGTCGCGCTCCCAGTCGTAGAGGACGACCGTGGCGTCGTACTTCTTGCCCCGGCCGCCTATCTGGACGGTGGGTTCGTCGACTCCGCCGACCACGTGCGCGTTGGTCATCACACGGCGGTCGCTGAAGACGAAACCGGTGCCCTCGAGGACCTTGCCGCAACTCTGGGCGGTGCCCATGACCTTGACGATGGAGTTCTGCGAGCGGGTGGCGACGGGGCTGGCGGCGAGCTGGGGATCGGGCGGCTGGACCTCTGTGATGGGCTCGTTGGCGAACGGGCTGAAGACCTGCGGGAAGCCGTTCTGCGCGAGGACCGAGGAGAAGTCGGCGAACCAGGTGTTGGCCTGGCTGGGAAGCGCGCGCGAAACCCCCAGCAGCACCTTGGAGTTGCGGACCTCCTTGCCGAGCGTCGGGAGCGTCGTGCCGGCGAGGGCGGAGCCGATCAGCCAGGCGACGAGCAGCATCGCCACGACGTTCACGAGGGCGCCGCCGGTCGCGTCCAGGGCTCTGGCCGGGGACCAGGTGATGTACCGACGGAGCTTGTTGCCGAGGTGTGTGGTGAGCGCCTGGCCGACGGAGGCGCAGACGATGACGACGACCACGGCGACGACGGCGGCGGTCGTGCTCACCTTGCTGTCGTCGGTCGTCCAGCTCCAGACGACCGGGAGCAGATAGACGGCGACGAGGCCGCCGCCCAGGAAACCGATCACCGACAGGATGCCGACGACGAAGCCCTGGCGGTAGCCAACGATCGCGAACCACACGGCGGCGACCAGCAACAGGATGTCCAGCACATTCACGAAGGTCACCTTGTCACGCGCGCCAGTCGAGCGGGACCTGCTTCTCGCGGTCCCACGGGCGCTCCCAGCCCGCGAAATGCAGGATCTTGTCGATCACCCCGGCCGTGAAACCCCAGACCAGGGCCGATTCGACCAGAAATGCCGGGCCTCGGTGACCGCTGGGGTGCACGGTGGTCGCGCGGTTGGCGGGGTCCGTGAGATCCACCACGGGGACGGTGAAGACCCGGGCCGTCTCGCCCGGGTCGACGACGCCGACCGGCGTCGGGCGGCGCCACCAGCCGAGGACCGGGGTCACCACGAAACGGCTGACCGGGATGTACAGCTTGGGCAGGACGCCGAAGAGCTGGACGCCGCTCGGGTCGAGACCGGTCTCCTCCTCGGCCTCGCGCAGGGCGGCGTTCAGCGGCCCGTCGGCCGTCGGGTCGCCGTCCTCGGGGTCGAGGGCGCCGCCCGGGAAGGAGGGCTGTCCGGCGTGCGATCTGAGGGTGCCCGCCCTCTCCATGAGCAGCAGCTCGGGACCGCGCGGGCCCTCGCCGAAGAGGATGAGCACCGCGGACTGGCGGCCCGCGCCGTTGGCCGGCGGCAGGAAGCGGCTCAGCTGGAGGGGTTCCACGGTCTCCGCGACCCGCGCGACCGGCCCCAGCCACCCGGGCAGACCGTCCTTGCTGAGCATCGGCCCGCCCTGCGTGTTGCTCGCGTCCTGTGTGCCGCCTGCGTGCTTCATCGCCACCCCCGTTCTGCTGTTCCCAACGCCCGCCGAGGCCGTGTTCGTTCCGTCATCCGGCGCCCAGCGGGGGTGCGGGCCTGCCGCCCGCGTCCAGGTAGGACTGCGGAGGGTTGAGCCGCTGTCCGGGGAAGCCGCCCTTCTCGTACTTCAGGAGCTTCTCCGCCTTCTCGGGGTCGGTCTCGCCCTCCCCGTACGCCGGGCAGAGCGGGGCGATGGGGCAGGCGCCGCAAGCCGGCTTGCGGGCGTGACAGATGCGGCGGCCGTGGAAGATCACGTGGTGCGACAGCATGGTCCACTCGCTCTTCGGGAAGAGTCCGCCGACGGCCGTCTCGATCTTGTCCGGGTCGGTCTCCGCGGTCCACCTCCAGCGTCGCACGAGCCGCTGGAAGTGGGTGTCGACGGTGATCCCGGGCCGCCCGAAGGCGTTGCCGAGCACGACGAAGGCGGTCTTGCGGCCCACCCCGGGCAGTTTCACGAGGTCTTCGAGACGGCCGGGCACCTCGCCCCCGAAGTCGTCCCGCAGGACCCTGGAGAGTCCTATGACGGATTTGGTCTTGGCCCGGAAGAACCCGGTCGGGCGCAGGATCTCCTCGACCTCCTCCGGGTCGGCCGCGGCGAGGTCCTCGGGGGTCGGGTACCTGGCGAAGAGCGCCGGCGTCGTCTGGTTCACCCGCAGGTCGGTGGTCTGGGCGGACAGGACCGTGGCGACGACGAGCTGGAAGGGGTTCTCGAAGTCCAGCTCCGGGTGGGCGTACGGGTACACCTCGGCGAGTTCGCGGTTGATGCGGCGGGCCCGGCGGACGAGGGCGGTGTGCGACTCGTCGCGCGGCGGTGCGGCGGCGGGCCGCACGGGCGCCGCCTTCGCGGAGACCGCCTCACCGGACGCCGCCTTCTTGGAAGCCGCCTTCCTGGGAGCCGCCTTCACCGGAGCGGCCTTCCCGGCGGCGGTTCCCCCGGCGGCCGCCTTCTTGGAGGCCGCCCCTGCCGCCTTCCCGGCGGCCGTTCTCGCGGGTGTCACCTTCTTGGCGGTCCGAGGGGCGGCCTTCTTCGCGCTCTTCGCGCTCTTCCCGCCGGCCGACGCCGACGCCCCCGCGGACGCGGCCTCGGGCCCCGTCTTCCGCACCGCCTTCACCGGTGTCGCTTCTGTCTCTTCTGTCGTCTCTTTGGTTCCGTCGGGGGCCTGTTCACCCACAGCGGAATCGTGGTCTGCGGCCACCCGCCCAGCCCCCTTGGCCTGTGCTCTCACCGGCGTTTTGGACACCCGGCCAGCCTAAAGCCCGGCACCGGCATCCGCCCCGGACCCCGAAGATCGGCCCCCAATTGGCCCCCTGCCGCACTGGTTGGGACGTCAGTGCGGCAGACTTGTGACTGATCACACTGTTTGGACCGTCCGGCAAGATGGGGAACACGGTCCCCTGGTACCAAGGGGGAGCAAGATCCCCTGAGCAGGCCGACAAGGAGAGAACTCGTGGACGACGTTCTGCGGCGCGCCCCGCTCTTCGCGGCGCTCGATGACGAGCAGGCCGCGGAGCTCCGCGCCTCCATGAGTGAGGTGACCCTCGCGCGAGGCGACGCCCTCTTCCATGAGGGCGACCCCGGCGACCGCCTCTATGTGGTCACCGAGGGCAAGGTGAAGCTCCACCGCACCTCCCCCGACGGGCGCGAGAACATGCTGGCCGTCCTCGGCCCCGGTGAGCTGATCGGCGAACTGTCGCTGTTCGACCCGGGCCCGCGCACGGCGACCGCCACCGCGCTCACCGAGGTCAAGCTGCTCGGCCTCGGCCACGGCGATCTCCAGCCGTGGCTGAACGCGCGGCCCGAGGTGGCCGCCGCCCTGCTGCGCGCCGTCGCCCGGCGCCTGCGCAAGACCAACGACCAGATGTCCGACCTGGTCTTCTCCGACGTGCCCGGCCGTGTCGCGCGCGCCCTGCTCGACCTGTCGCGCCGCTTCGGCGTGCAGTCCGAAGAGGGCATCCACGTCGTGCACGACCTCACGCAGGAGGAGCTGGCCCAGCTGGTCGGCGCCTCCCGCGAGACCGTCAACAAGGCGCTCGCCGACTTCGCGGGCCGCGGCTGGCTCCGCCTGGAGGCCCGCGCGGTGATCCTCCTGGACGTGGAGAGGCTCGCCAAGCGCTCGCGCTGACGTTTCCGTCCGTACGCCGACGGGGTCCCGCCTCCTTCCGAGGCGGGACCCCGTCGGCGTGTCCCCCGGACCGGCCGCGGGCGCGGCCGTCCGAGCCGACCGCGCGGCCGTAAATGATCTGCGCCGCGGCAGCCCTTCCCGGCACAGTGGGCGCATGGCCGCACAGAGGCACCGCAGAGGACTCGACGCCCGGGGGTACATCGAGCGCGAGGGATCACTCGCGCTCGTCCCGCACGCCTTCCGGCCCGTCGTCGTGGCGGCCCGTGAGCGCCTCCAGGACGTCTTCGGGGCCCGGCTGGACGGCGCGTACCTCTACGGCTCGATCCCGCGCGGTACCGCGCGCGTGGGACGCTCCGACCTCGACCTGCTGCTGTCCCTGCGGGACGAGCCGACCGGCACGGACCGCGCCGACGCCCGCGCGCTCGAAGCGGCGCTCGACGAGGAGTTCACCGAGATCGACGGAGTGGGAACGCTCCTGTTCAGCCGTGCGCGGCTGCTGAGCGACCTGGAGACCCACGACCTCGGCTGGTTCGTCGCCTGCCTCTGCACCCCGCTCCTGGGCGAGGACCTGGCCGAACGGCTGCCGCGCTACCGCCCCGACGCGCTGCTGGCCCGCGAGACGAACGGCGACCTCGCCCTGCTCCTGCCGCGCTGGCGCGAACGAATCGCCGCGGCCGCGGACAGTGACGAGGCCAGGCGCCCGCTGGTCCGCTCGATGTCCCGGCACCTCGTCCGCACCGGCTTCACGCTCGTCATGCCGCGCTGGAACGGCTGGACCAGCGACCTCGGGGAGATGGCCGGGGCGTTCGGCGCGTACTACCCGGAACGGGCCGCCGACATGCGCGGCGCGGCCGTACGCGGATACGAACCGACCGGCGACCCGGCCGTGCTCCACTCGTACGCGTACGAGCTGGGACCGTGGCTGGCCGGGGAGTACGCGCGCGTGCACGGCATCAAGACGCCCCGCCCCTGAAGACCCCTCCAAAGGCCCCGCAGGGCGCCACGACCCCGGACACGTGCCCTAGATGAGCCCGTGCTCCCGCAGATAGTCCATCTGCGCCCGCACCGACAGTTCGGCCGCGGGCCACAGCGACCGGTCCACGTCCGCGTAGACGCGGGCGACGACCTCCTGCGGCGACCGGAGGCCGTCCTCGACGGCGGTCTCGACCTGGGCGAGCCGGTGGGCACGGTGGGCGAGGTAGAACTCGACCGCGCCCTGCGCGTCGTCGAGGACCGGTCCGTGACCGGGCAGGACGGTGTGCACGCCGTCGTCGACCGTCAGCGAGCGGAGCCGGCGCAGGGAGTCGAGATAGTCGCCCAGGCGCCCGTCGGGATGGGCCACCACGGTCGTACCGCGGCCCAGGACGGTGTCCCCGGTCAGCACGGCCCGGTCGGCCGGGAGGTGGAAGCACAGCGAGTCGGCGGTGTGCCCGGGAGTCGACACGACGCGCAGTTCGAGCCCGCCGAGGCTGATCACGTCTCCCGCGGCCAGCCCCTCGTCCCCGAGCCGCAGCGCGGGGTCCAGGGCGCGCACGGCGGTCCCCGACAGTTCGGCGAAGCGCGACGCGCCCTCCGCATGATCGGGATGTCCGTGCGTGAGCAGGGTCAGCGCGACACGCTTCCCGGCCTTCTCGGCCGTGTCCAGGACATTGCGCAGATGCACGTCGTCCAGGGGGCCCGGGTCGATGACGACCGCGAGCTCGGAGTCCGGCTCGGACACGATCCACGTGTTCGTGCCGTCCAGGGTCATCGCGGACGCGTTGGGGGCGAGGACGTTCACCGCGCGCGCGGTGGCGGGACCGGAGAGGACCGTGCCCCGCGGCTGGCCGGGGAGGGCTGCTGCGTCGGTCATGCGGGGGCTCCGCCGGTCGGGATGTGCTTGGTGAACTCGTCGTGCCCGGGCCAGGAGAGGACGACCTCGCCGTCCTCCAGGCGCGCCTCGGCCAGAACGGGGGTCAGATCACGGTCGGCCGCGCCGGCGAGGGCGGCGGCGGAGCTCTCGTACTCCACGATCCCGCGCAGGGTCGCGATGGTGGGCGGCATCATCAGCAGCTCGCCCTTGTCGTATCCGGCCGCCGCGTCGGCCGGGCGGATCCACACCGTACGGTCGGCCTCCGTGGAGGCGTTCCGCGTGCGCTGGCCCTCCGGGAGGACGGCCACGAAGAACCACGTGTCGTAGCGGCGGGACTCGAACTCAGGGGTGATCCAGCGGGCCCAGGCTCCCAGCAGGTCCGAGCGGAGCACGAGCCCCCTGCGGTCGAGGAACTCGGCGAAGGACAGGTCCCTGGCGACCAGGGCCGCCCGGTCCGCCTCCCAGTCGTCCCCCGTGGTGTCTCCGACCACGCTGTCCGGGCTGGGGCCGGCGAGCAGGACGCCCGCCTCCTCGTACGTCTCCCGTACGGCCGCGCAGACGACGGCCTGGGCCGATGTCTCGTCCACGCCGAGCCGCCGAGCCCACCACGCGCGCGTGGGCCCCGCCCAGCGGATCTGGTGCTCGTCGTCACGCGGGTCCACGCCACCGCCCGGATAGGCGTACGCGCCTCCGGCGAAGGCCATGGAGGCGCGTCGGCGCAGCATGTGGACCACAGGGCCGGACCCGCTGTCCTTGACCAGCATCACCGTGGCGGCGCGCCGGGGCGCGACCGGCGTCAGCGTGCCCTCAGCGAGCGCCCGGATCCGCTCCGGCCACTCCGCCGGAAACCATTGCCCATTCCCCATGGCCGGAGGCTATCCCGAGCCGGGCGGATGTTCGAGACCTCACCGCCCCACAAGCCCTTTTCGCCCCTCCCGACCCGAACCCAGGAACTCCGCCCGCAGACCCCCGCCCCCGGACCACCGCTCCTCAAACACCGGAGGGGCCGGCTCTCCCCAGCCACGACGCACCCGCGGCCGGGATCCGACGGAAGAGGCCGTACCGGCACCCCGCTACCCGTCACCACGACGCACCCGCGGCCGGAATCCGACGGAAGAGGCCGTACCGGCACCCCGCTACCCGTCACGACGACACACCCGCGGCCGGAATCCGACGGAAGGGGCCGCACCGGCACCCCAATACCCGTCACCACGACACACCCGCGGCCGGGATCCGGCGTGAGGGGCCGTGCCGGTACATCGATGCCCGTCGCCACCGACGCTCACATCTCTGTCCGACGGCGACGGGCTGATGCACCGGCACGGCCCCGCCCCACCCACCGGACCGAAGCCGGAGCCGGGGCCGGAGCCGGAGCCGCCCGACAGACCTACGCCTGAGCGAGCTCCACCTGGATCTCGACCTCCACCGGCGCGTCCAGCGGCAGCACGGCCACGCCGACCGCGCTCCGGGCGTGCACGCCCTTGTCGCCCAGTACGGCACCCAGCAGCTCGCTCGCGCCGTTCAGCACACCCGGCTGCCCGGTGAAGTCCGACGCCGAGGCCACGAAGCCCACGACCTTGACGACACGCGCGATGCGGTCGAGGTCACCCACGACCGACTTCACCGCCGCGAGGGCGTTCAGCGCGCACGTACGGGCCAGTTCCTTGGCCTCCTCGGCCGTGACCTCGGCCCCCACCTTCCCGGTGACGGGCAGCTTCCCGTCCACCATCGGAAGCTGCCCGGCGGTGTACACGTACACACCCGACTGCACGGCGGGCTGGTACGCGGCCAGCGGCGGAACGACGTCCGGAAGGCTCAGTCCGAGTTCGGCGAGCTTCGCCTCGACGGCCCCGCTCACGCGGACTTCTCGCGCTTCAGGTAGGCCACGAGCTGCTCGGGGTTGTTGGGGCCGGGCACGACCTGGACGAGCTCCCAGCCGTCCTCGCCCCAGGTGTCCAGAATCTGCTTCGTGGCGTGGACGAGCAGCGGCACGGTGGCGTATTCCCATTTGGTCATGTGGCCGACTGTATCCGCTGCCGACCACAGCCTCCCGCCCTGCCACCCACCCGAGCCGACCGCCCCACCCACCCGCCGCCACGCCACCGACAGCACCGCTTGTCCACAGCCTCCTGCTTACTCCGGCGGCGGACTGGTTAGGCTCGAATACGTGAGCAGGCTCCAGGTCGTCAGCGGCAAGGGCGGTACCGGCAAGACCACGGTGGCCGCAGCCCTCGCGCTCGCCCTCGCGACCGAGGGCAAGCGCGCCCTCCTGGTCGAGGTCGAGGGCAGACAGGGCATCGCGCAGCTCTTCGAGACAGAAGCGCTGCCCTACGAGGAGCGGAAGATCGCCGTCGCTCCAGGGGGCGGGGAGGTGTACGCCCTCGCCATCGACCCCGAACTGGCTTTGCTGGACTACCTCCAGATGTTCTACAAACTGGGCGGAGCCGGCCGCGCCCTGAAAAAACTCGGCGCGATCGACTTCGCGACCACCATCGCGCCCGGGCTGCGGGACGTGCTCCTGACCGGCAAGGCCTGCGAGGCGGTGCGGCGCAAGGAGAAGAGCGGCCGCTTCACGTACGACTACGTGGTGATGGACGCGCCGCCCACCGGCCGCATCACCCGCTTCCTGAACGTCAACGACGAGGTCGCCGGCCTCGCCAAGATCGGCCCGATACACAATCAGGCCCAGGCCGTCATGCGCGTCCTCAAGTCTCCGGAGACGGCGGTCCACTTGGTGACGCTGCTGGAGGAGATGCCCGTACAGGAGACCGCGGACGGGATCGCGGAGCTGCGCGCCGCGAAACTTCCCGTGGGCCGGATCATCGTGAACATGGTGCGCCCGGCACTCCTCGACGGTGTCGACCTGGAGCTGGCGAAGGCCGCTTCGCGTTCGGCGATCGCCAAGTCGCTCTCCTCGGCCGGCCTCGGCGGCGCGCGCCGCGGCGGGCTCGCCGAGCGCCTGGTGGACCCGCTTCTCCAGCAGGCCGAGGAGTACGCCGAGCGGTACACGCTGGAGACCGAACAGCGGAGCGTGCTGGCCGAACTGGGCCTGCCGTCGCACGAACTCCCGCTGCTCGCCGAGGGCCTGGACCTGGCGGGCCTGTACGAACTGGCCGCACAGCTGCGTAAGCAAGGGATGTCATGAGTCTGGACCCCGCCCGCGTCCTCGATCTCGACCCGCTGCTCGACGACCCGGAAACCCGCATCGTGGTGTGCTGCGGGTCGGGCGGCGTCGGCAAGACGACCACGGCGGCGGCGCTCGGGCTGCGTGCCGCGGAGCGCGGCCGCAAGGTGGTGGTGCTCACCATCGACCCCGCGCGCAGGCTGGCGCAGTCCATGGGCATCGACTCCCTCGACAACACCCCGCGCCGGGTGAAGGGCGTCGAGGGGACCGGCGAGCTGCACGCCATGATGCTCGACATGAAGCGCACGTTCGACGAGATCGTCGAGGCGCACGCGGACGGCGACCGGGCGGCGGCCATCCTCAACAACCCCTTCTACCAGTCGCTTTCGGCGGGCTTCGCGGGCACGCAGGAATACATGGCGATGGAGAAGCTGGGCCAGTTGCGGGGGCGCGACGAGTGGGACCTGATCGTGGTCGACACTCCGCCGTCCCGCTCGGCACTGGACTTCCTGGACGCCCCGAAGCGGCTCGGTTCCTTCCTCGACGGGCGGCTGATCCGGCTGCTGACGGCTCCGGCGAAGCTGGGCGGCCGGGCCGGCATGAAGTTCCTGAACGTCGGGATGTCGATGATGACGGGCACCCTGGGCAAGCTGCTCGGGGGCCAGCTCCTCAAGGACGTGCAGACGTTCGTCGCGGCCATGGACACCACCTTCGGCGGTTTCCGCACCCGGGCCGACGCCACGTACAAGCTGCTCCAGGCGCCCGGCACCGCGTTCCTTGTGGTGGCGGCGCCCGAGCGGGACGCGCTGCGCGAGGCCGCGTACTTCGTGGAGCGGCTGGCCGCGGAGAAGATGCCGTTCGCCGGGCTGGTGCTCAACCGGGTGCACGGCAGCGGGGCCGCCCAGCTGTCCGCCGAGCGGGCGCTCGCCGCCGCGGAGGACCTCGATTCCGCCGACGCGGAAAATCCCGGAGCGGACGGTGCCGGGGGCCCTGGAACCACCGCCGCAGAAAATCTTGCCGACGCCCGCATTGTGGATCAGGCGGACGGGAAAGCTGGACTTCGTAACTCTCCCGGCACGTACGGCAGTTCAGAATCACCGGCTTCCGGGTCACCAGCTCCTGACGAAGGCTCCCCCGCCCCCACGGACAGGACGGCCGGCACGGACCACCCCACCGCTACGGACAGGACCGCCACCACGGACCCCGAGCGGTCCATCGACCAGCTCACCGCAGGCCTGCTGCGGCTCCACGCCGAGCGCATGCAGCTGCTCTCCCGCGAGCAGCGCACACGTGACCGCTTCGCCGCGCGCCACCCGGAGGTGCCGGTGGCCGAAGTGGCCGCGCTGCCCGGCGACGTACACGATCTCGCGGGGCTGCGGGACATCGGGAACCGGCTCGCGGCCCACCGGCCGGAGCTTCCCGAAAGCTGAGCGCGGAGGCGCCCGAAGGGCGCCCTCGCCCGGCCCCCGCGGCACCGAACGGGCCCGGGAGGGCCCGCAGGGGCGCTTGAGGGGCCCTGGGCGGCGTCCTGGCCGCCGACGGGGCGGGAAGGCCCCCTCAGCCCACCGCCGCGTAGCGCTCGTACACCTCTTCCTCGTCGAGGGGCAGCAGGCCCGCCCCGCGCTCGTACTCCGTGCGCGCGGTCTCGAGCAGGCGACGCCACGAGGTGACGGTCGGCCGCCGACGCAGCAACGCGCGGCGCTCGCGCTCGGTCATGCCACCCCATACGCCGAATTCGACGCGGTTGTCGAGCGCGTCGGCGAGGCACTCCGTGCGAACCGGACATCCGGTGCACACTGCCTTGGCCCTGTTCTGCGCTGCTCCTTGAACGAACAGTTCGTCCGGATCGGTAGTGCGGCAGGCCGCCTGCGCACTCCAGTCGGTTACCCAGCCCATACCGGCGCCGTCCTCTCCCGAATTCGAGGCTCCCCCACGGCGGCAGCGGCATATTCACCGCCGCCAGTTGAGGACGTTACGGAAGGTGGGCACAGCGCAACACCCCCTTCGGGCCCAATCTTGAATGGCCCGAACGGACTATGCGTAAGCGGCAGATCACCCGGGGGAGTGAGCCGAGGACATGCGCGACCATCCCGACAGACCGGGACGATTCGGTCTCGTCACAACGGACGTCATATGACACACGAGGCTGATTCGGACACCTGCTCCACAGGAACGCGGAACCTCCGGAACGATTCGGGGTCGCCGGACGTATTGATACGTGGCCGCACTGCTGTGACAGTTGAGAGCAGCTTAGGCCAAGGCATATACGCGTGTCCGGCGAATGAGAACGTAGGCTGCCCTCATGCCAAAGAAGCGCTCGGGTGGTGGTCTGTCCCCTACGCAGCAGGCCGCCAAGTTCCTCGGTGTCAGCGTGCTCGCGGGCGCCGTCATGGCCGGAATCGCGCTGCCCGCCGCGGGCGCGCTCGGTCTGGCGGTCAAGGGCTCGGCCCAGGGGTTCGATGACATTCCGGACAATCTGAAGAGTCCGTCGCTGAGTCAGCGGACGACGATCCTGGACAGCAAGGGCGGTCAGATCGCGACCGTCTACTCGCGCGACCGCACGGTGGTCGACCTCAAGGACATCTCGCCCTACATGCAGAAGGCGATCGTCGCGATCGAGGACTCGCGCTTCTACCAGCACGGCGCGATCGACCTGAAGGGCGTCCTGCGCGCGGTCAACCAGAACGCGCAGAACGGCGGCGTGGCCCAGGGCGCCTCCACCCTGACCCAGCAGCTGGTGAAGAACTACTTCGTGGAGGAGGCCGGCGACGACCCGACCAAGGTCGCCCAGGCCACCCAGCAGACCATCGGCCGCAAGATCCGCGAGCTCAAGTACGCGATCCAGCTGGAAGAGAAGCTGGGCAAGAAGAAGATCCTCGAGAACTACCTGAACATCACGTTCTTCGGGGAGCAGGCGTACGGCATCGAGGCCGCCTCCCAGCGGTACTTCTCCAAGCCCGCCAAGAAGCTGAACCTCCAGGAGGCGGCGCTGCTCGCGGGCATCGTCCAGTCGCCCAGCCGGTACGACCCGGTCAACGACGAGGAGGAGGCCCTCAAGCGCCGCAACACCGTGCTGCAGCGCATGGCCGAGGTGCACGACATCTCCCAGGAGCAGGCCGACGCCGCCAAGGCGACGAAGCTCGGGCTGCACGTCAGCCAGCCGAAGAACGGCTGCATCACGGCCATCAAGGGCGCCAGCTTCTTCTGCAAGTACGTGGAGAAGGTCTTCCTGAGCGATCCGGTCTTCGGCAAGACCAAGGAGGAGCGGGCGAAGGTCTGGAACCAGGGCGGCCTGACGATCCGTACCACGCTCGACCCGCAGTCCCAGGCGTCGATCCAGGCTTCGCTGAAGGATCACGTCTACAAGTCCGACAAGGTCGCCGCGGCGGCCACCCTGGTCGAGCCCGGCACGGGCAAGATCCTCGGGATGGGCCAGTCGAAGCCGTACGGCTACGGGAAGAACGAGACCGAGTACAACTACTCGGTCGACTACGCCATGGGCGGCTCGAACTACGGCTTCCCGACCGGTTCGACGTTCAAGCCGTTCGTGGCCGCGGCGGCGCTGGAGCAGGGCCGGCCGGCGACGCAGGAGTACTCCTCGCCGAACAAGATGCCGTACCCCAGCCCGGTGCAGACCTGCGGCAGCAAGCCGTGGACGAACCAGGCGAACGAGCAGGTCCCGAACGAGAGCGCGTCCGAGAAGGGCCCGTACCAGCTGAAGGAGGCGATGGCCAAGTCGGTCAACACCTACTTCGTGCAGATGATCTCCGACATCGGTCTGTGCCCGGTGATGAACCAGATCGACAAGCTCGGCGTGGTCCAGGGCAACGGCGACAAGCTGCCCGAGGTGCCCTCCATCGCCCTGGGCGCCAAGGGCATCTCGCCGCTCACCATGGCCACGGCCTACGCCGCCTTCGCCTCCCGCGGCATGTACTGCACCCCGATCGCCATCGAGTCGATCAGCCAGCAGGTCGGTGAGCGCGAGAAGTCCCTGGACGTGCCCAAGTCGACCTGCTCGCGGGCCATGTCCGAGACGACCGCGGACACCGTCAACAGCCTGCTGAGCGGCGTGATCGACTCCGGCACGGGCCAGCAGGCCGGTCTCGCCGACCGCGACAACGCCGGCAAGACGGGTACCACCGACTCGCGCAAGAACGCCTGGTTCGTCGGCTACACGCCGAACCTCTCCGGTGCCGTCTGGGTCGGCAGCGCCACCCAGCAGGTCCAGATGACGGGCATCCAGATCGGCGGCGTCTGGCACGACAAGGTGTACGGCGGTCAGGTCCCCGGCCCGATCTGGCGGGACCTGATGACGGGCGCGCTCGAGGGCAAGGACGCCCCGTCCTTCAACCTGGTCAACATTCCCGACCCGGTCAGGGACAAGGGCCAGGACGACGACAACCGCGGCCGCGGCCGTCACGGTGGCCGGGGGAACGACAACACCACCGGCAACACCATCTTCGGCCAGAGCAATGGCGGAGTGACGTTCCCGACGCCCTCCTTCTCCTTCCCGGACGGCTTCATCCAGGGCAACACCAACAGCGGCAACGGAAACGGCAACGGCGGCCAGCGCTGACCGTTCACCGGAAGCGCGTGAGCGCCCGAACGCCCCGTGGGCCAGGAGTCGATCCTGGCCCACGGGGCGTTCTGCGTAAGGGGTGTCGCGGGACGGGCGGACCACGGTGGGACGTACGTCCGCGAGGCGAACGCGTCATGGGGACGAGCCTCATGCGGCATCCGCCCGTGAGACCCGTGAGGCCGTGAAGCACTCACCCGCGCCGGTGTCACCGTCGGCCCGGGAACGAACGAGAACGTCAGCCCGCGAGCAACTGCTTCACGACGGCGGCGACACGGCCGCCCTCGGCCTGCCCGGCCACCTTGGGGTTCACGATCTTCATGACGGCACCCATCGCGCGCGGACCCTCGGCACCGGCCGCCTTGGCCTCCTCGACGGCCTGGGCGACGATCGCGCGAAGCTCGTCGTCGGACAGCTGCTTGGGCAGGTACACGGCGAGGATCTCGCCCTCCGCCCGCTCACGCTCGGCCGACTCGGAACGCCCGCCCTGCGTGAAGGCCTCGGCGGCCTCGCGGCGCTTCTTCGCCTCGCGGGCGATCACCTTCTGCACTTCGTCGTCGGAGAGTTCGCGCTTGGACTTGCCCGCGACCTCCTCATTGGTGATCGCGGAGAGGGTCAGCCGGAGCGTCGAGGAGCGGAGCTCGTCGCGCCCCTTGATCGCGGCGTTGAGGTCTTCCTGCAACTTCGACTTGAGCGTGGTCATGCCGCCAAGTGTCGCAGGTGCGGTGATGCGGACGCCTGTTGATTTCGCAGCGCGCCCGACGGTCACCCGGAAGCCGTCCGGGACCACCCCCCGCCCCCCTCCCCCGCGATCCCGGGCGGGGCTTCCGGGCTGTCCACAGGCGGGTGAGAGGGCTCGCCGGAGTCTGACACGATGGGCGCATGCGCGCGCGATACAAAGTACCCCTGGGAATCACGGCGGTGGGTGCCGCCGGTCTGCTGTACTCGGCGGGGTTCGAGGCCCGTTCCTTCCGCCTGCGGCGGGTGACCGTGCCGGTCCTGCCGCCGGGGATGCGGCCGCTGCGCGTCCTGCAGGTCTCGGACATCCACATGGTGAGCGGACAGCGCAAGAAGCAGCGCTGGCTGCGCTCCCTGGCCGGCCTGCGGCCCGACTTCGTGATCAACACCGGGGACAACCTCTCGGACCCGGAGGGCGTGCCCGAGGTACTGGACGCGCTCGGCCCCCTGATGGAGTTCCCGGGCGCCTACGTCTTCGGTTCGAACGACTACTACGGCCCCACGCTCCGCAACCCCGCCCGCTACTTGTTCGAGAAGGCGGCGGGCCGCCACGGGCTGAACGGCAACAAGCCGGTCGTGGGCGCCGTCCACAACCCGTGGGAGGACCTGCGCGACGGCTTCGACACCGCGGGCTGGCTGAACCTGACGAACACCCGGGGAACGCTGAAGATAGAGGGCACGGAGATCGAGCTGACCGGCCTCGACGACCCGCACATCAAGCGTGACCGCTACGCACGCGTGGCCGGCGGACCGTCCGAGTCCGCCGCCTTCTCGATGGGTGTGGTGCACGCCCCGTACCTGCGCAGCCTGGACGCCTTCACCGCCGACGGCTACCCCCTGATCCTGGCGGGCCACACCCACGGCGGCCAGATCTGCCTCCCCTTCTACGGCGCCTTCGTCACGAACTGCGACCTGGACACGGACCGCGTCAAGGGCCTCTCCAGACATACGGCGGAGGGCCGGACCTCGTACATGCACGTCTCGGCGGGCTGCGGCGCGAGCCGCTACACGCCGGTCCGCTTCGCCTGCCCGCCGGAGGCGTCACTGCTGACGCTGGTGGAACGGCAGTAGGGGTTCAGGGGCCCTGAGGGCGACACCCGGTCGGACAGCCGGAGGGCGGCGGCCGGGGCCCGCGCAACGGTCGGGGCCGTACGGCGACCGGGACCGTGCCATTGCCGGTGACGGTCATGTCCAGGGGCAGGCCCCGGCCGGGGGCAGATCATGACCGGGCGAGCCGAGAACGGGTGATCCCATCGGACCGGGCAGGCCCCTGACGGCGCGGGCCCGGCCGCCGCGAGCCGGAGACGCTGCGGAGTCCCGCCGACGCGAACCGTGACCGAACAGTGCCACCGGACGATGCCGCCGAACAGCCCTGTAACCCACCCGGCCGACCCATATCGCCCGAATGCCCCGATCCGCCTAGCGTGAGGGCATGATCACCCCCATGCCGAGGGACATACCCGATCTCCCCGCGATACCGGGCGTCATCCCGTCGACCCACTCCTTCGTCCCCGCGACGGCGGTGGTGGCTCCCTCCCGTCGCCCGGCCGCGGCGGTCTACCGCGTCCTGGTGGCCCTCGCGGCGGCGACGGGCGTGGCCATCGAAATGAAGCTGGGCGCCCCGACACGGGTACTGAGCTACTTCACGATCCAGACCAACCTGCTCGTCGCCGTGGTCTTCGCGGCGTCGGCCCGCCGGGCCTGGTCGGCGCGCAGACCCCTGCCCGGGGTGCTGACCGGCGGCACACTGATCTACGCCTCGATCACGGGCCTGGTTCATCACCTGATCCTGACGACCGAGTCGACCCCGTTCTCCATGGCCGGAGGCAACGACACGCTCTCCGGCTGGCACGCGGTCGCCGGTCAGCTCCTCCATACGGTCACGCCGATCGCCGTGGTGCTCGACTGGCTGCTGCTGACCCGCCCGACCCCCCTGGCCCTGCGCAACGCGGCGACGTGGCTGATCTACCCCCTCGCCTACCTGGCCTTCTGCCTCGCCCGCGGCGCGATGCCGACACCTGGCACCCCGGCGCGCCACCTCTACCCCTTCGTCGACGTGGACCGGCACGGCTACGGAGGCGTCCTCGGCAACACCGCCGTCCTGGGCGTCGCCTTCTACGCCCTGGGCCTCCTCGTCGTCGTCCTCGACCACGTACGCCCCGACCCGGTCCGACGCCGCGTCCGAGGCCCAGAAAACCGGATTTCGTCTCAGGCCAACGGTGGGCTAAAGTAAACGACGTCGCCGCGAGAGCAGCGACGATCGGGGTGTAGCGCAGCTTGGCAGCGCGCTTCGTTCGGGACGAAGAGGTCGTGGGTTCAAATCCCGCCACCCCGACAGCTGAGTAGCAGGCCAGAGGGCCCTTACCGGATCGGTAAGGGCCCTCTGGCTTTGCTGCGTGTCCAACTGCGTGACTATCGATTCCCGAGTTCCTACGGCCTTCGTCAGTCGGTGCCGAAGATGCCGTCCATGGCCACGGCACCGGTCTGGATCACGGGCCGGATCTGCTTCCGGTAGACCTCCTCCGTCACGGCCGTACCGGAGTGCCCGACGAGCCGGGAGATCTCCTCCAGCGGGACGCCGCGGTCGGAGAGCAGGGACACGAAGCTGTGCCGGAGCTCCCGGGGCGTCCACTCGTCGGCGTTGATCCCGTCGATGCCCTTGAGCGCCTGGCGGAAGGCGCGGCGGACGTCGGCGGCGTCGAGCGGCTTGCCGACGGCCGAGGAGAAGACGAGCCCGTGCTCCTCCCACTCCTCGTCGGCGGCGAGCCGGTCCCAGCCCTGATCTTCGAACTGCCGCCAGAGCGCTTCGACACAGCGCCCCGGCAGGGCGAGCGTGCGCCGGGACTTCCGGGTCTTGGTGTCCCCGCTCCGCCGGACCGAACGCCACACGGCGATGTGCGGAGGCTGCGCCGGTTCGAGGTCCGGCCGCCCCTTGAGGAAGACGTGGTCCCAGGTGAGGGCCCGCAGCTCCTCGGTCCGGGCCCCGGTCAGCAGGGCCACGACGATGTACGCGTACATCGAAGTCCCCTCGGCCCCCTTCAGAACCGCCTCGGCCTGAGCGAAGGTGAGCGTCTTGGACGGCCGCCCCGCCTGCCCCTGCGGCACCGAGCACAGCTCGACGACGTTCCGCTTCACCTTGTCCCGCGCCATGGCCCGCTTGACGGCGCGGTTCAGGCACGAGTGAAGCGACTGGAGCGTGCGGGTGCTGAGGGTCTTGGCCTTGGCGGAGAGCCAGCGGTCCACATCCTCCGCACTGAGGTCGCGGAGCTTACGGGCGCCGAGCGAGGGAATGACGTGCTTCTCGCTCAGGAGCGTCACCGTCTCGACCGTGCTGGGGTCGAGGCTCGCTGATCCCGCACCAGGCCACCGGCCGGACAGCGGACGCTGCCATGAGAGGGCGAGAACCACGCCCGCTCCACGGTGTGTGGGTCGACGGCGGACGGGATGGGAGCTGGGGTGTGTGGTGGGTGAGGGGAGCGGCTAACGGCCGGAGTGGTCGATCACGTTTCCGTTCGAGCAGTTGTTTACGTGGTCGCTGACGTAATTGCCCAGGACGGGCACCACGGCTACTTCCTGGAGGCAGACGGCTGCTGCTGTGAAGTTCCAGAGGTTCGCAGCGTTGACGCCTCCCCCGAAGTTACTGTCGTTGTCGGCGTGGGCAGGGGCGGCCATGGCCGTGGTGGCCATAGCGAGCGTGGCAGCAATGATGATCTTTCGCATGTCCGCTGCAACGATCACGACCGCTAGAAGGTACGACTCGTTATAGGCGCGTCCCCCACGCGCCCGAAGCAAAGAGGACCAATGGGGGAACAGCGGGAATCTACGGGTTGAGCAGAGATCGCCGGTCAACGTGCCTCTCCCGTGCCCGTTCGGTCGGGAAGCAGCAGGGAGCCGCGGTCGCTGGCGGACGACGCTCATGAGAGCGGCCCCTGACCGATTTACCTGGTCAAGAGCCGTTCCAACTCACGGGAAGATTACGGAGCCATGATCACTCGCCCCATGGCAACTCCCGCCCAAAGCCACTCCACCGACCTCGCGGTTTCCCGTTAGGGTGGCGGCGCCAGGATTTGAACCCGGGAAGGCGAAACCGGCAGGCTTACAGACTGTCCGTCGGCAGCAGTCAGCAACTCAGGGCGTTCTTGTGGAGTGCGACTGTCCTCGGGGAGGCATGGTCAGGGGGACCATAGGGCACATGCGCTCGGGCCGATCGCGAACGGTCGGCCCGAGCAGCCCTGCGTGAGTCGGGGCGTCGTGAGGGTACGGCGCCGGCCGGCCTTGTCGGTCAGCTACGGGGCGGGGATTTCCCTGATGAGGCGCGAGGTCCAGTCGCACCAGGCCAGGCCGGGCAGGAAGGCGCCGCCGGCTTCGTCGAGATAGTCCTCGACGTACGGGATGGTCGCGTCACAGACTTCGAAGGCCTGGTCGAAGAATTCCGTGTTGTCGGGGCTGTTGTGGTAGCTCCAGCGCGGGTTGTAGGGAGCCTGCCGCTTGACGATCCGCGTGAACACGTGGGGACGGTCGGTGGTCTGCCCGCTGACGAGTTCCCGGGCGTGCTCGATGTCCCCGGGCTTGGTCAGCTTGATGACGAATTCCTCCCGCGTGATGTCGGTCATCACAAAGTACGCGGAGCCCTCGGCGGCGGCGTGGCCGGGCTGCTTGCTGAGGGTGTTGGCCTGGGTGGGCTGTGCCGTGACGAAGGCCAGCACGCCGACGGCGGCCAGGCCGGCCGCCTTGGTGAGCATGCGTCGCATGGGGGTTCTCTCCTTGGTTACGGGCGTCGTGCACGTCACGACTAGTGACCAAGCGGATTGAATCAGTAACATTGAGTAATCATGCCGAGGGCGCGCTCGGTGTCGCCGCATATGCCGATGGCCTCATGCTGCCGCTGCTTCTTTGCGGCATCGCCACCGTCCTCGGCTACGCCCTGACTGTGCGGCACTGGCACACGGTCAGGGAGTTGCCGGGACAGCCGCCACCCGCATGCGGCGCCTCCAAGCTGGCGCTGTACAGCAGCGGAGTACAGCAACTGATATGACCGCAGCCGACCGCCACCAGCGCTTGGCGACCGGTTCACCAGTCCGGCTGACCTCATCAACCTTCGTGCCCATAGTTCGCATCGAGGGGGTCCCGTGGGCGATCGGGGCTCGGCGTGGCAGGGTGCGCGCATGTCTGTCGACGTCGCCTATCCCATCTTCCGCACCAACGATCCCGCGTCAGCGCTCCGAGTGGCACGCCAACTACTCACGGTGGGTATTCAGCAGTACTCGCGGGTACATGTGGACGCCGAACTCCGCACCGTCGAGGACGTACTCCACGCCAGGAAGGCGCTGCCCGACGCCTGGTTCAGGAGGGAAGACCTTGAGGACTGGGTCCGCGATTCAGACGACACAACGGGGCTGCACCACACAATCCAGGCGCCCCAGCTCTCCACCGATCCCGCTCTCTGGTCGGCGCATCTTCCTCTCTGGGCATCGGTGAAGGATCAGCCGGTGGGAAGTATTGAGGACAGGTTCACGGCCGTGGCAGCCGGGCACGTGGCGGAGATCCTCTGGGACTTTCTGGAATGGCCGGAGGTTCCGGAAGCCGGCCTGTACGCGGACTTCAAACATGCCGAGGTATCCGTGCTGTTCAACGCCGCCACACGTGAACTGGACGAGCGCATCGATGGGCACACTGTCCTCGTGCACGTCCGCCGCAGAAACGGCGACGGATACGAGGAACGCCACGCGTCCTGGCTCGCCGAGCAGATTGGTCAGACCGTCATCGGTCCGCCACTCCATTGCTGAGCTACATGCCCAGACACGGTATGCAGCAGAGCTCCAGAAGCGTCCGAGGTGGCCCAACTCGACTGGCTCTGACATCACCAGTTGACATCAACGTCGTCAGACGACCACAGATCCGCGCGTCCAAAGCTGGATGCTGTTTCACTCGGCCAGCACGGGCCCAAGCAGCCCACGTGCTCCATGAATCGAACTCCTAAAGCGGTGCTCCATATCTGGCGGGTGAGATCATCCGTGTATGGCAGACGCGCGGCTACCCCCGGGATGGTCCCTTCAACAGATCCGCGACGTATCCGGGGACAAAGAGGCTGTCGCCCTGGGGCCAAACCGGGCGGTGAAATGGGTAGGGCGCCCCGGAGCCCCCGACGAGGCGCTGCACCCGGAGATCGTTCTCGGATTCCACGACCTGTGCCTTGTGAAGCCTGTCCATGACGACGACTGGTACATGGGCAGCCTGTACGACGACGGCAGTGTCATCTGTTGGGCAGCCTGCAACAATCTGTACGAGGCATTGCGCGGTCTGTAGAGGCATGCGGGCCTGTCCCTGTACTCACGAGACTTCCTGAGGCGGCGGTACAGCAGCGAAGTACAGCAACCACAGAAACCGTCCCATCCTGTAGCACCTCCCTGTGCCCGAAGTGCGGCCTGTATGACCGCCGCTGACCGCTCTCTCTAGAGCTACGGATCAGAAGGGTGCAGCGCTCTGAGCCCGCTCTAGGCCGCGTGAGGCTCCGCCTCCCTCAGCGCCGCCACCGTCATGTGGGCTCGCCATCGGCACCAGACACGACACCGAAGGGCCCCGCCGTTAACGGCGGGGCCCTTCGACTATCCGTTTTCCCGTGACGTGGTGGGTCAGGGGTTCAGGGTGCCTTCCTTCACCGAGGACAGACCGTCAGTGACGGCGAAGGCGGAGATCCACATGAAGACTTCGATGGTGAGGAAGAGAGCCAGCAAACTCCACAGCAGAATGCGTGCCCAGCGGGGGAGGCGGAAGGCAATGCGGCCGGGGCCGTCGGGGGTGACCCGGTGGCGCCACAGCCACACGAGGATGCCGGCCCGGAGGACCACCGAGATGCAGGACTCGGCGACGTGGACTGGATGTCCAAGGCCGAAGGCCTGGTCGATGACGCGCAGAAGCAGGTTCGGCAGGATGAACCAAGCGACGAAGATCGACTTGCGTGCGGTGGACCACCAGGCCGACATGGCCAAGGCGACGAGCCCGGCAACCGTGACGACGAGGATCGGGAAGTTCAGTACGTCGGAGTGCGGCGCCGCGGTCAACAAGCCCATCGCTGAGCCGACCGCAAGCAGCGCCAGAACGGTGCGCGGATTGCCGCGCCGCTGGTCGGGGTCGTCGTATTCGGCGTCTTCGCGCACCGCGGTGGCCGCGATGTCCTGGGGGTCGCCGAGTTCGGCGAGGATCTGGTCGAGTTCACCGGGGCGTTCGGCCAGGGCGACGTCGACGTGCTCCGAGAGATCGGCCAGCAGCTCTTTGCGTCGGCCGGCGGGCAGCGCGGAGGCGGCGCGGTCGACGGCAGCCAGGTAGCGGCGTATCTCGGGGTGGGTGGTGGTCTTCACGGTGCTCTCCGGTCGGCGTGCTGGTCGGGGGTGATGAGGCGGTCGACCGCCTGGGTGAACTCCGCCCACACGACGGCGAAGTCAGCGAGCGCCGTGCGGCCCTTGTCCGTCAGGGCGTAGTAGCGCCGCGGCGGTCCGCTGGGCGACTCGCTCCAGTCGGTCGTCACCAGTTCCTCGCGTCGCAACCGGGTCAGCAGCGGATACACCGTGCCCTGGCTTGTCGCCAGCGCCCCGGTGTTTGCCAGCTCTCCCAGAAGCTCCGTGCCGTAGCGCGGGCCGTCGCGCAAGAGCGACAGCACGCAGTACTCGAGGACCCCCTTGCGGAGCTGGCTCAATGTTTTGCCAGGTTCCATGCAATGCATACTAGGTGGCAGTGCCATGCATTACAAGGCGCCCCTGACCAGCAGATTCCCTGCACTCATGCATGCGGATCGGCGCTTCGGCCTCAGCGGCATCCGACTTCTCCAGGCCACCAGTCACCCGCACGACACCTGCGGCCACCAGCCCACCCGGGGCCCCTTCATCCACTAAATTCGAATGCATGAGCGATATCGAATGCCGGGAGCACCGTGCGCCTGTACCGGCCGATGCGGTGGAGGCGCGGCCGTGGCGGGAGGGTGACGGCCCGAGGCCAGTGACGTGGTCGTGGAGGCCGACGGATCCACCCGCCCTATGGGTGCGGGTGCGAGGGGCTTGCGCGTGGGCGCGGGTGTCAGCTCGGCTGGACTGGCCGAACGGGCGACGGTCGTATCAGGTGCTCATCGATGCGGCCGGCTCGACGGCGCTGTCGCACCGTACGTACGACTGGCCTCAGAGCGGCCTGCGAGTGGCCCAGCGGAGTGCGGCCGAGCCGTCGAGAGAGGCGGGGCTGGGCGGGGGGCTGCCGACGCCTCCGAAGCGACACGTCAGGTCGGCGTGCAAGCCGGCAGGAGCTCCGCGGTAAAGCGAAGGTGTCAGCAAGCCCGTCCCCGCCGCCCGTCTCAGTTTCCGTCTCGTTCAGCCCCGTTCACGACCGTTCGGCCAAGACTCGAAGCCGTTCCCGTGCCAGCGGTCAGCCGTCCATGAACGCAGCTGAATGGCACCGAACGGCGCCCACCACCCCATGAGCGCACTGGTGACCGCGGGTGCGGGGATGTAGCCCTACTGCGGGCACCTCCACGCACCCCTTCAGATGTGGGAAGTGAGGCCGGTGACGGGGTCGTGAGAGATCAGCGTCGGCATCCCCGGGTCGTACCGGACGATCTCACCGGTCAGCAGAGCCCGTCGTTGACTCGCAGTCGCGATCTCGACCAGGAATCGCAGCACGGCGGCCACCCCCGCCCCGTCGAGGACGTCCTCGGGCCAGAGCGAGAACTCGATCTCCTCCTCGAAACAAGGCAGGGCGAAGAACCACACGGCGCCGAAACGGGCCCGGAAAGAGAAAGCCGTTGCCTCGCCCTCGGGGTCATCTGCCCAGAGGCGGAAGAGGTCGGTGAAGGCGGGATGAGCCGGATCGAGCTGCGGGTAGGGGTGCTCGACCTCGGTCTCGTCAGCCACAGCACGTAGGCGATCGAGGACAGCGATCCACTCGCCGCGGGTCGTGTCGAGGACCCGAATGTCCCTCAGGCTGCCGTCGGGATGGAAGACATCGCACATCCACGACTCGGGCAGGCACCGCGCGCGGGTACCGTGCTCACCGTCGCAGACATCCTCGTGCGGCAACTCGGCCCGGCCTCTCGCGTCCGTCTCTCCCATGGAACCAAGGTGAGAGGTCACCACGGCATGAACGGACCCACCCAACCAGGTAAGGGGTGGGTGATCTCGCGCTCCACGTCCTACGACATCACAAGATCCCCCGTCAGAGCCAGCAATTCCGCTCCCCCGGGCTTCATGTGGACGGTCACGTAATTCCTCATGGGCCATGGTCACGTAATTCCCCAGGTTCTCGGGCCTTGCGTCCGTATCCTGTGACTCCGATGCCTCCCTTCGGCCGGCACTCGGGTTCGTCGGCGCCGAGGAGGGATGAGACCACTGTGACCGGTCTTGAGGCCACTCGCGCCGCGTTGCGCGAGCTGGAGGGACGGCCGTTCACGGCCATCGGCCGGGCCGCGACGCTCGTCTGGCTCACGTTCGGTGATGACGTGCCATGGGTGGACCACCGTGGCGAGCACACAGTCCACCCGGAGATGTCGCTGCACTTGCAGTGCCGCTGGCGGCTGCTCAACGGCGTCTCCACGGTGGTCCAGGAGGGCGATCTCCATGCTCCGGGCGCGCGGGCCGGAGCGAGATTCGAGGCCGGGGGCGAGATCGGGACGAGCCGGTTCGACGACCGCGTGAAAACCGTCATGCAGCTCGTCGCAGCAGATGCTCCCGTCGTCGACCACGTGCGCATCGGCGACGAGTTCGACCTTCAGCTGATGCTCTCGTCCGGCATGTCCTTGGAGGTGTTCCCGGCAGGGCGCCCGGAACGGGAAGACTGGCGGTTCCTCAGCCCGGGCGAAGGGCGTCCGCACTATGTGGTGGAGAACGGCTCGGTGTTCACGGTGTGAGCTCTCAGTAAGGCATCGAGTGCGCGCACCGGTGACCGCGGGTGCATGGCGGCCCGTGCGGCCAACGACTCCTCCCGCTGCTCGGTCAGTTCATCCATGAGCCGATTCCTCATCCGTGCGGTGATGTGCGAGTAGCGCGCCTGTACCGAACCGTCCTCGTGCCCGAGGCCGAGGCCGAGGCCGAGGCCGAGGACAGAGGATGGCAAATGATCTGGCTTGCTCTGCGCGGGCCAAGACGTAGGGCGGGCCGCACCCACGCGGCCCGCCCTGATCCTGCTCCAGCGGGAGATCGTCAGTGCCTCCCTGCCCACAGATACGCCTGGCCGGCACCCGCTGGAGGCCGGCCAGGCCGACGTCATCCGAGCGGGACAGGCCCTGCAACCCGGGTGCCGGCGTCCAGATGAGCTGCGATCCGCGTGATCGTCCTGGCGTTGTCTTCGAACAGATGCGCCTGCATGCCCGCCGCCTGGGCCGCCTCGACGTTTACGGCGAGATCGTCGATGAAGAGGCAGCTCTCCGGCCGCACCTCCAGGCTGGCGCATGCGGCCTCGAAGGCACGCGGGTCCGGCTTCTCGATGCCGATCTCGTGCGAGTAGACGATTTGCTCGACCAGTTCGTCGAAGTGGTACAACGCCGTCTCCCGCTCCCGGGCACCGACGAAGCTGTTGCTCAGGATGCCCAGCCTGCAGCTTCCCCGCAGCCCTCGCACATAAGCGATGAGTTCCTCGTTGGGCGTCCCCAGATACTCCGCCCAAAGATCCGCCATGAAGGCTTCCACCTGGGCCGCGTCGAGCTCCAGGCGTGCTGCCACCTGCTCGTGAACCTCTCGTTCGCTGATGCTCCCGACGCTCCCGGCCTGCCACACGTCGCGCATCCGCTCGTGCACAGTGCCCGGCGGCAGCACCAGCCGCTCTTCCCACCGCTGCACGCATCCCGTTTCCGGCGTGATCTCCAGCACGCCACCGATATCAAGAATGACGCAGGTCGCCGTCACTCGAGCTCCCCCTCTTCGTCCGGCCGGCTGACGAGCGCACACCGCCCGCTCATGTGATCCATGGAGACACTGTTGTCCTTCCTGTTGGGGCAAGGTCAAGCGATCTTGGAGCCTTGTGGCAGCCCTGTTGCGAGCCGCGACACGACTCGGCTGCATCAGCAGGTGCCTTCAAAACTCATGACGATCCGCGGAGTCCTCGGCCGGGCGACGACGTCAGAACTCGTCAACAAACGCTGTCGCAAGAAGTGAACGAAGCCACCATGGCCTTCATCGTAGAAACGAGCAGAGGCTGCGCTCCTGGCCCGGAGTGGGCCAGAGCACGTCTCTTTGGCCCGTGAGCGAACCGTTCCGGGTTCGGTAGGGACTCCAGAAGGCCGAAGCGGTACAGCACGGAAGTACCGCAACCTCAGCGACCGAGGCTGCACCTCAAGTGCCGTCCAGAGCTGACTGAGCAGCCTGAGAACCGTCGGTGACCTTCCTGTCGAGAGTTCGGGACGAAGAGGTCGTGGGTTCACATCCCGCCACCCCGACACAGGTCAGAGGCCCGTTCGCTTGACAGCGAACGGGCCTCTGACGTGCGTACGGCAGTGGAGTACGGCAACCGCCGTGACTCCTGCCGGCCGTCCTCGGCCGACGGTTCCTCCACCCGCTCCCGCACCCGTCCGGAGCGGCATGTCCGCAGATGAAAACCCCGACAACTGGTCATGAGCATGCTGTTAGGATCCGCTCACGCGTGTGGGGGGAGCGGCTGGGGGGCCGGGGGAGAACCAGGGCGTTGTCATACGTCCCCGCCATGCCTTCTTGTCGTCCTCAGGAGGAACCGTGGCACGATTCGGCCGTCGCCGACACGGAAACAGACCCGGACCGTCCCTCGAGTCGCACCCGGTACGGGGCGGCACTCCGGCGGCCCGTACCGCGGCCGTCCTGGCGACGGCGCTGGCTCTCAGCATCCCGCTCGCCTCCGTACCGTTCACGGCGGCGGCCGCACCGCAGCCGGGCGCGGCCGGAGAGCTCGTACTGCCCGCCGCCCCGCGCGCCGTCCCCAGAGCCACGCAGATCCTCAACGCGGGTACCAGCGGGTTCCTCTGGGCCCAGGAGGGCGACGACCGCCTCCTGTGGACGGACTACGCGACCGGCACCACGACCGCACTGGAGCAGGGGCTGGACGTCCCGGTCCAGTACGACATCGACAGCGGCCGCTTCCTCGCGCACGCCTCGTTCCAGACCGGTTACTACGGGAAGGGGTCCGACACCGTCGCCCTCTACTCCGAGGAGGACGCACAGGTCACCCTCCTCCGGGGCGCGGGCACCTCGCAGCACACCGCTGTGGTGCCCGTGCCCGAGTACCACACCTACCAGGGCACCTTCGGCGACACCGTCCTCACCAGCAGCGGCACCGGCGGCAACGGAAACCCGAACGCCTACCAGTTGTGGCGCGTCCAGGACGGAGGAGAGGTCACGCAGACACCCGTGACCGGACTGCCGGACGGTGCGGGAAACGTGTTCGTCGAGGACGGCGACGCCCGGTCCGTCATCCTCCGCTACGACACCGGTGACAACGAGTCGGGCTGGAGCCACTGGGGCATCGTGGACCTCTCCACCGGCGTGTTCAGCACGCTGCCCGACCGGGTCGACCCCGAGAACGGCTGGGAGGTGACCGGTTTCCGGCTGGGCGCCGACTCGGTCCTGCGGCTGCGCAGCGGGCGCAGCAAGGCGGACGTGTACGACCGTGACGACCTGTCCGCCGCGCCCCTCACCTTCGACACGGGTTCCCTGACCTACCAGGCCTCGTACGGGATCGTCGGCGACAAGCTGCTCGGCGTCGAACCGGTGTCGCCCGGCGACGACAAGTACCGGGGCCAGCCGCTGTGGGCCCTCACCTCGGACGGTACGGACACCGACCTGACGAAGGTCATGGACCCGGCCGCCCAGCAGCTCGTCCAGGCTCCGGACGGGTCCGTCCTCGTGGCGGGCGCCGATCGGTACGTCGAGCAGGGTGACCTCGACTGGGGTGTGTACCGGATCGGCCGAGCGGCCGACGGCTCGGTCACCCGCAGCCGCCTGACCGCCGTACAGCCGATGCCCGCGCAGATCAACGGTCTCTCGCTCGGCAGCGGCGTCCTCACCACCGCCGACAACAGCACGCTGTACGAGCCGAACACGATCCTCGGCGCCTATCGCAGCACCTGGCTCACCACGAGCGGCGCCCCGGGCGTCGTCAGGACCAGTGTGGACGGGCTGGTCAGCGGTTCGGACGGCGACTGCACCGGCGGTGCCACCCGCTGCATCCCGATGTTCGCCGACGGCACCGGCCGCCACGGCCGGCGCGACTCCACCGAGTCCGGTCTCACCATGCTGCGCGCCAACGGCGCCACCGGCTGGGGCCCGACCCTCGACACGGGCGACGACAGCCCTGAGCTCAAGGGACTCTCCGGGCGGTACGCGATCGTCGACGGCGCCTCTTCGGGCGACCAGTACATCGGCGAGTTCACCGACGGCTCGGCCGGAAAGGTCCTGCAGAAGCGCGACCGGGTCGCCGCGGCCGTCTGGGGTGACACCCTGTGGAGCGGCGCCGCCACGGGAGGCAAGGTCACGGCCACCCGGCTCCCGTCCGGCACCGCGGTGGAGTCCTTCACCACCCGCAACGGCTGCACTCCCTCCAGCCTTCAGGCCGTGGGCCGCTGGGTGTACTGGACCTGCGTGGACGACTGGGGCTCCGTCAAGGGGTCGGGCGTCTACGACCGTACGGCGAAGCGCACCGCGACCGCCCCGGCGGGCAGGGTCCTGCTCGGTGACGGTTACCTCGTCGAGCGTGTCGGCGGCATCGAGTCGGACAGCGGGCTGAAGCTCGTCGACCTGCACGGCGGACTGCCGTCGAGCGGCGACCACACGCAGCTGCCGAGCCGCAAGCTCGCCGACTGGACGGACCTCGGCCGGAACAACGTGGGCGTCGGCACGACCTGGACCGTGGACAGGTTCGGCGGTGGCGTCGCCTACGCCGACCGCGAGCAGCGCGTCCACCTCGTACCGACCGGCGTTCCGGCGTCCGCGCTGTCGGCCATCGACTCCACGGTCACCGCCGGTGCCGCGAGCTGGTCCGGCACCTGGTGGCTGTCGAAGCCCGCGGCCTCCTGGAAGGTGGTCATCCGCCGGAAGGCGTCCGGCTCCACCGTGCGCACCGTGTCCGGGTCCGCCGTCGGCGGCCTCCTGAAAGCCGCCTGGGACGGCAAGGACTCCGCGGGCCGTCTCGTCGCCAACGGCGCCTACACCTGGGCACTCACCGCTCAGCCCGCCGACGGGCAGGGGGGCGCCCTCGTCCTCTCCGGGACCGTCGCGGTGACGGCCGGAGCGGCGGCACCGCGCGACTACGCGGGCAAGGACGGCGTCGGTGACCTTCTCACCCTCAACTCCTCCGGCACCCTCACCATCCAGCGCGGCACCGGCACGGGCACGCTGGGCAGCAAGGTCTCCGGAGCCGGCTGGCCGACCACCGCGAAGGTCGTGCCCTTCGGCGACCTCGGCGGAGACCGCTGCAACGACGTCCTGGTCCGGCTGAGCAGCGGCGCCCTGCGCGCCTACCGTCCGGCCTGCGGATCGGCACCGACGCCCTCGACGCCGTACACCTCGCTCGGTACGTCCGGCTGGAACCAGTACGACGTGCTGACCTCGCCGGGAGACGTCAGCGGCGACGGACGTCCCGACCTGATCGCGCGCGACGCGTCCACCGGCGCGGTGTACCTGTACAAGGGGACGAGCGCGGGGACGCTGTCGGCACGGGTGAAGCTGTACGGCGACTGGAGGACGTACAAGAAGGTCGTCGGGGCCGGTGACCTGAACGGGGACGGCGTCGGCGACCTTCTCGCCCAGGACAGGTCGAACAACCTGTACCGGTACTACGGCAAGGGCAACGGCACCTTCGGGGCCGGTGCGAAGGTGTTCTCCGGCTGGGGTTCTTCCTACAACGCGGTCGTGGGAGTCGGAGACATCACCGGCGACGGCAAGGCGGACCTGGTCTCGCGCGACACCGGCGGCAGCCTGTACCGCAACAACGGCGACGGCAAGGGGTCGTTCGGCGGGCGCACGAAGATCGCGACAGGCTGGCAGGGGTACAAGGCCGTCGTCTGACGAGCGTCGACTCCTCGGCGCCCGCTGCGAGGCACCGGGCGCCGAGGAGTCCGCTCGTGGGCCAGATCCCGTGGGAACCATGGGGAGCGGCAGGTGATCGCCCGGGTGCGGCCAGGGCTCCCGACACCGCTCCGCCACAGGCCGGTACAGCAACAGCCGACGATGAACCCGGACTTACCGAGCCGGGAGTGCGAGTTCGGTTCTCGTCCATCGCTCCATGCGAAACCCCCAGGTCGGTGACCTGGGGGTTCCTTGTCGCCCGGACCCGGGCCGGTCCGGGCGGGGGGGTCAGCCGGCCAGCCAGCGGGCGAAGTAGCGGTACTTGGCCGTCAGTCCGACGGTCCTGGGGCCGACGGAGACGACCTGGTTCGTGGTCAGGCCCTTGCTGCCGGACCTGAAGTACCAGAGGTTGCCCTCGGTCCCGTTCTCATGATCCGTGCCGGTGGCGAGTTCGCTTCGTCCGTCACCGTTCATGTCGATCAGGGAGACCTGCGAGCCGAACATGTCGTAGGGCTCGTCGGCCCCCGGCACTCCGGCCGTGTTCTGGTGCCAGGACACGGCACCGGTTCCGGTCAGGCCCTTGGACGAGCCGCGCAGCACGGTCACCGCGCCGGTCGTGCTGACCCCGGAGATGCTCTCCTGCATCACCCCGATCGCGACGTCGGCGTAGCCGTCGCCGTCGACATCGCCGGTGTCCAGGTCGTAGCCGAACCGGTCGTACTTCTCGCCGGTGCCGGGCACCCCGGCGGTGTCCTGGCCGATGCGCACCGGCTTGCGGGTGCTGCTCACGCCTCCCGCGCCGCCGTACCGGACGACGACCGAACCGCCCACGACGCCCTTGGGCTGGTAGCCCTCGAGACCGGCACCCAGGACGACGTCGGCGTAGCCGTCGCCGTCGACGTCCGCGAGGCTCCCCGAGTCGACCTTGGTGGAGAAGTCCTTCACGGGTCCGAAGCCGTTCTTCGAACCGAGCACCAGGGAGGCGTCGGCGCTGCCGCTGTGTCTTCCCACGGAGAGCAGGTCGGAGACGTGGTCTCCGTTGACGTCCCCGGCCGCCAGACTGCCGGGCGAGACCCCGGTGTTCACGACGCTGGTCGAGACGTTCGTGCCGTCCCGGCCGAACGGGCCCCGGAACAGCCTGGTCTCCGACCGGCCGTAGCCCACGTCCACGGAGGCGACGAGGTCGTTCTCGCCGTCGCCGTCGAAGTCACCCACGACCATCGGGCCGGGGAAGGAGGAGAGGGGCGTGCGGCCGGACAGCCCCTCGGGACCGCCCCAGACGATCGACGTCGCCGGGACCGAACCGTGGTCGCCCACCACCAGGTCGTCGTAGCCGTCGCCGTCCAGGTCTCCCCCTGTCATCAAGGAGTACGCGCCCGCGGAGGCCGGATCACCGGCCAGCACCTGGTGCCGGGAGCCGCTGAGGCCCGTCCTCGTCCCGTACATCACCACGGCGTAGCCGTTCGCCGAGACGGCCAGGTCGCCGTAGCCGTCCCCGTTGAAATCGGCCGACTTTCCGGCCGCGGACGCTCTGGAGCCCGGCACCGCGCCGGCGGGAGAGCCCGCGCTCAGGACGACCGTGCCCACCGACATGGCCGTGACGGTGGCCAGCACGGCCAGTCTTCGAACTCTGCGCATACGTCCGCCCTTTCGTCCCGCAGCAGCCCCGGGACATCTGCCGTTCGGATCAGGACTGCCCCCCAGGAGACCGCCCGAGGGAACGAACGGTTGTACGGCAAGGCGACACCCGCCCCCGCACCGTCGCCGCCGGGGACGCGCGGGAGATGCCGGCGCGGCTGATCCCGTAGGGTCGCGCCCGCTCCCTGAGAAAATCCTGTGCGGCCGTGAACTCTTCGCGGAGCAGCGGGGAACAACGGGTGACACGCTCGACCCCATCCGCTGACGGAGGACCCTTGACCGGACCACCGGCGCTCGACCCCGGCGACGAGCGCGACGGCCATGTCATCGCGCAGTCCCTGGAACATCCGGAGCTGTTCGCCCGGCTCTACGACCGGTACGCACCCGACATCCACCGGTACGTGGCCCGGCGCCTCGGCGACCACGCGGCGGACGACGTCACGGCCGACACGTTCCTGACCGCGTTCCGGGTGCGTGCCCGCTACGACACCTCGCGGGCCAGTGCCCGGCCCTGGCTGTACGGGATCGCCGCGCACCTCATCGGCAAGCAGCGCCGGAAGGAAGTACGCGGTCTGCGGGCGCTGGCCAGGACCGGCCAGGACCCCGTCGCGGCCGGCTGGGTCGAGGACACCGCGGACCTGGTCGCCGACCGCGCCCCGCTCGCGGACGCGCTCGCCGCGCTGTCCGCCGCCGACCGGCATGTGCTGCTGCTCGTGGCCTGGGCCGACCTGACCTACCAGGAGGTCGCCGAGGCGCTCGGCATACCCGTCGGGACCGTGCGGTCCCGGCTCAACCGGGCCCGCCGCAAGGTACGGGCCGCGCTGGGTGCCGGCCCGGCGTTCCTGGGCGAAGTGGCGGAGGTGGTCCGGCCGTGAACGTGGACGAGATGAAGGACGTGCGCGAGTTCCGGGCCGGGGCGCCGAAGCCCGACCGGGCACGGCTCGCCGAGGGGCGGGACCGGCTGAGCAGCGCCACGGTGCGGGACCGGGGACGCAGGAGGCTGCGGGCCGACTGGCGGCTCGCAGCGGTCGGGGCCGCCGCCGCGCTCACCGCGGTGGCCGTGCTGGCCTCCGGCCTCGGAGGGGGCGGCCACAGCGACGTGGAGCCCACGGTGCCGGCCGGGACGCGGACGGTGCAGGGTTCGGTGAAGGAGGTGCTGGAGCGGGCCGCGACCACGGTGGAGCGGGCTGATCCGCCGCCCACGCCGCACGCGGGCCAGTGGATCTACGAGAAGAAGCTCGCGGCCAGTCCCGGAATCTGGCCCAAGAACGCCGCCCGGCCCGAGCCGGAGCCGGAGCCCCAGGAGCACTGGGAGCGGTACGCGGACCCGCGCTTCGAGAACGGCAAGGAGGGCGACGACCGCTCCATGCGCGAACGGCTCCGCTTCCTCGACGAGCTGCCGGACGACCCGGCCGCCGTGCTGAAGAAGGTCCGCGCCTACTACCCGTCCGGGAAGGGCGACCCCGAGCCCGAGGGGGAGCACGACATGCGTGCGCTGAGCGTGCTGTTCGAGTCCCAGCCCGTCCCGCCGCAGGCGCTCGCCAAGCTGTACCGCGCGCTGGCCGCGGTCCCCGGCGTCGAGGTCACCGACCATCTCGTACGGGACCTCGCGGGCCGGGACGCCCTCGCGTTCGGACACGACGAGAAGGGGCAGAAGGTCCGCCGCGAGATCCTGATCGACCCGCACACGTACCAGTACCTCGGCGACCGATGGCTCGTCGTCAAGGACTACAAGGACACGTTCCCGGGCGCGGGCGACACCCCTGACCGGCCCTGGAAGGCGGGCGACATCATGTTCCAGAACGCGCTCCTGGCCACGGGAATCGTCGACCACAAGGGCGACCGCCCCTGACATCCGGCGGGGGCGCCGAAGCTGTTCGCATGTACGACGGGACTGCGCGCGTACTCGACGGCACCAAGGCTCCACCGCCGGCGGGCGTTCCTTCCCCACTGGTCGTCAACAACGGATATCCCGCCGTCCCGACACAGGTCAGAGGCCCATTCGCGTGATCGCGAATGGGCCTCTGCCGTGCGTGCAGCAGCGGAGTACGGCAACCGCCACGACTCTTGCCGGCCGTCCTCGGCCGACGGTTCCTCCACCCGCTCCCGCTGCTTGTGCCTCCCCTTCTTCTCCTCGTGCCCGGGAAGGGTCGGCGCTCCGCGGACCGTTCGTGAACAGGGTCATGCTTCGCAACCTCGGAACCGGCCCACGCGTATCCGCATGTGAACAGGGGGGAGCGCCTGAGATGCCGTGCCCCGTCGGATGAGGCCCGCACGGGCCCACGAGCGGATACGAGTACGGACCCCATGGATTCGATCCACGACGACACAGCGAAGTTCGCGTCACTGCTGACGCGTCTGAAGGAGCGCACCGGCCGCAGCTACGCGGCACTGGCCCGCCGGCTGGGCATGCACGCCTCCACCCTGCACCGCTACTGCGCCGGAGAGGCGGTCCCGCAGGACTTCGCCGGGATCGAGCGGTTCGCCGTGCTCTGCGGCGCCTCCCCCGAAGAACGCGTGGAGTTGCACCGCCGGTGGATCATGGCGGTCGCGGCACGGCGACGACCACAACCGTCCGACGCCCGGCGGACATCGACGCCCCCCGAGACCACGAGCACCGCGACATCGGCCGCGACACCAGCTACGACACCGGCCGCGGTGCCCGCCGCGTCCGCGAACCGCGGCAGTCCGGCGGCCGAGGCACCCGAGCCGACCCCACCGGCCGGCCCTCGCCCCGAGCCGACCCCACCGGCCGAGCCGCGGCCCCGTGCCGGGCGTCCCCGGCGGCGGTCCGTGCGATCGACCGTGTCGGCGGTCTCCCTCGTCTTCGCGCTCGCCGGCCTCACCGTTGCCGTTGCCGTTGCCGTTGCCGGACCCTTTTCCGCCGACGGTGAGTCGTCGGTCTCCGCCCGCACCGCGCCGGAACCCTCCGTCTCGGCCGCACACCGCGGCGTCCGCCCCCAGAAGCACCGGGCGAACACCCGCGCGGCCTCACCGTCGGCCTCCGCCCGCACCGCACCAGAACCCTCTGCTTCTGCCACACACAGCAGCGGCGGCTCCCGGAAGAACCGGGCGAACGCCGGCGCGGCCCCACCGGCGACCCCGCTCACCTGGACGGTCGACTCCCACACCCGCGGGCTCTTCGGTTGCGGCGAGACCTACGTCGTCGCCAAGCCACCGCGACAGGTCCCCCCGCCCCCGCACCCGGAGGACGTCGCGGCGTGGGCCGCGTCCCAGCGGGCGGTGCACGGGAGCGCCACCGGTGTGCAGATCACGGTGCAGGGACGCGGCTCCGCCCCCGTCTCCCTGGAGGCCCTGCACGTGCGCGTGGTCAACCGCGCCGCCCCTGCCGCCGACCGGGGCGCCGCCTACTACTTGGGCGACGGCTGCGGTGCCGGCATCGTCCCCCGCCATTTCTCCGTGGACCTCGACGAGCACCAGCCCCTGGCCCGTTCGACGCACGGCGACAGCAACGGGACGGGCCCGACGCCCCCCGCGATCGACTTCCCCTACCGGGTGTCCCTACAGGAACCCGAAGTCCTGGTGGTCTCCTCGACCAACGAGTCCTGCACCTGCGACTGGTACCTCGATCTCGACTGGTCCTCAGGGGGCCGCACCGGCATGGTCCGCATCGACGACCACGGCCGTCCCTTCCGCAGTACCAGCAGCGAAGGGCTGACGAACTACCAGTACGACCGCGTCAACTACCGTCCCGGCCGCTGGTTCGCGCTCCTCGCCCCCGAGACGGCGGCGACCGAAGACTGACGACGGCCGACTGCCGACTGCCGACTGACGGAGCGACAGGTCACGCTGCCCGCCCGGCAGCACGGCCGGCGGAAGCGGAGCCGTCGGTGCGGGCCGACGGCGCCGCCCGGTCCGCTCCCGGCCGAAGCCAGGAACGGACCGGGCGGAGCGGCCGCTTCGTCAGCGGACGCTTCGTCAGCGGGCGCTCTTGGTGCGGATGTCGCTGACGCCGTCGACCGCATCCGCCTTCACGACGAGGTCGGTCGTCACCGTCGGCGACTCCCCGCCGCCGAAGCGGTGGGTGACGGTGATCTCACGGCTCTCGCCGTCCCCGCGCACCGTCCAGTCCACCGGGACGTTCTGGGCGCGCAGGACGCCGTCCGTCTTGTTCGTCTTCTCCCAGGCCTCCAGCTTCTTGGCGAAGGCGGGCACCAGGTAGTGCGCGCGCAGCGCCTTGGCCAGCGCGGCGTCCGGGCCCCGGGGAGCGTCCTTCGCGTCGACGTACGCGCCGTAGAAGTCGGCGACCTGGGTCACCACGTCACCGTTGAAGCCGTTGACCGTCCGCACCGCGGCGGACGTCTTCACGGGCGCCTTGGCGGGGACGGCGGCCTGGGCCGCCGCCTGCGCCGACACGCCGAGCCCGACGGCCAGGACGAGACCGGCGGCGAAGGCCGCACGGCGGCCCGGACGACGTACGTGGGTGTTCCTGCTCATGTCGTGTCTTCCTTCATGATCGGTGGTCGGCAGGGGTCGCTCCCGGACCGCGCCGGCTCTCCCGCCGGACGTGCCCACCGACGTCTCACCACCCGTCCGCGTCCGGTCCGGGGACATGGCGGCCCGACCGCCCGAGCGGGCAGGAGCAGGCCGGATGTCCTCGCCCCGAGGTCGCGGGGCGGGCGCCGCAGGGCGCCGGACGTCGGGTACCGGGACACACGGATGCCCGGTACGCAGGCACTGGGTGGGAGTCGTCACCAGGCTGCTGCCGGGACTCGATCCGTCCCGGCCGGTGCGACATCCACAGCTTCGAAGACAGCGGGGAACCACCGCAACCACCGCCGCCCGATCCGCGACGGCGCAACCGTCCCACCCACCCTGAGCTGCGCGGACGTGCGCCGCCTGAGACGCCGTACTGGGATGCCGAGACGCCCCCGGATCCCACCGGAACGGCGCGGAACGGCGATCCCGTCCGTCGCGGCACCCGGATCTCCCGTGCCGCGACCGCCCGTGCCCGGGAACCGGCGCGGGCCGGACGCGGGCACGGGAAGCCGCTGCCGCGCACCTGGTGCCGCCCCGGCGCGCGATCCGCCGCCGTCCTCTAGCGGTTGCGGCGGCGGCCCTTGGAGCGGCGGGGGTAGGGGAAGAGCCGCGGACGGCGCTTGGCTGCCACGTCCTCGATCCAGCCGAAGAGCAGGATCGCCAGACAGATCAGCGGGACGGAGATCACCAGCGGGGTCCACTGGCTCGCCAGCAGCCACTGCGCGTGGTCGTAGAAGAAGCTGTTGCTCCACAGCGGGTCGATCAGCGGCTCGGTCAGCACCAGCGCGAAGGAGTGCCACAGGTAGACGGTGACCGCGCGGGAGTTGAGCAGGCTGATCACGCCGTTGAACCGCTCCAGTGGCTTGGGCCACTGCTCCCAGGAGGGACTCAGGTGGAGCAGCAGCATCACCGCGCCGAACGACCAGATCGCCTGGGCGACCGGTACCGCCTCCAGGTCGTGCCCGAGCCGCGGGTTGTCCAGCGGAGACCGCATCAGCCACCAGTAGCCGAACATGAGCACCAGCGGCGCGAGGGACGGCACGACGTACTGCGGGATCCTGCGGAGCAGTCCCTCCCCGTGGGCCATGCCGAGCAGCCAGCAGGAGCCGAAGGTGGTGAAGTCGGTGGCGGCTTCCATCAGCCGGCCGGACTGGTCGACCAGGCCGGAGTTGATGACGAACGCGAGCGCCAGCGGCACCAGCAGGGTGACCCAGGGCAGCTTCCGCAGCGCCTTGAGCATGAGCGGCGACAGCAGGACGTACCAGAGGTAGGCGCGCAGGTACCAGAGGGGGACACAGATCTGTTCGGCCCAGGAGGCCGGCAGGTGCCCGCCGAAGGTGTCCAGCGGGACCCCGAACGGCGGCTCGCTGAACGGCAGGACCCAGTAGGCCAGGTCGCCCCACCACCAGGTGGTGTGGTGGACGTCGGGCCGCCAGCCCTCCAGGATCATCAGCGGCACCACGACCGCGCCGAACAGCCACATCGGTGGCAGCAGTCGGCGCAGCCGGCCACGGATCACGCTCAGCGCCGGCCGGTTGAGGGAGCGCACCATCAGCGACCCGGCCAGCGCGAACATGACGCCCATGGAGGGGAAGACGATCGGCAGCCAGGTCCAGCTGAAGTTGTGGTAGACCACCACGCGGACCAGGGCGAGCGCCCGCAGCAGGTCGAGGTAGCGGTCGCGGCCGGGCTTGCGCGCGGGCGCCGGGGCCGCCTCCTCGGGCTCCGGGGCGCGCTGCGCGGGAATCGCGGCGGGGTCCGTCACCCGCAGGGCGACGGTGTCGGAGAAGTCGCGGATGCCGTAGGCACCTCGTTCCGCGGTGTTCGTGAAGACATCGCCGGTACTCATGAAGACATCGCCCCCGTCGTGACGTCGAGCCCCACCTCACCGGTGCGCTTCAGCTTCTGCCAGCGCAACCGGCCTCCGGTCAGAGCGGTGATGGCGGACTGCATCAGCACCATGTACATGAGCACCCGGTAGACCACCTGCTGGGCCGGCAGCGTGATCAGATGCCACGCCTTCTCCTTGTCCAGGTGGAAGGACCACCAGGCGCAGACCGCCTGTAGGGCCATGACCGCGAACCAGGCGGCCAGGGTCTTGTACGCGTCGACGAAGACCACGCCGTAGACCATGCCGATGTCGAACGCGGGCGCGAGGAGCGGGGTGACCACCATGAACAGGGAGACGAACGGCAGCCCCACCCGGCCGAAGTGGCCGGCCGGGCCGCGCTCCAGCACCGCGTGCCGGTGCTTCCACATCGCCTGCATGGTGCCGTAGCTCCAGCGGTACCGCTGCGACCACAGCTGCTTCATGCTGACGGGCGCCTCGGTCCAGGCGCGGGCGTCCTCGGTGTAGACGACCTTCCAGCCGGCCCGGTGCAGGGCCATGGTCACGTCGGTGTCCTCGGCGAGCGTGTCGTCGCTCATGCCGCCCGCCTGCTGGAGCGCGGTACGGCGGAAGGCGCCGATGGCTCCGGGGATGGTCGGCATGCAGTTGAGCACGTCGTACATGCGGCGGTCGAGGTTGAAGCCCATCACGTACTCGATGTGCTGCCAGGCGCCGATCAGCGTGTCGCGGTTGCCGACCTTGGCGTTGCCGGCGACCGCGCCGACGCGCTGGTCGGCGAAGGGCTGCACCAGCTCGCGGACGGTGGACGGTTCGAAGACCGTGTCGCCGTCCATCATGACGATCAGGTCGTGCGAGGCGGCGGCCACACCGGTGTTGAGGGCGGTCGGCTTGCCGCTGTTCTGCTGCCGGATCAGCCGGACGTTCGGCAGGCCGAGTTCCTCCACGATGGCGGACGTGTCGTCGGTCGACCCGTCGTCGACCACGATCACTTCGATGGGATGGTCGCTCGCGGCCAGGGAGAGCAGGGTGTTGGTGATGCACTCCTGCTCGTTGTACGCGGGAACCACCACGGTGACCGGTTCGGTGACCGGGTCGCCCCAGGAGAAGCCCTTCTTGCGGACGCGCCGCACGTGGACGGCCGAGAGCACCAGCATCAGCGCGAACCGCGCCATGACCAGCACACCGACGACCGCGAGCAGGGCGACCAGCCACGGCATCAGCCCCACCGAGAAGGTGGTGCACCACACGAACGCCTTGCCGACCCACAGGTTGTAGCCGGTGACCTCGGTGTTGGCGGAGGCGGTGCCGAGCGCCTCGGCGGTGGTCCTGAAGGTGTAGCCCTGGTCCTTGAGCTTCTCGATGATGATCGGCAGCGCGGCCAGCGTCTGCGCCCGGTTGCCGCCCGCGTCGTGCATCAGGACCATCTCGCCCTGGCCGGGGAGGTCGGGCATGGCGGCCTTGACGATGGAGTCGACGCCGGGGCGCTTCCAGTCGTCGGTGTCCTTGTCGATGAAGGCGGTCAGGTACCCCTCCGACCCGGCCTGCTTGGTCACCGGCCACGACCAGTCGTCCAGCGCGTCCACGGTGGAGGAGTAGGGCGGGCGGAACAGGCTGGAGTGGATGCCGGCGACACCGGCCAGCGCGAGCTGGGTCTCGCCCAGCTCCCAGGTGAGCCGGGTGCCGGAGTGCAGCGCGAGGTCGGGGTGGGTGAAGGTGTGCAGACCGATCTGATGGCCCTCGGCCACGATCTGGCGGATCAGAGCCGGATTGCGGGTGACCATCGAGCCGGTGACGAAGAAGTCGGCGCGGACGTTCTCCTTCTTCAGCACCTCGAGGATCTTCGGCGTCCACTGGGGGGACGGCCCGTCGTCGAAGGAGAGGACGACGGTCTTGTCCGGGATCGTGTAGTTGACCGGCTTCTTGTTCTTGTCACCGCGCGCGTCGACGACCGGGCCGCCCTCCAGCACGCTGGTCGGGACGGTGGCCTTGTCCACCGAGGTGGCGATGTCCTGGTCGTGGAAGACCTCGTTGTTCGCCATGCCCCGGAGCACCATCAGCGCCAGCAGGGTCGCCAGTACGGTCACCGGCAGGAAGAAGCGCAGGGGAGGTGCGGCGAGTCGGCGCGGCCGCGCGATGGACTGCCGGCGGCGTTGGCTGCGGGAGCGGGACATGTATTTCCTGGTCGGTCGCGTCTGGCTACTGCGCGGTGGCGGGTTCGGTGGCGGTCACGGAGTTCGACGCCGCCGTACCGGCTCCGGTCGTCCCGGTGACGGAGGTGCTGGTGCCGGACCCCGCCGTGCCGGACCCGGTCGCTCCGGTGACGGACGTGGTGGTGCCGGATCCCGCCGTGCCGGATCCCGCCGCGCTGCCGGACCCGGTCGCTCCGGTGACGGACGTGGTGGTGCCGGTCCCCGCCGTGCCGGACCCGGTCGTCCCGGTGACGGGCGCGGTGGCCCCGGACGTGGCGGTGGCGCTCTTGCCGGGGGCCGCGGGCAGCGGCGCGTTCAGGTACTGGCTGGGCGGCGTCGTGTTCGCGCTGCCGGGGACGGTGAGCGCGGGCGCCTGCGACTGGGTTCCGACCAGGCCGGAGACCATCGCCACCACGCACCCGGTGCAGATGACGCCCACCAGCCAGCCGAAACCACGCAGCCGACGGCCGCGCAGACCGGTCTCGTCCACGAAGACGGGGGCCGGCTCAACCTCCGTGGAGGTACTGGTCATCGACAGCCCGGCCTTCCTTCGTCGTGTTGCGTCTGCCGGTTCGGTGCTGCCGAAAGCAGTAAGTAGTGCTGAAAAAGTTATTAATTCGGGGAGAAAGGGACATGATCCGACCCACCCCTGAATCAGGCGGCTAGATTAATATGCAGATTCCGTGAATGTCACGCGGGTCTCGTACAGTCCCGGCGAGTCGCTTGCTTCTTGTCCGAACGGAAACCTCACGCATGGCCATAGCCCGCCGCCGCAGCCGCCTCACGGTCGCCGCGATCCTCGTGGCCGCCGTCACGTTCCTGGTGAACGCCTGCGGCGCGGGAAGCGGGAGTGACGCCGAGGCGGGCACGGCCGCCGCCCCGGCAGCTCACTTCGAGATCTCGTCGATGCTCGAGCCGTCCGGCCGCGCGCTGGGCGTCGTCGACGACAAGACGCCCTGGCAGTACGGCATCGTCACCACCTTCGCCGAGGAAGCCGGGCGGACCCCCGACATCCGCGAGTACTACAGCTCCTGGGGCGACGACTTCGACGCGGAGGGCAACGCCTTCCTGTGGAAGCACGGCCAGCTGCCCATGATGGCGCTGGTTCCCTCCGACACCTCGCTCGCCGACATCGCCGAGGGCGGGGAGGACGCCTACATCCGCCGCCTGGCGGACCAGATCGCCTCCTACGACGGCCCGTTGGCCCTCTCCTTCGCCGGCGAGATGAACGGTCCGTGGAACTCCTGGGGTCCCGAGCACGCCGAGCCCGCCGACTTCGTCGCGGCCTGGAAGCACGTTCACGACGTCTTCGGCGAACGGGGCGTCACCAACGTGATCTGGGTGTGGACCCCGCACGTGGTCGACTCGGGCACGACCGCCAAGCTGCGCCCCTACTACCCGGGCGGCGCCTACGTCGACTGGGTCGGCCTCATCGGCTACTACGGGCCGATCGACGGCGTCGCCTTCTCCAGCCTGTTCACCCCCACCCTGCGCCAGATCGAGGGCTTCGCCGACAAGCCGGTGCTGATCGCGGAGACCGGGGTGGCGCAGAGCGACCAGAAGCAGGCGCACATCCGCGACCTGTTCCGGGGCGCCGCGAAAGCCGGGGTCATCGGTCTCGTCTGGTACGACCAGCGCAAGGACTGGCCGGGCGGAAAGCAGTTGATGGACTGGCGGATCAAGACCTCGGTGGGTGCGCTCGCCGCTTTCCAGGTGGAGTCGGCCCGGAACGGATTCGGCCATTCGTTCAAGAACGGCTGATCCGGGGCGATCAGGGGAATCCGGGCGCAAGTCCACAGGAAACGACCTTCATCATCGCGCACCAGTGCGGCTGGAACATGCGGATGCCCGACCAGGGGAGATCACGGAGATGACGACGGAATCGTCGCCGGGCCAAGGGGCTCCGCAGGAGGACGGCTGGGCTTTCCGGCCCCGCACGCCGGCCGCCGGCCCGCAGCCGTACCGGGAACAGCGGCAGCCGGAGCCGGCCGTGGCGTGGGACGACCGGTCGTGGGACGAGCCGTCCTGGGACGAGCCGTACGGCGGATCCTCCGGCACGCGCTGGGACTCCACCGTCCCGCTGCGGGTCCCCGAGCCCCGCACCGGCGCCCACGAGGCCGTGCGCGAGCAGGGTCGCCGGACACCCCCGCGCCCCCTGCGCGACGGCGAACCGGCGGACCAGGACCGCGGACACCCGAAGGCGGCGGCCGCCGCCTTCGACCAGGCGGCCCTCCGCCGTCCCGAACCCGTCGCCGCGCAGCCACGGCCTTCCGCGGGCACCGCCGGCGAACAGACCGGGAAGCCCAGGCGGGTGGGCCGGATCGCACTTGTCCTCGCCGTCCTCGCCGCCGTCGGCGGTGCCGCCACCGTCATGCTCAAGCAGGAGGAGGCCGCCGCCGCCGCCTCGGAGCAGCTGACACAGGCGTGGCAGGCACCGGCGCCCGCCGGCGACGCGCTGATCGGCAGCTGGCTCACCGACAAGCTGCTCGTCCGGGCCGGCACCCGGGGCGGCCTGCGGGCCTACGACCTCACCGACGGCAAGCAGGTGTGGAGCGCCGCGCCCGGCGCCGCCGCGGCCGGGCGCGGCACCGTCCCCTGCGCGATGTCGCCGAAGCTCGGTGCCCGGGGCATCGGCACGGTCGCCTTCGGCAAGGACGGCAGCACCTGCACCTGGCTGGCCGGTGTCAAGGCGTCCACCGGCAAGATCCTCTGGTCCGTGCCGCTGACCGACACCAAGCACCCCAAGGCGGCGACCGCCACGACCTACTTGCAGGGCAATGTCGCCACCGTCGTCAGCCAGAACTTCCTCGGCGGCGTGGACGTCCGCACGGGCACCCGCGTATGGGGCTACAAGGCACGCGGCCACTACTGCAACGCCTACGGCTGGGGCACCGACGGCGCCGTGCTGGTGGACGACTTCTGCCTCGACCGGAAGACCAGGTTCACCCTCGCCGCGTACGACGGCAGGACCGGGAAGGTGATCTGGCGGAAGTCCGAGAACGCCCACTCGGACGTGACGCACTTCCTGTCCGGCTCACCGCTGATCGCCTCCGTCCACACGGCACGCCAGGACGCCGTGCGGGTCCTCGGCACCACCGGCACCGGCCGCAGACTGGCCGTGGGCAACGACGAGCTGACGACCGGCAACGACACCGGCGCCGACCACTCCGCCCGGCTCTACGGCGACGTCCTGGTCACCCCGGCCTCGGCCGCCGGCAAAGAGGTGATCGACGGCTTCGACACCACCACCGGCGCCAAGCTCTGGACCCACCGCTCCGCCGCGCTCGCCGTCCCCGCGTCCGGCTCGGACGACAAGGTGTACGCCGTCACCACCTCCGGCTCCCGGCAGCTCGTCACCATCGACCCGCGCACCGGTCGCACCACCCCGGTCGCGGGCCTGCCCGCGGGGAGCGGCAAGGGGAACTTCACCTCCGGCACGGTGTACATCACCCCGGACGGCGGCGTGCTGGAGATCGACGCCCTCGGGTCGAACGGCGGCGTGCGGCTCTACCGGTAGGGCCTCGCGCCGATCGGGACGGGACCCTGCCGGACCGGCGTCGAGGAACGCGGGCGCGTCCGCGAGCCGGGCACGCGGCAGGACCGGGCCGGCCGTCCCCGGCGAAGGGGTACGGGGAACGCCGGTCCGGCCGGCTCCCGCACTGGAACCGCCCCTGTCCGTGCGGCAGTCTTCTCCCCCGTGGGGAATCTTCCGTCTCAGAACTCGTCGGGTGACGCCGCCGAGCACATGGTGGTGGCCGGGGACGACGCCCTGGCCCATCGGCTGGCCGCCGAGTTGCGCGGGGTGTACGGCGAGCGGGTGACCCTCGTCGTACCGCCCGCGCAGGGCGGTGTGCGGCCGCCGGTCGTCGGGCGGGCCCGGGCCACGGCCCTGTTCGACCGGGTGTCCGCGGCGGTGAACCGGGCCTCCGGCAACGGGGGCGGGGGCGTGACCGGCGGGGACGACGAGGCGCCCGAGCGGGTCGTCGAGGCCGCCGAACTCACCGAGGGCGCGCTCGCCTACGCGGGTGTCGAGCGGGCCGCCGCGCTCGCCCTCGTGTACGACGACGACGAGACCAACATCCGTGCCGCGCTCACCGCCCGACGGCTCAACCCGCGGATCCGTCTGGTCCTGCGGCTCTACAACCGGCGTCTCGGACAGCACATCGAGGCCCTCCTCGACCAGGCCTCGGCCCTGGCCGCCGGGGCCGCCCCGGGGGCGGACGGCTCCCGGGCGGGCGGGAACGCCGAGGTCTACGACGCCTCCACCACCGTGCTGTCCGACGCCGACACGGCCGCGCCCGCGCTCGCCGCGACCGCGGTGGCCGGCACCAGCAAGGTCGTCCAGACGGACGGACTGATGCTGCGCGCGGTGGAGCGCCCGCCGCCCGGTCCGGGCGAGGTCGCCGATCCGGGGCTGTGCACACTGGCGTTGCTGTCCGCCACGACCAACGACCCCGCGGGCGCGGACGGTTCCGAGGGGAGCGGCGCGCAGGGACCTCAACTCCTGCCCGACGAGAGGGAGGTGGCCGCCGCCACCGGCCGCGGCATCGTCGTCCTGGAGAACGTCTCGTACTCCGGCCCCCAGCTGAACCCGGGACGGGGTGTCGTGCCGTGGTTCGGCTCGCTGCTGTCCCGGCGGCTGCGCTGGTCGTTCGCGGGACTCGTCGCGTGCGTGGTCGGGCTCGCCGTGGCGTCGATGCTGGTCACCGGGGAGCAGCCGCTCCAGGCGACCTATCTGACGCTGCTCGACCTCTTCGCCATCAACGACCCGGCCATCGGACAGCCGCTCGGACGGCAGGTCCTCCAACTCTGCTCGGGGCTGGTCGGGTTGCTGCTCCTGCCGGTGCTGCTGGCCGCCGTGCTCGAGGCGCTCGGCACCTTCCGCAGCGGGACCGCCCTGCGCAAGCCGCCCCGCGGACTGTCCGGGCACGTGGTGCTGCTCGGGGTCGGCAAGATCGGTACGCGAGTGCTGGCGCGGCTGCGCGAGCTGCGCATCCCCGTCGTGTGCGTGGAGGCCGATCCCGAGGCCCGGGGGCTCGCGCTGGCGCGGAGCCTGCGGGTTCCCGTGGTGCTGGGGGACGTCACGCAGGAAGGGGTGCTGGAGGCCGCCAAGATCCACCGGGCGCACGCGCTGCTGGCGTTGACCAGCGCGGACACGATGAACCTGGAGGCCGTGCTCTCGGCACGTACGCTGCGGCCCGATCTGCGGGTCGTCCTGCGGCTGTACGACGACGACTTCGCGACCGCCGTCTACCGCACCCTCCGGGCCGCGCACCCCGGCGCGCTCACCCGGAGCCGCAGCGTGTCCCACCTGGCCGCGCCCGCGTTCGCCGGGGCGATGCTGGGGCGGCAGATCCTCGGGGCGATTCCCGTGGAGCGGCGCGTGCTGCTGTTCGCCGCGGTGGACGTGGGCGGGCATCCGCAGTTGGAGGGACGCACGGTGGGGGAGGCGTTCCGGGCGGGGGCCTGGCGCGTGCTCGCGCTGGACACCGCGACCCCCGAAGAGCGCCGGGCGGCCCAGGAGTCCGGCCCGAGCGGTCCCCGGCTGGTGTGGGACCTGCCCTCCACCCATGTCCTGCGGCCCGAGGACCGCGTGGTGCTCGCCGCCACCCGGCGGGGGCTGGCGGAACTGCTCGGCCGCCGGCCCCGGCAGCGGGCGGGGGCGTAGCCCCTGGCGGGGCGGGGGCCGGTCCTGGAGCACGGCCCCCGCCGACAGCCGGGGCGGGTTTCGGGGCGCAGCCCCGGGGGGGGCCGGGGCGGAGCCCCGGTGGGGGCCGGGGCGGAGCCCCGGGCGCGGCGCCCGGCGAGGGCCGGAACGGGTACCGGGGCCTCCGGCGGAGCCCCGGCAGAGCCCCGGCGGATGCGGAGCCCGGTCCCGGGGCCCCTCCGCGGGGCCCCGGGACCTCCCGGTCTCACCTCGGTCTCACCCCGGTGTCACCTGCCCAGGTGCCGCTCCGCGAAGTCCAGTTCCAGGCGGACCTGCTTGATGCGTTCGTCGACGACCAGGGAGCCGTGGCCCGCGTCGTAGCGGTAGACCTCGTGGACGGCTTCGCGGGCGGCGAGGCGGGTGACGTAGTTGTCGATCTGGCGGATGGGACAGCGGGGGTCGTTGACCCCGGCCGAGATGTACACGGGGACCTTGACCGCGTCGACGTAGGTGAGCGGGGAGGACGCCTCGAAGCGTTCGGGGACCTCCTCCGGGGTGCCGCCGAGGAGCGTGCGGTCCATGGCCTTCAGCGCCTCCATCTCGTCGTGGTACGCCGTGACGTAGTCGGCGACCGGGACGGCGGCGATGCCGAGGGCCCACGCGTCGGGCTGGGTGCCGACGCCGAGGAGGGTGAGGTAGCCGCCCCAGGAACCGCCGGTGAGGATCAGCCGGTCGGGGTCGGCCAGACCGGACGTGACCGCCCACTCGCGGACCGCCGCGATGTCCTCCAGCTCGATGAGGCCCACGCGGTGCTTGAGCGCGTCGGTCCACGCGCGGCCGTACCCGGTGGAGCCGCGGTAGTTGACCCGGACCACCGCGTAGCCGTGGTCGACCCAGGCCGCCGGGCCCGCCGCGAACGAGTCGCTGTCGTGCCAGGTCGGACCGCCGTGGATCTCGAAGACGGTGGGCAGCGGGCCGGTGGTGCCGGCCGGCCTCTGGACCAGGGCGTGGATGCGGCCGCCGGGTCCTTCGACCCAGACGTCCTCCACGGGCACGGATCCCGGGGACTTCTCGCCGGGCGGGTCCAGGACGACCTCGCCGGTCGTCGACCGGACGGCGGAGGGCTCGGCCGCCGACGACCACAGGTACTCCACCGTCCCGTCCGGACGGGCCGTCGCCCCGGAGACCGTGCCGGGCGGGGTCTCGACCCGGGTCAGCCCGCCGGAGGCGAGGTCGTGGCGCCACAGGTCGCTGCGCGCCTCGAAGCTGTGGGCGATGAGGAGGGCCGAGCCGTCCGGATACCACTCGGCGGCCACGTCGCCGGGGAGGTCGAGGCCCAGGTCGGTCTGCTCGCCGGTCGCCACGTCCCACACCAGGGGTTCCCAGCGGCCGCGCCGCTGATGCCCGATGAGCAGCCGGCTGTCCCCGTCGACGGGGGCGAAGCCCAGCACCTCGAGGCCCAGCTCGACCGTGCCGCCCTCGGTGTCGTCGAGCTCGGCGACCACCGAACCGTCCGGGCGCAGCACCCTGAGCGCCGAGTGCATCGCGTCGCCGTGCTCGGTGTGCTCGACGGCGATCAGCGAGCCGTCGTGCGAGAGGTCGCCCACCCCGGCCGACTCACGGTGCCGGTAGATCTCCACCGGGGCCTCGCCGGCGCGGGCCACGTGGATCGTCGACCCTTCGTCGTCCGTCGAGCGGCCCACGACGGCCGTACGCCCGTCGCGGCCGATGGCCAGGCCCGCCGGGTAGGAGGGGTCGAGACCGGGGACCGCCGGCTCGTCGACGGCGCCCACGACCAGGGCGGCGCCGAACGGGCGGCGCCGCCAGACGCCGAACTCGTCGCCGTCCTTGTCGTCGAACCACCAGATCCACTCGCCGTCGGGCGAGAGCACCCCGTCCGTCGTGCCGTTCGCCCGGTGGGTGACCTGGCGCTGTTCCCCCGTCTCGCGGTCCCACGCGTACAGCTCGTACGTCCCCGTCGCGTTCGAGACGAACAGGGAGCGGTGCGGGGCGTTCTCCGCCCAGTCCGGCAGCGACACACGCGGTGCCCGGAAACGCTTCTCCCAGTCGGGCATGTCTGCCTGCTGCGGCTCGGTGGACCTGGTGCTCTCAGTCATGGCCCCATAGTGCCCGGCCCGGCCCGCCTCGCGCCGACGAGGTCCCGAGCCTGTGGAGAACCTCGCGGCCCCCGCCCGCCCCGCAGGGGCGTACGCGCAGGTCAGGGCCGCTGTCAGTGGCGGGGTGCAGACTTTTCCGCATGACCGATCTACGCAAGGCCGTCGAGGGTTACTGGGCCGCAGCGGACGTCCGGGACTGGGAGGCGTTCGCCGAGCTGCTCACCGAGGACGTCGTCTACACCCTGCCGCAGACGCGGGAGCGCATCAACGGCCGGGAGCGGTACGTCGAGTTCAACCGCGAGTACCCGGGCGACTGGCACGTCCGGATCGAACGGGTCGTGGCCGAACCCGGTCAGGCCGTGACCTGGACCCACTTCACGGTGGGCCTGGAGGAGATGCACGCGATCACGTTCTTCACGGCCGACGCGCGGGGCCGTATAGCCACGGTGACGGACTTCTGGCCCGAGCCGTACGAGCCTCCGGCGGGCCGGGACCATCTGGCCGAGCGGTACTGAGCGGGCCCCAGGGACGAGTCCGGACCTGCCGCCCCGTACCGTGGTCGATGTGTACCGGTTCCTGCTGACGCCCCGCTGGTGGGGGATCAACGTCTTCGTGCTGTTGGCCATCCCCTTCTGCGTCTTCATGGGGTCGTGGCAGTTGGGGCGGTTCGAGGACCGCGTGCAGGCCCACCGGACGGCGGAGGCCTCGGCTTCCACCGCCGGGTCGGAGCCCGCCCGGCCGCTGGCCGCGATGCTGCCCGTGACCACGCAGACGTCCGGCAAGCAGACCACCGCGAAGGGCCGGTACGACAAGCAGCTGCTCGTGCCCGGCCGGGAGCTGGACGGCAGGAGCGGGTACTACGTGCTGACGCTGCTGCGGGTCGACGGCGGCAAGGCGCTGCCCGTCGTCCGGGGCTGGCTGCCCGGTACCGCCGATCCGGCGAAGGCCCCGGCCCCGCCCACCGGCGAGGTCACGGTCACCGGTGCGCTCCAGGCGTCCGAGAGTCCCGGGTCGAACGGCGTCAGCGCGGTCGGCGGGCTTCCCCCGGGGCAGACGGCCGCGATCAGCGCCGCGTCCCTGGTGAACCTCGTGCCGTACACGCCGTACGACGCGTGGATCACGCTCGACAAGGCCGACGCGGGGATGAAGGCGGTGCCTCCGGCCGCGCCGGACAACACGGGCCTCGACCTCAAGGCGTTCCAGAACCTCGGCTACACCGGTGAGTGGTTCGTCTTCGCGGGCTTCGTCGTCTTCATGTGGTTCCGCCTGCTGCGCCGCGAGGTGGAGTTCGTCCGGGACGCCGAACTGGGCCTGCTCCCGGACGTCCCCGGCACCGCGGACACCCCCGGGGAGAAGTCCGAGGAGACCGGCACCGCACCGGCGACGCCGTCCGCCACCGCCTGACGAGGTGGGGCGGACCGGGCGTCGCGCATCCGTCGGAACGGGTGCCGGGTGTCCGTCAGGACGAGGCCAGGATGCCCGTGTGGTACACCGTGCCCGCGCAGGCGTTGGGCACCGTCACCGATGCCGCGGCACCACCCGTCGCCGCCGTGCTGGAGACGACGACGCTGCCGTCCAGCGTGCCGCCCTCGACGAGGAGCTGGGGCGCGGTGCTGGCCACCGCGGCGTTGGTGGTCGTGCCGCCGGTCTCGGTGGTGCCCTGTGTCGGGGTGGGGTCCGGCGAGGGGGGCTCCGACGCGGTCGGGCACGTCGACGAGGGCACCCAGGCGAACTTCACCACGTACGAGGTGCCCGGCTGGAGCACCAGGGAGGTGACCGCCGTGGAGGGATCGGGCAGCCCCGTGGCCGCGTCGCCCCCCACGTGCATCGCCACTCCGATCCTGGCCGGGTCCGCCGCGCCCTGGGCGAGCGCGCTGACCGTGCCGGCGCCGGTGACCGTGCAGGCGGTGGTGGAGACGTTCGAGACGGTGAAGGAGCCGTAGACCGCGCCGGTGGAGTCCGGTGCGGCGGCGGTGCCGGAGGCCCCGCCGAGCTGCTCCGCCGTGCACGTGGTGGCGGCCGGCGCGGAGGCCGTGGGATCGGCACCGCCCGTGGCGGCCCCGCTCGTTCCCTTGTCCTTGCCGCCCGGTGTCTGCTTGGTGCCGCCGGGGCCGTCGTGCTTGGACGTGCCGGTGGAGCCGCCCGCGTTCTTGCCGGTGCCGCCGTCCGAGCCCTTGTCCTGGCCCTGGCCGCCCTGGGCCTGTGAGCTGTTGGCCACGGTGGACGGGTCGGGGTTCGACCCCGAGGAGTGGGAGACGTGCACGAACGCCGGGATCGCCGTTCCCATGAAGAGCGCCGCGGCCGCCATGCCGACCACGGCCTGCCGCTTGCGGGCGCGCCTGGCCGGTACCGCCCGGCGCAGGTGCTCCAGGGTGCCGTCGGTGGGCCGGATCTCCTGGACGGCCTCGTGCAGCAGCCGGCGCAGTGCCAGCTCGTCGCCGCCGAACCCTTCGGGTCCCGGTCCGTCCGTGTCCGGTGTGCCGAGCTGTTCGTCGGGGCCGTGGTTCACATTTCCGTTCCCAGCGTGCGATTGCTTGTGCTCGTGCTCCGGGCGCCCCTCGTCGTCGGGGCGCCTCAGGTCGTCGTGCTCACTCATGCCGAGGCCCCCATGGCGACGCGGAGCGCGGCGATGCCGCGCGAGCCGTACGCCTTCACCGAACCCAGGGAGACACCGAGCGTCTCGGCGACCTGAGCCTCGGTCATGTCCGCGAAGTAGCGCAGGACCAGGACCTCGCGCTGACGGCGCTGGAGCCCCTTCATCGCCTTGATCAGGGCGTCGCGCTCCAACTGGTCGTACGCGCCTTCCTCGGCGCTCGCCATGTCGGGCATCGGCTTCGAGAGGAGCTTGAGGCCGAGGATGCGCCGGCGCAGGGCCGAACGCGACAGGTTGACGACGGTCTGACGCAGATAGGCGAGCGTCTTCTCCGGGTCCCGGACGCGCTTGCGCGCCGAGTGCACCCGGATGAAGGCCTCCTGGACGACGTCCTCGCAGGAGGCCGTGTCGTCGAGCAGGAGCGCCGCGAGACCGAGGAGCGAGCGGTAGTGCGCCCGGTAGGTCTCGGTCAGATGGTCGACGGTCGTGCCCGCCGCCAGGCTGTCCTGGGCGCCGTCACGCTGATTCGGGATGCGGGCGGGCCGCGCTGAGGGCATGGGCGCGATCACCGGCATGCCGCCGGGCGCGCCGGGGCTGCGGAGTCGGCGGGGTGGACGCAGGGCCATGCCCCTCGTCTGGACCGCAGTGAATTCGAGTACCTCTGCCACGCCAGTTGGACACACGTCCCCCCGGCAGGGTTGTACGCGACAGGCATCACATTCGCGCCGGGCGCCATATCGGCCGGAATCCCCTCCACCGGAACTCCCCCCGGACCCCCCGCCGTTACGCCGCCGCGCCCGCGCGGCAGTGCACCAGATGCCCTCATGCGTAACAGCTCTTCCCTTGTGCCCAATGCTCCGCCGCCCCCCGGACGCCCCTCAATGGCGACGGCGAAGACGCTCCCCGACCGCCTCGCGGTTGCGCGGGACGACAACGAAATCTTCGAACGCCGATACGAGTCCGTTCAAGTGGTCAGGACCATTAAGTTGATCACTGGACTGGCGGAGATCCTACAAACCTGTTCTCCGCACGGCACCGGAATTACGGCCTCAGGGCGTCTGGAGCATAGCCCGGCAGCGCCCTGACCAGGAAGAAGGGTGGATCTACGAAGCCCTGATGATCTCCGCCGCCACCAGCTCGGCGATCTGAGCGGTGTTCAGGGCGGCGCCCTTGCGCAAGTTGTCCCCGCACACGAACAGTTCGAGGGCGGTCGCGTCGTCCAGGGCCCGGCGGACCCGGCCCACCCAGGTCGGGTCGGTGCCCACCACGTCCGCGGGCGTGGGGAACTCGCCGGCGGCCGGGTCGTCGAAGAGCACGACGCCGGGCGCGGTGGCCAGGATCTCCCG
>NZ_KZ626868.1 GCF_002911015.1 Streptomyces populi
CTTCGGCTCACCTGCCGTGCTTCTGTGAGCGTTCACAGTAGAGAAACATCCCGGACACTTGTCAATGGTTGTTGCTGTGCGGTTATGTTGGTCTCACGCCGCTGGCGTTGTGTGTGCACGTTCCCAAATGATCGATTACATGGGAGAGATCCATGCCGGAGACCAACCCCAAGGGCCTCACCGGGCTCGCCTTCGGTGGGGACTACAACCCCGAGCAGTGGCCGGAAAGCGTCTGGCCCGAGGACGTCCGGCTGATGCGCGAGGCGGGCGTCACCATGGTGAGCGTCGGGATCTTCTCCTGGGCCCTCCTCGAACCGGCCCGGGGCACCTACGAGTTCGGCTGGCTCGACCGCGTCCTCGACCTGCTGCACGAGAACGGCATCCGCGCGGACCTGGGCACCCCGACCGTCGCACCGCCCGCCTGGTTCTACCGCGAACACCCCGAGGCGCTCCCCGTCGCAGCCGACGGCACCCGCTACGCCTTCGGCTCACGCGGCGCCATCTGCCACAGCAACACCGACTACCGCGCCGCCGCCGCTTCCATCACCACCCGGCTCGCGACCCGGTACGCGGACCATCCCGCCCTCGCCCTGTGGCACGTCCACAACGAGTACGGCGTCCCGGTCTCGGCCTGCTACTGCGACTCCTGCGCGGCGCACTTCCGCCGCTGGCTGACCGGTGCCTACGGGACCGTCGACGAGCTCAACGAGGCCTGGGGCACGGCCTTCTGGGGCCAGCGCTACACCGACTTCGACCAGGTCGACCCGCCACGCACGACACCGACCGTCGGCAATCCGGCGCAGGCGCTGGACTACAGGCGGTTCGCCGACGCGACCATGCGGGAGAACTTCACCGCGGAGCGGGACATCCTCCACCGCCTCGCGCCGGGCATCCCCGTCACCACCAACTTCATGACGGCCCTCAGCCAGTGCGACTCGGTCGACTACTGGGCCTGGGGCCGCGAGGTCGACCTCGTCACCAACGACCACTACCTGATGACCGACGGACGCCGCACCCAGGTGAACCTCGCGATGGCCGCCGACCTCACCCGCTCGGTCGCGGGCGGCGCGCCCTGGCTGCTCCTCGAACACTCCACCTCGGGCGTGAACTGGCAGCCCCGCAACCCGGCCAAGGCGCCCGGCCAGATGGCCCGCAACTCCCTCACCCACGTGGCCCGCGGCTCCGAGGGCGCCATGTTCTTCCAGTGGCGGCAGTCCCGCAGCGGCGCCGAGAAGTTCCACTCCTCGATGCTGCCGCACGCCGGCACCGACTCGCGCGTGTGGCGCGAGGTGGTCGAACTCGGCGCGGCCGTCGACTCGTTGAGCTCGATCAAGGGCACCCGGACGGTCGCCGACGTGGCCGTGCTGTGGGACTGGCAGTCCTGGTGGGCGCAGAGCCTCCAGTGGCGGCCGAGCGAGGACCACGACGCCCGTGAGCGCGCCGACGCCTTCTACGAGGCCCTCTACGACCGTCACCTCACCGTCGACTTCGCCCACCCGGAAGCCGACTTGTCGGCCTATCCCCTTGTCGTCGTACCCGCCCTCTATCTGATGACCGAGGCCGCGGCGGACAACCTGAGGGAGTACGTCGAGCGCGGCGGCACCCTTCTCGTCTCCTACTTCTCCGGCATCGTCGACGAGCACGACGCCGTCCACGAGGGGCCGCATCCCGGCGCCCTGCGGGACGTACTCGGCCTGACTGTCGAGGAGTTCTCGCCCCTGCTCCAGGGGGAGCTCGTCCGGATCACCGGGCCCGACGGCTCCGAACTCACCGGCGACGTGTGGACCGAGTTCGTGGTCCCGCGCGGTGCCGAGACCGTCTGGACGTACGCGGACGGGCTCGCCGCCGGGCACCCGGCCGTCACCCGGCACCGCAGCGGCGCGGGCTCGGCCTGGTACGTGTCCACGCGCCTGGCGACCGAGGGGCTCGACGCGCTGATCGGTTGGGTGGCCGACGACGCGCGCATCGCGCCGCGCGCCGACGTACCCCGCGACGTCGAAGTGGTGCGCCGCACGGGCGAGTCGGGAACCTACGTGTTCGCGGTCAACCACACCGCGTCCGACGCGAAGGTGTCGCTGGACGCCCACGGCACCGAGCTCCTCACGGGCGAACGCGCCGCCGGCCGTCTCGCGGTCCCGGCGGGCGCCGTGCGGGTCGTGCGCCTCGACACATGACTGGCCGTGGGCCGTTCGGGGCGCTCGACCGTGCCCCGGTCGGCCGGCACGGGGATGGGGACTTCACCTGGGCTCAGGGCCGGCCCGGCGGCGGGCCGGGGGTCCTGCCCCGTCCACCTGGGCGACCGGGGGCCGGAGGGGGGATCCCGTTCCGGCCCCCGGGTGAGCCGGAAGCCCGGGTACGGACCTGGCCGGGCCCCGGGCCGACCGGCCGCCGGGGTGTGGGCCCGCCCCGGAACGGGCTCGGACGAGCCGGCCCCCACCGCACGGGAGGCACCGGACCCGCCCCGACCGGTCACCGGAACACGGGGTTCGACCGTTTCCGGTCCGGCGGCGGACCCGGCACCGCCCCCGCCGACCGCACCACCCGACCCCGGTTCCACCGAACCCGGCGGCACCGACCACCGTCCGGGGCGTGACCCGGCAGCCGCACCCGCGGCGCCGGTCGTCCGACCCCGTCCCGGGCACCGCCCGACCACCGTCCGGGCCGTACCCCGGCAGAGCTGGTCGTTCGACCCCGTCCCAAACGCCGCCCGACCACTGTCCGTGCCCGAGGCCCCGGCGACCGCACCCGAGTCGTCCGGGCACCACCCGGCGATCCCCCCACCCGGCGATCCCCCCACCCGGCAGGCCGCACGGCCCGCCGGGCCGCTCCGACAGCCGTCCGAGTCGCAGCACTCGACGGCGATCCGCCCCCCCTCCGCCCGTGCGAGCCGTGAAGCCGCGGGCGGAGGGGTTCGCCCCGGTTCCACCTCGGATCCACCCCGGATCCCTCCGGGGCACCTCTCCCCACCACGTCGAAGGGACGACGGACGACGATGTTCCATCCCAGACGCACACTCAGGGCCCTGCTGCTGCCATTCGTGGCCGGACTCGCCCTCACCGCCCTCCCCGCGGGGACCGCGCAGGCGGCGAGCACCCTGACCAACGCCGGCTTCGAGACCGACGGGACCGGCGCCGCCGTGCCCAGCGGCTGGTCGGAGTACGGCGACACCGGCGCCTCGTACGTCGAGGCCGGTGGCCACGGCGGCAGTTACCGCCTCACCCATTACTCCGCCTCGGCCTACAAGGTGGAGACCTATCAGTACCTCTCCGGACTGACCAACGGGAACTACAAGCTCACCGCGTGGGTGCGCTCGGGCGGCGGGCAGAACTCCGCCTACCTCGCCCTGAAGAACTGCGGCGGCACCGAGCAGCGCACCGACCTGCCGGTCTCCAGCAGCGGGTGGATCCACCTCGTCGTGCCCGTCTCCGTGACGAACAACCAGTGCACGATCAGCGTCTACTCCGACGCCAACGCCGGGAACTGGATCAACGTCGACGACCTGACGTTCACCTCCGGCACCACCGGACTGTCCGTCAAGGGCTCCGACGTCTCCTCCCTCGCCAAGAGCGAGGCCTACGGCGGTGTCTACAAGACCAGTTCGGGCACCACCGGCGACGCGCTCGCCATCCTGAAGTCCGCCGGGATGAACTACGCGCGCCTCAAGGTCTGGGTGAATCCGGCCGACGGCTACAACAACAAGACCCGTGTCCTCGCGACGGCCAAGCGCGTCAAGGCGCAGGGCATGAAGCTCCTGGTCGACTTCCACTACTCCGACACCTGGGCCGACCCGGGCACCCAGACCAAGCCGGCCGCCTGGAGCGGACACACGTACAGCCAGTTGAAGACGGACGTCTACAACCACACGTACGACGTCCTGAACGCCCTCAAGGCGCAGGGCACCACGGCCGACATGGTGCAGATCGGCAACGAGATCAACGGCGGCATGCTCTGGTCCGAGGGCTCCACGGACAACTTCGCGCAGCTCGCGGGACTTCTCAACTCCGGCTACGACGCGGCCAAGGCGGTCAGTTCCTCCACCGTCGTGGCACTGCACCTCGCCAAGGGCGGCGATCTCACCGGCACCCGCTGGTGGTTCGACACCGCCCTCGCCAACGGCGTGAAGTTCGACGCCATCGGCCTGTCCTACTACGGCTACTGGCACGGCTCGCTCTACGACTTCCAGACCACCCTGGACGACGCGGCCTCCCGCTACGCCAAGCCGGTGTTCGTCGCCGAGACGGCCTACCCCTTCCGTCTGGACAGCGACGACGCGCTCGTCAACCAGATCGACACGACCGGTGAACTGGTCTCCGGCTACCCAGCCACGACCACCGGGCAGTCCAACTGGCTGCGTGACGTCATGAACATCGTGGAGGCCGTGCCCAACGGCCGCGGTCTCGGCGTCTTCTACTGGGAGGCCACCTGGACGGCGGTCACCGGCAACGGCTGGGACCCGGCCGACGCCGCCTCCGGCAACGGGTGGGAGAACCAGGCCCTGTTCGGCTTCGACGACAAGGCGCTTCCGGCCATGTCCGTGTTCGGTCACCGCTGAGCGCGAAGGGGTCCGGCCGCCGGTGCGGCCGGGCCCCGCGCCCCCTCGGGGTCGTCCCGCTCCGGCCACGGTCGCCCGAAGTCCGTGCGTGCCGCCCCCGGCTGCGGGACAGTGGCGGGAGACCGTCACGACGGAGGGGAACGAGATGCTGAAGGGGCCCTGCAACGGGCGACGGCTGGACATCCTGGAGTGGTTGCGCAACCCCGTGGCGCACTTCCCGCCGCAGCGCCGCGCCGACCTCGTCGAGGACGGTGTCGGCACCGAGGCCCTCGCCGTCAAACTCGGTGTGAGCCGGGCCGTGGCCCGCACCCACCTGGACCTCCTCGCCGGAGTCGGTCTGCTGCGCGCCAAGAAGGTGGGGCGGCGGACCTACTACCGTTGCGACGAGTACCGTATCGCCGAGGTGAGCCACTACTTCGAGAAGGGCTGGTAGGCGCGTGGGAGACGGGTCCGGCACGGTGGCCACAGCCCTTTCGCCCCGGCGCGCGGTGCCGCTCGGCGGCAGCGGCCCCGAGGACGTGGTGGCCGACTCCCGGGGCGGGGTGCTGACCGGCCTGGAGGACGGCCGCATCGTGCGCGTCGACGGGCTCGACGACCCCGACCGCACCGGCGTCAAGGTCGTCGCCGAGACGGGCGGCAGGCCACTCGGCCTCGAACTCCTGCCGGACAACGCGCTGTTGGTGTGCGACGCCGAACGCGGACTGCTGCGGGTCGGTCTCGAGGACGGAGTGGTCCGCGTCCTCGCCGACAAGGTCGCCGGAGTCCCGCTGCGCTTCTGCAGCAATGTGGTCGCCCTCTCGGACGGCACGGTGTACTTCACCGTCTCCAGCCGGAGTTACCCCCTGAAGCAGTGGATCGGCGACCTCGTCGAGCACACCGGCTCGGGCTGTCTGCTGCGCCTCGCGCCGGGGGAGAAGGAACCCGAAGTCCTCCTGGAAGGGCTTCAGTTCGCGAACGGCCTCGCCGCCTCGGCCGACGAGTCGTTCCTCGTCCTCGCGGAGACGGGCCGGTTCCGTCTCGTCCGGTACTGGCTCACCGGACCGCTCGCGGGCCGTTCCGAGACCTTCGCCGACGACCTGCCCGGTCAGCCCGACAACCTGTGGCGCGCCCCGGACGGTCCGATCTGGGTGGCCCTGGCGGGCCCCCGCGTCGGTGCCCTGGAACTCCTGCACCGCCGGGGCCCGGCCGTCCGGCGCGCCGCCGCCCGGATCGCCGTACGGGCGCCCTTCCGGCCCCCGGGCACCACGGGCGTCCTCGCGGTCGCCGACGACGGCACCGTCGTGCACCACCTCGAGAGCCGCCGGGCCCGGTTCCGGATGGTGACCAGCGCCTGTGAGTCCGACGGCCGGCTGGTCCTCGGGAGCATCTGGGAGCGGGGCCTCGCTGTCTGCGACCTCCCGGGCACCGTCGGCTGAGCGGCCGGGGCCCTTCGGCGGGGACCGGGTGTGCGGGGACCGGGTGTGCGGGGTCCGCGCTCCCGGCGTTACCCTGTTCACCGGCCGCGATCCCACAGCGCGGCGCGGTGGTGGGGCCCGCCGTACCCGAACCGCGGCGCGGATGCCGCCAACGGTCCCTGCTTGCGATGCCGTGTGCCCGCACCGGCCCGGCGAGTAGGAGCACCGGAGACCATGGCAGTCCCGCATCCCGAGCATGTCGGCGAGTCCGGCGCCCCCGTGCGCCCGCCCGCCCGTACCCCGTCCCCCTGGCACGGCCAGGGCCCGGTCGTCGCGGCGGTCTCGCTGGGCGGCGTCATCGGCGCCACGGCCCGCTACGGAGCCGGGCTGCTGTGGCCCACGCCGGACGGCGCCTTCCCCTGGACCACGTTCACGATCAACGTCGTGGGCTGCGCCGCCATGGGCGTGCTCATGGTGCTGATCACCGACCTGCCGGCCGTGCACCGCCTCGCGCGCCCCTTCCTCGGCACCGGGGTCCTCGGCGGCTTCACCACCTTTTCGACGTACGCCGTCGACATCCGGGGACTGGTCGGCGCGGGTCACCCGGGCACCGGGCTCGCCTACCTCGCCGCGACCCTGTGCGCGGCCCTCGCGGCGGTGTGGCTCGGGACGACGGCGGCGCGCCGCGCCCTGGCACGGAGGCGACGATGACACGACTCACGGGCGGCGCCCTGCGGCTGACGGTCCTCATCGGCGAGAACGACACCTGGCACCACAGACCGCTGTACGCGGAGATCGTGCACCGCGCCCACGCGGCGGGTCTCGCGGGCGCCAGCGTCTTCAAGGGCGTCGAGGGCTTCGGCGCCTCCTCGCTCGTCCACACCTCGCGGCTGCTCTCGCTGAGCGAGGACCTGCCGGTGGCCGTGATCGTCGTGGACACCGAGGAGCGGGTCCGGGCCTTCCTGCCGCAGCTCGACGAACTCGTCACCGAGGGCCTGGTGGTCCTCGACCCCTGCGAGGTCATCCGCTACGTGGGCCGCGGCGGCGCGACCGGCGGAGACCCGTCCGCGGAAGGCGGGAGTCCGCCGTGAACTGGCTGCTGGTGATCATCGGTGCCGCGATCGGCGCACCCCTGCGGTACCTGACCGACCGGGCGGTGCAGCTGAGGCACGATACGGTCTTCCCCTGGGGCACCCTCGTCGTGAACGTGACAGGATGCCTGATCCTCGGTCTGCTGACCGGTGCCGCCTCGGCGGGGCAGGTGTCCGGACACCTGCACCTGCTGATCGGGACCGGTCTGTGCGGGGCGCTCACCACGTACTCGACGTTCTCGTACGAGACCCTGCGTCTGACCGGGACGGGGGCGGGGTTCTACGCTGCCGCCAACGTGATCGTGAGTGTGACGGCGGGCCTCGGCGCGGCGTTCGCCGGGGTCTCGTTTGCCCAAGCTTTGTGGACCTAGGTGTCGGGCGTCCGCGCGTATAGGTAACACTGTCCCCTGCACCGTCTACAGCACTGTCGACCAACTTTTCAGAACTGGATCCCATGAGCGTCATCAACGTCGGTCAGGCCGTCGTCCTCGGAATCGTCGAGGGGGTGACCGAATTCCTCCCCGTGTCCTCGACCGGCCACCTCAAGATCACCGAGGGCCTGATGGGGATCCCCGTCGACGACGACGCCGTCGTCGGCTTCTCCGCGGTCATCCAGGTCGGCGCCATCGCCGCCGTGCTCGTGTACTTCTTCAAGGACATCGTGCGGATCGTCTCCGCCTGGGGACGCGGACTGCGCGACAAGAACGAGCGCCACCACCACGACTACAAGTTCGCGTGGTGGGTCATCTACGCGACGATCCCGATCGTGGCCGTGGGCCTCGGGGCCAAGAGCCTCATCGAGGGTCCGCTGGCCTCCCTGTGGGTGGTCGCCGGCTCGCTGATCGTCGGCAGTGGCGTGATGTGGGCGGCCGACCAGATGGGCCGCCACAAGCGCGGTGAGGACGACGTCTCGTTCAAGGACGCGATGCTGGTCGGCAGCTCCCAGATCCTCGCCCTGCTCTTCCCCGGCTTCTCGCGCTCCGGCGCCACCATGTCGACGGGTCTCATCCTCGACCTGGACCGCGTCGCCGCCACCCGGCTCTCCTTCTTCCTCGGCATCCCGGCCCTGACCGGCGCCGGCCTGTACGAGCTGAAGGACGCCCTGGGCACCGGCGTGGGCGCCGCCCCGCTGATCACCGGCACCGTCGTGTCGTTCGTCGTCGCCTACGCCTCCATCGCCTGGCTCCTGAAGTTCGTCGCCAAGCACTCCTTCAACGCCTTCGTGATCTACCGCATCGTCATCGGCGTGCTGCTCTTCGGGCTGCTGGGCACGGGCGTCATCGACAGCTGACACCACCCGGGGCGACGGTGCGCATTCGCTCCGGGCCGAGAACGATCCGCCCGCAGGGGGCGTGGAGCCGGAATCCGGCTCCACGCCCCCTGCGCCGTTCCCGCACACCGCACACCGTTGGCCCAGGAGCCCAGGAGCCCAGGAGCCCAGGAGCCCAGGAGCCCAGGAGCCCGGAAGGCCGGAAGGTCGGAAGGCCGGGCCGCCGGGCCGCGGCACGGAGCGGGCGGCACAATGGCGATCATGCCCGGGAACTCGCCACAGCCGTCCGCCCTGACCTTCCAGCCGGTCCTGGAGCGCATCGCCACCGAGGTCGCGCAGACACCGGGACGCGGGCGGCCCGCCGACTACATCCCGGCGCTCGCCGCCTGCGACCCCCGCCGCTTCGGCATGGCCGTCGCCGAGCTCGACGGCACGGTGTACGGCGTGGGGGACTGGCGGCAGCCGTTCTCCACGCAGTCCGTCACCAAGGTCTTCACGCTCGCCCTCGACCTGGCCCGCGAGGGCGACGCGCTGTGGGAGCACGTCGGGCGGGAGCCCTCCGGCAACCCGTTCAACTCCCTGGTCCAGCTCGAGTACGAGAACGGCATCCCGCGCAACCCGTTCATCAACGCCGGAGCCCTCGTCGTCACCGACCGGTTGCAGACCCGGACCGGCGACGCGGCCGGCACCCTGCTGGAGTTCCTGCGGGCCGAGAGCGGCAACGCACATCTCGACTTCGACCGGGACATCGCCGCCTCCGAGACCGCGAACGGCGACCGCAACGCGGCCCTCGCCCACTTCATGGCCTCCTACGGCAACATCGACAACCCGGTGCCGGTCCTGCTCGACCAGTACTTCCTCCAGTGCTCGATCGCCGCCTCCTGCGCCGACCTCGCCCTCGCCACCGGATTCCTGGCCCGGCACGGCATCCGTGCCGACGGCAGCAGGCTGCTCTCCCGCAGCCAGGCCAAGCAGATCAACGCGATCATGCTGACCTGCGGGACGTACGACGCCGCGGGCGACTTCGCCTACCGGGTCGGACTTCCGGGCAAGAGCGGGGTGGGCGGCGGCATCATCGCCGTGGTGCCGGGCCGGTGCACCCTGTGCGTCTGGAGCCCGGGTCTCGACGAACGCGGCAACTCGGTGGCGGGCGTGGCGGCCCTGGACCGCTTCACGACCCTGACCGGCCTGTCGGTGTTCTGACTCCCCTCCCACCACGACTCTCCTCCCACCACACGGAGGTCACGCGCCGGACCCCGTCCGGAGGGCGCCGCGTCGTCTTCCGGCCACCCGGTGTCGACACGCTTGCGGAGTGTTGGCCATGGCTTTTCCCGCCGATCTCCGCCGCTGCCAGGCCCTGGGCCTGGCCGGTACCGCCGTCCTCGCCCTGGGCGGCGAGACCGCGGGGGCCCTGCCCGCGCGCGACCTCCTCGCCCCCGGATCGGGGCGGGCCGTACTGGGCCTGGTCGGGGTGTACTTCGGTGTCGTCCTGCTGATAGCCGCGTGGGCGCTGCTGGGCACCGTCGTCCGCGGGCCCGAACCGCCGGCTCCGCGCTCCCTGCTGCTCGTCCTGGCCACCTGGGCGGCGCCGCTGCTGCTCGCACCGCCGCTCTTCAGCCGGGACGTCTACAGCTATCTCGCCCAGGGCGCCATGGTCGACGCCCACATCGACGTCTACGCGTACGGGCCCGCGCGGCTCGGCGGCCCGCTCGCCGACGAGGTGGCGCCCGTGTGGCGGAGCACGACGACGCCGTACGGACCGGTCTTCCTCGCCGTCGCCCGCGGCCTGTCGTCGCTGACCCGCGGGGAGATACCGGCCGGACTCCTCGGCATGCGCGTGGTCGCCCTGCTCGGCGTGGCCCTGATGGCGGCGGCCCTGCCCCGCCTCGCCCGGCACAGCGGCGCCGATCCGGCCGCCGCGCTGTGGCTGGGCGCGCTGAACCCCCTGGTCCTGCTGCACCTGGTGGCCGGTGCGCACAACGACGCCGTCATGCTCGGTCTGCTCGGTGTCGGCCTGGTGGCCGCGCGCGGCCGATGGCCCGTCGCGGGCGTCGTCCTGGTCACCCTGGCCGCCCTCGTCAAGGCGCCCGCCGCGCTCGGCCTGGTGGCGGTGATCGCGCTGCGCGGGCGCGGGCGGGGGCACCGGGGCATCGCGCGGGCCACGGCGGCCACCGTCGTGGTCGCGGCCGCGACGACGGTCGCCGCGACCGCGGTGGCCGGTACGGGCTACGGCTGGATAGCCGCCCTGAGGACCCCCGTCTCGCCGCACAACTGGTCACCCACCAGCGTCCTCGGGCGCGCCACCGGCGCGCTGCTCCAGAAGCTCGGCAGCGGACTCGCCCCCCTCGCGATGCCCGCCTGGCACGCCCTCGGACTCGTGGCGACCGTGGGACTGCTGCTCTTCATATGGCTGCGGCTGCGCCCGCACCCGGTCTACGCGCTGGGCCTGAGCCTGGCCGCGGTGGCCGTGTTCGGACCGGCGATCCGCCCCTGGTACGCGCTGTGGGGCCTGTTCCTCATCGCGGCGGCCGCGCCCACCGCCTCGGTGCGCGGCCGGGTCGCGGCCGCCAGCGCGGTGCTCGCGCTCGCGGTCCTGCCGAGCGGGTCGCCGGCGGACGCGGGACAGGTGGTCCTCGCCGTCTCCGGCGGCCTGCTCGCCCTCGTCGTGCTCTGGCACGCCCATCAGGCGGCGCGGCCGCAGACCCCGGTACTGGAACGGACGGCATGACGGAAGACACGGAGCACGGAACGGGCCCCAGCGGGACGAGAGGGGCGGGGGAGACGAGCGGGGCGAGGGTGATGAGTGCCGGGAGCGCGACGACGGGGACGACGGAAGCGGACGCGCCGGCCGGTGGGCGGGGCTCCGGCGGCGCGGCGGCGCTGCTGGGCACCGACCGCCGGAGGTTCCTCCTCGTCCTCGCCCTGGCCGTCGTCGTCGGCGCCTTCACGGCCACCGTGCCGCTGCTGCGCGACTGGTTCGACCTGCGCGTGTACTACGGGGCGGTCGACACCTGGGTCCACCACGGCGGCAGCATCTACGACTACCGGGTGCCGGGAACGGCGTACGGCTTCACCTACCCGCCCTTCGCGGCCCTCGGCATGCTGCCGATGGCACTGGTCGGGCTGAGCACGGCGATCGCCCTCGCACTGCTGCTCAACCTCGCCGCCCTGACCTTGGTGGTGGGCGTCCTGGTCGGGCCCGAACTGCGCCGCTACGGCTGGTTCGGCTGCGCTCTGACGGCCTGTCTGCTGGCGCTGTTCGAACCGGTCCGCGACACCTTCAGCTTCGGCCAGGTCAACCTGGTGCTGCTGGCCCTCGTGCTGAGCGACGCCTGGCTGCTGTCGGCCGGGCGGGGCCGCTGGGCGGGTGTCGGCATCGGTCTGGCCGCGGCGGTCAAGCTGACCCCCGCGCTCTTCGTCGCGCTGCTGCTGCTGGGCCGCCGCCGGCGGGCCGCCGGTGTCGCCACGGCCGTCGCCGCGGCCGCCACCGCGCTGGCCGCCTGGGCGGCGCCGGACGCCTCGCGCTTCTACTGGACCGACGCGCTGTGGGACACGTCCCGCGTCGGGCGCCTGGCCTACGTCTCCAACCAGTCGTTGCAGGGCGTGCTGGCACGGCTCGTGGCGCCGCAGGAGCCGAGCAGGGCGCTGTGGGCGATGCTGGCCCTGCTGGTCCTCGCCGTCTGGGCGCGGCGGACCTCGCGCGCCCTCGCCGACGAGGACTGGACCGCCGCCTTCGCCCTGACCGGGCTGGCCGCCTGTCTCGTCAGCCCGATCACCTGGGTGCACCACCTCGTCTGGCTGCTGCCCTCCTTCGCGGTGCTGCTGCGCCGGCGCCGGCTGCGGGTCGCGGCGGCCCTGTACGCGGTGCTGTGCAGCAGCGTGGTGTGGCTGTGGTTCGACGACGCCTCGGGCCTCGACGGTTTCCTCGGCGGCAACGCCTATGCGTGGATCACGCTCGGGCTGCTGCTGTGGCTGCCGGTGGGTCAGCCGCGCCCGGACCGGCGCGCCCTGAGCCGCAGGGCCAGCGCGACGCCCGCGGCGCCCAGCACGGCGGCACCGGCGATCTCGGCCGCGCCGGGCCAGTCGAGGCCCGCGTCCTCAGGGGGTGCGGCAGCCGGCCGGGCGCTGTTCGCGGGCGGGGCGGCGGCGGCCGGGGGCCGGGCGACGGGCCGGGAGGGAACGGAGGAAGGGGCGGAGGGCCCGGCAGGGGTGGAGGGTCCGGCGGCGGGGGCGGCAGGTGCGTCGGGCAGCGTCCCCACGGGATCGACGCGGCCGTCCGCCGCGAAGCCCCAGTCGAGCAGCGAGCGCGCCTCCTCGTACACGGTCGTCCCGCCGCCCGCCTGAGGGTGCATCACCGTGACGACGAGGGTGCGCGTGCCGTGCTTGGCGGCGGCGACCAGGGTGTTCCCCGCGTTGGTGGTGTAGCCGTTCTTGACCCCGATCAGCCCCGGGTACCGCCCCACCCCGCTCGCGCCGGTCAGGAGCCGGTTGGTGTTCTGGATCCCGTACGAGGAGCCGTTCTCACCGGGGAACATCGCCTCGGCGGTGGAGCAGTACCGCGCGAAGTCGGGGTCGCGCAGCCCGGCCCGGCCGAACACCGCCAGGTCGTACGCCGAGGAGACCTGCCCGGGGGTGTCGTACCCGTCGGGCGACACGACGTAGGTGTCGTCCGCGCCGAGGGAGCGGGCCTTGGCCTGCATCTGGGCGGCGGTGGCCGTCCAGCCGCCGTTCATCGAGGCGAGCACGTGCACGGCGTCGTTGCCGGAGTTGAGGAAGACACCGCGCCACAGGTCCGCCACCCGGTAGGTGATGCCCCCGACGACACCGACCATGCTGCTGCCCGCGCCGATGCCCTCCAGTTCCCGCTCCTTGACGGTGTGCAGGGTGCTGCCGGGCAGCATCGGGAGGACGGTGAGGGCGAACAGGGTCTTCAGGGTGCTCGCGGGCGGCAGCCTGCGGTGGGCGTTGTGCGCGGCGAGGATGTCACCGGTGCGCGCGTCGGCCACCACCCAGGACAGTGCGGAGATGTTCGCGGGGACGTCGGGTGCCCCGGTCCGGAGCCGTACCCGGGTGCCCGGCTGATGGAGCGACGAAGGCGGCAGCGCGGCCGGCCGCGCTGCCCCGGGACCCCGGGCACCGAGTGCGGTGGCCGGGCCCTGCGCGGCCAGCAGACCGGCCGCGCAGACGGCGGAACAGGCCAGGGCGGCACGCGTGACCGCGGAGCGCGAAGCGGCGGTCCGGAATGAGAATCCGATCGTCATACCGCAAACGTAGGAACGGACGCGCGACACGCCGGGGTGGCCGGGCCGCGCGGCGCCGTCGAGCACCCGGATGCCGCAGGGGCGGCGGTCAGGAGGGCAGGGTGGGCTGAACGCGGCGCAGGAAGGCGGCGTTGTCGGGCGTGGCGCGCAGCCGCTCCAGGAGCGTTTCCAGACCGGTCCCCCCGTCCCGTGTCAGCAGGGCGCGGCGCAGTCCTCGTACGACGGTCAACTCGGCCTCCGGCACCAGGAGTTCCTCGCGGCGGGTACCGGAGGGGGTGATGTCGACGGCGGGGAAGACGCGCCGGGCGGCCAGGGTCCGGTCCAGCCGGAGCTCCATGTTGCCGGTGCTCTTGAGCTCCTCGAAGAAGTAGTCGTCGGCGCGGGAACCGGTCTCCACCAGGGCGGTGGCGAGGATGGTCAGCGAGCCGCCCTCCTCGGCGAGGCGCGCCGCGCCGAAGAGCCGTTTGGGGCCCTGGAGGGCGGCGGCGTCGACACCGCCGCTGAGGGTGCGCCCGCCGGCGGCGGCCGCGTTGTTGTGCGCCCGGCACAGCCGGGTGAGCGAGTCGAGCAGGATCACGACGTCCTCGCCCGCCTCGACGAGCCGCTTGGCCCGCTCGACGACGAGTTCGGCGAGCGCGATGTGCTGCCTGGGCGTCTGGTCGAAGGTGGAGGCGTACACCTCGCCGCGCACGGAGCGCCGCATGTCGGTGACTTCCTCGGGGCGTTCGTCGAGCAGCACCACCATCAGACGGCATTCGGGGTGGTTGCCGGCCACGGCGGCGGCGATCTGCTGGAGCAGCACCGTCTTGCCGGTCTTGGGCGGGGCGACGATCAGGCCGCGCTGCCCCTTGCCGACCGGCGAGACGAGGTCCGCGACGCGTCCGGTCAGCCCGCTCGCCGGGTGCTCCAGGCGGAGCCGGTCACGGGGGTGCAGCGGGGTGAGGTCCTTGAAGTGCGGTCGGCGGAGCGGCACTTCGGCCGCCCGGCCGTTGATCCGCTCGACCTCGGTGAGGACCCGGGGTCCGCCGCGCACGCCTTCCACGGTGTCGCCCTTGCGCAGGCCGTGACGGCGGATCAGCGCGGGGGAGACCTGGAGGTCGTCGGGCGACGGCAGGAGGTTCGCGGAGCGCAGGTGCCCCTTCCCGCCGCCGTCGATGTCGAGGACACCGATGACGGTGGTCCGGGCCTGGGGCCGCCGCTGTACGGGAGGGTGTTCGAGTGTGGTGGTCATGGGGTGTCCTCTCACGGACGGAATCGCACGGGCATGCGGAAGGAAGGGGGAGAGGCCGCTGAGGGAGGACGCGGTGCGCGCCTCGGTGCGGCGGGAACACCACTTCGGACGCGACGGGAGGGATTCCCTGCCGTGTGCGGGAGGTGGTGCCGAGAAGCCGGTCCACGCGTCGGAACCGACGGTGTCCCAGCGGGAGAAAGGAACTGGCACCGGCGCCTGAAGAAGGAGGCGTACACGAGTGCTGTTCGCAGAGTACCACTGTCAGGGCGAGTTCGGGAGTGATCCGCGTCTCGGGGGGGCGTGCGGTGCCCGGCGCCACGCCGCACGATCGGTCGCGGGCCGTCCGTTCCGGGGCGTCCTCCGCGGCCCGCGCCCGGATCCGGCGCCGACGACATTCGTAGATCCGTACGGTTGGCCGGACGGGCTCCGGTCGAGGTCGCAAAGTCCCCATAATTTCCCGTACTTGCCGATGTCGATGCAGGGCACGGGATACACGGGGGGCGACGCGGTGCGGGTGCTGTCGGACAGGTACGAGGTGCACGAGCTTCTGGGCCGCGGCGGCATGGGGGTGGTCCATCGTGCCGTGGACCGCGAACTGGGACGGACGGTCGCCGTCAAGCTGCTGCCCGCCGAACTCCTGCGGCAGCCGGGCTTCCGCTCCCGGTTCCGCCGCGAGGCGCGCGCGGCCGCCGGACTGAGTCACCCCGCCATCGCGGTCGTCCACGACATGGGGGAGGACGCCCGTGGTGAAGAGCCCGTCCTCTACATGGTCATGGAGCTGGTGTCGGGCCGCACGCTCGCCGAGACGATCGCCGACGGGCCGCTCGCGCCGGACCACGCGGCCGCCGTGATCGGGGAGGTGCTGGACGCGCTGGACCACAGTCACGGCCGCGGCGTCGTGCACCGGGACATCAAGCCGTCGAACATCATCACCCAGCGGACCGCGTCGCGCACGACGGCCAAGGTGATGGACTTCGGCATCGCACGGCTGCTGTCGGAGAGCGCCACCCGCCTCACCGCCACCGGTGTGCTGATCGGCACTCCCTCCTACCTCTCGCCGGAACAGGCCGAGGGGAAGGAGGCGGACGAGCGGTCCGACATCTACTCCGCCGGGTGCGTGCTCTATGAACTCCTCACCGGACAGCCGCCGTTCCGTGGTGACTCCGCCACCGCCGTCCTGCTCCAGCACCTGCAGAGGACACCCGAACCGCCGTCGTCCGTACGGCCCGGGATCCCGGCCGCCTGGGACGCCCTCGTGCTGCGCGCGATGGCGAAGCGGCCCCAGGACCGGTACGAGGGCGCCGCGGCCATGCGCGCCGCCCTCGACACGGTGACGGAGGAGGCTTCCGCCCGGCCCCCGCGGCAGTGGACACCGACCGTCGTCGACCGCCCGGAGCCCGGGGACCCCGACACGCCCCTCGCGTCCCACCCGACCGTGTCCTCCTCCGGGCGATCGGTTCCCTCCGCCGCGCGGACCGTCCCGGCCGCGACCGCCGCCGCACGGGAGCGGAAGCCCGCCCCGGAGCCGGGTGCGGTCGTGGCGGGCGCCAGGGTGCGCTGCAAGGCCAGGCTGATCGACCTCCTGGTCACCCTGGCGACGGCACCCCTGGTGGCGGCCCTGCTGTCGGCGCTGTTCGCCCTGCGCTGGTGGGTCCTGCTCCTTCCCTCCTTCCTGGGGGTGTCCCTCGTCCACGAGATCGGCGCGCTGGCCCTGTTCGGGCGCACGGTGGGGAAACGGGCGGCCGGCCTGCGCGTGGTGGGGAAGGAGAGCGGAGCACGCCCGGGCCCACGCGGAGTGCTGAGGGCGCTGGTCTTCTGGGTGCTGCACGGATTTCCGTGGCTCGTCCTGGTCTGGGTCGTGGACCTGGTCCTGTTCCTCCGGGCCGGACCGCAGCGCCCGCTCCTGGCCGACCGGTTCGCGGGAACCCGGGTGGTCCTGGACGAGGACGGCGGCCGCTGACGTCGCCCGGTGCCCTCCGCGGAGCGGGTCGGGCGCGCGGGCCGGCGGGAGCTGCGGTCTCCGGCGGGAGCGGCGGTCTCCGCCGGATCCCTCCGTCCGTACGCCCGGCCGCCGACTTCACCGTCGCCGGCTTCACTGTCGTCGGATTCACCGTCGCCGGGGAGCCTCGATGGCGAGGACGCGATCGCGCAGGACGGGGAGCTCGGAACGCATCCGGGCGACCTGGGCCATGTCGCATTCCACCGTCAGGGTCTCCTCCGCGGTGCCGGCCTCGCCGAGGGCGGTTCCCCAGGGGTCGACGGCCACGCTGTGTCCGCCCTGCCGCATACCACCGTGGGTGCCGGTCGCGCAGCAGGCCAGCAGGAAGACCTGCTCCTCCAGGGCCCGCGTACGGGTCAGGAGCCGCCAGTGGGTGAGCCGGGCCGCGGGCCACGCGGCGGGCACGGCGATCAGCTCCGCGCCCGCGTCGAGCAGGCCCCGGAAGAGTTCGGGGAAGCGCAGGTCGTAGCAGATGGCGAGGCCGACCACGCCGAAGTCGGTGGGCACGGTGACGATGTCGTCGCCCCCGCCCATCAGGGTCGCCTCGCCGGTGTCGAAGCCGTACCGGTGGATCTTGCGGTAGCGCCCCCGCAGGTCACCGTCGCGGTCGAAGAGCAGTGCCGTGTTGTACAGCGTCCCGTCCTCGACCCGCTCGACGACGGATCCGGCGTGCAGCCACACCCCGGCCTCGCGGGCCGCGGCGGACATGGCCGCCGCGGTGGGACCGTCGATCCCCTCGGCGTCGTGTTCCCAGCGGTCGTAGGCCCACGCGCCCGCGGCCCACAGCTCGGGCAGGACCACGAGGTCGTCGCCCGCCCGGCCGCGCACCAGCGAGGCCGCCCGGCGACGGCGCTCGTCCGCGGAGTCCGAGGAGTCCACGGACAACTGGATCAGCGAGGCACGCATGGCTGTCACCTCCGGGACCGCGCCCGCGGTCCAAGGAAACCCGTCCCTACGAGCGTAAGGAGGAAGCCGCGTTTCCCGCTTCCCGTGGGACGGCGCGCTCCCGGACGATGGCCTCACCGGCGACATCCGGCGTCGGCGTCCGCGGACGCCGACGGCAGCCGTTCGGCGAGCCGTTCCGGGAAGGCGGCCGCGACGGCGGTCCGGTCCGCCCGAAAGGCTTCGCGGAGCTGCTGCGCATGCCGCTCCGAGCAGGCACAATCGATCTTCGCGTGACGCCCGTCGGCGTCGTGCGACCGTCAACTCGGCCCGGCAGCAAGGAGAACACGGTGGACACCTCGCCCGTCACGCCGCACCGCATGGACCCCGCGGGCGGCTGCCCGCACGCCGACAATCAGCGGCTCCTCGCGCGGGGCGCCGTCGCGACGGTGGTGCTGCCCGGTGAGGTGGAGGGCGCGGTGGTGCTCGGGCACGAGGCGCTGAAGGAATTCCTCGCGCACCCCGATGTCGCCAAGGGGGCCCAGCACTTCACGGAGCTGCGCGAGGGACGCATAGCCGCCGGCTGGCCGCTCATGACCTTCGCCACCGTGCAGGGCATGACGACCGCCGACGGTGACGACCACCGGCGGCTGCGGTCCCTCGTCAGCAAGGCGTTCACCGTGCGACGGGTCGAGCAACTGCGGCCCCGTATCGAGGAATTGACCTCGAGCCTGCTCGACGGCCTGCACGCGGCGGCGGAGGGCGGCGGGGGAGTGGCCGACCTGCGCGAGCACTTCGCGCTCCCGCTGCCCATGGGTGTCATCGGTGAACTCCTCGGCGTCGGCGCCGAGCACCGCGACCGGCTCCACCATCTGACGAACCAGGTCGTCGCCACCGACATCGGCCCCGAGCAGGCCGTCGCCGCCAACCGCGAACTGGTGGCCGTGCTGGGCGCCGTCGCGGCCGCCCGCGCGGAGGACCCCGGCGACGACCTCACCAGCGCGCTGATCGCCGCCCGCGACGAGGACGGTGACCGGCTCAGCCAGCAGGAACTCATCGGCACCCTGGTGCTCATGATCATCGCCGGGCACGAGACCACGCTGAACCTGATCACCAACGCCGTACGGGCGCTGTGCGGGCACCGGGACCAGCTGGAGTCCGTCCTGAAGGGCGAGGCGGGCTGGGGGGACGTCGTCGAGGAGACCCTGCGCTGGAACGCCCCCGTCAGCTACTTCCCGTTCCGCTACCCGGTGCGCGACCTGACCGTCGACGGGACCGTCGTCCCCCGGGGCACGCCCGTCCTCGCCGGCTACTCGGCCGCGGGCCGCGACCGGGCCGCGCACGGGCCGGACGCCGACCGCTTCGACGTCACCCGCCCCGGGCGGCCCGGCGCCGCCCGCCACCTCTCCCTCGGGCACGGCGCCCACTACTGCCTCGGCGCCCCGCTCGCCCGGATGGAGGCCACCATCGCCCTGGAGCGGCTGTTCACCCGCTTCCCCGACCTCGACCTCGCCGTGTCCGAGGCGGACCTCGTCCAGCAGACCAGCTTCGTCGGCAACAGCGTCCAGGTCCTTCCCGTGCGGCCCGGAACCTCCCGCCTCTGAGGGGGTGCGAACCGCGTCCGACGGCGCTCGGGAACCGGGGTTCGAAGGCGCTCGCGAAAAATTTCCGCCGACGGTCGATCCGTCGGGGTGCGGTTCGTCGGTGGGGTGTAGGAAGCTCATGAGCACCGGGAGGAACCATGAAGTACATGCTGCTGGTCTGCGGCGACGACACCGCCGACGCCTCCGGTATGGCACCCGTCGAACCCTGGGTCGAGGAACTGGGCGCCGAGCGGGGCGTCCGGCTGCACGGCCACCGCCTCCGGCTGCCCGCCGAGGCGGTCACCGTCCGGGTGCGCGACGGCGAAGTGCTGCGCACCGACGGGCCGTTCGCCGAGACGAAGGAGTACGTCGCCGGCTTCGACATCCTCGACTGCGCGTCCATGGAGGAGGCGGTCGAGGCCGCCGCGAAGCACCCCGTCGCGACGATCGGTGCCATGGAGGTCCGCGCGTTCTGGGACGACGAGGACGCCGAAGGAGAGATCCGCCGCCTCGACGGCGAGCTCACCGCGGCGCTCCGCGAACGTGACATCGACCGGATGATGGCCTGCTACGCCCCCGACGTCGAGGTGTTCCACCCCGCGGGCGACGGGGAACAGAGCGGCGCGGACGCCCTGCGCAAGGCGCAGGAACAGTGGTTCTCGACGCTCGCGGGGCCCGTGGAACGCGAGGTGCTCGACCTCCGGGTGCGCGTCGACGAGAGCGTCGCCTTCGGCCACGCCCTGGTGCGCCTGCGCGCCCCGCTCGCCGACGGCACCACCCTGGACACCACCGCACGCGTCACCACGGGCTACCGCGCGGCCGCCGACCGCTGGCGGATCGTCCACCAGCACACGTCCGTGCCGTCGGCCCCGGACCTTTCGGCGGCGGAGGAGGCGCGGTCATGAAGTACGCCCTGTTCATCTGCACACCGGTCGACGGAGAGGAGCTCGCTCCCGAGGAGATCGCCGCCGACCCGCGGTTCGCCTCGTACGTCCAGGAGGTGCGCGAGCGCGGCATCGTGAAGGGCGGAGCCCGGCTGCGCCCGGCGACCGACGCCACCACCGTCCGGGTTCAGGGCGACGAAGTCCTGCTCACCGACGGGCCGTTCGTCGAATCGAAGGAGTACGTGGCGGGCATCGACATCATCGAGGTCGCCGACCTCGACGAGGCCATCGCGCTCGCGTCCCGGCACCCGGCGGCGCTGGGCGGCGGTTCGGTGGAGGTGCGGCCGGTCTGGGAATGAACGACGGAGTCGAGGAGGCGGTCGCGGCCGCGTTCCGCGAGGAGTGGGGCCAGGTCGTCGCCACCCTGATCCGGACGACCGGCGACTGGGACCTCGCCGAGGAGTGCGCGCAGGACGCCTTCGCCCAGGCGCTCGACCGGTGGCGGCGCGACGGAGTACCGCGCCGCCCCGGCGCCTGGCTGACCACGACCGCGCGCAACCGTGCCCTGGACGTACTGCGCCGGGAGGCGGTCGGCGCGCGGAAGCTGCGGGAGGTGGCGGTGGCGGCGCGCGACGACGTTCCGTACGACCCGTACGGAACGTACAACCCGTACGAACCGGATCCCGACGACGAGAGCGGAGTGGGCGACGACCGGCTGCGGCTGATCTTCACCTGCTGCCACCCGGCGCTGGCCATCGAGGCCCGGGTGGCACTCACCCTGCGCACCCTGGCCGGGCTGACCACGCCCGAGATCGCGCGCGCCTTCCTCGTCCCCGAGGCGACGATGGCGCAACGGCTGGTGCGCGCCAAGCGGAAGATCCGCAACGCGGGCATCCCCTACCGCGTACCGCCCGCCCACCTCCTGCCCGAACGCACCACGGGTGTCCTCGGCGTGCTCTACCTGCTCTTCAACGAGGGGTACGCCGCCACGGCCGGCGCCGATCTGGTGCGCGCGAACCTCTCGGCGGAGGCGATCCGCCTCGCCCGCGTCCTGGCCCGCCTGATGCCCGACGAGCCCGAAGTCCTCGGCCTGCTCGCCCTGTTGCTGCTCCACGACGCCCGCAGCGGCACCCGCGTCGACGCCTCCGGCGACCTGGTCACCCTGGAGGACCAGGACCGTACGGCCTGGGACACCGTCAAGGTGGACGAGGGCGCCGCACTCCTTGAGACCACCCTGCGCCGGGGACGCCCGGGCCCGTACCAGATCCAGGCCGCGATCGCCGCCTGCCACACCACCGCGGCCACGGCGGAGGAGACCGACTGGGCCGACATCGCCGCCCTCTACGGCGAGCTCCGACGCTTCGTGCCCTCCGCCGTGGTCCGGCTCAACCGGGCGGTCGCCGTCGGCATGTCCGAAGGCCCCGACGCCGGGCTCGCCCTGGTCGCCGAACTGGAGCAGGAGGGCGAACTGGACGCCTACCACCTGCTGCCCGCCACCCGAGCGGACCTGCTGCGCCGCGCCGGACGCCCGGCGGAGGCCGCCGAAGCCTACGACCGGGCCCTCGCCCTGGTGGAGAACGCGGCGGAGCGGAGATTCCTGGAGAAGCGGCTCGGGGAGTGTCGATCGGCGTAGGGGTGTTCGTCGGTGGGGCGAGACCGACTCCCGGCCGCTGTCGGCCGGGAGCGACGCCACTGCTCTCCCGACCCTCCAGGAGGCCCCTCCCATGACCACCCCGGCACCACGTGCCCGCGGCCCCCTCGGCCGGCTGCTCACCCGTCGCGCACGGCCGAAGGCGGCCACCGCGCCGGTGTCCCCACCCGCCGAAGCAGTCCCGAACACCCCGGACGTCTGGCTCGCCGGGCTACGCCTGGGAAGCTGACCTGGCGTCGTCCGCTCAATCAGGACCGCAGAGGAGACACCGGGCTTTGTGGGGGGTGGTCGGGGGGCAGGCGCCTTGGGGAGGGAACGGCGGAGGCGTGGGCGCGTATCTCCTGCTCCCTCGCGGGGGAAAACTGCTCGTACTGGAAACCGCCCGGAGAACGCCTCCGCCCGCAGAGCGCCGTCCGTGGGGTCACCGGCGCTCGAAGACCGATTCACCAGCCCGGCAGACCTCAACGACCGTCCTGCCCCATGGTTCGCATCGAGGGGCCACACTGTCGGAGTCCGGGGCTGTCCCATCCCTGGAAGCGTCTTCGGGCCGCCCGATGACGCCCGATGGCGGCCGGCGACGACAGGCAGCAAAAGCGCTGCCCCAGCCCAGAGGCGGCACGCCGGACACTTGCGCAGGTGCCGATCGGCGACGGTGGGTTGAGATGGAACCGCACCCGGGGAGGCAAAAGGTGGCCACGGCCCGGATTCGAACCGGGGTTTCTGCGTCGGGGCGAACCCGAGCGCAGGGTCTTAGGCCGCTAAACGACTCATGGCCAAGCGGACCATACCAACTCGAAGACTGGGCGAGCTCAGTGGGTGGTCCTGGTGAGGTCTTTGATCCAGATCATCGAGGCGTGCAGGCGGAGACCGGCGAGGTAGCCGTCGGGGGTCTTGTCGTATCGGGTGTCTCACCGTCCCGGTTCCGGCCTCCTGGTACGTCACGCTCCGGGGCGGTTGAGGCACGTGGAGCCGACGTGAGCCGACCGGTGCACTGGTGTCCGGGCGGGGACTCATGGGACATGTCCCGGCACCCGGCTCAGGTTCCGGGGAGGATACGGCGCGTTTCGTAGGCCCACATCGCGATCTCGACCCGGTTGCGGGCGCCGAGTTTGGCCATCAGGCTGGCCAGATGCGTCTTCACCGTGCTGAGGCTGATGTGCAGTGCATCGGCGATCTCGGTGTTGGTCAGCCCGCGAGCGACGGCGAGGAGCACCTGCTCCTCGCGGGCGGTGACGGGGGAGACCGGCTGGGCCACGGGCCGGCCGGCGGGCAGGTCCGCGAATGCCTGGAGCAGACGGACGGTGACGCTGGGCGCGATGAGCGCCTCACCGTCGGACGCCGACCGTACGGCCTGCGCCAGAAGGTCCGGTCCCGTGTCCTTGAGGAGGAATCCGCGGGCGCCGGCACGCAGTGAGCCGTAGACGTACTCGTCGAGGTCGAACGTGGTGATGACGACCACGGCCAGCGGGTCGGCGACGCCCGGGCCGGCGACCAGCCGGGTGGCCTCGAGCCCGTCGAGTACGGGCATGCGGATGTCGAACAGGCAGACGTCGGGCCGTAGTCCGCGGGCCAGACGTACCGCTTCCCGCCCGTCGGCGGCCTCGCCGACCACCTCGATGCCGGGCTGGGCGTTCAGCATGATCCGCAAGCCGGTGCGGATGATCGCCTGGTCGTCAGCGACGAGGACGCGAATGGACACGGCTCTCGCTCCTCGCTCCCGGCAGTTCGGCTTCGACATGCCAGCCCCGGTCGGTACCCGGGCCGGCTCGTAGTGTGCCGCCGAGCAGGGTCGCGCGCTCGCGCAGTCCGGTAAGTCCGTATCCGTCGCGACCCCGGCCGGTGCGCCGGCCGTTGTCGCGCACGCTCACCCGTACCGTGTGCCGTTCCGCGGCGACCTGGACGACGAGCTCGGTCGCGTCGACCGCATGGCGCAGCGCGTTGGTCACCGACTCCTGCACGATCCGGTAGACGGCCGCGTCCACGGCCGGGGGCAGCGCGTCCAGTTCGCCGTCGAGCCGCAGGTCGACCCTGAGGCGACCACCCGGGGTGCGCACCAGGCGCTCCAGATCCGCGACTCCGGCAGGGGGCGCCAGCTCGGCGCCGACCCCGCGGTCGCGCAGCGCGGCGACCATGGCGCGCATTTCCTCCAGCGTGCGCGCCCCTTCCTCCTCGACCTCCTCCAGCGCCTTGACGGCGGCGGACGGGTCGGTGCCCGCCAGCACCCCGCCCGCCTGGGCGATGATCACCATGGCCGACACGTGGTGGGCCACCGTGTCGTGCAGTTCCCGGGCGAGCTGCTCGCGCTCGCGGGAGCGTACCTGCTCCAACTGCCGCTCGCGAGCGGTCACCCAGAACCGCACGGCAGCCCCGACCACGCCGGGCAGCAGCAGGAAGACGAGGCCCACGACCTTTTCGACGACCGGGGTCTCGTCCGCGACGACACACAGCGCGCCGACTGCGAGGATCACCGCGCCGCCCAGCACGATCTCGCGTCCCGATCCCCACCGGGGCAGCGCGTACACCAGCACGAGCACGACCACGCCGGTGTACAGGCCGACGGACTCGCGCTGTGCGGCGACGAGCGAGGCCACCGTGAGCAGGACCACCGAGCCGAACGCCAGCGTCACCACCGCCAGCGGGCGGGTCCGGCGCCACAGGAGCAGCAGCCACAGCCATACGGCGAACACCACCGCCACCGGCCGCCACACGACGTTCTCCCGCAGGGTGGCCTCCAGCGCCACACCGGCAAGGCCCGCGCCGAGCAGCGCCCAGTCCCGCCGCACCCGGGCGGGCGCGTCGGGCGGCCGGGGTTCGGTCCACAGGGTTCGCAGGTCGTCTCGGAGCACGGTTCTCAGCCTAGGGACCGCGGCGTGCCGCGCATCGGCCGAAAGGACGGTTCGTCACTCCACCCCGGGGCCGACGGATCCGCGGCCCGCGGGCCGATGCCACGGAGCGCCGTGGCGACGAGCCTCGGCATCGGCGGCCGTACAAGGACGGCCGACGAGGTGGTTGGAGGACCCGATGCTCTCGAAAGCCCTGTTGCGCCTGGGCGCAAGCGCCGCTCGCCATCCCTGGCGGGTGATCGCGGCATGGCTGATCGCCGCCACGCTCGCCGTCCTCGCCGCCGTCGCCTTCGGCGGGCGCACCGCGGACTCGATGACCGCTCCGGGACTGGACTCCCGACGGGCCGCGGAACTGATCGAGCGGGCAGGCACCGGCCAGGAGGGGATGACCGCCCAGGTGGTCGTCACCCCCCTCGACGACGGTGCGACCTTCTTCGACGACGGCGCGCGCACCGCTCTCACGCGGCTGCGGGCCGAGGTGAACCGGTTGCCGCACGTGCTCGGCACGAGCGACCCGGCGGCGGCGCTCGACGCGGGCGGGGACACGGCCGTGCGCGGCGGCCTCGTCTCGGCCGACGGGCGGATCGCGGTCGTCCGGGTGCAGTACCCCGACCAGAGCCGGCTGTCGGCCGAAGACCTCGACGCCCTCGTCGATCTCGGCGACCGGCTGCGCGCCGAGCTGCCGTTGCGCATCGAGATGGGCGGGAACCTCTTCTACGCCTTCTCCGACCCCGACGGCGGCGCGAGCGAGCTGATCGGCCTCCTCGCCGCGGCCGCGATCCTGTTCCTGGCGTTCGGTTCGCTCGTCGCCGCCGCGCTGCCGATCGGCATGGCGGTCTTCGGGCTGACCGTCGGGGTCGCCACGATGACGGTACTGGCGGGGGTGACAGAGGTCCCCACCTTCGCACCGGTCCTGGGCAGCATGGTCGGGCTCGGAGTGGGCATCGACTACGCGCTGTTCGTGCTCGCCAGGCACCGGGAGTACCTCGCGTGCGGGCTCGATCCGCAGGGGGCGGCCGGACGAGCGGTGGCAACGGCGGGGCGGCCGGTGGTCTTCGCCGGCGGCACCGTCGTCGTGTCGATCCTCGGCCTGGCGGTCGCGAACGTGCCGTTCATGACGGTGGGCGGGGTCGCCGTCTCGATCGTCGTCCTGACGATGGTGCTCGCGTCGGTGACGCTGCTGCCGGCCTTCCTCGGCGCGGCGGGCCCGCGGCTGGGCCGGGCCGGCCGGATCGGCCGGGTACTTCGGGCCGGGTGGTCGGGCCGCCTCGGCCGACGGCGGGACACGGCGGCGGGCGCCGTCCCCGCCGTCGGGTGGCGTCGCTGGATCGGACACGTCGGCCGGCACCCGGTGCCGTACGCGGTCGGCGCGGCGGGGCTGCTGCTGACGGCGACGCTGCCCGTGCTCGGCCTGCGCGTCGGCCTGCCCGACGACGGCTCACTGCCGCAGAGCCGTACCGAGCGCCGGGCCTATGAACTCGTCGCCGAGGGGTTCGGCCCGGGCACCAACGGTCCCCTCGTCATCGCCGCGGACCCCGCCGGTGATCCGGGAGTGGTGGACCGTCTCGTCGCAACGGTCGCGGCGGATCCGGGGGTCGCGTCCGTCGCGCCGGCGCGCATCGATCGGGCCACCGGCGTCGCGACCCTCGTGGTGTTCCCGACCACCAGCCCTCAGGACGAGGCCACGGCCGACACCATCGCCCGGCTGCGCACCGACGTGCTGCCCGCGGCGATCGGGGACGGCCCGGCCAGGGCGCACGTCGGCGGGGCCGCCGCGAGCCTGTCCGATGTGGGCCGACGCACCAGCGAACGTCTGCCGGTGTTCGTCGCCGCCGTGCTGGCGATGTCGTTCCTGCTGCTGATGCTGGTCTTCCGCTCGGTCGTCGTACCGCTCAAGGCGGTACTGCTGAATCTGCTGAGCATCGGCGCGGCCTACGGCATCATGGTCGCGGTCTTCCAGTGGGGCTGGGGAGGCGCACTCATCGGGCTGGAGGCGACGGTTCCGATCGTGTCGTTCATCCCGATGTTCCTCTTCGCCATCCTGTTCGGCCTGTCGATGGACTACGAGGTGTTCCTCCTCTCCCGCGTACGCGAGGAGTACCTGCGCACCGGCGACAACGGCACGGCGATCGTCGAGGGCGTCTCGCGCACCGCCCGGATCATCACCTCGGCCGCCCTCATCATGGTGGCGGTCTTCCTGTCCTTCGCCGTCGCCGAGGACCCCTCCACCAAAATGTTCGGGCTCGGCCTGGCCACCGCGATCTTCATCGACGCCACGGTCGTTCGCATGGTGCTGGTACCGGCGACCATGACACTCCTCGGCCGGACCAACTGGTGGCTGCCGAAGTGGCTGGACCGGATGTTTCCCCGCGGCCCGGTCGGCACCGACGACACCGACGCTGAATCCACGGGTGAAGCCCCGCGTCCACGGTTGGTTGACCGTTGACCCAACTCCTGCCCGCCCTTGGCGTCCGGCACCTCGGCGCGTCACCTAGAACGTGTCTCTTTGAATGGTTGGTCGTCTGAAATGCTGGCCCTGTCTCAGGGCGTTCACCGGATCAGGTCACCTCCGCTCGCACGGAGAGCACGCCCTCAACCTCACCGCCGGCCTCTTCGGCTGCGGTTCACCTCCGATCGAGCGGAGGTGAACCGGACAACCACGGCGCCCTGCACATGGCCAACAGGTGCTCTCTGTGAGAGCGGAGATGAACCGAACACCGTCACCACAACCTTTGCGAGGAACCGATGAGCACTTTCAGCGTTGCCTCACCCTGGTGAGGCAACGCTGAAAGTGCTCATCGGTTCCTCGCTGTCAGGCTCGGCGGGCGTAGGACGTGAGGCGATCGGCGAGCGCGGTGACGAGGTCGCGGAGTTCATCGGGGCGCTCGATGACGAACGGCCGGTCGAGCGAGGCGAGTACCGGAGGCAACCAGTCGAGCCGCTCCGCCCGCAGCTCGACGCGCAGCCAGTGCTCGGTCGTCCGGTCCTCGCCGGCCGGGGACTCGTGCTCCTCCAGGCTCGCGACGCCGGCCGGAAGGCGGGCGCGGATCTGCTCGACCGTCCCCTGGATCCGCAAGGTCACCTGATGCCGGTACTCGGCCGTGGCGAACCCCGACAACACGCGCTGTGCCGGACCGGGACCCGTCGGCGCTTCGAACGAGCCGGGCAGGGCCCTCGCGTCCGCGATGCGATCGAGCCGGAAGGTTCGGTCCTCGCCGATCCGGGCGTCCTCGCCCGTGACGTACCACCGGCCCCCATGGGCGACGATCCCGTACGCGTGCAGCGTGCGTTCGCTGCGCCGTCCGTCACGGTCGGTGTAGCGGATCGAGACCGGTCGGTGGTGGCGCACCGCATCGGCGATCGTGAGCAGGACCCCGGCGTCCGGGGTGTCGAACTCGCCGGGCTGATCCGTGAAGGCGAGGGATTCCAGGAGCGTGTCGAGCCGGCGGGCGATGTGCTGGGGCAGCACCCGCCGGATCTTCGCTGACGCCGTCTCGTTCGCCGTGCGCTCCGTCGTCGTCAACCCTGCCCGGCGGCCGGCGATCAGGCCGAGCAGCACGGCCAGCGCCTCGTCGTCGCTGAGCATGAGCGGAGGCAAGCGGTACCCGGGGGCCAGCCGGTAGCCGCCGTAGCGGCCGCGCACCGACTCCACGGGCACGTCCAGGTCGATCAGCTGGTCCACGTACCGGCGCACGGTGCGCCCTCCGACGCCGAGACGGTCGGCGAGCTCGGCCACCGTCCGGGTGCCGCCCGACTGCAACAGCTCCAGGAGTGTCAGCACGCGGCCGGTGGGTCGAGGCATGTTCGCAGCCTAACGCGAATACAGGACCGATTCTGTCCACTATTTCTCCTAGCCTGCGACGTGCACGCCTCCAGCACGACCAAGGAGATTCCCATGGACTTCGTCTCGATCCGCATCATCACCAGCGACGTGGCGCGCCTCGTCGAGTTCTACGAGCGAGCCACAGGGGCGCGGGCGACGTGGGCCACCGAGGACTTCGCCGAACTCGAGACCACGGGCGCAACCCTCGCGATCGCCGGCACCCGCACGGTCCCGCTGTTCGCCCCGGGCTCCGCCCGCCCGGCGGACAACCACAGCGTGATCACCGAGTTCCTCGTCGACGACGTGGACCGCGTTCACCAGAACCTGACCGGCTTCGTCACCGACTTCGTCGCCGGGCCCACCACGATGCCCTGGGGCAACCGGTCGCTGCTGTTCCGCGACCCCGACGGCAACCTCGTCAACTTCTTCACCCCTGTCACCCCGGCGGCCATCGAAAAGTTCGCACGCTGACGCCACGCACAGCCGCTCACGCGGGAGCCCCGAGATCCCAGGGCTCCCCGTGAACGCGGCCACCGACTCCAGGAGCGCCACCAGCAGAGGACATCCGAACGCACCGCTGACTCCAGCGTTCGCTGACGCCGGCCAGGCCGATGACGTTCGCCGGTTCGCCTCCGCTCGAGCGGAGGCGAACCGGGGGACCTCCGGGCGGCCCGAGGGAAGGTTTCGTGCTCTCCGCGTGAGCGGAGGTGAACCGCGTGTGCCCGCACGGATCATGAAGATGGCCGCGTGCTCTCCGCGAGCGGAGAGCACGTACGACACGGAGCCTGTCCCGGGCCACCTCGTCGACGAATCGAGGACACCATCGCCCGCCTGCGGCCCCGCGGCGGCGAACTCGTCGGTGAGATCGCCCGGTTCGAGGACAGCCACCTGCTGTGCCACCTCCGCGGGCCGGAGGGAGTCGTCGTCGGACTGGCCGAGCAACTGGGCTGAGCGTCGCTGTGACCCCGAAGGTCCCTCGGTCGGCCGTCGTGGGCGGGGCGTGTGACAGGATCATGGGCATGGCGGACGCGAGGTGGCGGCGTGTCGGTGTGCAACACATCGGTACGGCAAGGGCGGCCCGAGGGCTGATCCACGCCTTGGACGGGGAGCGGCTCCTCCTGGACAGGGCGTACAGCCTGGAGGTCCACCGGCGGGACGGGTTCCTCGCCCTGGGTGCCGTACGCCCCCTGTCGAAGGTGGAGTTGCCGTCCGTGACGCGGGGCACGGCGCTGCCCGACGACGGGTTCGTGCTCTGCGATGAGTTCCGCGTATGGCGCGCGGCCCCGGACGGCAGCACCCGCTGGGAACTTTCCGAGGAGATCTGGCCCGACGGCGACCGGGTGCGCGGGGACGTGACGGTGAGTCCGGACGGATCGCTGGCGGCGGTGGTCAAGGCGACACGGGTCGCCGGTCCCTCCCCGCCCGACGCGCGCGTCGACGACGGTCCGGAGGAGCACCCGTACGGCCCGGACGTCCTGCTCCTCCTGGACACCGCGACCGGCGAGGTGCTCGGCCGGCAGCCGCTGGACGTCCCGGCGCTGCTCACGGCGCGGCACGTGTGGCATCCGGACGGATCCCGGCTCGCGGTCTCCTGCTGGGACTTCTGGGACAGCTGGATCACCTACTGGCTGGGGGCCGGGCGTGACGGGCTGCGGCTGCTCGGCCGGAAGACGATGGTGGACGCCGCGGCCTTCGTCCCGGGGTCGTCCCGGCTGCTCACCGTGCGGCGCGCCGAGGGCTTCGGCGCGTCGCGGCAGGCCGACGAGTTGGCGTCGTACGACACGGACACCTCCGAGCGCCTCGCGGTGGAGGACGTCGGCGACCTGCTCGCCGACTGGGGGGACCCGAGCGGGACGCAGGCGTACCTCCTGGACGCCGAGCGGGTCATCCTCAGCGTCAACCCGCGTGACAGGGACAGGGACGAGCGGAGCAGGCACTGGCTGTGCGACGCGGACACCCTTCGTCCGCTCGGGCTCCTGGACTACTCCGTGCACCCGGGCGCCGGGCACGCGGTGACGCCTCTGGAGGACGGCACCTGGCTCACCCGGCGCGGCAGGCGGGTGGACCGCTGGGCCCTCGCCTGAGGACACGCGGCCCCCACCCTCAGCCGGTGGGGCGGGCGGTCTCGGGGGTGCGGCAGAAGCGGCGGTCGCGGTCCGCCGTCCGGGTACGCGGGCCGGCGGCGCGGAGGACGACGTCCAGGGCCCGGTCGGGGTCGGCGGCGTAGGTGTTGCTGAACCACGCCATGTTCGCCTCGACCACCGCCCATCGGTCGGCGGCGCCGTGCTCGGGCGGGGTCAGGAGCCCGACGTCCACCACCACCGCGCTGGGCAGGCCGTCGCCGCAGGTGGCCAGGAAGTCCTTCGCGAACGCCAGGACGGCGTCCTCGTGACGGTGACCGTCGAGGGGCCGGGCGTCGAGACGGCCGAAGGTGGCGTACTGCGAACCCGTGCGGACCTCGCCGTCCAGGACGTAGAGGCGGAACTCCGTCGCCCAGGTCACCACGTCGCTGATCTGCACCGGGATGTCGGACGGCAGCTCGGCCCCCGTCGGGAGGCGGCCACCGTCGGCGTAGACGGCGGCCGGGAAGCTCTTGTCGGTCGGCGGCTTGACGAAGGCCGGTCGGTTCAGGCGACGGGCCTCGCCCAGGGTCGCCATGGCGATGTGCCGTCCGGTGTACGCGGGGGGCACGGTGACCAGCCAGTCGTCGGAGGGCTCCAGGAGTGCGAGCTCGAGTTCGTCCACGACGCCTGCCGCGAAGACGGGGCCGCCGTAGTAGTGGCCGCCACGCCTCCCCGCGGCGGTGCCCGCGCCACCCCGGGCGGGGAGGACTTCGACGTCCATGCCCCGTCGGCGTGCCGATGTCGAGAGCAGCTCGGAGGTCGTGGTGTACTGCGGCGCCAATGCCAGGAAACCGTGCTTCGTCACGATCGACGACCATGCCATCGGTCCGGTCGGGCAGTCCACCGGATTCGGGCCCGCGCCCCGGGCCGACCGGCCACCGCTCCGTTCACCCCGCTCTCACGGGTCCTGGCGGCGATCCCGGCCCGCCTCGACGAGGGCGTAGGGGGGCAGGTCGACTGCCGCAGAATGGACGACCAACGGGGCTTTCCAGCAAGCGAGTTGCGGCTTTCGACGTCCCATTCGACCACCTGGAGGTTCTCGCCCGTCCTCCCCGCGCGCACTGCCGTCGGGCAGCATCACCCGCTCAGCGTTCACGTACCGGCGGCAGCGGGAAGCGTGGCCCGGGCAGTGGCGGTCGTCTCGACGCTCCGGGCTCCTGAGACGGCCCTGGGGCGGCGAGATGGTGCTGTAGGTCGATGTGACGGAACTGGTGGACCGTTCCCACCTGTCGCAGTACGCCGCGTCGTTCGTGGGCGTCGGCGAGGAAAGCGGTCAGATCCATGGGGAGGTGGCGGCGCGCCGCCAGGTGATGGCGGGTCAGGGTGTAGTACCACCAGGCGTTCTGGCTGAGCGCCGCCGCGAGGCCCACGGTGAGTCCGTAGGCGAGGCCGCGGTCGAGGATGTGGGGCGGGCTCATCGCGATCCCCCGTCCGCCCGGGACCCCTCGGCCCAGGCCGTAGGAAAACCCGCCCTGTGCGACGTATTCGACGCCGTAACAGAGAAGGAACGCGGCGCAGACCGCGAGGCCCACGACGATCCACAGCCTGCGGAAGATCCCTCGGTCCTGCTCCATGAGGGCGGCCGGTCCGACCGCGGCGGTGAGGTCGGCCGCTTTGCCGGTGAGGCCGTGGGCGATTCCGACGGCGAGCCCGAACGCGCAGGAGAAGGAGAGCGCGGTGGTGAAGGTGTAGGAGGGAGTGCCGGTGAGGAGCGACTGGATCCTGAGCACGGCCCAGTGGGTGAAGCCGATGGTGGAGCCGCTGGCGAGGCCGCCGGAAAAGCCCCGCCAGTTCCAGGCCCACAGCGTGCGGACGGTGGGGACGGCGTCCGGGCGGTGGGCGGACAGGCTGCTCGCCCGGGCGCCGACGACTCCGCCGGCCAACGCGTAGACCACGCCGTTGGCGAGGGCGCCGACGGTCGCGGCCGTCGGACCGTAGTTGAGGCGGAAGGAGAACCAGAGGACGGCTCCGGCGGCGAAGCCGAGGGCACACATGCGCCAGTCCCAGAGCCCTCTGCGCCGGGACTCCGGGGCCGTCCCGGGTCGCCGGTCCGCGAGTCTGCTGGAGAGCGCGCCCACGATTCCGCCGGCGAAACCGTAGGCGAGTCCATAGGCCGACATGGTCGGCAGCCATCCCGGCTGCCCGGTGGTGAGCAGATGGGTCGCTCCCTCGACGACGCCCCCGGTCACCCCCGCGACGAGGCCGCAGCCGATGCCGCCGGCGATCCCTCCGGCCAGGCCCGCGACGATGGCCGCGGGCGGGCCCGTCTGCCATCCGGAGTCGAGACCGGCGAGCAGCGCCGTGAGCCTGCCGACCACGGTGGCGGCGGTCCAGGACACGACACCGAGGACAACTCCCGTCACCACTTGGGCGACACGGGGCGGCAGCGCACGACGCAACTGCCACCAGGCCAGGTCGCCGCTACCGCCCAGGGTGTGCTGCAGGTGTCGCGCCATGTACCGCAGGGAGCGCTCGGCCTGCTGGGGGGACCAGCGGCACGGATACCGCGGATGGGGCCGGTAGGCGGCGGGCACGAACGCGTCGAAGAGATGGGCCCGTACGTCCGCGGTGTCGGGGAAGCGGGTCGGATCACACAGGTCGGCGGGCGTGGGGAGGACACCGGCATGTTCCCCTGGCCGGGGGTTGTACACCGTCCTGGCCAGGAAGAGCATCAGTGGTGTGGTCAGCGCGCGGGCCACGGGGGCGTCGGTGCCGAGCAGACGGATCACCGGATCCCAGCGGGCAGCCGCCGCCGTGCCCTGGCCGCCGGCGTCCCGTCTCAGATAGTCGGCGATGTCCGGCACGTCCAAGGGGCGCAGTTCCACGGCGGCGGCACCGCAGAGCATGACCGGTACCCCGCGGGCCGGAGCCAGCGTGTCCCCGTACTCCGTCACCCGGCTGGACAGCACCAGCGGCTGGCCGGGCGGCAGGGCGGCGTTGATCGCGTCCAGCGCCGTGGCACGGAACGGTTCGGGAATCTCGTCGAACCCGTCCAGCACCGGCAGGATCAGCCGGTGCTCCAACAGAGCCCGGGCGCGGCCGACCTGCCCAGGGCGATCCGCGGGCCCCGCCTCCGGAGCACCGAGACCGCTGTAGTCGCGCGCGAGCCGTTGCGCCATCCAGGATTCCAGGGTCTGTTCCGCTGGATTCCACGAGGCCAGCGGGAACAGGACCGGAACCGGGCCTCCCTCCGCACGTTCGGCGACCAGCGCCAGCACCAGGCGGATCAGCAGCATCGTCTTCCCGCTCCCCGGACCGCCGAGGACCACAAGACGGCGGGTCGGCACCCGTTCCAGGAACACCTGGGTGATCTCCCCGCCTGTTCCGGCCAGTCCGGCGGGCCCGGTGGCCCAGCCGGAGGGGGACGCCGGACGGTCGGACGGCCAGTCACCGGCCAGCTCCCGCAGAAGGGACCACGACTCGCCGAATCGCGGATCGGCCGCCTGCCAGGAGACCGGGAGCGGATAGGGGTCGTTCAGCCGCCGCACCCGGACCTCGGACTCCCACTGGCCCCGCACGGCCACCGCCAGCCGATCGGCGATCTCGCCCACACCGTACCCGTGAGCCGCCTCCCGGCGATCGGCACGGAAGGTCGCCCAGGACAGGTACAGGCCGCCTGCGGACGGAAGCAGAGTCACCGCCGTCTCGGCCATCCGCAGGTCGAAACGGAAGGCGATGCACACGGCCCCGGCCGCGCCGCCGAACGTCAGCACGAGATACAGCACCCCGACCCACCGCGTCCCCGAACCAGTTCCCATGGCCGGATCTTCCAGCGACGGGAACGGGAAACTTGCCGACACAGCGGCTCCACCCCACCTACGAGTGACAAGCCGCTCGCCCCGCCCCACGGGGAGATGACGAAGCGTCACCCATGGCATCACGGCGGGCCACCGGCCTCGTGACCGAATTGCACGAACGGCTCCGCGGGGCCATCCGCGCCGGCGCGGGCCGCGGCCCGGAAGCCAATGCCGCGGTCGTGCCGCGGTCGTGGACTCGCAGTCGGCGAAGGCGGACACCACCGTCTCCGCGGTCTCACTGACCCGCACCATCGCCTACGACGCACAGGCCACCGAGGACGCCGAGGACGCCGAAGCCGCCGACAAGGCCGCCGGCAACGCCGAGGGCTACGCCAAGGACGCCCGCGACTCCGCCGACGCCGCCGAACTCGACGCCTCCGCCGCCCGTTCCGCCGCCGCCCAGGCCGAACAGGACGCCAAGGACGCCAAGGACGCCCGAGCGGCCGCCACCCGCGCCGACACGGCCGCCACTTCGGCAACTGGATCAAGTGCGCCCAGAAGTTCGCCTCCGGTTTTCGGAGCGGCAGTTGGAGCGGATGCGCCTGGGCGCCCCTGGACGTCGCGAGTCTGTTCGCCGGCAGGCTCATCCAACCCATCGCGGACGCCGTCAAGGCGGCCGACGCCGCCGCGAGGACCGGCATCGGATTCGCCGACGCGGGGAAAGCCCTGCGTGCTCTCCCCTTGACCGACGAAGCCATCGCCAGTGTCGGCGCCAAGGTCCTCCAGGAACTGGGCGGTGCGTGCGGCAAGCCCCGCGTCGCCGCTCTCGCACGCACCGCCAGAGGCGAGTTTTGCTGGGTCGAGCTCGGTGGGCCCGGCAGATGGTTTACGGAGAAGGAGTCGATGAAATCAGCCGACGCTGCCTATCGGCGTGCCGTGACAGACGGGATGCCCGAAGGCTTCGTGTACAAGGTTCCGGCCTCCACGCCGAGTGGTTTCATCAAGTTCGACGGATACAAGAACGGAACACTCATCGATGCCAAGAACTTGCACTATCCCGACAATTTCGCCAACCCGAGCACAGGCAAGCTCAAGTTTCCCACCGCGGAGACCACAGCGATGAAGAAACGGGTCGCGGCATCCAATGGTGTGCCCGTCGTGTGGTATATGAACAACGAGAGAACTGCCACTGCTTTGCGACTCTGGGCGATCGATGACGACGTCAAGGGAATCGAGTTCGTGTTCAGATCCGTCGCAATCACGGGCTGAGTGACGGGTGTCCCTCTTCCTGTAGGGAGGGAGGCGCCCGTCGTCTTCCTAGCGGCAAGAGGAGTAAAATGAGTTACAGCCTGGGGCTCTGTAAGTTCGTGGACGGTGAACTTGTTCCGCCTGACATGGATGTGGTGGAGGCGGTTCTTGCTCCATATGGTGCCGTGCCCGGGAAGGCGACGGCCGACGGTATGGAATTCTGGATCCGCGCGGATGACGGCGGAGAAGCCGAGCTGTGTGTCTCTGGCGACATGGTCGGGGTCGAGCGTCCTGCCCTGGGGGAGATCCGCGGCGTCATCGCTGAACTTGCCGACAGGATCGGTGCGGGCGTTCTCACTCCCCGTGGCACGTTCCTCTTTCGTGAGGACAGCCGAAGTCACTTGCCCGAAGGGATGGAGAACGATTCCGTCTTCGTTTCCGAGATCACTCGCGAAGCCCTTGAAGACGTCGAGGCTCGGACAGCTAACTGAGGTCCCCTGAGTGGCCGTGTCCGGGAGAGCCCGCACAAGACACCTGGCATTGATCATCCAGACTGCTGCACAGGCCGCCTAGGTGGTCCGCCCGAACGCAAACAGACGATTCTGCTGGAACCCGGGATCCTGCCTGCCGGTGCTTTGGCTTCGGCAGGGCCCAAAGCGTTGCCTCGGTTTCGGACGCTGCACTCGCGTATTTCGGCGATGCAGTGGAGGGTGTCAAGGGATACTGAAGGGCACTCGGCGGAGGCTGGCGAGACCCGGATCTACGCTGTGCCCGCCGCGCTGGAGCAGAACGGGATGACCGGAGTGTGGGAAGCCCCGGACGAAACCGTCGCTCGTCAGGCCAGGAAGATGCTGTCCTCGCAGCTCATCGCCAACATTCGAGTGAGGGTCGTCGCCCCATGAACCATCTCACCCACATCCTCGCGGGCACCGTTATGAATCTCGATGTGGCTATCCGGTCGTCGTACGTGCCGGACCCTGTCGACCCTGATGACCCCCGGGGAGTCGCTCCGGCCGACGCCGCCGACCTTCTCGAACCGATTTCCGCTGTCAAGAAGGCACTTGGACAGGCGCCGGAACAGGACCAGCGCGAACTCATCCAGCTTTTTCGGGAGATCACCACACAGGTGCCGGAGAGGGGGAGGCCGTTCGCCACAGCGCTGTGCGAAGAAATGGCCGCTGCGCTCGATCAGCCTCACGAGCGGGCACAGGGACGGGCCAGTGTCACTCGTGCTCTTGCGAAGGCCGTGATGGACATCTTCAACGCCATCGAACTTGCCGATGAGGACACCATCGATGACGACGACGCCGTCAAGATCACAGAATGGGTCAGTGGGAACCTGAACAACGCGCTCGCCAAGAGGCCCGAAGAGGACCGGCAGGAACTCGTTCGGCTGTTGTGTGACATCGCCGGTGAAGAGCAGGATCCGGAACGTCGTGAACTCGCACTGCAGTTCCCTGAAGCGATCGGTCTCGTGCCGGAGGCGTGATGCTCATGCCTCCGCTGAACCGCAAGCGAGTGAAGCCGGAAATTTTTTCGAACCTTTTGAACCCGGATCCTCATCCAGTCATGATCTTGGAGGTCCAGTTCGGGACGACTGCGGCGCTGGCTGCGGCTCGCCGTCAGTCTTTGGGCCGCCGGCGAGAGATCCGAAGTATTCGTCGAGCAGCTTGAGCAGTTGATCCACGGCGTGTTGGTCGTCCTCGGGTGACCACGGCTCTGTAGGGCGGCCCTCGGGGAAGGCGAAGTTGAGGACCAGAGCCACCCAGTTCAGGTTCCGGCCGAATCCCAGTTCGGTGGCGAGCCACTCCTGAAACCCGTTCAGCAGGTCTCCTGCAGTGGCGACGTCGTAGCCGCTGAGGAACCCGGTCACCGACTCAAAGTTGACGCGGGCAACAAATATGCCCGGATACTTCTTGAAGTCCTCCCAGAAATCCTGGCGCGAGCGCACCGGCTTGCGCGTGGCACGCCCCGCGCGTCTCCAGGCAGGGGGGACGGCCGACAGATCGGTGCCGACCCCCCCACGTGGAGTACGAGACCGCCTCCGGCCCCACGCCAAGAGCCACGAGGAGACTGCCCGCGCGCGCGGCCGAGTCGACCGGACCGCCCTTCCGGGTCCAGATATGCGTTCCCGGAGCGTCCCCCTCGTGATGGGTAGCGACGAAATCCGTGCCGTCCAGAACGAAGAACGCCGCCCGAACCCTGCCGTGTCCGTCCCACGAGGTCTCAAGAGTCAGCCTCAGCCGTCGGGCCACTGCGTCCAAGTCCACCGAGAGAAAGGCGAACGAGTGCAGAGGCCCGGCCGCGCATTGGAACATCGAGGCTTGCCGGGCCGGATTGGGTCCACCCGGGGGTTCCGTCGCGGGCTCCCAGTCACCCTCGGCATCCGGTACATACATCAGTTCATCCACAGGGGCAGTCAACCAGCATGCGGTGGACTCGATAGGACGGGTCGACAACGGCCTTGCGGCACCCCCGACCAGTTGTTCACGGAACTGCGGCCAGAGCCGTTTTCGGCGTGGCCGCTGATGGGGTGGCGTCGGCGGTGAATGTCTCGTCTCGGCCGATCTGGTCCCTGTCTCAGGTGGACGCGGCCGATCCGCAGGCCGTCTCCGGCGAACCGGTCCGGGTAAAAGGTCGGTCGGCGCACGGGGCGGCAGAATGGGCGCATGGCATGGATGGATCCGCGGAGTGCTTCCGATGACGCCGAGCCCGGTCAGGACGATGTCGTGGAAGCTGCGTGGCAGCGACTGCTTCACAAGGAGTACATGGACGCCAGACTGGTGGGAGCCGCGTATGCGGAGCCGCTTCTCCGGCAGTTGCACCCCTCGAGCAGCCACCAGGACCTGCACTTCAGCAGGTGTACTGGTGACTGGTCCTGGGATGTTCCGTTCATCATGCACCTTCCTGGCGGGCGCTACCTCGTCGTTGGGCCGTCCCGTTCCCGGATCGTCGGGGAGGCGGACACCGCCGAGGAAGCCGTTGCTCTGGTCGTCGGTGGTCTGCCGCCGGGCTGCGGCCCAGCCGTCGTCGGAGGCCGGGAGAAACTCGACCGGCTCGATCCGGTCCCGGCGGACCGGATCCCTGGAGACGACAAGCGGTGTTCTTGCACATCGGACCAGACCGGCTGAGAAAACGAAGCCAGAGCAAGATCCCACTGGTCAGCTGCGCGGACCAGGGCAGCTATATCCACCTGGGCCTCGACGAAGTACTGGTAGATGTCCGCTCCGCTTTCACCCTGCTGCCACGGGGGTGCCGCCTCCATGGACAGATGCACACGAATCACTGCACCGTCCTCGCTTCGATCGGCAAGGACAGCTAACCGGGCCCCGGCCGAGGCGAGGGCGCCGGCCGAACACGGCATGGCACTGCTGAAGTCCTGGCAGATCTTCCGTAGGTCCCGCATCAGTCCCAACCGCATGACCGCCATCGCCAAAGCCGTCCTCGCCCTGGAGAGGCAACGCTGAAAACGCTCAGGGGGCGGCACGGGTGCGGTCAGCACCTGCGATGCCACCACGCCGACTCCGGGTCCGCCGTCGGCTCGTGGTGCGTTCGTCCGAGGAGCACCGCGTCCAGGCGCTCCACCTGCGCCCGGAGTTCGCCGGCGGCCCTCGGCGGAAGCATGAACAGAGTGTCCTGCAGCTTGTCCCGGGCCCACCCCTCGCCGCAGCACGGGCAGGTGAACTCGGCCTCCCACCGCCTCCACCGGCGCCCGGTGCCGTGGACGCGCACGGACCACACGCTCAGCGCCACTGCCACGACGCCCGGGGACAACCGCTCCCGTTCGAGCACACGGACGGCGGCGTTCGCCGCTCCCGACAGGCCTGGGACGTCGCGGTACCGGACCCAGGGTCTTCCCCGGCCGCGTTCCCGCGGTCGAAGCGAAGCTGGTGTTCTACGCGGCACGGCCCCTTCGGATGTACGTCATGGACGGAATCCTCCCACAGCCCAGGACCGGCCGGACGGAACCTGACTCGGCGGCACCGCTGGAAGCGAGTCGGGGCCGCTCGGCCGACGGACTCCATTGCGACTGTAGGCTGCCGAAGTTCCCCGGCACGGCGAGGAACTCAGGGCGAAGAAGGCTGGTGCCGGATGCGGTCGGTTGTCGACGAGGCCGAGCGGGTTCGGTGGGACTACACCCCGTTCGTGAGCGTCGGCCCACTGCACTTCGGCATGAGCCGTCAGCAGGCGGCCACGGCCATGGCGGCCCACGGGTTCACCTGCGACGAGCGCAGGACGGAGACACGCAGCCTCTTCCTGACCCAGCGGGTCGACTTCCGGGCGGCCGACGCGCCGATATGGTCCCCCGCCGTCACGACCTACTCCTGCGACCGCGACATCCTGCACTGCCTGGCCGTCGACGCCCTGTGCGGTCCACAGGTCCGGCTGGACACCCTCCGGCTGGTCGGGCAGGTGCCGTCCCGACTCACCGAGCAGGGTGGTCGCCTCTGGGCGTTTCAGCGGAAGGCGGGGAGGGCGAGGGCGGCGGTACCCCAGCCGACGAGGACGGTGACGGCCGTGAGGACGACCGGTACGGGCAGCCACTTGAAGACGGCACCCAGGCTCTGGCACGCGACCACGCGGGAGTGGTGCTTGGGGTGGTAGGCGACGTCGTACGTCTCGCCACGTACGCTGCGTACGTTGCCGGGGACGGGGCGGAGCCTGCCGTCGGTGGTGGTGTAGCCGTAGGCGACCTCGCCGTGGACGAGGACGGGCTGCGCTTCGACGGTGATGCCGTGGCGGGGCAGGTACCACTCGTTCCACAGGAGGGCCACCGTGCGGGCCGTCAACCGGCCGATCGCCAGGCCGGTGCCGCCGAGCAGCAGCACCGCGAGCGCGCGGCTCACATGGTCCCCGGCGACCACGATGCCCGCGGCGAGGACGACGAGTCCGAGGCCGACCGCGACCATCGTGCAGCGGAGGACGAGCTCGGCCGGCTGCAACGGCTCCGCGTCCCCGTCGTCCTCCTCCCGGCCCGCGCCCGCGACGTCCCGGGGCGTGACGGTCACGAGCGTCGAGCCGTCCACCGGGTCCTCGCCGGCGGGACGTTCGGGCAGTGAACCGTTCACCGCCTCCGCGAAGACCGTGCCCGAGGCGCGGCTCACGCCCTCGATCCGGTACAGGGTCGACTCGGTCCCGGCCGGGGCCGTCAGCTCCACGGTCACCGCCCGCCCGTTCGCGTGCACGCGCGCGAGGGCGGCGAGGGGGACGCGGACCTCCTCGCGGGGGCGGCGCAGGAGCAGTCCGCCGCTGTCGGCGCGGAGTTCGGCGCCGCGGTCGCCCAGAAGGACAGGTATGGACGAGATGATCGACATGCGCGTGATCGTAAGCGGCAGGGGTTCCCGAGGGATATTCCGCTGACGTACGGTCCCGCTGTGGACATGGTCATCCTGGTACTCGGCGCTTTCGTCCTGGCGGGCGGCGGCCTGCTCCTCTTCGGCCTGATGTGCTTCAGCGGCGAGAGGAACGCGCTCCGTGAGGCGAGGGAACTGGAGGAGACGGGCGTCGAGGTCCCCGCGGTCCTGGTCGCCCTGGAGCCGCTGGTCCGCACCGACACCCTGCGCGCCCGCTACGAATACCCGACAGCGGACGGCTCGCAGGCCCGGCACGCCAGGGGCGTCGGCCCCAACCCCCTGCACACCGTGGGCGAGACGTACCCGCTGGTGCGGCTGCCGCGTGTGTCGAAGAGCGTCCACATGGGCACGGTGGCCGCGGTGCGCAAGGAGCGCCGGGACCGCGAGAGGTACGTCCGCCAGGCCGTGTGGATGATGGCCCTGGGCTTCACGGCGTGCGCGACGGCAGTGACGGGCCTCGTCCTCGCTTCTTGACCTCTTCTTCCGGCGTACTCGTCCGACCGAAAGCCCCGGCTGCGGCGAGCGGTACGGCAAAAGGCGCAGGTCCAGGTCGCGTTGGAGCGACGGAAACTGGTCGGGATCGGGGCGGGGCTGACGGTGCTGCCCGCCTGGTGGGCCCTGCGTCAGGTGGCGAGCGGAGCCAGGAAGGGCTGGCGCACCGACACCGCACCGCTGGAGCGGGCGTTCCCGCTGCTGGGCCCGCTCACCGAAGCCAAGTGGGTGAGCAGCCGGGACAACGACGAACGGGGCATGCCCTCGCGGGAGTTGGCGATATCGGGCCTGGCCCGGCTGACGCCGGGGGAAACTTGCCGAGCTGACAGCGACCCATGCTTTCGTTTCCGAGGGGCCGGGCGGCGACTTCTCCTCGTGGTTCGAAAAGCCTCTCAAGGGTGAGGGGCCGAAGGATCCGCCATGGCCCCCGAGGGAGGGATACGCCTTGTCGGCGCGGAGCCGCTGCGGCCGGTCCGCGGTCGGCCACCATCCGGCCGGGCCACGTGCGGGGAGCGGAGCGAGTCGCCTCGACGAAGAGGACCTCGACCGGGCGGTCTCGGTGGACTCCACGAAGTGGTGTCCCGCCCTGTGGAGCAGCCGATCAAGCCGGCGGAACACCCAGGCAGCCGCAGGGGGCGTCGGCGCAGCCGCCCCGCGAGCAGGCCCGGCCCCCTTCTCGAGTACGACAGCGATGGCGATGTCCGGCGGCTTTCCAACCAGGTAATCCGTTGCGGAACGCGCGATGGATTGGCCGGGGCCCTCTTTTCGCCTGATCAGATGAGGGACCAATCCACCCCGGTGCGCAGAACCGGATTCCCCGCGTGAGGGACGAAGAGAAGGATCGGCGAGTACGGCTCGGTCCGCCGCGTTTGGCGCTGGGCGCGCTGAGCGGGGCGCTGACCGGCTTCGCCGCGCCGGCGGTGGCCGAGGTGGTCGCGGCAGCGGTGCGTCCGCAGTCCGGTCCGGTCGTCGCGGTGGACGGCGCCTCCATCGACGCGACGCCCGCTCCGGTCAAGGACCGGGCGGTCCGCCGCTTCGGCACCGACGACGAGCTCGTACCGCAGCTCGGCATCCTGGCCGTGCCGGCCGTGCCGGCACTGGCGTCGGGTGCATCGGCGGTGCGGTTCCGGCGGGTCGGAACCGCCGGGGTCCTCCTCTTCGGGATCGTCGGGGCGGCTGCTGCCGTCAGCCGCCCCGACGCGAGCGGCTCCGTCGACGCGCTGCCCTCCGTCGCGGGCGCCGTCGCCGGAGTTCTGCTTCTGTACGTGTTGGTGGGCCGTCTGACCGGGGTGAGGCGGTCACCGACGCCGGAGTCCATGACGGAGGAGGCCGGAGACGGTCTGCCCGGGCCCGAGAGATGGGACCGGCGGGGACTCGTCCTGGCGGCCGCGGAGAACACCCGGGACACCTGGCGCCAGTGGCCCCTTCCCCGGCAGGCAGCCAAAGGCGGTCACACCCTCACCGCCCGCGCGACCGACCACGACGGCACCGCACAGACGGAGAGACGTACGCGCGCGATGCCTGACGGCGCCGGCGGCCGGCACTCCGTCTTCGTGACCGTGGATTGACCCTCCACCCTCCCCAACCACGAGGGTCTCGGGCCCTTTTCGAGACCCACCCTTTCCGCAACCCCGAACGCAGCCGCATCGTGCTGCGCCGTTCCACAGGAGAACATGATGAACACGCGTACCCGTCGTTCCACCGGCCTTCTCGCCGCCGCCGCCGTGATTCCCCTGGCCCTGACCGCCTGTTCCAGCGGTGGCGGCGACTCGGGCACGTCCGATTCCGCCGGCACGGCGGCAGCCGCGGCGACGAAGAGCGGTGACGACATGGCCGGTTCGAGCGGTAGTGCGAGCAGCAGCGCGAGCAGCACGGACCAGCCGTTCGGGCCCGCCTGCGCCTCCGTTCCGAAGGACGGCGCCGGCTCCTTCGACGGCATGGCCAAGGACCCGGTCGCCACCGCCGCCTCCAACAACCCGGAGCTCTCCACCCTCGTGACGGCGGTGAAGAAGGCGGGCCTGGTCGACACGCTCAACAACGCCCAGAACATCACCGTGTTCGCGCCGACGAACGACGCCTTCGCCAAGATCCCGAAGGCGACCCTGGACAAGGTCCTCAACGACAAGGAGCAGCTGACGAAGATCCTCACCTACCACGTCGTCGGCCAGAGGCTCACCCCGAAGGACCTGGAGAACGGCTCCTTCACGACCCTGGAGAAGTCGAAGCTGACGACCTCCGGCTCCGGTGAGTCCTACACGGTCAACGACTCCGCCGAGGTCGTCTGCGGCAACGTGAAGACCGCCAACGCCAACGTCTACGTCATCGACACCGTCCTGATGCCCAAGAGCTGACACCTGTGCCGCCGGGGCGCACGCTTTGCCCGGTCGCCCTCAGGGGAGCGATGCGAGCGGCGTGCGTTCCTTTGCCCCCGCACGACAGGAGGCGTGCGCACCGTGGAGGTCAGGGCCAGAGCCAGAGCCGGACGCCCGGCGGTGGCCGTGAACTCCGCGACCCCTGCGCGCACGCCTCGCACCCGGTCAGGTGACGCTCGAAGGCGGCACGTTCCTCGTCGTGGAGCGCGTGCACCGCGTGGGCGCCTGTCAGAGCGTGCGCATCCTTCGTGGTCAAACGTCGTACCCGCTCCGGCTCCAGGCGCCTCTCGACCTGCTCGGTCACCTCGTCGTACGCCTGCTGATGCTCGAGCCGGGCGGCCTTGCGGTCACCTCCGCCGGCGCGGAGGTGACCGCGGTTCAGGGAGATCGTGTTCCCGGGCGTCGTGTGCTCTTCGCGCGAACGGGGGCTGTGCACCGAGCCGCCGAGCGGATGGGGAAGAGGGCGTGTCCGGTGGAGGGGTCAGGGGCAGGGGTTGCAGACGAGGTAGCCGTCGACGCGGGTGAGCCAGCCCGAGGCGGGGTCCGGGGGGAGGACGTGACCGAGGTTGTCGGCACGGACCTCGCCGATCCACTGGTCGTGCTGGTACTCGTGGTTGATCAGTGCGAGCAGCAGGTGATTGGCGACGATGGTCAGCTGGGTGGGGGCGCCTACCCTGCCGGTGGCGATGTCGCCGATGCGGGCGTGGACGCGTTCGGCGACGGTGTCACGGAAGGTGGTGAGCCGTTCGACGGTGGGCAGTGCGCCGCGGAACTTCTCCGGGTTGGCCGAGTCCATGAGCGCGTCCAGTTCCGGGTCGGGGCTGGGCTCGGCGGCGGTGAGGTTGCGGATCATGAAGTGGGCGACGTGGGCCTGGTGACCCAGGTGCCAGCCGATGGCGCTCGAGTTCTCGTGCGGGCGCCAGGTCACCTCGTCCGGGGTGAGGTCCTTCCACAGCTCGTCGGTGTAGGCGCGGGCCCGGTCGTACTCACGCAGCAGTGCGTTGATGTCGTGCATGATGCCACCCTGCCTTCAGTCGACGTCGTGGAGGCGGATCTCGAGGTCCGTCTCCGGCAGCGGTGACAGGCCGCCGACCACGTCACGGACGAGGAGCTCCTTGCCGGCGGCGTTCTCTCCCTCGCCCTCCTGACCGCGGTCGCCGCGACCGCCCACCGCCGGTGAACCGTTCCTGCGGACCGAGCGGGAGCGAGTTCCGTTTCCGGACCTCACGCCCGGTCGGATGATCTTTTCCGGCCCGTTGATCGTGGATCCGGCCTTCGCGGCTGTTCCGGCTCTGGGCAGCGGTCTCGAGGGGGTGGCCGTCACCACCCGGTACGCAGCAGGTGGTTGAGGAGGAGTGCGAGCGCCGCCTGGGCCACGAGCCAGGCGCGGGGGCGGGTGAGGAGCGCGCAGGAGGGGAGGAGCCACAGCGCGAAGGGGAGCCAGATACGTTCCGTCTCCGCCTTGCTCATCCCGGAGAGGTCGGCGACCAGCAGGGAGAGGACGGCGACGGTGACAAGGAGCGCGAGGCGCCCGGTACCGCGGTCCGCGGGGTCCCGCCGCAGCAGGACGGTCCCCGTACGCCGCAGTCCCGCCGCCGTCGCCAGACCCGTGATCAGGACCGTGCAGGCGAGATTCGCCCACACCCAGTACGCGTACGGGCGCACTCCGCCCGCGCCCTGGAAGTACCGCGTGACCAGCAGCCGGTACGCCTCCCACCAGTCGAATCCGGCGAGCGTGAAGACCACCGGGACCACGGCCGCCCCCGCGGACATCGCCACCAGCAGCATCGGCCGTCTCCGCACCCCGTGCCGCCCGAGCCACAGCACGGCTGCCGCGATCAGCCCGATGAGGGTGAGGCCGTAGGACAGGTAGCAGGTCAGGCCGAACAGGAGCCCGCCCGCGCCGGCCGCGGTCAGGGAACCCCGGGTGACGGCCAGTGCGAGCAGTGCCACGGACCAGGCCGCCACGGCGGCGAAGTAGGCGTCCGCCGAGGTGCCCGCCCACACCGCTGCCGGGGCGAGCACCAGGAACGGGGCGGCCCGGCGCGCGAGGACTTCCCCGGCCAGCGTCCGCACCGTGACGAGCACCGCCGTGCAGGCCGTCGCGCCGACGGTGATGCACCAGGCCCCGGCCCAGCCACCGCCGTGCAGCCCGACGCGGTCGAGCAGGACGAAGGTGAGGGTGGCGGCCGGGGGGTGTCCGGCGATGTGCGCGGGCCAGTTGTCGGGGGAGTGGAGCAGGATGTGGTGGGTGAAGTCCCTCAGGGTGCCGGGGATGTCGTGGAAGCGGTCGATGCCCTGGAGGTACTCGTGGCGCGTGGTGAGGCGCCCGGCGACGCCCCGCTGCCAGCCGTCGATCAGCGCGAGGCCGAAGGTCCACGCCAGGGACGTGGCCCACGCCGTCAGGAGCAGGGGCCGCCAGCGGAGACGGGCCGCGAGGGCCGGGCCGTACGCCACGGTGGCCGCCGCGACGAGCACGGCCGCCGGGGTGCCGGGACCCATGTGCGGTCCCCAGGACGCCAGCAGCGGTGGCCAGTCGACGCGGAGCGTGTGATCGGTGTCCTGGATGCGGCGGCCGATCAGCACGGCCGCCGTCACGAGCGCGGTGGCGGCCCCGGCGGCGTACAGGTCGCGGCGCAGATCGCGGAGGGAGTCGCCGTCGTGCGGGATGCGCGCCTCGGCGGAGGGCAGGGTGCGGGTCACACCGGCACGCTAGGCCGACCGACGGGAAGCGGGCTGCCGACCGGGCCGGACGTCAGCGTTTCGTCACAGGTCGGGGAGCCCTTCCAGGGGGTGCCAGGACCTACGGTCGGATCATGCGAGACGATCCACGGCTCCCCTTCTCCCCACGGTTCTGGCGCAGCCCCCTGCGCGGCCCCTGGTTCACGTCCGTGCTGGGCCTCGTCCTGCTCGTCGGCATCACGGTGCTGTTCGTGACGGGTCTGGTCTCGTACGCCGCCTACAACCCGGACCTGTCACCGGTGAACGACAAGACCCCCGACAAGGGCGTCCTCGGCTTCTACCTCTTCGCCTGGCCGACGAGCCCGCACTGGCTGTACCGGCTCACCCAGGGCCTCCACGTCACGCTCGGCATCACCCTGATCCCCGTCCTGCTCGCCAAGCTGTGGTCGGTGGTGCCGAGGCTGTTCGCACTGCCCCCGGCCCGCTCGCTCACGCACGCGCTGGAGCGGCTGTCGCTGGTGCTGCTGGTGGGCGGCGGACTCTTCGAGTTCGTGACCGGAGTCCTGAACGTCCAGCTCGACTACGTCTTCCCGGGCTCGTTCTACGTGCTGCACTTCTACGGGGCATGGGTGTTCTTCGCGGCCTTCGTGGCCCACGCGCTGCTGAAGACGCCCACGGCGCTGCGCAATCTGCGGCGGTCGCGGGAGGAGCGGAACGACCTGGTGTCCCCGGCCCCCGCGGAGCCGACGGTCTCCCGGCGAGGCGCCCTGTGGTTCGTCGGGGGCGGTTCGCTGCTGCTGTTCTCGACGACGGTCGGACAGAGCTTCGACTGGTTGCGCCGCACGGCCCTCCTCGCGCCGCACGGCGGCGCCGACCCCGGTACCGGCCCGAACGGCTTCCAGATCAACAAGACCGCCGCGTACGCCGGCATCGACCCGGCGGAGACGAGCGAGGACGCCTGGCGGCTCGTCATCACCGGACGCACCGGCACCGTCCGCCTCAGCCGCGCCCAGCTCGACGAACTCCCCTCGCACAGCGCGGCGTTGCCCATCGCCTGCGTCGAGGGCTGGTCGACCTCCGACCAGTGGTGGCGCGGGGTCCGGCTGCGCGACCTCGCGGCGCTCGTCGGCTACGACGGCGATCCGCCCGATCTGTTCGTCGAGTCCCTCCAGCGGCACGGTGCCTTCCGCCGCGCGGCCCTGCGCGCCAACCAGGTGGCCGACCCGCGTTCCCTGCTCGCCCTGTACGTCAACGGTGAGGAGCTGTCCCCCGACCACGGCCACCCGGCGCGGATCATCGTGCCCGCGGCGCCCGGTGTGCTGAACACCAAATGGGTGGCCCGGCTGACGTTCGGAGACCTGTGATGCGCCACCGGATCGCGATCGGGGGCCCCTTCGCCCTCCTGCTGCTCCTCTGCTCGTTCGCACTCGCCGCCTACGCGGGCGTGCGTCTCCTCGCCGACGACTGGTCCCGCGTGGCGCTGTGGATCGTCGGGGCCGCGGTACTGCACGACCTCGTCCTGCTGCCCCTGTACGCGGCGGCGGACCGGGTGATCGTAGGAGGGCTCGGCACCCGGACGATGTACGTCCGGGTGCCCGCCGCCCTCTCCGGCCTGCTGCTGCTCGTGTGGTTCCCGCTGATCTCCGGCATGACGGCCGCGCGTTACCGGTCGGCCACCGGACTGTCGCCGGACGGCTTCCTCGCCCGCTGGCTGCTGATCACGGCCGCCCTCTTCGCCGGCTCGGCGCTGCTGCTGGTGGTGCGGGTGCGCAGGGCGAGGAAGCGACGGCCCCCGGCCGACCACTGACCGGCCGGCTCCCACCCCCGCGCGTAGCGCAGCAGGGCGGGGGTGCCGAGCCGGGCCCACGGGAAGGGAGCTCCGGCGGCGCTGCCGGCGTCGGTGATGCGGACGCGGACGCGTTCGTCGACGTCCTGCGGCGCGGTCTCGGCGAGCAGCAGTCCGCGCGGTCGCAGCAGCCCGGCCACCCGGTTCAGGAGCGCCGACGGGTCGCCCCCGATGCCGATGTTGCCGTCCATCAGCAGGACGGTGCCCCAGCGGCCCTCGCGGGGCAGCGGATCGAACACCGAGCGCCGCAGCGCCCGGCCCCCGAGCCGCACCGTGTGCTCGACCGCGGCCCCGCTCACGTCGATGCCCAGGGCGGTCCGTCCCCGCCCGGCGAGTTCGGCGACCAGCCGCCCCGGTCCGCATCCGACGTCCAGCACGGCGCCCTCGCACCGGTCCAGGACGTCCTGGTCGACGGCGTCGGCACGCGCGCACCACCGTTCCACCTCCAGCGGCAGCAGCCAGCCGTCGGCGCGGCGCAGGAACAACGGCCCCCGCCCGGCGTGCAGGGCGGCCTCGTAGGAGTCGGCGGTGGCCCAGGGCGGCACGGTGGTGCTCATCGGCGGCCCGCCGCAGCACACCGTGCGAGGTGCGTCGCGAACCTGCCTCGCGGGGCCAGGACGGCGGCCGCGTGCGCGTCCGCGGCGGTGTCCACGTCCCGTAGACAGGGCAGGTCACGCACCCGCAGCCCGGCGGCGACGAGCCGCTCCCGCTGCACGGTCCCGGTCACCGGCGTCGACATGGGCACGCCCCGCAGCAGACGGGGGTCGGGCTCGGCCAGCCCGAGCGCCCAGAAGCCGCCGTCCTGGGCCGGGCCGAACCAGGCGTCGCAGCCGTCGAAGTCCACGGTGAGCAGTTCCGGAGTCACCTGCGGTGTGTCCATCCCGATGAGCAGGGCGGGACCGTCACAGCGGTCGAAGGCGTCCGCCAGCCGTTCGTCCAGCCCGCCCGCGCACTGCGGCAGGACGTCGAATCCGGGCGGCAGCCAGGGGCCGGGGGCGCCGTCGAGGACGAGGACCCGCCGTGAGGCCGGCGCGGCGGCGACCGTCTGCAGGGTGTCGGCGAGGGCCGCCTCCGCGAGCTCCGCGGCCTCCTTCGGGGTGAACGGAGGGGTGAGCCGGGTCTTGACCCGGCCCGGCAGGGGTTCCTTGGCGATGACGAGCAGTGTGGTCACCGGGCGCTCCCCGCCCGCACCGGCGTCTCCCGGAGGACCCGGCTCATGTCCCGGACCGCCTGCCACGTACCCCGCCAGGTGCCCGTGACCTTCGAGGCGCCGGTGCGCGGCAGATACGGCACGTCGTGCTCGGTGATGCGCCAGCCCGCGTCGGCGGCGCGCACCACCATCTGCAGGGGATAGCCACTGCGCCGGTCCGTGAGTCCGAGGCCGAGCAGCTGCTCGCGGCGGGCGGCGCGCAGCGGGCCGAGGTCGTGCAGGCGCAGCCCGGTGCGGCGGCGCAGCATGCGGGCGAGCGCCAGGTTTCCCGCGCGGGCGTGCGCGGGCCAGGCGGCCCGGCCGTGCGGCCGACGCCGCCCGAGGACCAGGTCGGCCTCGTTCCCGCGGATCTCCTCGACGAAGGGCACGAGCAGCGCGGGGTCGAGGGAGGCGTCGCAGTCGCAGAAGCAGACGACCTCCGCGGTCGCGGCCGTCAGGCCCGCGTGACAGGCCGCGCCGAAACCCCGGCGCGGCTCGTGCACGACGGTCGCACCGAGCGAGCGGGCGATCTCCGCGGAGTCGTCGGTGGAACCGTTGTCGACCACGAGGGCTCGCCAGCGGGCCGGGATCCGCGCGAGCACCCAGGGCAGGGCCCCGGCCTCGTTCAGGCACGGCAGGACGACGTCGACGTCTGAGGGTGGTGAGATGGTCACGGCTTTCACTGTACGAACGCGAATGGCGCATATCGGACCTGTGCTCCTTACGAAACGCGGACGTCGGGCCCGCGCCGGGGCCCAGGGGCCGTGCGTCGACCGCCGAGGTGCCAGGCTGGGAGGATGCGACAGCCGTACGAGCCCGTGGAAGCGCCGGGCGTGGACCGAACCGCCCGGGTCCTGGTCGTCGACGACGACCCGACCGTCTCCGAGGTGGTCGCCGGATACCTCGACCGGGCCGGCTACCTGGTGGACCGCGCCGACGACGGGCCGACCGCCCTCGTGCGTGCGGAGGAACACCGGCCGGACCTGGTGGTCCTGGACCTGATGCTGCCCGGCATGGACGGTCTGGAGGTGTGCGGGCGGCTGCGGCGCAGGGGCCCCGTGCCGGTCATCATGCTGACGGCGCGCGGTGACGAGGAGGACCGCGTCCTCGGTCTGGAGGTCGGTGCCGACGACTACGTCACCAAGCCGTTCAGCCCCCGGGAACTGGTCCTGCGCGTGGAGTCCGTACTGCGCCGCTCCCGGCCCGATGCCGGAAGCCGTCCCCTCCGAGCGGGCGGCGTCGCCATCGACCCCACCGCCCGCAGGGCCACCCGCGACGGCGTCGAACTCTCCCTCACGCTCCGCGAGTTCGACCTGCTCTCGTTCTTCCTGCGCCACCCCGGCCGGGCATTCAGCAGACAGGATCTGATGCGCGAGGTGTGGGGCTGGGATTTCGGTGACCTGTCGACCGTCACCGTCCATGTCCGCCGGCTCCGCGGCAAGGTCGAGGACGACCCGGCCCGGCCCCTCCTGATCCAGACCGTATGGGGCGTGGGCTACCGCTTCGAACCGGGTGGTGAGTGACCGTGTCGGACACCCTGCTCATCGCCCTGTACGCCTTCGCGGGCGCCGCCGTCACCGGCCTCGCCGGGGCGGGCGTGCTGCGACTGGTCCGCCGCCGCTCGCTGACCGCCTCGCTCGCCGTGGTCGCGGCGGTCGGGGTCGTCGCGATGCTCGCGGGCACGCTCGTCGTCGCCTGGGCGATGTTCCTCTCCCCGCACGACCTGTCCGTGGTGACGACGGTCGTCGCCATGGCGGCAGTGGTCTCCCTGGCCACCGCCCTGCTGCTGGGCCGCTGGGTGGTGGCCCGCAGCCACGAACTCGTCGACGCCGCGCGCTCGTTCGCCGAGGGCCGGTTCGCCGCACCGCACGGCCCGGCCACCGCCGAACTGGAGGCGGTGAGCCGTGAACTGGCGGCCACCAGTGCCAGGCTGGCCGAGTCCAGAGAGCGCGAGCGCACCCTGGAGCGCTCCCGGCGCGAACTGGTCGCCTGGATCTCGCACGACCTGCGCACCCCCCTGGCGGGTCTACGGGCCATGGCGGAGGCGCTGGAGGACGGAGTGGCCGCCGACCCCCACCGTTACCTGAGGCAGATGCGCACCGAGGTCGAACGCCTCAACGGCATGGTCGGCGACCTCTTCGAGCTCTCCCGCATCCACGCCGGGACGCTTCCGCTGGTCCCCTCCCGCATCTCGCTCTACGACCTGGTCGGAGACGCCTTGGCGGGCGCGGACCCGCTGGCCCGCGAACACGGCGTGCGGCTGGTCGGCGCCGGGGTGGAGCCGGTGCCGGTGGAGGTGGACGCCAAGGAGATGAGCCGGGTCCTGGGCAATCTGCTGGTCAACGCGATCCGCCGGACCCCGGCCGACGGAACGGTCGCGGTCGCGGCCGAACGCTCGTCCGAAGGCGTGGTGCTGTCCGTGACGGACGGCTGCGGCGGCATCCCCGAGACGGACCTCCCCCGGGTCTTCGACACCGGCTGGCGCGGTACGCACGCCCGGACGCCGCCGGCCGGGGCGGGCCTGGGGCTGGCCATCGTCCGGGGGATCGTGGAGGCGCACCAGGGCCGGGCCACCGTACGCAACATCCCCGGAGGCTGCCGCTTCGAGGTGGTGCTGCCCGCCGCACCTTCATGAACGCGGGCACCACCGGCCCCACGCCTTTCGCTTCGAGGTGGTGCCGCGCGCCACGCCTTCCGGGACGTGGGCACCACCAGTCCTACGCCCCCCGCATCCCGGCCCGCGCGAACTCTGCCATCCCGTCCTCGAAGCCGACCACCGGCTTCCACCCCAGCTCGCCGCGCAGCCGCGAGGAGTCCGCGGTGATGTGCCGTACGTCCCCGAGCCGGTACGCGCCGGTCACGACCGGCTCGGGCCCGCCGTACGCGGAGGCCAACGCCCGGGCCATCTCCCCGACGGTGTGCGGTTCTCCACTGCCGGTGTTGTACGCGGTCAGCGCCCCGCCCCGCGCCTCGGCCTCCAGTGCGGCGAGGTTGGCCGCGGCCACGTCCCGCACATGCACGAAGTCCCGTAGCTGTCGCCCGTCCTCGAAGACGCGCGGGGCCTCGCCCCGGGCCAGCGAGGACCGGAAGAAGGAGGCCACCCCGGCGTACGGGGTGTCGCGGGGCATCCCGGGCCCGTACACGTTGTGGTAGCGCAGCGACACCGCCGACCCGCCGGTGCAGCGGGCCCACGCGGCGGCCAGATGCTCCTGGGCGAGCTTGGTCGTGGCGTACACGTTGCGCGGATCGGCAGGGGCGTCCTCGCCGACCAGACCCGGAGCCAGGTCCTGCCCGCACACCGGGCAGGCGGGCTCGAACCGGCCCGCTTCGAGGTCACCGACGGCGCGCGGCCCGGGCCGTACGACCCCGTGCCGCGGGCACGCGTACCGCCCCTCCCCGTAGACGACCATCGATCCGGCCAGCACGAGACGCCGTACCCCCGCCTCCGCCATGGCGGTGAGCAGCACGGCGGTGCCCAGGTCGTTGCGGGAGACGTACTCCGCCGCGTCGAGGACGCCGTCACCGAGCCCGACCATCGCCGCCTGATGGCACACCGCGTCGACCCCGGCCAGGGCCCGTGCCACGGCGGCGGGGTCGCGCACGTCGGCGCCGGGATCCTCACGGACGTCGTACACGACCGGCTCGTGCCCCCGCCCCCGCAGCACGTCGACGAGATGGGACCCGATGAACCCGGCACCGCCGGTGACCAGTACACGCATACGGCCACGCTAGGTCCGGAGGCCCGCCGAGCACCGTGACCCGCCGGACGCGTCATCACTCCGTAAGACGTCACGGGCGCGTCGAACCAGGGGACGACGCCCGGCACGCGAGACGCTGCCCGTCATGGACGCACCCTCTCCCCACCGGTTCGACGACCTCAGTGCCCTCTACATCAACTGCACCCTCAAACCGTCCCCGCAGCTCAGCCACACCCAGGGGCTGATCGACAAGAGCCGTTCGATCATGGACGCGCAGGGCGTGTCGACGGCCGAGATCCGGGCGATCGACCACGACATCGCCACCGGTGTCTACCCGGACATGACCGAGCACGGCTTCGCCACCGACGAGTGGCCAGCCCTCTACGAGAAGGTGATGGCCGCCGACATCCTCGTGCTCGCCGGCCCGATCTGGCTGGGCGACAACAGCTCGGTGACGAAAAAGGTCGTCGAGCGCCTCTACGCCTGCTCCTCACTGCTGAACTCCCAGGGCCAGTACGCCTACTACGGCCGCGTCGGCGGCTGCCTGATCACCGGCAACGAGGACGGCGTGAAGCACTGCGCCATGAACGTCCTCTACAGCCTCCAGCACCTCGGCTACACGATCCCGCCCCAGGCGGACGCCGGCTGGATCGGCGCGGCCGGCCCCGGCCCGTCCTACCTCGACCCGGGATCCGGCGGCCCCGAGAACGACTTCACCAACCGCAACACCAGCTTCATGACCTGGAACCTCCTCCACCTCGCCGCCCTCCTCAAGCGTGCCGGGGGGATTCCCGCCCACGGCAACCAGCGCTCGGAATGGGACGCGGGCTGCCGGCCGGGAGCAGAGAACCCCGAGCACCGCTGAATCCGTCGCCCAGGAGGTTCCGTCCCATGGCCGGCCTTCGGCCGGGAGGCCGGCCGGACGGGGCCCCGCGGTCGTCGCTGCGGGGCCCCGCCGGGAACGGCGGTCGTTCAGGATCAGCCCCGCGCGTCGGCGAGTTCGAAGACGCCGTGACCGAATCCCCGGGCGCTCACCGTGCCCGCCTCGATCCCGACCCCGTCCGATTCCAGGGAGCGGGCGACGGCGATCCGTTCGACGGAGCAACTCGCCTGCTCACGACGCGGGTTGACCACGACGAGATACCGGCCGCCCCGCACGTACACGAACGGGTACCCGGCGTGCAGCACCTCGACCGAGCCGCCCGGCCCCAGCTCCGGCGCGCCCTTGCGCAAGGCGACCAGACGGCGTACGAGGTGCAGGAGCGAGGTGTCGTCGGCCCGTTGGGCGGCGACCGTCGGGCGGTCCGGGGCCGGGTCGAGGGGGAGGTACAGCCGGTCGGCCGGGGCCGTGGAGAAACCGGCGCCCGGGCCCTCGTCCCACTGCATCGGCGTACGGGAACCCGCGCGGTTGTAGCGCGGGCCCAGCACGCTGCCCTCCTTCCCGGGCAGCCCCGGAACGTAGCGCATGCCGATCTCGTCGCCGTAGTAGATCGCCGGAAGGGTCGGCCAGGTCAGCTGGAAGACGAAGGCGGCGGGCAGTTGACCGGCCGTGCGGGGACCGCAGTTGAGGCGGGAGAAGTCGTGGTTGGCGGTCGGGAGCGCGATGAACCCGCTGTCGCCGAGCGCGTCGGCCGCGTCGCGCCAGGCCTCCACGAACGGGTGCGGCGAGCCGCGGCCCTCGGGGTCGAAGAAGCAGTCGAGCGGGTCCCAGGCCTCGTTGACCGTGCCCTCGCCGTTGCTCCACAGCGAGCGCAGGGCGCGCCCGTCGGTGGGACCGCCGAACTGGAGGAAGAAGTCCGCGTGGAACCCCGCGGGGACGGACACCTCGGGCTCGCCCCACTCCGAGAGCAGTACGGCCTCCGGGTGCGCGTCGTCCAGCCAGTGCCTCAACTCCGTCCAGACCGCGGCCGTCTCGCGCTTGTCCGGGTCGTCCTTCACGAGCGAGGCGGCCATGTCCACGCGGAAGCCTGCCAGTCCGAGGCCGAGCCAGTGGTCCATCACCGCGCGCAGCGCCGCCCGGTTGGCGCGCGGACCCGGCGCGTCGACCGGCAGGCGCCAGGGCTCGTCCGGACGGGCGCGCCCGTAGCCGAAGTTGAGGGCGGGCTGGAAGGCGAAGAAGTTCGGCAGGTACGTCCCCGGGCGGCTCCCGGGGGAGGGGACGAATCCGTCCGGTGAGTGACCCTCGGGGGCCCAGATGTACCGGTCGTCGGCCGGATCGTCCATTGCGGCCCGGAACCAGGGGTGCTGGTCGGAGGTGTGGCCCGCCACGAGGTCGAGGAGGACGCGGATGCCGCGGCGGCCCGCTTCGTCGACGAGGCGGGCGAGGTCGTCGTACGTGCCGTAGCGGGGTGCGACGCGCAGGTAGTCGGCGACGTCGTACCCGGCGTCGCCGAAGGGGGACACGAAACACGGGTTGAGCCACACGGCGTTGACGCCCAGCCACGCGAGGTGGTCGAGGCGCTCGGTGATTCCGTCGAAGTCACCGATGCCGTCACCGTTCGAGTCGGCGAACGACTGCGGATAGATCTGGTAGAAGACGGCGTCGGCCAGCCAGGCGGGGGCGGGGCGGAACGAGGTCATACCCGGACGATAGGTCAGCGCACCGGGTGTCCGCTGCCCCGCGGGTCGCCGTTCGGCCGCCGTTTGTGCCGAGGGTGTGGCCGGCTCTTGGATAATCCGGGTCATGGAGACGAGTGGAGTGAAGAGGGAGCCGCTGGCGGTGGCCGCCGTCCAGCCCGTGTGGGCCGGAGCGGACGTCCCGGCGAACGTCGGGGAACACGCGCGGGCCGTCGAGCGGGCGAACGCGAGACTGGTGGTCTTCCCCGAGCTCTCCCTCACCGGATACGACCTCGGCGCGCCCTCGCTGGCCCTGGACGACGGTCGTCTCGGGCCCTTGGTGGACGCTTGCCGTGCCACCGGCTCGGTGGCGCTGGTCGGCGCGCCGATCAGCGACGAGGACGGCCGCGACCGCATCGCCACTCTGGCCGTGACCGGTGACGGCGTGACGGCGGTGTACCGGAAGATGTGGCTGCACGGACCCGAGTTTGACCGGTTCAGCCCCGGTGAGAAGCCCGCGGTGATCACCGTCGACGGGTGGAGGCTCGGGCTGGCCATCTGCTACGACGCCGCCGTGCCCCGGCACGCCGCTGACACGGCGGCGCTCGGCATCGACGCCTACGTGGCGAGCACCCTCTACGGCCCCGGCCCCGACTCCGGGGCTCGCCGGGACGCCCACATGCGGGAGCGCGCCGCCGCCCACGGCGTCTGGGTCGTCCTCTCCACCGCGGCCGGCCCCAGCGGCTCCTACGCACAGACCTCCGGCGGCTCGGGCATCTGGGGGCGGGGCGGAGAACCGGTCGCCCGGGCCGGTCGTGACGCGGGCGAGATCACGGCGGCCCTGCTCGGCTGACGGGCGATTCGAGTCCCGTCCTTCGAGTCCCGTCCTTCGAGCTGGAGGCGCATCGCATCTCTGCGATGCTCCGACTCCGGATGCGGGCGCGGATCGGCGCCGCCGTCGGCGTCCACGGCCGGATGCGTTCAGTCCGGGTGTCCGTGCTGCTCGACGAGGGGGTGCGGCCGGGGAGCGCCTGCCCGCAACCCGTCCATGACGAGGTCGAGGAGGCGGCCGGCGCGCGGCCGCCAGCCCTCTTCCGGCGTCATCTGCCACAGGCCCGCGATGGCGAGGAGGAAATCGTCGGCGGTGACCCCGGGGCGGATGGCGCCCGCCTCCTCGCCGGCGCGCAGCAGGAGTTCGGCCGCCTCGGCGACCGGCGTGGGAGAGGGCCTCGTGGGGCCTCCGGGCGCACTGGTGGCGAGGCGGATCGCGTCGGCCAGGCCTGCTTTGGTCATGGCGAACTCGGCCAGCCGGTCCATCCAGACGCGCAGGGCCTGGTGCGGTGGGAACTCCTGGAGGAGCCGGGGCGCGCTGTCGGCGACCTGCTGCATCTCGTGGCGGTAGATCTCCAGGACGAGGGTCTCGCGGTTGGGGAAGTTCCGGTAGAGCGTGCCCTGGCCGACGCCGGCCTTCTTGGCGATGACGCTGAGCGGTGCGTCCGGACACTGCGTCAGCTCATGCAGGGCGATGCAGAGGATGCGCTCGCGGTTGCGCTGCGCGTCCGAGCGCAGAGGGGGGTCCTTCTCGTGCCGCACTCGTCGCTCCTCAAGTCGTGTGGCCGAATCGCATCCTTGATAAGCGGACAGCTGTCCGTTACGTTTCCGGGTAGTGGACGGCTGTCCGGTTCGAGTCCAGCCTAGCCGCAGCCATGGCCTGCACGTCAGCCCGTCGAGGTCGTCGGGGCCGTCCATCCGTGGCCCTGCCGCGTACTTCGTTCCACCCGAGCGCCTCGCCTCCCTCACGTACTCCATATCGCCCGCGATGCCGCACCGTTGGCAACGCTGTCATCGCCGCAAGACGCATGCCAAGAAGCCGCCCGGCCTCGGCACCGAGGCCGTCACACCCCAAGTACGTCACACCTGAAAGAAGTTGCTCATGGGTTTATCGACGTCCAGCGTCATCACCCTGCACGTCAACGGCGAGAAGCACACGCTGCCCGTCGACCACCGCACCACCCTGCTCGACGCCCTGCGCGAGCGGCTCGACCTGACCGGCACGAAGAAGGGCTGCGACCAGGGCCAGTGCGGTGCCTGCACCGTTCTGGTCGACGGCCGCAGGACAGTGGCCTGTCTGCAGTTCGCGGTCGCGGCCGAAGGGCGTGAGATCACCACCATCGAAGGCATGGCGACCGGCGGCCGACTGCATCCGGTCCAGCAGGCGTTCCTCGACCTCGACGGCTACCAGTGCGGCTACTGCACACCAGGGCAGATCTGTTCGGCGATCGGCATGCTCGCGGAACACGCCGCCGGATGGCCCAGCGCCGCTTCCGAAGACGTACGTCCGGCAGCCGGGCCGGCACCGTTGACCCCCGAGGAGATCCGTGAGCGGATGAGCGGCAACCTGTGCCGGTGCAGCGCGTACCCGTCGATCGTCGAGGCCGTCGCACGAGCCGCCGACGCCGACGACGCCTCGTCGGCGGCGGACACCTCGGCACAGTCGGGGGAGGCCGCCGCATGAAGGAGTTCGACTACCGCAAGGCGCCCGACGTCTCGGGTGCCGTCGCCCTCCTCGACGCCGATCCGGACGCGCGCTACCTCGCCGGCGGCACCAACCTGGTCGACCTGATGAAAAGCGGCGTGGAGCGCCCCGCCCGTCTCGTCGACGTACGGCAACTGCCCCTGGACCGCATCGAGTCGACCCCGGACGGCGGACTGCGTATCGGCGCGACCGTCACCAACAGCGATCTCGCCGCCCATCCCGGCATCCGCGGCCGCTACCCGGTACTGACCCAGGCGGTGCTCGCCGGTGCCTCCGGCCAGCTGCGCAACATGGCCACGGTCGGCGGCAACCTCCTCCAGCGCACCCGCTGCGCCTACTTCACCGACACGACCAAGCCGTGCAACAAACGCGACCCCGGCAGCGGCTGTCCGGCCCTCGGCGGCGAGCACCACAACCACGCCATCCTCGGTGCCTCCGAAAGCTGCGTGGCCGTGCACCCCTCGGACATGGCCGTCGCCCTGGCCGCCCTCGACGCCGTCGTGCACTACGAAACCGCCGACGGAAGGGGCGAGTTGCCGCTGGACCAGCTGTATCCGCCCGTCGCCGGCACACCGGACCGCGAGACCGCCCTGCCGGCGGGCGCGCTGATCACCGGTGTCTCGCTGCCGCCGCTGCCGGTGGCGGCCCGCTCCCGGTACCGCAAGGTACGCGAACGGGCCTCCTACGCCTTCGCGATCGGCTCCGTCGCCGCCGCGCTCGACATCCGCGACGGAATCGTGCGCGACGCACGCCTCGCGTTCGGCGCGGTCGCCTCCCGGCCCTGGCGCGCCCGAACCGCCGAGCAGGCCCTGATCGGGGCGCCCGCGACCGCCGAGACGTACGCGGCCGCCGCCGAAGCCGAACTGGAGGCGGCCCGGCCGCTGCCGCACAACGGATACAAGGTGCCCCTGATGCGCAACCTGACCGTGGCCGTGCTGAGCGAGCTCGACGAGGAGGCCGCGCGATGACCACCACCGCACAGAAGACCGCCGTACGCGCGGTCGGCACCGCCCACGTGCGCGTGGAGGGCCGGGACAAGGTCACCGGCGCCGCCCGCTATGCAGGCGACGTCCCCTTCACCGGCCTGGGCTACGGATGGCTGGTCCTGTCCACCGTGGCGCGGGGCCGCATCCGTGACATCGCGAGCGCACCCGTCCTCGAGATGCCCGGTGTCCTCGCCGTCCTGGACCACCGCGGCGCCCCACGCCTGAACACCGACTACGCCGGCCTGATGGGCATCAGGCCCGACCCCACCTGCGCCGTCTTCCAGAACGACACCGTGCCCCACCTGGGCTGGCCGGTGGCCCTCGTCGTCGCGGAGACGCCCGAGCAGGCACGGGAAGCGGCCGAGGCCCTGGTCGTCGACTACGAGGTGCTGCCGCACGACATCGAATTCCACGGGGACCACCCGGACTCCTACCCCGCGGACGGTCACATGCCCGGGGTGACGGACAAGGGCGACCTGGAAGCCGAACTGGCCGCGTCGGCCGCCGTCGTGGACGAGGAGTACACCACCCCGGAAGAACACCACCACCCCATGGAGCCCCACGCCGCGACCGCCCGCTGGGAGGACGGCCGCCTGGAAGTGGTCGATTCCAACCAGGGTGCCACCTGGGTGGTCGGCGAGCTGGCCAACCTGTTCTCGCTGGATCCCGCGTCGGTGCGCGTGCGTTCGGAGCACGTCGGCGGCGGATTCGGCAGCAAGGGCGTACGCGCCCACCAGGTGGCGGCCGTGATGGCCGCGACGATCCTCGACCGGCCGGTGCGCGTGGCCCTGACCCGGCCCCAGATGTTCGCACTGGCCGGCCACCGCAGCCCCACGGTCCAGCGGGTCAGGCTCGGAGCCGACGCCGACGGGCGGCTGCGCGCCCTGGACCACCGCTCGGTGAGCCGAACCGGCACGATCTACGAGTTCGTCGAGTCGAGTGCCGGTGTGGCACGGACGATGTACGACGCCGACGCCCACCACACCGAGAACCGCGTCGTACGGCTCGACGTACCCAGCCCCACCTTCATGCGCGCGCCCGGCGAGGCGCCGGGTTCCTTCGCCCTGGAGACAGCGCTCGACGAGCTCGCCGAGAAGTGCGGGATCGACCCGATCGAACTGCGCCTGCGCAACGAGCCCGACAAGGGCCCCGTCTCCGGCCTGCCCTTCGCCGGCCGCAACCTGCGGGCCTGTTTCGAGGAAGGCGCCGGCCGCTTCGGCTGGGGCCGGCGCGATCCCCGCCCCCGTGTACGGCGCGACGGCCGCTGGCTGCTGGGCACCGGCACCGCCGCCGCGTCCTTCCAGGCAGGCGCGGCCCCCTCCACGGCCGCCATCACCGCCGAGGCCGACGGCCGCTTCACCGTACGGATATCGGCCGCCGACATCGGAACGGGTGCCCGGACCGCGCTCACCCTCGTCGCCGCCGACGCCCTCGACGCCGCACCCGATCAGGTGACCGTGCGGATCGGGGACAGCGACTTCGGCCCCGCGATGATCGCCGGCGGTTCGATGGGCACCCGCTCCTGGTCCCTGGCCATCACCGCGGCCGCCACCACCCTGCGAGAGCACCTCGTTCCCGGCACCGTGATCCCCGCCGAAGGGATCACCGTACGCTCGGACACCACCGCGCAGATCGCGGCGCTCACGAACATGGAACGGCACTCCTACGGCGCCCAGTTCGCCGAGGTCGCCGTGGACCCGGCCACGGGTGAGGTGCGCGTACGCCGCATGCTCGGCGTCTTCGCCGCGGGCCGCATCGTCAACCCGCTGACCGCACGCGGCCAGTTCACCGGCGGAATGATCTGGGGCATCTCCATGGCCCTGCACGAGGAAGCCGTGCGCGACCCGGCGTTCGGCGGCCCGGTCGGCGCCGACCTGGCCAACTACCACGTGGCCACCCATGCCGACGTCCCGCGCGTCGAGGCGGACTGGGTGGACGACACCGACCCCGACGACCCGGTCGGCATCAAGGGCATCGGCGAGGTGGGCATCGTCGGTGCCGCGGCCGCCGTCGCCAACGCGGTCTGGCACGCCACAGGCGTACGGCAGCGCCACCTGCCCATCCGCCCGGACCGCGTTCTCACGGCAGCGGGCGACGATGCTTGACCTGCTCCCGGAATTGAAGGACTGGCTCGACGACGGCCGTGACGTCGCCGTCGCCACCGTCGTGTCCGTCAGCGGCAGCGCACCACGCGGTCCCGGTGCCGCCCTCGCCGTCGACCGGGCCGGCACCGTCATCGGCTCGGTGTCGGGCGGCTGCGTCGAGGGCGCGGTCCACGACCTGTGCGCCCAGGCGCTGGAGACCGGGCAGAGCGTCGTGGAGCGGTTCGGCTACAGCGACGAGGACGCCTTCGCCGTGGGCCTGACCTGCGGCGGTGTCCTCGACGTGCTGGTCACCCCCGTGTTCGCCGGTACGCCGGTCAGGGCACTGCTGCGATCCGCGTCGGACGCCACGGAAAGGGGCGAGCCGGTCGCCCTGGCCCGAGTGGTCGACGAGCGGCCCGGACACCTCGGCGCCGCCCTGCTCGTCCACGGCGACGGCTCCACCGAGGGCGGCCTCGGGATCCACGAGGACCTCGACCGCACGGCCGCGACGCGAGCCCGGGCCGCGCTCGACGCGGGGCGCACGGGTACGGCCGACCTGTCGCCGGACGGCTCGCACCGCCCCCGTGGACTCACCCTGTTCGTGGAGGCTCGCACACCGCCGCCTCGGATGATCGTGTTCGGCTCGATCGACTTCGCCGCGGCCCTGGTGCGGGCCGGGAAGTTCCTGGGCTACCACGTCACGGTGTGCGACGCTCGGCCGGTCTTCACCACGCGGGCTCGTTTTCCCGAAGCGGACGAGGTCGTCGTGGACTGGCCCCACCGCTATCTGCGGGAGACCCGGACCGACGAACGGACCGTGCTGTGCGTCCTGACGCACGACGCCAAGTTCGACATCCCCCTGCTGGAGGTGGCGCTGCGGCTGCCGGTCGCCTTCGTGGGCGCGATGGGTTCACGCCGTACCCACGCCGACCGGAACCGCAGGCTGCGCGAAGCGGGCCTGCGCACGGAGGAGTTGGCGCGGCTCAGGTCGCCCATCGGGCTCGACCTCAAGGGCCGTACGGCCGAGGAGACCGCCCTGTCGATCGCGGCGGAGATCGTCGCGGTCCACAGAGGCGGAACGGGCCGCCCCCTGACAGGAGCGGGAACCCCGATCCACTGATCTCGCGCCGGCGCAACAGTCACCGTCGGCATGAGGTCGGGCCGCGGACACGGTCTAAGCTCGGCGAGGTGTTCACCCCGCAAGGTCCCACCCTCCGCGAACTGACCGTGCAGGCCCTCTCGTCGGTCGAGCACGGCTACGACCTGCTCGCGCCCAAGTTCGACCACACACCGTTCCGGACCCCGGACGCGATCCTCGAAGCGGTGGGGAAGGCGCTCGCGCCGATGGGGCCGTTCGCCGCGGGGCTCGATCTCTGCTGCGGTACCGGCGCGGGCACGGAGGTCCTGCGGGGGCTGTGCCGGGAGAGCGTCACCGGCGTCGACATCAGCACGGGCATGCTCACGGTCGGACGCTCGCGGCTCGGGGGCACCGGTTCGCCGCCCCCGGTGGGCGGGACCCCTTCACCGCCGGTCGCCCTCGTGCGCGCGGACGCCCGTGCCCTGCCCTTCGGGCCGGCGTTCGACCTGGTCGTGAGCTTCGGCGCCTTCGGGCACTTCCTGCCGCGCGAGCTGCCCGGCCTGTTCTCCGGAGTCCACGACGTCCTGCGTCCGGGCGGACGCTTCGCCTTCCCGGTCATGGCCCCGCCGCGGCCCGGTTCGCTCGGGTACTGGGCCCTGCTGGGCTTCGACACGGTGATGCGGGTGCGCAACGCCGTCCGGCGTCCGACCTTCGTCATGTACTACCGCACGTTCCGGCTCGGTGACGTGGAGCGGGAGCTGGCGCGGGCCGGATTCCGGACGGAGTTGCACGCGCTGACCGAGTTCGGCCGCAGACGGGACGGCAGCCCGCGGGCCCGGATGGTCGTGGCCACGCGTGCGGACCGTCCGGAGCCTACGTCGCCGCCGGCAGCGTGAACTCGTAGACCAGCGCGTCCTGTCGGGCGTCCACGGTCAGGTCGGTGATCTCCAGGGGCCGGTCGTACTGGTCGTGCACGCGCCGGGTGACCCGCACCGACTGGGGGAGCCTGGTGATCGCGTCCCGGTGGTGCAGGGTCAGGCCCGCCTTGCGCATCCAGTCGTAGGCGCGGGACAGCTGCGCCGAGGAGTGGCCGTTCGCGCGGTCGCGGTAGCGGGCGAGCTCCTCCACCTCGGTCACGGCGACGACGGAAAACGATGTCACGGCCGAGCGCAGCCCGCTGCCGTCGGCCGCGGCGGACTCGTAGCGGTGGACCAGCGTCGCCCGCAGCGGAGAGAGTCCGAGGGCCTCGGCGTGTTCCGGTGAGGGCGTCTCCCAGGTCACGGTCGTCCGCCGGCATCCGTCGGGTTCGCCGGTGTGGGCGCCGACGGGGAAGTCGAGGGACGGGACGTGCTCGGCGCCGGTGCCGGACAGTGTGGCGTGGCTGCCGCGCCGGTCGGTGGAGACCTGGCCGTCGCGCCGCAGCATGTTCAGCGCCTGTCGTACGGTCTCCCGGCTGACGCCGAACCGGGTGGCCAGCTCGCGTTCCCCCGGCAGGCGTTCGCCGGGCGGGATGGTCCCGTCGCGCAGCTCGCCGAGCAGTTGTGCGGCGACCTGCGCGTAGAGCGGTTCGTGGTCGGACGGATGGGTGGTGCGGGCCATGACCGCGCCTCCTGATGGTGACAAAAAGTAGCCGTGTGAGCTCGGTGCGCCACCACATCTAGCATTGGTCTAAACCACCAGGAAAGGGTGTTCGAAGACTTCGGCCGATTCCGGTCCGCGCCCCTGCCCGGCACGGGCCGGGACCGGAGCGCGCGGGCCCGGGGGCCGCCGGGCGCCGACTCCCTTGGGCCGACTGCGATGCGCGGGCCCGTGCGGCTCGTCCCCCACCTCGCCGGGGCCGCGTTTCCCGGCCGCCAGGAGCGTGAGACCCGCCGGACCCGTCGTGTCCGAAAGTCCTCGGCCCGGTGTATACGAACCGCCGGCCGCGTGCTCGGGCCGGGGAGGGGCATGCGCCGACAGCCCGCCGCGGCCTCGGACGCCGCCGGGGAACGGCGGGTGGACACCGGGCGGCGAACAGTGGCCGGCCCGCGCCGTCCTGGGGCCCGGGAACGGGATTCTGCCGCCGAGCACGCCGAGCACGCCGAGCACGCCGAGCACGCCGAGCACGCCGAGCACGCCGAGGTCCGGAGGCCGCCACGTCCGGTCCGGATCCCGTACCGGTGTCTCTCACCAGGTCCAACGGCCGTGCGGTGACGGTTGGTTCCCGAACCGGGTGTGACGATCCGCCCACCCCGTACCCCTGTCGGAGGACCCCGCGGCCGCTCCATACTCCAGGCTCCAACCGGACGGCGCGAAGGCCGTCCGACGGGACGAGGGGAGAGGGACACGGTGAGCGCGGCGGACGCCGGGACGTGGAAACTGGGCGACAGGGAGGTCAACCGGATCGGCTACGGGGCGATGCGACTGACCGGCAACGGCATGGCCGGGAACTCGGACGGACCGCCGATCGACCGCGACCTCGCGGTCCGCCTGCTGCGCCGGGCGGTCGACCGGGGCGTCGACCACATCGACACGGCCTCCTTCTACTTCTCCCCGCTGCGCTCGGCCAACGAGCTGATCAACCGCGCGCTGTCCTCCCGTAGGGACGACGTGGTCGTCGTCACCAAGGTCGGGCCGGGCCGCGACCCGTCCGGCGAGTGGTACCCCATGGCCCGCCCCGACCAGCTGCGCGGTCAGGTGGAGGAGAACCTGCGGCAGCTCGGCCGGGACCATCTCGACGTGGTGAACCTGCGCCGGAACGGCCGTGACATGCACTCCGTCGCGGAGCACTTCGGCGCGCTCGCCGAACTGCGCGAGGCGGGTCTGATCCGGCACCTGGGCCTCTCCAACGTGGGCCCCGGGCATGTCGCCGAGGCCCGGTCCGTGGCCCCGGTCGTCTGCGTGCAGAACTCCTACGGGCTCGACGCGCGCGGAGCCGACGAGAGCGGACTGGTGGATCTCTGCGGCGAACTCGGCATCGCCTTCGTGCCCTTCTTCGCGGTCTCCGGACCGCGCCGCGAGGCGGCCGCCGGGCCGGAGCGGGACGACCGGGTCCGCGCGGTCGCCCGCGCCCACGGCGCGACACCGGCCCAGGTGCGGCTCGCCTGGACCCTCCACCGCGGGCCCCACGTGCTGGCCATCCCCGGGACGGCCGATCCGGCCCACCTGGACGAGAACATCGCGGCGGGGGCCCTGCGGCTGACCCCGGAGGAACAGGAGTTGCTCGGAGCGCCGGCCGCAGGCGGGGCGCCGTGATGAAAGGCGCCTCGGCACTCCGGTGAGGAGGGGGTGTTGTCAGTGGCCGGCCGTAGGCTCGCCGCGTCAGGGTTCGGCGGACGGAGGCGACGTGAGTTTCGATCTTGCGGTGTGGTTCGAGCCCGAGCGGATCCCGGTCTCCGACGCCGCCGGCACGTACGAGCGGCTGTGCGACGGTGACCTCGCCGGGGCCGGAGTCGTCGCGAGCGGGGCCGTGGCCGCGTTCCACCGGGAGCTGACCGGGCGGTTCCCCGAGCTCTCGGCCGCCGAGGGCGACGGAGCGCGGGCGGAGGCGTCACCGTGGACGGCGGGCCTCGACGTCTCCGCCGCGCATGTGATCATGCCCATGTCCTGGAGCCGGGCTGACGGTACGGCGCCCGAGGTGGTGGCCCTCGCGGGCCGGCACGGACTCGTCTGCTTCGACCCGCAGGCCCGGGTGCTGCACCGTCCGCCCGCGCAGCGCGGGACGGACGCGCTGAGCCTCCAGCCGTGCGTCGGGCTGAAGGTGGAGGACGCGGACCCCGAGGTGATCGAACGTGCCGTGCACCGGCTGTCCGAGGACAACTGGTTCCTGATCCTGGAGGGGCGCAGCGGCCATTTCCTCCAGGTCGGTCACGGCCCGAACGCGGGCCTCTCCGCGGGCGGGTTCGCCGTCGAACACCGGGACGGTTCGCCGGAACGCCACTACCGCTGCGTGCTGAGCGAGAGGGACCAGGTGGCCGCGCTCTTCGCCGACTACGCGTCGGGTACGACCACGTGGAGCGTGGACGCGCGGTGGGACAGCCTCTTCTGACACGGCCGTCTCTGTCCGACACGGCCGCCTCTGTCTGGTACGGCCGTCCGACGGACGGCTCCGGCCCCTGCCGGTCCGGGGCCGTCCCGTCCGGCTCCCCCTCGGAAGCTGCGACGTACGCCGGTGACGTTCTAGGCCGTCCGCCAGGGGAGGGCGGGTGCGGACTCCGGGGTGCTGTGCCAGTAGTCCCGCGTCTCCACCGCGAGCCCCGCGGCGTCGAAGCGGACGAGGACACAGCCCGCGAGCGTCGTGGGACGGCCGTCCTCCCGCGCGAGGACGCGGAACTCGGCGACCGCGCGGCCGTCCTGGCCGACCAGGGGTTCGGAGAAGCGGACGTCGGTCGTGTCCTCGGACGCGAAGGACCGGCGGAGGTAGGCGGCGAGCTCGTCCTTGCCGCGGTGGGGTTCCCGGAACGGCATGGACCGGTGGACGCACGTGTCCGCGTACAGCTCCAGGATCGCCTCGACGTCATGGGCCGCCCAGGACCGTTCCCACACCGCCACGAAGCGCCGTGCCGCGGTGGTCGTGTCCATCGCGGGCCTCAGACCCGGGCGGGCAGCCAGCGCAGTTGCGCGGCCTGCTGGTAAGGACCGCCGCCCTCATGGTCGTTGAAGTCGTACACCTCGATCTGCTTGTCCTCGCCCGCCCAGGCGTTGAAGGCCGCGAACACTGTCGACGGCGGGCAGGTCTGGTCCTCCAGGGCCGCGGAGAACAGGGCGGGTGCCCGGCCGCGCGCGGCGAAGTGCACCCCGTCGAAGTAGGAGAGGGTGCGCTGCACCTGTTCCGTGCGGCCGCGGTGGGTCTTGAGGTAGTTGCCGATCTCCCGGTAGGGGGCGCGGTCCGTGAGGGTCGTGGCGCGCGGGAAGTCGCACAGGAACGGTACGTCGGGGGCGATCGCCGCCAGGTCGGGCACCAGACCGCCGACCGCGATGCTGATGCCGCCGCCCTGGCTCCCGCCGAGCGCCGCGACGCGCGCCGCGTCGACCAGGGGATGCGAGCGGGCCGCCTCCACCGCGCGCACGGCATCCGTGAACAGCCGCCGGTAATAGTACGTTTCGGGGTCCTCGACGCCCCGCGTCATGAATCCCGGGAAGGCGGGCGCGCTGCCCACCGGGTCCGGGGTCTCGCCGCCGCCCCACGTGCTCGCCTGGCCGCGGGTGTCCATCACGAAGTGCGCGAAGCCGGCCGACGCCCACAGCAGATGTGTGTGCGGGAGCCCGCGTCCGCCGCCGTAGCCGATGAACTCGACGACCGTGGGCAGCGGTGAGTCAGCCCCGGCCGGCACGGTCAGCCAGCCCTTGACCGGATGCCCGCCGAATCCGGCGAACGTGACGTCGTGGACGGTGACGGTCCTCAGCGGGATCCCGACCGGCTCTAAGCGGGCGGCGAGGTCGTGTTCGCGGGCCTCCTTGAGCGTCTCGGCCCAGAAGGAGTCGAAGTCCTCGGGCTCGGTGGACGCGCTGCGATAGGTGCGGAGTTCGTCGAGCGGGAGGTCGAACAGGGCCATCAGGGACCACCTTTCGGCACACGAGCGCGGATGATCACACCGTACGTCCGTCCTCGTGGGCCCGCCACGGCCCCGCCGGGACCGGGGACGGCTCCCCGGCCGTCCGGCGGCGCGCCGCTTCTCGGGAGCTTCCCGGGCGGGCCCCCGCACGGTGCCCCCCGTGCCCGCGCTCCCTCTCGCCGCCTCCCGCGAGGGCCTCGGCGCGCGGTGCCCGCGAAGGCTCCGGCGTACGGTGCCCCTCAGGCCGTCCGCCGGGTCCAGTCCGGTTCCGTCCGCGCCCAGTCGCGCTCCCACTGGGCCAGCCTGCGGCGCATCAGGGCCCGGCGTACGCAGAGATGCGCGACCGAGACGGCGAAGGCGGCGCCCGCGGCGGTGAAGACGCCCAGGGCCAGAGCCTGTTGCAGGATCATCGAAGAACTCGGCGCCGGGCGCACGATCGTGCCCCGGGCATCGGTCCACACGTCGATGCGCGTACCGCGCCGCAGACCGGCGGGCACACGCACCAGACCGGTCCGTGCCGTTCCGTCGGTCCCCGTCCAGCGAACCGGCGCGGAGAGCGAGCGCCTCCCGCCGCCCGGCCTCGAGGGCACCGTCGCGGGCGCGTCCTCCACCAGTACGGCACGGACGTGGTGCTGGGCGGCACGCCGCGCCGCCGCGTGCGCCTGCGCGCCGTCGTACGCCCACCACGCCGCCCCCGCCCCCGCGAGCGGCGCCCCGACGAGCATCAGAACACCGACGGCCAGCGCCCACCACGCCTCGACGACGTCGGAGCGACGCCGCAGCGGATTGTGGCGCCGGCGCCGGCCGCGTATCCGGGTTCGCATGTCCCCTCCTCACCGCCGCGCGCCGTCCCGGCCCGAACGGGAGCCCCGACGGCGGGACACCGGCCGTCCCCGCCCGTGACACCCGGGCGCACACCCGACTGCCCAGCCCGCGACCGGTTACACCCGGAGGCCCGGATTCCCGCGACAGCGTGCGCGAAAGACATCCGGGGGACATGTCCGGGCCACGCGACCGACCCGGTCGGCAGCCCTAGCCGAACCGCTCGATCCGGATCCGGTCCACCGGCTGTCCGGCCTCCACCAGCAGGCGTGAGGCGCGCTCGGCGAATCCGTTGGAACCGCAGATGTAGGCCTCCCACCCGCCGGGCGGCTGCTCGGCCAGGAGGGGCGCCACATGTGCGGCGGTCATACGTCCGACGGGCGCGCCGTCCGGGGCCGCGCGGGTGAACACGGTCGTGGTCTCCTCTCCGTACTCCCGTGCGTAGATGAGCTCCTCGGGGCTGCGCGCGGAGACCAGGAGGCGCAGCGGCACGTCGAGCGTCCGTGCCCGGTGGTGCCGCAGCATCGACATCAGCGGTACGACACCGGAGCCCGCGCCGACGAGCAGCGCCGGCCGGTCCCCGGGCCAGGCGAAGAAGCCGCTGTTGGGGCCGCGGACCTCGACGGAGTCGCCGGGCCGGGCGACGGTGTGGAACCAGCCGGAGACCTCACCGCCGTCGACGTGGTCCAGGGTCAGTTCGATGTGACCGGTGTCGTCGGGCGAGGAGGCGATGGAGTAGTGGCGCTGCGCCACGTACCCGTCCCCGGCGGTGAGCCTCAGCATCAGGTGCTGGCCGGGCAGATGTCCCGCCCACGCGGGCACGGCGAACCGGAACGTCGACGCGTGCGGGGTCTCGCGCCGGATCTCGGTGAGCGTGGCGGTCTGCCAGGTGGTGGCCGTCTGCGTGTCCACCGCGATGCGTCCGGGCACGGTGAACCGTGTCGGCGGTACGAAGGTCGTGGTCTCAGTCACCGGAGTAACGCTGCTCTTCCCAGGGGTTGCCGCGGGCGTGGTAGCCGTTCTGTTCCCAGAATCCTGGCTCGTCGTGGTCGAGGACGCGGATGCCCGCGATCCACTTGACGCTCTTCCAGAAGTACAGGTGGGGCACGATCAGCCGCGCCGGGCCACCGTGCTCGGCCGGGAGCGGCCGGCCGTCGTAGTCCCACACGATCCAGGCGCGACCGCCGGTGAGGTCGGCCAGCGGGAGGTTCGCGGTGTACCCGGTGTGCGCGTACGCGACCGCGTGGGTGGCGGCCGGGTCCGGTCGTACGGCCTCCAGGAACGTGTCCAGGGACACGCCCCCGAACCGCACCCCGAACTTCGACCAGCTCGTCACGCAGTGGATGTCGCCCTCGTAGGCCGAGGCGGGCAGCGCGTGCGCCTGCTCCCAGTCCCAGGTCCGCGGCTCGGCCACCAGGCCGTCGATCCGCAGGGTCCAGTCGGCGGGCGCCAGGTCCGGGGTCACCTCGGCGGACAGGACGGGCCAGTCGTCGCCCGCGTCGTACTGGCCGGGCGGCAGTCCGGCGTTGTGGACGCGCGGGCGCCCGGTGAAGCCTCGCGTGACGTTCATACGGGTGGTGCCTCCAGGGCCGCGGGGGCGGCGGCCCGCGGATCGAGCGTGGTCGCCGGGGACGGCGGCCCGCGGATCGGGGGTGACCGGTGCGGGCACGGGGCCGTGTCCCGGGCGCACACCGCTGCTTGACCATTCAACGGTACGCGCACATGGATCGTGCTCCGAGCCGGTACCGGACGCCGATCGTTGCGTCCGTATGAACTCTCCCGGAGCCCGGGAATAGCCGCGCCCCGATCTTCCTTGCCCCTGGAGCGGACTCCGGTGGCCCGTACACGCACGACCGGTGAGCGGGGCCGCGGTGACCGGTGACCACGGTGAAGGAGAGTGAGGGAGCAAGATGACCGAGGTGCACGTCTCCACACGGTTCGAGGGCCCGGAGACGCAGGGGACCCCCTCGGACCGTCACCCTCTCGACAACCCGGCCCTCGGCGCCCTCACCGGGCCCCACGCGCACTTCGCGGAACGGCGCGGACGTGTGCTGCGCTACCCCCTGGACGTGTCTCCGTGGCTGGCGCTGCCCGACGATCCGGACGCCGCCGACTGGGCCGACCTGGCGGCCCTGGTGGGGCCCGGGGGAGCGGCTCCGCTGGCCGGTTTCGACGGGCGGACCCCGGACGGCTGGGAGGTGGTCTTCAGCCTCGACGGAGTCCAGCTCGTGGACGAGGGGCTGGACGCGGCGCCCGACGCGGAGGCCGTCCGGCTCGGCCCCGCCGACGTGCCGGACATGCTGGACCTGGTGGAACGGACCCAGCCGGGGCCCTTCGAGCAGCGGACCGTCGAACTCGGCACGTATCTCGGGATCCGCCGCGACGGCGCCCTGGTCGCCATGGCCGGCGAGCGGCTCCACCCGCCGGGCTGGACCGAGATCAGCGCGGTCTGCACGGACCCCGCCCACCGGGGCGAGGGCTTGGCCACACGGCTGATCCTGGCCGTCGCCCACGGCATCCGTGAGCGCGGCGAGACCCCGTTCCTGCACACCGCCGCGAGCAACACCGGTGCCATCCGTCTCTACGAGTCCCTGGGGTTCCGGCTGCGCCGCAAGGTCCGCTTCATGGCCGCGCGGGTGCCCGAGAGCCCGGGTGACGACCGGACCGTGGGTGTGGGCTGAGACCGCACGGCCGGGTGCGGTGCCCCGCCGCCTGTGCGGCGACCCCGTACGGTCCGGGGGCAAGTCCACCTCCGAGGCCGTAGGAATACCGGGGGTCAGTCTCCCGGCGGCCCCGCCTCCGGCTGCTCCGTGCCGTAGGCGGTGGCCGCGGCGTTGTAGCGCACCAGGTACGAGGCGAAGCGGGTGAGGTCCTCCTCGGGCCAGCCCGAGAGCCGCTCGCGGAACAGCGCCCGGCGGCTGCGGGTCACCAGGGCGAGGACCGCCGTGCCCACGGGCGTCAGATGCAGGACGTGGACGCGGTGGTCCTCGGGGTCCAGACGCCGTTCGATCAGCCCGGCCCGGTCCAGCGCCGTCACCTGACGGCTCACCGTGGACTTGTCCAGCGAGTAGTGCGCGGCGAGGTCCGTGGCCCGGCAGCCGCCGACCTCCTGCAAATGGCCGAGGAGGGTGTACGAGACCAGGGACAGCTGGGGGTGCATGCGTTCCGCCGACGCCCGGGCCCGGCGGGCGAACACGGTCATCTCCCGCTGGATGGTCTCCACCGCCGTGTCGGCCGTCACACCCCCGGCCGTCACACCCTCGGCCGTCACACCCTCGACCGGCGCTCCGGCGCCGTCGACGCGTCGGGCGGACTCTTCGGATGCCATGACAGGACCTCCTCGGGCTGCCCTGGTTGCATAGTACAACTTGGGACGGAAGGTGCGAGAGTGGTGCAGGTCGACCTCGGTGGATCCGGTGGCGGGCGAACGGCACGCGATCGTGGCCGTCCGCGCCCGCCGACTGATCGTTGCTGTTAGTGTGGCCGTCCCGGCCGTGGACCGCATCGGCCGATGAACTGCCGAGGAGGTGGGACCCATTACCGCTGTGCCAGGTCGGGTGCTCCCCTCTCCGGACAACGCGGCCGCCGTCTGACGGTGGCCGCGGGAGCGCCCTTCGGTCCGTCGAAAGGCTCTCGGCTTCATGCCTCCCCTCTCTCCTGATGTTCCTGCGTTCCCTGACGTCCCTGACGCGGCGGACCCCATGGTCGCCGCGCTCCGCTCCGCGGGCTGTGTCTTCGCCGAGGACGAGGCGGAACTGATCCGCTCCGCCGCCCGCACGCCGGACGAGGCCGCCGCGATGGTGGACCGGCGCGTCGCGGGACTGCCCCTCGAGCACGTCCTCGGCTGGGCGGAGTTCCACGGTCTGCGCATCGGTCTCGACCCGGGCGTCTTCGTGCCGCGCCGCCGTACCGAGTTCCTCGTCGAGCAGGCCGTGGCGCTCGCGCACGGCGCGTCCCTCGTGGTGGACCTGTGCTGCGGCTCGGGCGCGGTCGGTGCCGCCCTGGCCGCGTCCCTCGGCGGCCCCGAGCTGCACGCCGCCGACATCGACCCGGCGGCGGTGCGCTGCGCCCGCCGCAATGTCGCGCCGTTCGCGGGCCAGGTCCACGAGGGGGACCTCTTCGCGGCGCTGCCCGCCACGCTGCGCGGCCGGGTCGACGTCCTGGCCGCCAACGTGCCGTACGTCCCGACCGACGAGGTCGGCCTGCTGCCGTCGGAGGCCCGGGACCACGAACCCCTGGTCGCCCTCGACGGGGGCGCGGACGGACTGGACCTCGCGCGCCGGGTCGCCGCCGAGGCGCCGCGCTGGCTCGCCCGGGGCGGCTGCCTCCTCGTCGAGACGAGCGAGCGCCAGGCGCCCGTGGCCGTCGAGGCCTTCGCCCTCGCCGGGCTGATCGCGCGGCTGGCCGTCTCGGAGGAGCGGTACGCCAACGTGGTGATCGGCGTGAAGCCCTGACCGGGCGGGCCGGACGCGGGCGACATGCCGCGTTCGGCCCCTGGTCGGCCGATCGCCCCGTCCCGCGCGCCACACTCCACTGACCGCAGGTGTCAGAGGGAGGCCCGGCATGAGCAGCACCCCCGAGGGGTTCGACGCGTGGGACATCGAGGAGTCGGGGCCCGCCGACGCGGACAGCCGCGTCCTGCTGCTGCCCGGCGGGATGTGCGGCACCGCGTTCTACGGCGACCTGATGGCCGCGCCGCCGCTCGCCGCCGCGCCGGTGCGGCTGGTGGCCGCGACCCTTCCGGGGCACGCGGGCACCACACCGCCGCGCGATCTCTCCATGGAGAACTACGCGGCGCTGGCGGGCGCCCTGGCCGCGGAGCGGGGCTGCGGCGTCGTGGTCGGCCACAGCATCGGTGCCAATGTCGCCCTGGAGATGGCGGCCGGCGGGCACTTCACCGGACCCGTCGTCCTGCTCTCCCCGACGTTCTCGGCGTCCGACGAGGCGAAGGCGCTCGCGATCGCCAACGGCCTCGGGCGGGTGCCGGGCATCGGTGCGCTGACCTGGATCGGTATGGTCAAGGCGACACCGCGGGTCGTGGGGCAGATGCTGCCCCCGGACCGCCGCGAGGCGCTGGGCGCCGACCTGGCGAAGAACGATCCGGAGTTCTGCCGCCGGATGATCCGGCACTACTTCGACTACCTGGACCGGTACGGGACCCTGGTCCCCCGGCTCCGCGACTCGGGCGTGCCCGCCTGGGTCGTACGCGGCGACCGTGACGAGGTCGGCCTCACGGACGAGGAGCGGGCCGGGCTGGAGGCCAGTCCCAACGTGACGATGGTCCCGGTCCCCGACGCGGGCCATGTGGTGATGGTCGACCAGCCCGACGCGGTCGCCGAACTCGTGGCCCGGGTGGCCCTCGGCTGACCGCGCCTCCGGCCCGCGCCGAGCGCGCCTCCGGCCCGCGCCGAGCGCGCCTCCGGTTCCGCGCCGAGCGCTCCGCAGGCCGGTGCCGGGCCTTCGCCGGCTTTCCGTCGAGTGATCCTCCTCATTGTGCAACTAGTTGCATAACGCGCGGCCCGTCGTCTACAACAGACGTACGACACCGCGCACGGAGGGCCCGATGAGCCGTTACCCGCACCTGCTGAACCCGCTCGACCTGGGCTTCACCACCTTGCCCAACCGCGTACTCATGGGCTCCATGCACGTGGGCCTGGAGGAGGCCGAGCGCGGCTTCGAGCGCATGGCGGAGTTCTACGCCGCCCGCGCGCGAGGCGGTGTGGGCCTGATCGTCACCGGCGGCATCGCGCCCAACGACGCCGGACGGCCGTACGAGGGCGGCGCCAAGCTGACCACCGAGGCCGAGGCCGAGCAGCACGCCGAGATCACCGCCGCGGTGCACCGCGAGGGCGGGAAGATCGCGATGCAGATCCTGCACTTCGGCCGGTACGCCTACCATCAGGACCTGGTCGCCCCGAGCGCGCTCCAGGCCCCGATCAGCCCCTTCGTGCCGAACGAGCTCAGCGACGCCGAGATCGAGCGGACCATCGACGACTACGCGCGCGCCGCCCGGCTCGCCCGGCAGGCCGGTTACGACGGCGTCGAGATCATGGGCTCCGAGGGCTACCTCATCAACGAGTTCATCGCCCTACAGGCCAACCGGCGCGACGACCGCTGGGGCGGCTCGTACGAGAACCGGATGCGCTTCCCCGTAGAGATCGTCCGCCGTGTGCGCGAGGCCGTCGGCGACGACTTCATCATCATCTACCGTCTGTCGATGCTCGACCTGGTGCCCGGTGGTTCCTCGCTCGACGAGGTCATCACCCTCGCCCGGGCCGTCGAGGCCGCCGGAGCGACGATCATCAACACCGGCATCGGCTGGCACGAGGCCCGCATCCCCACCATCGCGACCTCGGTGCCCCGCGGCGCCTACGCCTGGGTGACCAAGAAGGTCATGGGCTCCGTGTCGATCCCGCTGGTGACCACCAACCGCATCAACACCCCCGAGATCGCCGAGCAGTTGCTCGCCGACGGCCACGCCGACATGGTCTCCCTGGCCCGGCCGATGCTCGCCGACCCCGACTTCGTCACCAAGGCCGAGGCCGGTCGCCCGGAAACCATCAACACCTGCATCGGGTGCAACCAGGCCTGCCTCGACCACACCTTCAGCGGCAAGATCACCTCCTGCCTGGTCAACCCGCGCGCCTGCCACGAGACGGAACTCGTCCTCGCGCCGACCCGGCTGCGCAAGACCGTCGCCGTCGTGGGCGCCGGTCCCGCCGGACTCGCCTGCGCCGTCAGTGCCGCCGAACGCGGTCACGACGTCACCCTGTTCGACGCCTCGGACGACATCGGCGGCCAGCTCAACGTGGCCCGCAAGGTCCCCGGCAAGCAGGAGTTCGACGAGACGATCCGCTACTTCCGGACCCAGCTCGAACTGCACGGCGTGGACGTCCGGTTGAACACCCCGGCCACCGTGGAGACGCTGGAGACGTACGACGAGGTCGTCGTCGCCACCGGCGTCACCCCGCGCACTCCCGAGATCCCGGGCGTCGACCACCCGAGCGTCGTCGGCTACCTCGACGTCCTGCGCGACGGAGCGCCCGTGGGCGAGCGCGTCGCCGTCCTCGGTGCCGGCGGCATCGGCTTCGACGTCGCCGAGTTCCTCACCGACAGCGGCGACAAGGCGAGCGAGGACCCGGCGGCGTACTTCCGCGGCTGGGGCGTCGACATGGACTACCGGACCCCCGGCGGTCTCGGCGCCCCCGAGCGGCCCACCCCTCCGCGCACGGTGCACCTCCTGCAGCGCAAGGCGTCCAAGGTCGGCGCCGGACTCGGCAAGACCACCGGCTGGATCCACCGCACCGAGCTCAAGCACCGGGGTGTCACCATGGTTCCGGGCGTCCAGTACGACCGGATCGACGACGCCGGACTGCACGTCACCGTCGACGGACACAGCCAGGTCCTAGAGGTCGACACGATCGTGCTGTGCACCGGACAGGAGCCGCGCCGCGACCTGTACGAGGCGCTGCGCGCCACGGGCCGCGGTGTCCATCTCATCGGCGGCGCCGACGTGGCCGCCGAACTGGACGCGAAGCGGGCCATCAAGCAGGGCACCGAACTGGCGGCGGCGCTCTAGCGACTCGGGTCGAAGACGCGCCGGCGGTGTTCGGAACGCCGGCGCAGACGAACCACGGGAGGGCCGCCCGGTGCCCGGCGGACACGGCCGGGCACCGGGCGGCCCTCCCGGCCCTCCCTAGGATGACCCCATGTCACTCCCGCACGCGATCCTCACCGCTCTGCTCGAGAAGCCCTCGTCGGGCCTCGAACTGACCCGGCGGTTCGACAAGTCGATCGGCTACTTCTGGTCGGCGACGCATCAGCAGATCTATCGCGAGCTGGGAAAACTGGAGGCCGCGGGGTACATCCGGGCCCTGCCCCCGCAACAGCCCACCCGGGGCCAGAAGAAGAGCTACGAGGTCCTGCCCGCCGGCCGGACCGAACTCGCCCGCTGGACGGCCGCCTCCCAGGACCCGAAGCCGCTGCGCGACACGATGCTGTTGCGCCTGCGGGCCGCGGCCGTCGTCGGCACCGAGGGCATCGAGGCGGACCTGCGCCGCCATCTCGAGCTGCACCGGCTCCAGTTGGCCGAATACGAGGAGATCCAGGAGCGGGACTTCCCACCGGGGAGGAACACCCCCGAGGACCGTCTGCGGCACCTAGTCCTGCGGGCCGGCATCGATCTGGAGACCTTCTGGACCCAGTGGCTGACCCACGCCCTGACGGAGTTCGAAGAGCTGCCGGGGCACGACGGCCGCTAGCGAGCCAGCGGGTGCGGGAGGACAGGGGCGGACCCGGAGTCCGTGAACCGCCTCCCGGCATCCGCCCCGGGCACCGTCAACTGCCCCGTCACCAGGGCGTATACCCGGCCGAAGAGGAATCCGGCCGGGTCGGGATCCTGCCGCCGCCGACCACCGGTACGGGCGTCGCGGCCGCGCGTACGCCCATGCGTCAAATGGGTGACCCCGAGTCGGCACCCGCATCCGGCTCCTCGCTCCCCTCGTTGCCCCCACGGGGCAGGAGCAGTGGTCCGTCGCAGCCGCACCGGGCAGCGAAACCGCGGTAACTGCGTTGCCCCGTCAGCGTTTCACCAGGTTTCGTGAACAGGTCAACGAAGGGCCGAGGATTCCATGCGCAAGCTTCAGCACGTCGCGCTCGTTGTCGCAGCAGCCGGCGGTTTGTCCCTCATCGGCGCCGGCTCGAGCTTCGCCGCCGCTCCCAACGAGGCTGTACAGCCTCCCGTTTCCCAGTCGGGCGCCCAGGCCGCCGCGGCCAGCTCGGCCCAGGCGACCACGCAGGGCTACGGCTCGTCCGCGCCGCTCCAGGCGGCTCCGCAGCGGACCGCCGAGGTCGCCCCTCAGGTCAGCCCTCAGTTGAACCCGCAGCTCAGCCCGGACCTTTCTCCGCGAGCTCCGCAGGCGGGACAGAGCGCCCAGCTGAGCCAGACCAACCTCTTCCGTCCGTACCAGGAGTGCAGCCCGCAGACCCTGATCTCCGCGAACGTCCCGGTCGCCCTGTTGGGCCACTCCGAGAACCGGGGCGTCGACTGCACCCAGATCAACCGGCAGGTGAACTCCCTCGCCAACGCCCAGGCTCAGTAAGGCACTTGAAGAGCCCGGCGTCATCGCCCGGCACGAACCCGCGGGGGATCGTGCCGGAGGGGGCCCTCCCCCGGCGCTAGGCCTTTCGGGTGGCTTCTGCTTCGAGACCGGTTAACTCCGGCGCGTCGTTCGCCCGTTATGGCCGTTTTGCACTAGTCTTCCGAATTGTAAACAAGTCGATTCCCAGTGGATCGCACCTCTCACTACACCGGAGATGAAATGCGCAAGCTTCGCAACGTAGCCGTCCTGATCGCCGCGATCGGCAGCATCGGACTCGTGGGCGGCACGGCCCACGCCGGCGGCTACAAGGGCGACGACGGCAACAAGATCAGCGTCACGCAGAGCACCAGCTGCAAGTCGCACGACCTGAACCTCGACGTTCTCGGCGAGGTCGGCATCCTCAACGGCCTGCTGGGCAACGCGCTCAACGGTGAGGGCAACCCGGGCGCACAGTCCACCTCGCTGGGCTCCACCATGGGTTGTAACAACAGCGCCTTCTGAGGCACTGACCGGCGCGCAGTCGCCGACTGGTAGCCGGTCGACAACCGGCCGATAAGTGGTCCCGGTACCCAGCCGCAGGGCAGGGTGCCGGGACCATTGCGTGTGCCGTCTCGTCGGCGAACACCACTGCTCCAGTGCCTGGTTGTGCTTCACCGGCCTCGACGGGACTCCGGTGACGGCCCCTCACCCGCCCGGCCGTGAAGGGCTGTCGACGTGCACCCGCCTGGCCGTGAAGGGCTGCCGACGTGGGTCGGGCGAGCCCGTGCGGGCTCGCTTCGCCGGCGGGCCTGCTGCCCGAAAAACGAAAATGCCGTACCGGGAAGGATCCCGGTACGGCATTTTCGGCAGGGCTCAAAAACTGATCTGCGGCTTCTTGAAACCCTTGGGCAGCTCGGCCTTGTTGGAGCAGTCCACGACCGATCCGGTGCCGGAGGACCCGCGGTCCCCCGGCACCGTCACGTGCGGCCGGTCGGCGGTCGAGCAGCTCTGCTCCTGCCGGAGCGTGTGCTCACCGTCCTTGTCGGTACGGGTCTCGTTCTTCTGGACACAGACGACGCCGCCCTGCGCCGTGTTCTTGCAGGCGCTCGATCCTCCGTCTGCGTACGCGTGCCCGGCCCCGAGGCAGATCGCGGCGAGGCTCCCGACGATTCCCGAGACGGCGGCGATCTTCTGCGAAGTGAACATGTTCTGCATTCCTTTGCAACGCGAGCTCGGGCGTCTGTCATGGACCGGTGTGCGCCCGAGCTCGAGAAGGTCGAAACCGGCTGTTCTGTGTTTGGACGCCCTGTTCGGCCGCGCCCGACGGCGAGATCGCCGCACCCCGGGCGCATGTCCATGAACCGCCGCGTGTCCGGGCTGCCTTCGCCACGGCTGTCACTCGGCGCACGGAATGAGCCCTCGGTATGTCTTTACTGGTCTTCGCACCCGAGCGTGACGTCCAGTTCGGCTACTGCAAGTAAGGATAAGCGCACGTTGAGTGGCCTTTTGGGATTTGCGCTCCCGGTGTCGTGCCGAACTCTCCGCCGGGCCGGCGCGGTGGAGAGTCGCGTCGGCCGGGGACCGGGCTTCCGGGGCGTCGGCTCGGCGGGCCGGACGGCCGCTGTCCGCCGTCGCCCCCTCCGGGTGTTCCTACTTCGCGGAGGAGCAGGTCACCTCGGGCCCGATGCGCATCGTCCCGTTGCCCTGGACGGTGGGCACCGTCACGCGCTGCACCGGCAGGCAGGTCTCCTGGTGGGGCGGGAGGCTGCCGCTGGGAACCCGGCCCTCGAAGTGCTGGGTGCAGCTGACGTCGCCCTGGGCGTCGCGAACACAGGATCCTTGGCTTCCGCCGTCATGGGCCGCCCAGGTGACGCCGGTGCAGGTCGCGGCCAGGCCGCCGACGAGCCCCAGGACGGCGGCGATCTTCTTCCCGCTGAACATGTGGTGCGGTTTCCTTCCTAGGGGTGTCCGGGCCGATCCGGCTCCGTCCTCGGCGCGCAGGCGGTCGACCAGAGAGGGCCCTTCGGAGTTCGGTTCCGAAGGGCCCCCGTCAGGCGTCGTGCGCGGTGATGCCGTCCACCTCAGTGGGTGAAGGCGGTGTTGTGCTGGCCGCAGGTCGTGTCGAAGGTGCGGGAGAGGCCGAGCACGCTGATCGGGATGTCGTTCTCGAGCACCGTCTGCGGGCTGCACTCCTGGTAGGGGCGGAAGATGTCGGACGCCTTCGGCCCGTTGTCGGGAGCGGCGGTAGCGGTGCCGACGCCGATGGCGGACAGGCCGCCCGCGGCCACCGCTGCGATCACGACCTGCTGAAACTTGCGCATGGAACCCTCAGTTCTTTGCTGGCGCATCGAGAATGATTGCGCGCTGTGACGACTCAGACACTAGCAGTAGCGGAAGGTGGCTTTCCACACGGGATGTCCCCCCAATGGGTGTGGATGCGGGACGCCACTTGCCAATTGGCCGCGCAGGGAAGCGGGTTGCTCTTCGGTGTATGCCGTTGCGTCGTGCGAACAGACTTCGGAGCGGCCCGGCACCCGTACAACACGGCTGAAGGCGAGAGGAGTTGTGTCAGGAGAACACTGCCTCCACGTCTCGCAGGTGATCGCGTGCCGGCACGGAGACGATCAGATCCCGCAGCCCTTCGACGTACCGCCGCACGTTCTTGTACGCGACGGCGGTGTCCGGGTAGCGACAGGCGAACCACAGCCCCTCGTGCAGCCGGTTGACCCAGGCGCACACCTGGTCGCCGTACGACACCCGGATCAGCCCGTACGCCTTCTCCTCGGCCCAGCGGGCCGAACCGGGAACGGCGCGGGCGTCCACGTACGAGACGATCGAGTACATGTCGGGTGAGGTGGGGCGGAAGTCCGCGCCGAGCAGCCGGAGCACGTGCGCCAGCGGAATGCGTGCCAGCGACCGGTTGGCCCGCAGTTCGGCGCGGACCGTGGCGAGCGCGCTGTCGAAGTCCCGCGCCGCGGGCACCTCGATCGGTGCGCCGCCGACGTACCAGCCCACGGAGTTCGACCACGCGGAATTCAGCCGGGTGTGGAACGGCACGACCGTGCGGTAGACCGGCTGCCCTCCGAGTTCGTGGACGATCAGACTGGTCGCGGCCAGGATGCCCACCAGGCTGCCGCCGTAGGGACGGCAGTACGCCTCGAACGCGGCGGCGGCGTCCGCGTCGACGAGCGGCTCGCACACCAGCTTCTGGGAGGGCAGCGCGCCGCCGGGGCGCAGACCGAGATCGACGGGGAACTCCGGCAGCCTCCCGTCGCACCGGCTGATGAACTCCCGCCAGCGCGTGACGATCGTGTGGGTGTCGTCGATGCCGTCCGCCTTCGCCCGCTCCTGCCGGCAGAAGTCGACGTAACTTCCCGCAGGCGTGTCGACGACGGGACTCCCCGTCACACCCGCGGTGTACAGTCCGCGGATCTCGTCCGGGATGCGTTGCAGGGAGTAGGCGTCGACATTGGTGTGGTCGAAGGCCATGTACACGCTGGTGGAGTCGTCCCGGACGACCGCCGTGTAGATGAGGTTCGGCCAGCCGAGCGCGTCCGCCGCGACGTCGAACCGGTCCTGCATGTACCGGGTCAGCACCGCCGCGTCGGCGAAGTCTCCGATCACCTCGCGGTGCAGCGAGACGTCGTCCTCGCCGAGCGTGAACCGGTGCATGTCGTCTCCGGCCCACCTGAAGCCGCTGCGCAGCGTTTCATGGCGCAACGTCCAGCCGTGAAAAGCCTGTTCCAGCGCGTCGAGGTCGACCTGGCCCGGCAGGTCGAACGCCGTGCCGAGCCAGGTCGGTACGAACAGTCCGTCCTCGCGGACCGACCGCGCCGTTCTGATGTGCGACTCCTGGATGTGGGCCGGCGGCCGTGGGTCCGGCCGCAGCGCCGCGGCGGCCGCGACGGTCTCCTTGCTGAACGTCCACTCGACGAGCCGTCCGGGCCGGACCTCGCAGCGCTGAACATCAGAAATTCGCACAGTGGCGTCTCCTTCATAGAAGACACAAGCTTGATCAAGGGAAAGTCGTACGCGCGTGGTACTGGATGTGTCGTCCGTTTTCCAGTGAAACGTGTGATGCCTCGAACGACGAAGCGAGATCCCGGCGGTGGTCGCGCACCGCTCGTCTGCCTTATCCCAGGGCGAGTTGACGGAACCGTGGGAGTGGGGAGCCCTCGGTCCGAGGACTCCGCCCGCGAGGGAGCAGCGACCGGACCGAACCCCCGCAGCGCGAACCGGCTGCCGGAGCGAGAGACGTCAAGCCGCTGAAGCGGCAAATGGGTGACGGGGCGTGGGGTGCCGTGACCGCGGCGAGAGAAGCATCGTTCACGAGGGGAAGCGGCGCCCTTGGACCAGGGAATTCGCCACTGACTCCGATGCGAAGTCCCGTACCGCTCAAGATGACCGCTGCTGACGGTGCGACGCGAGTATCGCACCGGCCGCACGCACGACAGCACGGAACTCGACGGGTTCCCATTTTCAGTATCGAAGGGCTTTAATGCGCAAGCTTCACAAGGCCGCGCTCATCATGGCAGCGGCCAGCAGCCTGTCCGCCGTCGGCATCGGCGCCAGCCAAGCCGACGCTCCCGCCGGACGCGACAACGCCACTCCGGCGTCAGTCCCCGATCAGCCGGTTGCCCAGGCCGCGGCTCCGGCGCCTGCCTCCGAGTCGGATGCGCAGTCCGCCCCGACGGGGACCCAGCAGACCAGTTACGCCTCCGCCTCGGCCTCGTCGCAGGGATCGGCACAGGCCTCCACCTCGCCGTACCAGCAGCAGGCCGCTCCCGTGCAGCAGGCCGCTCCTTCACGGCAGACCCAGGCGATGCCGCAGCAGGCCGCTCCCCAGCAGCAGGCTCAGGCCGTGCCGCAACAAGCCGCTCCCGTGCAGCAGACCCAGGCGATGCCGCAGCAGGCCGCTCCGCAGCAGCCCCAGGTCATGCCCCAGGTCATGCCGCAGGTCGCCCCACAGGTGGCCGTGCCCCAGCCCTTCGGCCCGAACGCTCCGATGCATGTCGCCCCGCAGGTGAACCCGCAGCTCAACCCGCAGGTGAACCCGCAGCTCAACCCGGAGGTCGGACAGCTCGGTTCACCGCAGCTGCCTCCGGTCGGCCTCGGACAGGTCGCGGCGCCCCCCGTCGGCCAGTTGGGGCTTCCCCGACTCGGCTGAAGTCCTGCTCGTAATCGCCCGTAATCCCGACTCGATGTCGCGGATCCGATCCGCTCGACCAACGGAGAACCAATGCGCACGTTCCAGAAGGCAGTCCTCGTGGGTGCCGCCCTCATCGGCAGCGTCGGCACCATCGGTGCCAACACCGCCTTCGCGTACGGCGATGAGGGCCATGACAATTTCGATGTCACGCAGGGTGTCGAGTGCCGCTCGCACGACATGAACGTCCAGGTGATCGGCGACCTCGGTGCCGTCACCGGCCTGGCCGGCAACCTGCTGAACGGTGAAGGGGCCCCGGGGGCGCAGAAGAGCAACCTCGGTTCGAACATGGGCTGCAACAGCCGCGCGTTCTGACCGGCCCCACCACTGTTCACCCCGGCCCGTACGGATCGTCTCCGGGTTCGGCCGAGACCCCAGGTCATGTCTGTGACCTGGGGTCTCGTGGTGTCACGGGGCAGACATGCCCGGATCAGAGCCGGTGGGGCTTGGACCGGCGGCGCAGGAACCACACCGCCGCCACCGTACCGGTCACGACCAGGGCCCCGCCGCCCACGACCGTGGCCGTGCCGTAGTCCTTCACGGCTCCGCCGAGCCCGCCCATGACACCGCGCGACGGCGACGGCGACACCGTCGTCGAGATCGTGGGGGTCGCGGGGGCGGTGCTTGCCGCGGTGGACGCGACGATGATCGACTGGGTGCCCGCCGTCGTGCCGTCCTGGCAGACGACGATGACCGTGAAGGTTCCGGGGCTCACGCCCGTCCAGGCCGCCGACTGGTTGCTGCTCGTCCCGGTGAGCGGCATCTGACGCCCCTGGGCGAAGTTCGTCTGCCCGCTGGAGAGCAGCGAGGCGTTGCCGAAGCTGCTTCCGTTGCTCGGGCAGGCGCTGGTGGTGACCGAGACCGAGGTACCACTGGTGCTCACGGAGATCCCGGAACCCCATGCGACGGCCGCCGGGGCGGACAGGACGAGGGGAAGCGCAGCGGTGGCGGCCACGGTCAGGCCGGAGCGAAGAAGTCTCTGAGTGGTACGCATAGGAACCGCCCTCCAGCGGCACGGTTGGCGGTACATCCCATGCGCCGCCGAGGATCGGAAGGCCCGTGCTGCCTCAGTGCGAGCCAATGCGTCCCGGGCCGGGCCCGCATGCGGACGGGGACCGGGCAGGTGACGGATTCCATCGTCCGGCGGACTGCCGCCGCGGCCGGTGGTCCGCTTCCTCCGAGGGACCACCGCCACTACGCCCGTCACCGGGCGCGAGAGGACGCTTCAGTCCCGGCCCGTCGTCACCGTGCGTTCCGCGGAGAGCGCGCCCCACGTGCCGTCGGGCAGTTTCGCCCGGATCCGCACCCGGTGCGTCACGTCCGTCTCCCGGCCGATGTAGAAGCTGTGGGTGCAGGTGCCGCTGGGCGGTCTGCCGCCCCAGACGAGCGAGGTCACGGCACGCCCGTCGAGCTGGATCCGGTACTCCGTGATCACCCCGTCGACCTCGGGCGCGGTCCACGCCAGGTCGATGTAGTACGCCCCGTCGCGCCGGTGGGTCGTCGCCCGGAAGCCGGTCGGCGCCGTGCCCCGGCCGTCGTCCGGTCCCGGCGCGGTGGTGATCCGGACGGTGCCGCTCGGCGGCGAGACGTTGTCCGCGGCGTCGCGGGCCCGCACGGTGAAGACGTAGGCCGTGCCCGGCCGTAGTCCGGTGACGACGGCGGCCGTCTGCGCGCCGCCCACGCTGTGGATCTTCGATGCGCCCTGGTAGATGTCGTACGACGCCACGCCCCGTGCGTCGGACGACCTCGTCCAGGAGAGCTGGGCCGCCCGGCCGCCGACGGCCTTCCCGTGGGGGTTCCCGGGGCGGGTGGGCGCGGTGCGGTCGGCCGTGACCGCCGCCGGGGTGGTGGCCCGCACCGGTTCGCTGAGCGGCCCCGGCACCCCGTCGGCGTTCCGGGCCCGGACCCGGAAGACGTACGCGGTGGACGGTTCGAGCCGGGTGATGTCCACCATGTGTTCCGAACCGGGTACTTCCTTGATCTTGGTGGTGCCGCGATACACCTCGTAGCGGATGATCCTCGGCTCCTCGGGGGCCAGGTTCCACATGACGTGCACGCTGGTCGAGCTGCCCGCCGCTGCGGTCACGCCCGTCGTCGCGGCGGGCAGCCGTGCGCCCTGGCCGGACGTCGGGGCGCCCCATCCGCAGGAGGAGAGCGTGAGCAGCGCTCCGCACGCCAGCGCGCGAGGGACGGTGGGGGGAACGCGTCGCACGGGTCTGTCCTCTCTCGACGAGGATCGGCCTGCACCTGATTGGTCTGTACCTATAAGACACGGATGGCGCGGTCACATCAAGAGGGCGGACGCCGTCGACCGGGCCGTCGCGGGATGCGTGTACTGATCCCGACGCGGAGTGAACTCACCTGACTTACGGGGGAGTTCACACCCTCACCTACGGGGGAGTTCACACCCTCGTCGCGGACCGCTGCCGTCGCGGGACCCGCGCCGCCGGGTGCGGCCGAGCGGCCGGAGCCGGTTCCCGCTCGGGCCCTCGGCCGCCCGGCGCCCGCGGAAGCGGCCGTGCACCGTCCGGCCCCCTCCCGGTGGACGGGCTGTCGGACCCCCACCAGATTTGGGCAGATGAGCGTCCATGTCCCCCAGGAGAGGGTCTCCCATCGTGCGTGTCCAGTCGCTGACGCTGGCCGCGGCCGCGTCGGCCGCCCTGCTCGCCTCGGCCCCGGTGGTGCTGTCCATGACCTCCACCACGGGCCGCCCCGAAAGCCCCGTCGAACCCGTGCGGGAAGGCTCCGTCCGGGCCGCCGACCTGCTGGCGAAGCTCGATGGCTGTACCGCCGTCTCGCACGGGCGTTACCGCAGTGACGACGGAACCCGTGCCGACATCCCGGTCTGCGGCACCCGGGACGCGGTCTTCTGGACGGCCGACATGGACATCGACTGCGACGGCAGGGCGGGGCCCCTGTGCAACAGCCGCACCGACCCGCTCTTCTCCGGCACCACGGCCTTCCAGCAGCCCGACGGCCGGTACCTGAGCGCCGAGACCCTGCCCTACATCGTCGTACCGGCGCCGAGCGACATCTGGAACTACCGGGACCACGGCATCGGGCCCGGCTCGGTGGCGGCCGTGATCTACCAGGACCGCGTCCAGTACGCCGTCGTCGGTGACGTCGGCCCGCAGGACATCATCGGCGAGGCCTCGTACGCCACGGCCGCGGGGCTCGGTGTCCGTCCGGATCCCCGGGGCGGCGGCACGCCTTCCGGGGTGACCTACCTCGTGTTCAAGGACGCCCGGGTGTCGCCCATCCAGGACCACGGCGCCGCGGTGGCGGAGGGGGAGCGGCTGGCCCGGAAGCTCCTGGGGGACGGCTGAGGCCGGCGGGCCGCGGGTTCACCGCACGTCCGTTCCACCGGACCGCGCCACCGCGGTGCGGATCGTCGCCGGGGTGGGGCGGAAAGCCTTCGGGGCGGTGCGGAGATGGCTAGGATCACCGCAGCCACGGGCAGCATCCGCAGACGGAACCGAGGAGTCATCAGTGCCGGACGGCGCGATCGGCGAACACCCCGGTCCGGCTCGGGGCCGTACCGGACGGCCGCCGCTCACCGACGCACGCAAGGCCGAGATCCGGCTGGAGATCGCCCGCGCCGCGGTGGAACTGTTCGTGACCCAGGGCGTGGCCGCCACCACCGGGGACCAGATAGCCCGGGCCGTCGGCCTGTCCACGCGGACCCTGTGGCGCTACTTCCCGGGCAAGGAGAGCTGCGTGAGCCCGCTGTTCGCGGCGGGTATCGACGCGATCGCCGCGGCGCTGCGGGCCTGGCCCGTGGGCGCTCCCCTGGAGGACGCCCTGGAACAGGTGTCCACGAACGGCGAGGGAACGATGGCGATGCCGGAGCCGCCGAGGGTCCGCACCCTGCTGAGGCTCACCCGTACCGAGCCGGGGCTGCGTGCCGTCTGGCTCCAGGCCCACGACGAGGCCGAGCCGGCGTTCGCCCGCGCGCTCGCCGACCGCGCCGGGCGGGGCACCGTCGATCTGCGCTCGGAGATCCAGGCCGCCATGCTCAACGCGGCGCTGCGCGCGGCGGTCGAGCACTACGCGTGGCACACCGGTGAAGCGGAGCCCGATCCCGCGACGGCCCGGGCGGAGCTGGCGGGCACCATCCGCTCGGCCCTGATCGTCGCGGCGGACGGAATCGCCTGACCCGGGCCCCGCGCTTCCCGGGTCCCGCGCTTCCCGGGTCCCGTACGTTCCGGAGCCCGGGCCCGCCGGCTCCCGCCCTGGTCGGTTCCCGCGCCGGCCGGTCCTCGCACCAGCCGGTCCTCGCACCAGCCGGTCCTCGTACCAGCCGGTCCTCAGACCTTCCGATAGGTGTACGCCTCCGCTGCCGCCGCCTCCACCGTGGCGAGGTCGGCGCCCGCCGAGGCCGTGACGACCGCGGCCACCGCTCCCTCGACGAAGGGGGCGTCCACCAGCCGTGTGCCGTCCGGGAGTTCGTCGCCCTCGGCCAGCAGCGCCTTGACGGTGAGCACGGCACTGCCCAGGTCGGTGAGTACGGCGACCCCGGCGCCGCGGTCCACGGAGGCCGCGGCGGCGGCGATCACGTCCGTGCTGGTGCCGAGCCCTCCGTCCAGGGTGCCGCCCGCCGGCGCGACGGGAGCGAGCGCGCCGCCACCGGCCAGACCCGTGGCCAGTTCGGCGACGGACGCGGCGACGGCGGCACTGTGCGAGACCAGCACGATGCCCACGAACCGCTCCTCGGTGTCATTCACCGGCCGCCTCCACGAGTGCCGCGATCAGCAGTGCCGAGGACGTTGCGCCCGGGTCCTGGTGCCCGATGCTGCGCTCGCCCAGATAACTCGCCCGGCCCTTGCGGGCCTGTAGCGGTGTCGTCGCCACGGCACCCTCCTCGGCCGCGGACTTCGCCGCGGCGAACGACTCGGCGAGCGCGTCGACCGCGGGTACCAGGGCGTCGATCATGGTCTTGTCCCCGGGCGCGGCTCCACCCAGTGCCATGACCGCGTCGACGCCCGTGCGCAGCGCGTCCGTGAGCTGTTCCCCGGTGACCTCGGGGGCGTCCCCGAGCGCCTTGCCGGTCCGGCGCAGCAGGGTGCCGTACAGCGGCCCGGACGCGCCGCCGACCGTCGAGATCAACTGCCTTCCGGCGAGCGCGAGTACGGCGCCGGGGGTGTCCGGAGCCTCCTTCTCCAGGGCGGCGGTCACGGCGGTGAATCCGCGCTGCAGATTGCTGCCGTGGTCGGCATCACCGATGGGCGAGTCCAGCTCGGTGAGCCGCTCCGCCTCGCGGTCCACCGACACGGCGGTCACGGTCATCCAGCGGCGGAAGAAATCGGCGTTCAGCACGGAATCTCCTTGCGTGGTACGGAAGTCGGCCTGGTGCCGGTCGGTGCCGGGTGGCCCGGTGCCGAGCGGCATCGGGCCACCCGGCACCGACCGGGTTCACACACCCCAGCGCAGCCCCGGCGTCTTCACCGGCGCGTCCCACAGGCGCAGCAGTTCCTCGTCCACCTGGCACAGGGTCACCGAGGCGCCCGCCATGTCGAGGGAGGTGACGTAGTTGCCGACCAGGGTGCGCGCCACGGGGACGCCGCGTTCGACCAGCACCCGCTGCACCTCGGCGCTGAAGCCGTACAGCTCCAGCAGGGGAGTGCCGCCCATGCCGTTGACGAGGAGCAGCACCGGATTGCGCGGTGCGAGGTCGTCCAGGACGGCGTGCACCGCGAAGTCGGCGATCTCGTGCGACGTCATCATCGCGCGCCGCTCCCGGCCCGGCTCGCCGTGGATGCCGACCCCGAGCTCGAGCTCCCCGGTCGGCAGGTCGAACGTCGGGCTGCCCTTGGCCGGAGTCGTGCAGGCGCTGAGTGCGACACCGAAACTGCGGGAGTTCTCGTTGACCTGCCGGGCCAGTGCCTCGACCGCTTCCAGGGGCGCGCCCTCCTCGGCGGCCGCGCCCGCGATCTTCTCCACGAACAGCGTCGCGCCCGTGCCGCGCCGCCCGGCGGTGTACAGGCTGTCGGTGACGGCCACGTCGTCGTCGACGAGGACCTTGGCGACGCGGATGCCCTCGTCCTCGGCCAGCTCCGCCGCCATGTCGAAGTTGAGGACGTCGCCGGTGTAGTTCTTCACGATGAACAGTACGCCCGCGCCGCTGTCCACGGCGGCGGCCGCCCGCACCATCTGGTCCGGGACCGGCGACGTGAACACCTCGCCCGGGCACGCGGCCGACAGCATCCCCGGGCCCACGAACCCGCCGTGCAGCGGCTCGTGCCCGGAACCGCCGCCGGAGACGAGACCCACCCTCCCCGCGACCGGGGCGTCCCTGCGCACGATCACCCGGTTGTCGACGTCCACCGTCAGTTCCGGATGGGCCGCCGCCATGCCCCGCAGCGCGTCCGCCACCACCGTCTCCGCCACGTTGATGAGCATCCTCATGGGTACCTCCCGGTGAGATTAACAGAAGGGTTCCTGGTCTGCGTTTTCCCTGGTCAAGCCCGGTATGGACAGTTCTTGATCTTGACGCTTCGTGGCGCTCGTTGTCGGGTTCTGGCGGTACTGATGCTGACCCGATGCTGACTTTAGTGACGGTCTGTCAGGTGTATGGAGTGGTGGGATGCGAGTCGGTGGGAAGGCTGTCACTCCCAGTATTGACCTTGCGGTAGCGAAGGTCACGTGTGTGGGCGCTCGGGGATATGCGTGCGTGTTGGAACCGCTCTCTGCGTCTACGTTTGGGGCGGGGGCGGGCTGGACCGATCCCGGACGGTGACCGGCTCCTCGCATGTGCAGGCCGGGCAGCGGGGCCCCAAAGCGGTCCCAGCCCGGTCTGCCGAGCACGTCCGAACAGCAAGCGCCACCTCATCGCCGACGGGCAGGGCATCCCGCTCGAGGTGTCGCTGACCAGCGGAAACGCTGGGTGGCATCACCCGGCTTCTGTCTCTGCTGGACAAGATTCTGGCGAACGCAAGCCGGGTGGGCAGACCACGCCGACGCCCCGACGCGCTGCCGGTCGACCGCAGCTGCGACCACGACAAGTGCCGCCGTGAGATCCGACCCGTGAGCGTTTTCCAACCTCACGCTGACGGGTGGTGAAGGATGAGGACAGCCTTCACGATGTCGGTGATTCGGTTGGTGTTGGGGAGGACGCCCAGGGTGAAGGCCATGGACGGAACACCCCCACGCCAGTGGGGAAGACTGGCGGACGCCTCTGATCATGCATCCGTTGGGCGAAGCACTCCCACGTCGGTGGGAGGGGACAGAACGGCGACGGTGTCAGCCAGCATTTCCGCCGGAGCACCCCCACGTCGGTGGGGAGGACTCGTTGATCTCGCCCTGAGGGACGTAGAAACCCGGAGCACCCCCACATCGGCGGGGAAGACAGGTTCACCCAGCCTGCCCCGTGGACGGCCAATGAAGCACCCCCACGTCGGTGAGGAGGACGCCCGCACCACTGTGTCCATCGAAGCCTGCGACGGAGCGCCTCCACGTCGGTGGGGAGGACCGAGGGTTCTCCTGAAGATGGAGGACGAACAGCGGAGCACCCCCACGTCGGTGGGGAGGACCCCGGCGTGGCCCCGGTCCCGCGCGCCCAGGTCGGAACACCCCCACGTCGGAACACCCCCACGCCGGTGGGGAGGACGGTCCACCCCGTCACCCGCTCGGTACGGGTGACGGAACACCCCCACGCCGGTGGGGAGGACGCCAAGGCCGAGGCCGGCGTCGAGTGGGAACTCGGAACACCCCCACGCCGGTGGGGAGGACTGCGCGAACGGGTTCGCGCCGATCGCCCCGATCGGAACACCCCCACGCCGGTGGGGAGGACCGCACCGGGTCCTCGACCTGTCCGGTGCAGCGCGGAACACCCCCACGCCGGTGGGGAGGACGACGGCGGGAAGCGGCCCATTCCCTGGCGTGACGGAACACCCCCATGCCGGTGGGGAGGACTCCGCCTCCAGCTCAGCGATCCGAGCCAGCAACGGAACACCCCCACGCCGGTGGGGAGGACGACCGATCCATCGGAGTAGTGCGCGCCCCGAACGGAACACCCCCACGCCGGTGGGGAGGACGAGGAGCTGCTCGGGCCGTACGAGCCGGAGGACGGAACACCCCCACGCCGGTGGGGAGGACCCCTTCCACATCGTCGACCAGAACTGACCGGCCGGAACACCCCCACGCCGGTGGGGAGGACGAGTCGGGGACCGCGGACCTCGGCGTGATCACCGGAACACCCCCACGCCGGTGGGGAGGACCAGCCGCGCGAGGACGAGTGCGCCTACCTCTTCGGAACACCCCCACGCCGGTGGGGAGGACGCCAGGGAATCCGACCACGCCTTGTAGTTGTCCGGAACACCCCCACGCCGGTGGGGAGGACACGAGCTGCGCGGCCTTGATCTCCTCGAGGACCGGAACACCCCCACGCCGGTGGGGAGGACTCACTGTCCGACCACCCAGTCGGTTCCACCCGCGGAACACCCCCACGCCGGTGGGGAGGACACCGTGGACCCTGCGATGCCCCGCTACCGCGACGGAACACCCCCACGCCGGTGGGGAGGACCAGGACCCAGCGCTGATCCTGGACTACCCCAGCGGAACACCCCCACGCCGGTGG
>NZ_KZ626869.1 GCF_002911015.1 Streptomyces populi
GGCGACGCGCTGCTGCACCAGGCGCTGCTCGACGAGGCGCGTCGGCGTCCGGACGCGACGGCGGTGATCGACCGCCACGGGAGCGTCGACCACGCGACGCTGACCGGCCGGGCCGCCGCCGTGGCCGCGGCGCTCGCCGCGCAGGGCCACAAGCCGCACCAGCGCGTCGCGGTGGTGCTGGAGAAGGGCTGGGAGCAGATCGCCGGGGCGCTCGGGGTGCTGCTGGCCGGTGGCACCTACGTCCCCGTCGAGGTGAATCAGCCCGACGCCAGGCGGGACAAGATCATCGAATCCGCCGGGATCGGTCTGGTGGTCACGCACAGCACGGTCGGCGGCGAACTGCCCGCGGGCGTCGGCCGCATCGACGTGGACCGGCTGCCCACGGCACCCGCCGAGTCGCCCGAGGCGGTGCCGGTCGCCCCGGGCGACTCGGCGTACGTCATCTTCACCTCGGGCTCGACCGGTGAGCCGAAGGGGGTGGAGATCAGTCACCGTGCGGCGGTGAACACCCTGGACGACGTCTGCCGAAGGTTCGGGATCGGCGGGCACGACGTCTCGCTGGGCCTGTCGAGCCTGGGATTCGACCTCTCGGTCTTCGACGTCTTCGGCGTCCTCGGCCGGGGCGGCACCCTGGTGCTCCCCGACCCCGAACGGCGCAGCGACCCCTCGCACTGGGCCGAGCTGATCACCGAACACGGCGTGACCGTGCTGAACACGGTGCCGGCCCAGATGATGCTGCTGGAGGAGTACCTGCGCGGCGACGGCCGCGACTGCGGGAGCGTCCGGCTGGGCATGATGTCGGGCGACTGGATACCCGTGACGCTCCCCGACGCCGTCCGCGCGCACCTTCCCCGGGTGGAGCTGTACAGCCTCGGCGGCGCCACCGAGGCGGCGATCTGGTCGATCGTCCACCCGATCGGCGAGGTCGATCCCGCTGCCCCGAGCATCCCGTACGGCACTCCGCTGGAGAACCAGCGCTTCCACGTGCTCGACGCGTTCCTGCGGCCCAGCCCCGACCTCGTCGTGGGCGACCTGTACATCGCCGGCGCCGGACTCGCCGAGGGCTACCTCGGCGACCCGGAGAAGACCGCGGCGAGCTTCTTCGAACTGCCGGACGGCGAGCGGGTCTACCGCACCGGCGACCTCGCCCGCTATCTGCCCGACGGCACCCTGGAGTTCATCGGCCGCAACGACCGGCAGGTCAAGATCCGCGGCCACCGGATCGAACTCGCCGAGGTGGAGTCGGCCCTGGCCGCCGATCCGCAGCTCGACGCGGTGGCGGTGACCACGCAGGGCGAGCGCAACGACCGCAGGCTGGTCGCCTTCGTCTCGCCCTCGCCGGCCGACCCGGCCGATCACGTCGTGGACGCGACCTTGCGGCCCGAGGTGCTCGCGGCCGCCGACGAGATCCGCGAGGGGGTGGACGTCGCGAAGGTGGTGGAGTTCGCGGCCGTGCTCGACGACGCGGCGCTGCGCCGCATGGTGGACGTCCTGCGCCGGGAGGGCGTGTGGCCGGACGCCGGGACACGCCACAGCACCTCCGAGATCATGCGGCTGGCCTCGGTGGCGTCCAAGCACGAGCGGCTGGTGCGCCGCTGGCTGGCCGCCTGTGTGGAGAACGGCTACCTGGACAGGGCCGAGGACGGCACCTTCGGCTGCCTGCGCCTGGTCTCCCCCGAGGACGTCGAGGACGCCTGGGCCGAGGTCGACCGGCTGCTGCCGGAAGCCAACGACCGCCCCGAGCTGGTGAACTACTTCAAGCTCGCCGCCACCCACCTGCCGGAGCTGATGCGCGACGAGCGGGACCCGCTGCGGATGCTCTTCCCCGAGGGCGACCTGAGCATCCACGAGGCCGCCTACATGGAGGGCTTCCTCTCCCGTTACCTCAACCGGCTGGCCACCGGCACCGTGCTGGGGGTGGCCAGGCGTAACGCCTCAGGCCGTCCGTTGCGGGTGCTGGAGGTCGGGGCGGGGGTCGGCGGAACCAGCGTCGACACCATTCCGGCGCTGGACGGCGAGAACGTCCGCTACACCTTCAGCGACGTGTCGCAGTTCTTCCTGAACAAGGCCGGGGAGCGGTTCGCGGACCACCCCTGGGTCGACTACGCGCTCTTCGACTTCAACGAGCCGTTCCGCGAACAGGGCGTCAAGCCGAACTCGGTGGACGTGATCCTGTGCGGCAACGTCATGCACTACGCGAAGGACGCCCGCGCGGTCCTCCGCCGGATGCGCGAGGCGCTGGTGCCCGGCGGGTGGCTGGTCTTCATCGAGACGACCCGCGACAACTACCAGATCCTCACCTCGATGGAGTTCCTCTTCGACGCCACCGCGGGGGACTTCCAGGACGTGCGCCACGGCAAGGACCAGACCTTCATCGGCCGCCACCAGTGGTACGACCTGCTGGCCGAGGCCGGGGCCGAGCTGGAACTGTGCGTCCCGGCCCCGGAGGACGAGCTGGCCCGCATCGGGATGCACGTCTTCGCGGCCCGCTTCAAGACCGACCGCGAACCGGTCGACACCGGGGAACTCACCCGGCGGCTCGCCGAGCGGCTCCCGGCGGAGATGATCCCGTCGCGCTTCGAGGTGCTGGACGCGCTGCCGCTGACCGACAACGGCAAGGTCGACCGTGTCACCCTGACCGGGTGGGCCGGGCAGCACCGTACGGCGGGGACCGCGGCCGCCGGGGAGGAACCGCGCGAGGCCGGCGAACTGGAGACGAGCGTCGCCGAGGTGTACGCGGAGGTGCTGCGCGAGCCGGAGGTCCCGCTCGAGACCAACTTCTACGCCCTGGGCGGCGACTCGCTGCTCGCCGCCCAGCTCGTCACGGTGCTGCGCGAGCAGGTGCCGGCCGCGGCCGGGGTGTTCTTCGACGAGTTGCTGCGCGAACTGCTGGGCGGCGCGTCGGTGTGTGAGCTGTCCGCCTTCCTCCGGCAGCAGGGACAGGAGGCGCCCGAGGAGAGCGGGACCGGCGACGAGCTCGCGCTGACCGGAGCGGCGGAAGCCCTCGGCAACCCGGTGCACGTCCTCGTCGGCGACGGTCTGGGCGACGACGCGGAACGGCTCGCCGCGGGCCTCGGGGCGCTCGACCCGGTGGTGGTGGTGCCGCCGGTGCGGGTGGCCGAGGGGCAGAACCTGGAGGACGTGGCGCAGGAGATCGTGGCGAGGGTGCGGGCGTTGAGCCCGGGCCCGTTCCACCTGGTCGGCGCGCACAGCGGGGGCGTGCTGGCGCTCGCCGTCGCCCAGCAGCTGGTCGAGCTGGGCGCCCCGGTGTGCGGGCTGACCGTCCTGAGCAGCTACCCGCTGCCCGCCACGGTCCGCGACGACGTCCTCGAAGAAGCACTGCTGTGCCTGGACCGCGGACAGGATCCGGCCGCCCTGGGCTACCCGGACGCCACCGCGCTCGGGTCCGCGCTGGCCGTGCTCGCTCCCGCCGGCGACATTCCGCCGGGCGCGCTGGCCGCGCTGGCGGACCGGAGCGAGCCGAAGCTGCGGGCGGCGGGCGGGACGGCCGCCGCGCTCGGCACGCGCTCGCGCGAGGAGCGGCTGGCCGTGCTCGCCGGGGCGCTGGGCCTCGGCGCGGACGAGCTCGCCGAACGCCTCGCGGGGGGAAGGGCGCTGGCGGCATGCGTCACCGCCCACGACCCCGGCGTCTACACCGGGGAGACCCGGCTGCTGGTGCACGCCGAGGAGTCCCCGGTCTGGCCCGCCATGGCCACCGACATGACCGCGCTGTGGGAGTCGGTCTGCGTGGGCGGTCTCCGGCAGCGGACCGTGCCGGGCGACCACTTCACCTGTCGTGGGCTGGTCACCCCCGGAGTGATCGGCCTGGCCGAGGAGGAGAACGCGTGAGCCTGCACAGCAGCCCGTCGGTCGCGGTCGTCGGCGCCTACGGCGCCGTCGGCGCGGCCGCCGTACGGGCGATCTCCGACCGCCTTCCCGACGCCGTCGTGCGGCTCGGCGGGCGCGACCGGACCCAGGCCGGGGCTCTGCTGGCCAAGTCCGGCCTGCGCGGTGACGCGGTCGAGGTGGACCTGCACGACGGCCGGTCGCTGGCGGAGTTCTGCCGCGGCGCGCGCGTCGTCCTCAACTGCGCGGGCCCGTCCTACCGGGTCCTCGACCGGGTGGCCTGGGCCGCGGCCGCGGCCGGCGCCGACTACGTCGACCCGGGCGGTGACGAACCGCTCCTGGAGGCACTGACCCGGCCGGGCACCTTCACCGGAACGGCCGTGATCACCGCGGGCATGCAGCCGGGACTGACCGGGCTGCTCCCCCGTCACCTGTGCTCCACCATGAGCGACCCGCAGCGGCTCACCGCCTACGTCGGCACCATGGACCGGCTCACCCCGGCCGGTGCCGCCGACTACCTGCTCTCCATGGGCGGCGCCTACGGGGAGGCTCGCGGTGCGATCAGGGGCGGCATCCGCGTGGAGCGCGAGCTGGAGCCGCGCACCGGTGTCGCCCTGCCGTACGCGAACAACCGGGTGGACGTCTACCCCTACCTCAGTTTCGAGTCCGCGCGGCTCCCCGAGGTCACCGGGCTCACGGAGATCGACTGGTACAACGTCTTCGACGGCGGCGCGCACATGATGAACTGCCTCAGCCGGCTCCAAGGGGCGATGCGCGGTGAGTCCGGGCTCGCCGAGGCGGCCGAGGAGCTCACCCGTGCCGCAGCGCTCGATCTGTTCGGCAGGGACCCGTTCCAGCTGATGCTCTTCGAGGTCACCGGCACCGACGCCGGATCTCCCGCCACTCGCGGTCTGGCTCTGCGCGCCGGTGACACGTACGCGCTGACCGGCCTCGCCAGTGCGCTGGCCGTGCTGGCGGTACTCGACGGCGGGGTCCCCCCGGGGGTGCACTTCGGCTCGGACGTGCTCGACGCCGGGACGGTGCTCGCCGCCCTGCGGGCCGAGCCCGCGGTCGGGCTGCTCGACGTCGTCGACCGGCCGATCCTCGCGGCCCGTGCCATGGAGGAGGGCGAGCTGTGACCCGCCCACGCGTCCTGGTGGCCGGTACCGGCTTCGGCCGCGTCTATCTGGCGGCCTTCGAGCGGGCGGACTTCGACTTCGAGCTGGCCGGGATCCTCGCGTCCGGGAGCACCCGCAGCCGCGCCTGCGCCGAGCACTACGGCGTACCGCTGTGGTCCACGGTCGACGAGGTGCCCGACGACGTCGACCTGGCCTGTGTGGTCGTCGGCGGGGCGATGAACGGCGGCCCCGGTCCGGCGCTCTCCCAGGCATTGATGCGCCGCGGCGTGCACGTGCTGCAGGAGCACCCGCTGCACCCCGACGAGCTGGTGGCGTGCCTGCGCTGCGCCACCGAGTCCGGTGTGGTGTTCCGGCTGAACACCCACTACCCCCACGTGGAGCCGGTGCGCCGTTTCATCGGGGTCGCCCGCGACCTGGTGGCCCGGCAGCAGCCGCTCTTCCTCGATGTGACCTGCGCCTTCCAGGTGCTCTACACGGTCTTCGACATCCTGGGCCAGGCACTGGGGTCGATCCGCCCGCACGGCGTCGACGGGGCGCTCGCGGGGGCGGAGGGGGCGCCGTACCGGAGCCTCACCGGCCGCTTCGCCGGCGTCCCGATGTCCTTCCGGCTTCAGAACGAGCTGGTGCCCTCCGACCCGGACAACCACAGCCACCTGTTCCACCGCATCACCCTGGGCACGGACGGGGGGCACCTCACCCTGGTCGACACGCACGGCCCGGTGGCGTGGAGCATGCGCCCGCACATGCCGGGTGACATGAAGGAGCTGGTGCGCCTCGGCGACTGTGCCGCCCCGCACCTGGAGGTGCCGGGCGTGCAGCACCTGGGGCCGGCGGAGGGCGCCTCGTACACCGAGGTGCTGCGCGAACTGTGGCCGCGGGCCACGGCCCGGGCCATCGGCGCGACCTGGGACGACGTCCTGGCGGGCGCCGACAGCCGGGGGCACGTGCAGTACCACGTCGCCCTGGCGAAGCTGGCGATGCGCGTGAGCGAGGCGTGCGGGCCGGTGCGGCTGCACCACCCGAAGGCACCGGAGCTCCTCTCCGCCGCGGACCTGCTGGAGGCCGAAGCATGAGCACAGACGTCCCGAACCCGTGGCTGCGCGGCTACTTCCCCCGGCCGGGGGCCGGGCGGCGCGTCGTGTTCTTCCCGCACGGCGGCGGGTCCGCGAGCTTCTACCGCCCGCTGGTGCGCGACCTGCCCGACGGCGTCGAGGGCATGGTGGTGCAGTACCCCGGCCGGGAGGACCGCGTCGACGACCCCTGCTGCACCGACATGCCCGGCCTCGTGGAACCACTGGCCAAGGCGCTGACCCAGCTGGACGACAAGCCCGTGTGGTTCTTCGGGCACAGCATGGGCGCCTCCGTCGCCCACGAGGCCGCCCGGCTCCTCCGCAAGGCGGGCGAGACGCTCCCGGAGCGGCTGGTCGTCTCCGGGCGGCCCGGCCCGGCCCGGCAGCGGCCGGACGACAAACACCTGGACGACGAGCGGCTGTGGGCCGACGTGTGCCGGCTCGGCGGCACCGACCGACGGTTGCTCCAGCTGCCGGGCGTGCGCGAGATGGTGCTGCCGGTGCTCCGGGCGGACTACCGACTGGTGGGCACCTACCGTCCGGAACCCGGCCGTGACCTCCCGGTACCGGTGAGCGTCTGTTACGGCACCGAGGACCCGGAGGTCGACGCGGCCGGCGCGGCCGCCTGGGCGGAGGTCACCTCGGCGCCCACCGAACTGACCGGCTTCCCCGGCGGCCACTTCTACCTGCGCGGGACCTCCCAGGCCGAGTTGACGCACTGGCTGGCCCGACGGCTGCACGGCCGCCCCCAGCACGTCCACGCCGACCCCGAGGGAAGGAACCGAGGATGATCGTGCGACCCGTCGTGGAGAAGTACGCCGAAGAGGCGTCCTCCCCCGCGCCCTCCCGGCTGGCCGCCCTGGTCGCCGACACGGAGGCCGGGACCGACCTGCCGGCCATGATGGTGGGGAGTCTGGAGGGAGAGTTCCTGGCCTCTCTGGTCTTCGCCCTCCGGCCCCGCCGCATCCTGGAGATCGGCACCTTCACCGGTTACTCCGCGCTCTGCATGGCCGAGGCGATGCCCGCGGACGCCGAGCTCCACACCTGCGAACTGAACCCGCTGCACGCCTCGATCGCGCGGAAGCACTTCGGGGCCTCGCCCTGGGCCGACCGCATCCACCTCTGGGAGGGGCCGGCCCTGACGTCGGTGGAGGGCCTTCCCGGCCCCTTCGACCTGATCTTCGTCGACGCCGACAAGCCCGGCTACGTCGACTACTACGAGGCGGTGCTGCCGAAGCTCTCCCCGCACGGGCTGATCCTGGCCGACAACGTCCTCCAGTTCGGCGGCGTCGCCAACGAGCGGGACCAGCAGCCCGACACCGTCGCCATGCGCGCGTTCAACGCCCACGTCGCCGCCGACCCCCGGGTGCGGCAGAGCGTGCTCACCGTGCGCGAGGGCGTCAGCGTCATCCGGTGGGCCCACTGAGCGGACCCGCGCACGCGACGGCGCCCGGACCTGGTCGAGGGGTCCGGGCGCCGTCGTGCGGAGCGCTGTCGCTCCCGCGGCCGCGCGGGGGGGGGTGCCCGTCCGCGTCCTGCGGACGGGCACCCCGTCCTCAGGACGCGGGCTTGATGTTGTTGTTGGTGTGGAAGAAGTTCTCGGGGTCGTAGACGGCCTTGATCCGGGTCAGCCGCTCGTAGTTGGAGCCGTAGGCGTCCTCGATGCGCTCGGCCGAGTCCGCTCCCAGGTGGTTGGCGTAGACCGCGCCGGTGGTGTACGGCAGGAGTTCGGAGTACACCTTCTCGGTCCACTCGACGGCCTCCTCGTCCTTGGCCGGATCGGTCCAGGAGGTGAGGATGCTGGTCAGATAGCCCTCGCGGTGCAGGAAGGGGGTCTCGGACGCCGGTACGTTCGACATGACACCGCCCATCAGGCCACCGCCGACCAGGCTTCGTTCGGACGGAGCGTTGACGAACCCGTCGGCGAGGATCTGCAGCGGCTCGTCGCGCAGTTCGGGCAGCAGGAACGAGCGCGGATAGTACCGGTGCCCGGCGACGGTGTTCTCGTCGAGCATCCGCTGCACGGCCACGTACGGCATCAGGCCGCAGTGGTCCAGGAGCGCGCCGGTGCCCAGCCCGCGCATCTGGCCGATCAGGTCCTCGGTGGTGTCGTCGGGGGCCGCGTGCACGAAGCCCAGGCCGATCGCCGGGGCGCCGCCCGGGGCGGTGAGAAAGGCGAAGGAGGTGGTCAGCTCGTCGGGGGCGGTCCGGTTGAACTCGTCGAGCCGCCGGGCCACGTCCACCGTCTGGTCGATGGGGAAGGCGAGCAGCCCCGCCATGCAGTCGCCCTGCGGGTGCAGGTCGAACTCGAAGCGGGTGGCCACGCCGAAGTTGCCGCCGCCGCCCCTGATCGCCCAGAACAGGTCGGGGTGGTCCTGCGCGGTCGTGGTCACCAGCTCTCCGCTCGCGAGCACGATGTCGGCGGAGAGCAGGTTGTCCACGAGCAGGCCCCGGTAACGGGCGAGCCAGCCGAGGCCGCCGCCCAGAGTGAGGCCGCCGATGCCGATGTACGACTCCTGGGAACCGGTGACGGCCAGGCCGAAGCTGGTGGTCTCGGCGTCGACGTCGCCCTGTTCGAGTCCGGGCTGGACGACCAGACGGCGCCTGGCGGGGTCGACCCGGATGCCGCGCAGCCGGGAGGTGTCCAGCAGCAGTCCGCCCTCGACCGTGCCGGTGCCGGCGAAGCAGTGGCCGCCGCCCTTGACGGCCAGCTCGATGTCGTTCTCGCGCGCGAAGTTGACGACCTTGACGACGTCGGAGGCGCCGTCCACCTGGACGATCGCCCCGGGGCTCTTCTGGAAGTAGCCGTTCCAGATCTGCTTGCGCTCGTCGTAGTCGGCGTCCTGCTCGGTGATGGTCCGGCCTCTGATGGCCTCACCCAGCTCCGCGAGCCTGGATTCCGGGATGGCCGTACCGGTCGCGGTGACGAGTCCCACGTCGGTCCTCCTCTGGGGTTGGCGGGTTCGGCCGACCCACGCTCGCGCAAGGAGGCCGATGACGAGGAGAACGTACGGCTGCCGACGGGCCCGCGAGAGACGGGTGAAAGAGGACGGAAAGGCCCCCCGGACCGCGCGGCGCGCTGGTTACGCTGGCGCACATGTCTGCACTCCGCGCGATGCCGCTGCTCACGGTGAGCGATCTCGATTCCGCAGTGGAAGCCCATGTCCGGGTCACCGGAATGGAAGTGATCATGAATCACGGCTGGATCGCCACCTTGGCCCCGCCCACGGACCACTCCGTACAGGTCAGTCTGATCACCAAGGACCCCACCGGGCCGGTGAACCCGGCGGCCTCCCTGGAGGTGGAGGACCTGGACGCGGCCCTGGCCGGGGCCCGCGCCGCCGGTCTGGAGATCCTGTACGGACCGGCGGACGAGGAGTGGGGCGTACGGCGTTTCTTCTACCGGGACCACGACGGCAACGTCGTCAACGTCCTCACCCACCTCTGACCGCCGTGGCCCCCGCCTTCCGCCACCCCGCCGCCCCCCGCTCCGGCCTCGGCGTGCCGCCCGGCCGGCGGGGGGAGTCCGCCGCCTCCGCCGGATCGGTGGCGGACTCCCCGCAGGCGTTCTCGCTGCGGCTCTTCGCCGCCGGGCTCGCCTCGGCCGAGCTGATGACCTGCTTCCTCGGTCTGGAACTGGGCCTGTACGAAGCCCTGCGTCGCACCGGCCCCGCCACGGCCGCACGGGTGGCCGAGGAGAGTGACCTCGATGCCAGGGCGGTCCGGGAGTGGCTGGAACAGCAGACCTGTGCCGGTGTGCTGACCGTCGACGAGCCCGGGGCGCCCCCGGAGGCACGGCGGTTCACGCTGCCGCCGGCCCACGCGGAGGCGCTGCTCGACGCCGACAGCCCGAACTGGATCGCCCCGCTGGTCGTGATGCCCATCGGCGGCATGGCGGCCGTGCTGCCTCAGCTGGTGGACGCCTACCGCGGCCGCCGGGGCCTCCCGTACGCGGCCTACGGCGAGGCCCTGCGCGGTGGTCAGGCAGGCCTGAACCGCGGTGTCTTCGAACACCACCTGCCCGGCTGGATCAGCCGCCACCTGCCCGACATCGACGCCCGGCTGCGGGTGCCCGGGAGCAGCATCGCCGACGTGGCGTGCGGCTCCGGCCTCTCCACCCTGGCGCTGGCCCGGATGTTCCCCGACGCCGAGGTGCACGGGCTCGACCTCGACGAGGCGTCGATCCGGGACGCCGAGGCGAACCTGGCCGCCACCGATCCCGCGGAGAGGCTGCGCGACCGGGTCCGGTTCCGCGCCGGTGACGCCGGCGACGCCGGGCCGGCCGGTCACACCCTGGTCTGCGTGTTCGACGCCCTGCACGACATGTCCGCACCGGTGGACGTCCTCCGGGCCTGCCGCCGGCTGACGGCTCCGGGGGGCGCGGTGCTGCTGATGGAGCCGTCCGTCGGCGAGCGGTTCACACCGGCCGCGCCGGACAGCGAGCGCTTCCACTACGCCGTCAGCGTGCTGCACTGCCTGCCGGTCGGGATGAGCCGGACGCCGAGCGCGGCCACGGGCACGGTGATGCGCCCGGACACCGTGCGCGCGTACGCCGCCGAGGCGGGCCTGGACACCAGGGTGATCGACGTGGGGCACCCGTTCCACCGGCTGTACCGGCTCACGGCCCGCCCGCGGTGAGGCGGTTCGCGCGCACGGCGACGGCTCCCGGCCTCCGTGGGAGGCCGGGAGCCGTCGCCGTGCCGGAAGGGCGTCAGTCCTCTTCCGGCCGGTCCTCGGAGGGTCGGCGCGAGCCGCGCGGGACGCCGACCTTGCCGGAGCGCAGGTAGTCGGCGACCAGTGCGTTGACCTCGGTGGGCTTCTCCAGCAGGGACGCGTGCCCGCAGTTGCGGATCTCGGTGTACTCGGCGGTGGGGATCAGGTCCGCCAGTTCCCGCGACAGGTGCCGGGGCGCCACTATGTCGTGCTCCATGCCCACCACGAGCAACGGCACCCGGATCGCGGCCACTTCCTCGTCGCCGGGCCGGAAGGCGGTGCTCGCCTCCGCGTGTCCGATGGCCCCGTGCCCGCCCGACTCCGCCAGCCCGGCCAGCCCGTCCAGGTAGGGCGCGATGAACTGGTCGCGGTTGAGCGCGCGCGGCCCGAACAGGTACATCGCCCGGAAGACCCCCTCCAGCAGGGCCGGGACCTTGTGCCCGTTCTTGAGCCGGTCCACCGCCTCGGCCTGGATGGCCTGTTGCAGCTTGCCGGGCTTCCACGGAACCCCGATGAGGGCGGCGCGCTCGATGAGGTCGGGGCGCTTCATCGCCAGCTCCAGCAGGATCATCGCGCCCACCGAGTAGCCGATGTAGGTGCAGGGTCCCAGCTCCAGCGCCTCGTTGAGCGCGGCCAGGTCCTGTCCGAGCAGCTCCACGGTGTACGGCGGAGGGGTCTCCTCCGACGGGTGCACACCGCGCAGGTCGAAGGTGACGACGCGGTATCCGGCCTTCGTCAGCTGCGGCACCTGCATGGTCTCGAACAGGGACGCCTGGTGCTGGCCGGGCACGAGCACGACCACGGGACCGTCCTCGGGCCCGTGGATGTCGTAGCTCAGGGTGACGTCCGTGGGCAGGGTGACTTTCATGGTGTTCCCTTCTGTGGGCGCTCAGCCGGTGACCAGGCGCTCGAAGTCCTGACGGCTCGGTCCGACGTGGTCGCGGCGTAGATCGGGGTGCTCGCGCAGGAATGCGAGCACCCGGCGGGCCACCTTGCGGTCCCCCATCAGCTCCGCCGGGGTGAGCAGCATGTGGTAGACCCGCTCGGCGGCGATCCGCACGTGCTCGTCCTCCTCGCGCAGGACCGCGAGGGCGGTGAGGACGCGGGCGGACAGCGAGTCGTCGTGCGCCCCGCCCGCCAGCTCGGCGAGCCGGGCGGCGTCGGTGGCGACCTGCTGCTCGAACCACTGCCCCAGGCACCGTTCGGTGGCCGCGTGGGTCTCCGTCGCCCAGTCCTCCGGGTCCCGGTCGAGCCGGCCGAGCTGGTCGGCGACGGTCCTGGCGTGCGCCAGGCCGAGCGAGACGCCTCGCCCGAACGTGGGGTTGGTCTGTACGCAGGCGTCTCCCACCAGCACGAAGCCGGTGACCAGCGGGGCTCCGTCCGCCACCAGCGACCGGTGGCGGTTCTCCAGCCCGGCCATCGGCATCGGGCCGCCGACCGGTGCCGCCCCGTCGAGCCAGTCGCGCACCGGGGCCACACTGTCCAGGAAGCGGAGGTAGACCCTGCGCTCCAGCAGCCGGGTCCGCACGGGGTCGTGGGAGGACACGGTGGTCGACAGGTGGAAGCGGCCGTTGTCGCCGGGGAAGGCCAGCACGGTGGCGAAGTCGAGCTCGTGCACCACCGGGGCCCGCAGGGACGGGAACCTGGTGCCGCCGCCCAGCGCGAACTCCTGGGCGATGTAGGAGAACCCGCAGGACTGGACCGTCTCCCGGGGCGGGAGGCCACCGATCCCGGTGAGCCAGGAGGCCGCCGAGGACCTGCGGCCGGTGGCGTCCAGCACCACGTCGGCGGTCACTTCGCCGCCCTCCGCGAGGCGGACCCCGTACACATGGGGAACACCGCGCGGAGTCCCGGTGCCCAGCAGACCGGTGGCCCGGTCGTGCAGCAGCGTGACCGCACGGTCGGCGGCGACCCGGCGGCGCAGTGCGGCCTCGAAGACCAGCCGGCGGCTGAGCAGACCGAGGTCGTCGCCGCCCGTCTCCAGGGGCACGGGGACCGCGCCGCGGCCGGTCAGGTCCGCCAGCACCTCGGGGCACTCCTCGCGCAGCACCCCGATGCCCAGCCCGAGCAGGGCGTGCCCCTGGCGGGCGTGCGGCACCCCGCTCCGCTCCCAGTCGGCCACTTCGGCGTGGGGCCCGCCCTCGGGGGGCGGACCGTCCCGCTCGACGAGCGTCACCCGGTGCCCGCGGCGGGCGGCGAAGGCCGCGAGGCCCAGACCGGCCACTCCCGCGCCCAGCACGACGATGTCCGCCACGGTCAGCCGCGCTTCACGAGCATCGCGAAGCGCCGGGTGGCGACGGCCGTGCACACCGCCGTGACCCCGAGGGTCCAGGCGGCGGTTCCGAGCACCGGTGCGGTCAGCGCCCCCCGGTGGGAGAGGCCGGCCAGGGCGTCGGCCGCCAGGGAGACGGGGTTGACGCTCACCGCGGGGCGGATCCAGTGCGGGAACGCCTCCAGCGGTACGTAGCCGCTGGACATCAACGTCAGTACGAGCGTGGGCATCTGGACGTAGCGCACGATGATGCCGGGATGCTGGGCGACCAGCGCGACGGCGACCGCCAGCGCACTGCACATCATCCCGAACAACGCCACGATCCCGAAGAAGCCGAGGACCGCCAGCGGTCCCCGGGAGAACCGGAAGCCGACCGTGTGGGCGACGAGCGTCACCAGGACGGCCACTCCCATGATCCGTACGAAGTCCCCGCCGATCCGCCCGAAGACGTACGCCCGCATGTCCAGCGGCATCGCCCGCAGCCGGTCGAACACCCCGCTGCGGATGTCGCTCCACAGGGCGATCGCGGTGGTGAGGATCGAGGAGAACGCCGTGGTGAGCACGATCAACGGGGCGAGCCGCCGGACGTAGTCGACGTCCTGGGTGTCGCGCACCAGCACGCCGAAGGCCGCCAGCAGCATGAAGAGCTGGAGCAGCGGAAAGGCGACGGTGACGATGAGCATCATCCGGTTGCGGACGAACTGCCGGATCACCCGTCCGGCGATGATCGCGGAGGCCCTGGTCAGGGTGGTCGGTTCGGACGAGGGGGACGGCAGCACCACCGGTGCGACAGGTCCCGTCGCCTGCGCGGTCATCGGACGGCCACCTTCCTGAAGGCTGCGGTCGTGGTCCACGAGAAGACGGCCAGGAGGCCCACCAGCCACGCGAGGCCGGGCAGGGTCGCGCCCCAGGTGAGTTCGGCGGTCGAGAGGGCGCGCAGCGCGTCGATCACCCCGGACACCGGGGATGCCGCGACGACCGGCCGGAGCCAGCCGGGGAAGAGGTCCGCCTCGACGAAGCCGGTGGAGAGCACCAGCAGCGGCAGGTACGGCAGGTGGAGCACCGCGCTGAGCGCCTCCAGGTTGCGCAGGCGCAGCGCGATGGTGGCCGTGGCCAGCGACAGCGCCACGGTGAACGCCACGGCGAGCGCGAAGAATCCCAGCGCGGCGAACGCCCCGTGGTCGAAGCGGAAGCCCGCCAGGTGCCCGGCGAGGACGATGGCGACGCTGGACAGGAGACCTTGCAGCGCCACCACGGCCAGGTGTGCCAGGCCCATCGCGCGCATGTCGACCGGGCTGGTCAGCAGGCGGGAGAAGACGCCGCTGGAGCGGTCGGCGGCCAGTTCGGTGGCGCTCCCGATGGCCACGAACATCAGCGCCTGGACCAGGACGGTCGGGGTCACGAAGCGGCCGAACCCGATCCCTTGATCGTCGAGCATTCCGGCGAAGGTGCAGTAGAAGACCGCGAGGAAGAGCAGCGGCTGCACCACGGTGGCGACCAGGCCGCCCCGGGAGAACGAGCGCACCCGCAACCGGTCGAAGAGCACGCGGAAGTCGTGTCGCCGGCCGGCCGGCCGGCCCGGGAGCGCCGGGGCGCCGGGCACCGCGGCGACGTCGGACGTGGTGCTCATCGGGTGGCCTCCTTCTCCATCGGCTCGGTGAGCGCGAAGAAGACTTCGTCGAGCGTCGGCCTGGTCACCTCGATGTCGGCGATCCGCAGTCCCTTGCCGTCCAGCCGACCGAGCACCGCGGCGACGTCCTCGGGACGCGACATGGGCACGGCGACCTTGTCGCCCTCGGCGGTCACGCCCGGCAGGTCGCCGAGAGAGTGGCGCGCCGCTTCGGCGTCGGCGCCACTGGTCATGGTGAGCCGGCACATGATGCCGCCGACGTCGCGCTTGAGCTCGTCCGACGAGCCGTCCGCGAGGACCCGGCCCTTGTCGATGACGACGACGCGGTCGGCGAGCTGGTCGGCCTCCTCCAGGTACTGCGTGGTGAGCAGGACGGCGACCCCCCGTCCCGCCTCGGCCCTGACCATGTCCCACAGGAGTTTGCGGCTGCGCGGGTCGAGGCCGGTGGTCGGTTCGTCCAGCACCAGCACCGGCCGGGGGACCACCAGACTGACGGCGAGGTCGAGGCGGCGGCGCATACCGCCGGAGAGGTATCCCACGGGCGTGTACGCCGCCTCGCCCAGCTCGAACCGCTCCAGCATCTCCCCCGCCCGCTGCCGGGCCTCGCCCCGGCCCAGGCCCAGCAGCCGGCCGAAGAACACGAGGTTCTCCCGGGGGCTGATCTGCTCGTCGAGGGCGGCGAACTGCCCGGTGACCGCGATGTTGGCGCGCACCAGGGACGGCTCGCTCCCGGGGTCGTGCCCCAGGACGCGGATGGTGCCGCCGTCCGGCCGCAGCAGCGTGGTCAGGCAGTTGATGAGGGTGGTCTTGCCCGCTCCGTTGGGGCCGAGCAGGCCCACCACGCTTCCGGCCGGTATCCGTAGCGACACACGGTCGAGTGCGGTCTGCTCGCCGAATCGTTTGGTGAGGCCCGACAGGGAGATCGCCTCGGTCATCGTGGCTCCTTCATGACGTCGTCGTGCTCGGGTCGGTGGTGGCGATCACGACGGCGTCCGGGCCTCGACCTGGCCCAGGACGTAGGTGAGCACCTGTTCGGTGGTCTGGATGGCACGTCCGGTCTGCTCGTCGATCGGCGGCAGGTCGAAGTCGTCCTCGATCGCGAACGCCAGCTCCAGCAGGGCGAGGGAGTGAAACCCCAGGTCCTCGACCAGACGCATGTCTTTGCCCGCCTCGAACCGCTCCCGCTCAGGGGCTAGTTGCTCGATGATCGCGAGTACGGTCTCGCGCACCTCTTCGCTGGAGTAGGACATGTGATCTCCTGTTCTGTGGCCGGTCAGGCAGTGGTGTCGGCCGCGGCGGACACCGCGTCGAAGGTGTGCTCCCGGCTGAGGCTCTGCCACAGCTGACGGCGGCGGCTCTTGCCGCTGCTGGTGCGCGGGATCGCGCCGCGCGGCACCTGGGTCACATGTCTGCGGGTACCGGGGCAGGCCGCGGCGAGCACGTCCTCGGCCACCTCGGCGGCCCGGGTGTCGAGTCCCTCCAGCACAGCCACGGCGTGCGGGCGCCCGTCCGCCTCGCCCAGCACCACGCAGACCCTGCTCAGGTCGAGTCCGGCCCGCCCGAGCATCAGCTCGACGTCCTCGGCGAAGAGCGAGCGGGCGTTGACCTTGACGCTGTCACCGAGCCGGCCCAGCACGTAGAACTCGCCCGCCAGCTCGAAGGCGACGTCGCGGGTGAGGAGCCGACCGTCCTCGAAGGCGGTGCCCCCGGCAGGACCGGCCGCGAGGTAGCCGTCGGCCAACGAGGAGCCGCGAAGCGCCATTTCGCCGACGTGGCCCTCAGGCAGCGGCCGTCCGTCCTCGCCGACGACCTGCACCGTCAAGCCGTCCAGTGCGCGGCCGCAGCTGATCACCCGGACCGTCTCGCGGGACGTGGCCTCGGCCGCGAGGCTCACCTTCGCTCCGACCCGCAGGTCGTCCCGGTGCACGCGGACGGAGCGCGGGCTCTCCCCGAGGGGCGCTCCGGTGACGGCGAGGGTGCTCTCGGCCAGACCGTAGGCGGGGGTGAGGGCGTTCGGGGACAGTCCGTGCGGGCTCATCAGATCGGTGAAGCGGGTCACCAGCGCGGGATCGATGCGTTCGGCCCCGACGATGACCGCCCGGGTGCGGGACAGGTCGGCGCCTTCGAGGTCGGCAGGGCCGATCCGGTCCACTATGCGCTGTAGGCCGAACGCCGGGGTCGCGGTGATCGTGGCGGGCCGGTCGACCCGGTTGGCGTCGAAGCGGGTGACGTACGACAGCGGGTGGCGCAGGAAGGTCTCGGGCCTGCACACCGCCAGCCGGTTGTTGCCGGAGACGGGCACCACCAGACAGCCGATGAGCCCCATGTCGTGGTGCATCGGCAGCCAGGAGCACCAGGAGTCGTCACGGCCCGCCCGCTCCCAGGCGCGGATCGCGGCGGTGTTGGCGTCGAGCGCGGCGTGGCTGATCCGCACTCCGCGCGGCCTGCCCGAGCTGCCCGAGGTGAACTGGACGAGGGCCTGTTCGTCGGGGGCCCGCCGGCCGGGCCCGCCCGCGCCGAGCTCCTCCAGCAGCAGGACGCGCGTGCGTGGCCCGGCCTCGGCGAGCACGTCCACGGCGTAGTCGTGGTGGGCGGCGTCCACCACCACGGTGTCGGCGTCCACGGCGGTGACGACGGCACGGACGTGCGCGCGGGCGGCCTCGCCCGACACCCGGGTGGGGGGCGCCAGTACGCTCACCACGCATCCGGCGGCCTGTACCCCGTAGAAGGCGGCGACGAGGTCGGGTCCGGTGGAGCACAGCAGCGGCACGACCGCCCCGCGGGGCACGCCCTCCGTGATCAGCCCGCCCGCGATCCGGCTCGCCGCGTCGGCGAGTTCGGTGTAGGGCCGGTAGGTGTGGGACACCTCGTCGAACATCTCCACGCCGGTGTCGTCGCGGGGTGCGTCGAGCCAGCTCAGCGTGTGGGGTCGGCTCATCCATCACTCCTCGGCGGGCGGCCCGGGGGCCGGGGTCTCATCGGCGACGCTGGTGACGATAGGAGCGATCGCGGCGGCGTCCGTCGTCTCTTTCACGGCTCTGTTCGTCCCGGGCGGCGCGGCCCGGCGGGCCGGAACACTGGCTGCCATGGATGAGTTCACTCCGTGGAGCGACGAGGACGCCGCCCGCTACCGGGCCGCCGGGATCTGGCAGGGGGTGCCGCTGGGCGACGCGCTGACCGGGACGGCGACGGTCTTCCCCGACCGGACCGCCGCCGTGGACCGCCGACGCCGCATCACGCACGGCGAGGTGCGCGCCGAGGCCGACGAGATCGCACGCGGTCTCCTGGCCCGGGGGGTGAACCCCGGTGACCGGGTCATGGTCCAGCTGCCGAACGTCGTCGAGTTCCTCACCGTCACGGTGGGGATGTTCCGGGCGGGCGTCATCCCGGTGTTCGCGCTGCCGGGACACCGGGAGAGCGAGGTACGGCACCTGATCGAGGCGTCCGGCGCGGTCGGCTACGTCACCACCGACCGGTTCCAGGGCTTCGACTACCGCGTCCTCGCCCGCTACGCCGCGTCCCTCCCCGGCGTCCGCACGGTGATCGTCGCGGGTGACGGCGGGGACCTCACGCCCCTGGACCGGGTCCGCGCCCAGGGCGCCGGCGGCGGGCCGTTGCCCGGAGTCGATCCCTCGGGCGTCGCGTTCCTGCTGCTGAGCGGCGGCAGCACCGGGAAGCCCAAGCTGATACCGCGTACGCACGACGACTACCTCTTCAACATCTCCGCCTGCGCACGGGCTCTGGAGTTCGACGCGGAAAGCGTGTACCTGGCGGCGAACCCGGCGGCGCACAACGCCGCCCTGGGGTGTCCGGGCGTGCTCGGCGCACTGCTGGTGGGCGGCAAGGCGGTACTGGCGGCGAGCCCCTCCCCCGACGAGGCCTTTCCGCTGATCGAGCGGGAAGGGGTGACCCACACCACCGTGGTGCCCGCCCTCGCGGCGCTGTGGTCCAAGGTCGCCGCGAAGCGGCCGGTGGACATGAAGGGGGTCCTCCTCCAGGTGGGCAGCTCCAAGTTCGACGAGCAGGCCGCCCGGCGCACGCAGTCCGCGCTCGGCTGCCGGATCACCAACTGGTTCGGCATCGGCGAGGGCCTGCTCACCCACACGCGCCTGGACGACCCGGAAGAGGTGGTGCACGGCACCGAGGGCCGGCCGCTCTCCGCGCTCGACGAACTCCGCCTGGTCGACGAGGAGCTGCACGAGGTACCGGCGGGCGCGGTGGGCGAGCTGGTCACGCGCGGCCCGTACACCATCAACGGCTACTGGAACGCGCCCGAGGCGAACCGCACCTCGTTCACCTCCGACGGCTTCTTCCGCACCGGCGACCTGGCCAGGCTCACCCCCGAGGGCAACCTGATCATCGTCGGCCGCGCCAAGGACGTGATCAACCGGGGCGGCGAGAAGGTGTCGGCCGACGAGGTCGAGGGGCACCTGCGTGGCCACGGGGCCATCGACGACGCCGCGGTGGTGGCCCGGCCCGACGCGGAACTGGGCGAGGCCGTCCTCGCGTTCGTGGTCCCCGGCGACGGGCCGGGACAGGCGCCTTCGCTGGTGGAGATCAAGCGGTACCTGGCGGGCAAGGGGCTGGCCGCGTTCAAGCTTCCCGACGAGGTGCGCGAGCTGCCGGCGCTGCCGCGGACCCCGGTAGGCAAGATCGACAAGGTGGCGCTGCGCGCGATGGCGGCCTCCGGTTGACCCCTGCGACGGCGGTCCCCGGTGTGATCCGGACGCTGCTGCCGGCGTACGCGGCGGCCCTGGAAAGCAGGTACGAGCTGACCGGCCCCGAGCTCTTCGAGGCGGAACGGCGACAGGTGGCCGACGCGTTGCCCGCGCGCCGCGCGGAGTACGCCACGGTCCGGCGTGCGGCGCGCGCCTGCCTGGCCGAACTGGGCGTCCCGCCCGCCGCGCTGGTGCGCGGCGTCGACGGAGCGCCCCGGTGGCCGGCCGGGACGGTCGGCTCCCTGACGCACTGCCTGGGCTACCGGGCAGCGGCGGTGGCACGGACCCGGGACGCCGACGGGCTGGGCATCGACGCCGAACCGTGTGCGCCGCTGCCCGCCCGGGTGCTGGCCCGGGTGACCTCGGCGGCCGAGCGGGCCCACCTCGACGAGTTGGGGGCGGCCGGGGCGGACGTGCCGTGGTGCCGACTCCTCTTCAGCGCCAAGGAGGCGTACTACAAGGTCTGGTATCCCGCGACGGGGTGCTGGCTGGGCTTCGACGACGCCGAGGTCCTCATCGAACCCGGCCGTGGTTCCGGCACGTTCGTGGTGCGGCCGGTCTCGGGCGGCGCCCGCCGGGCCCGCCGGGCGGACGCCGCCTTCGACCCGGTCGCCACCGGCTTCCCGGCCCTGTGCGGGCGCTGGGCGGTCGGCGCGGGCGTCGTGGTGACCGCGCTCACCGCGCCGACGGGCTCGCTGCCCCGCCCGGCTCAGGCGGGACGCACCGCCACCGGAACGCTTCGGCGGGCCCAGTAGGGGAACCGGAAGCCGCCCTCGCTGGGCTCCCACACGCCCTCGCCCGCCGACTCGATGTCCGCGAAGCGGGCGACCAGCCGCTCGAAGACCACCGTCCCCTCCACCCGCGCCAGCGCCGCGCCGAGGCAGTGGTGCACGCCGCCGCCGAAACTGAGGTGCGGGTTGGGCGACCTGGTCAGATCGGCTCGGGCCGGATCGTGGAACACCCGCTCGTCGTGGTTGGCGGAGGCGAGCAGCAGCACCACCACCCGTCCCTTGCGGATCGTCAGTCCGGCGATCTCGATCGGCTCGAGGGCCAACCGGGTGGTGGCGTGGATGGGTGCGTCGTAGCGCATGAACTCCTCCAGCGCGCTGCCGACGACACCCGGACGGTCCCGCAACTGCTGCTGGGTGTGCGGCTGCCGGACGAAGAGGTCGCCGCCGGTGGCGATGGCGTTGGTGGTCGTCTCGAAGCCCGCGTAGTAGACGAACAGCGCGTTGTCGATGATCTCCTCGTCGGTCAGCGGCTCCTCGCCCTCCTTGACCGCGGCGAGCATCCGCGACAGCAGGTCCTCGCCCGGACGGCGCCTGCGCTCGCGGACCAGCCCGGCCATGTACTCCCGCAGCTCGACCACGGCCCCGTGCGCCTCGCGCTGTTTGTCCGGCGGGATGAAGACCGCGAACGCCTGGGCGAGCGAGGTGGACAGGCGGGCGACGTCGGCCCGGTCGGGGCCGGGGATGTCGAGCAGCTCGCTCATCACCGTCATGGGTACGGGCACGGCCAGGTCGGCGACGAGGTCGAAGCGGCGCTCGTCGGCGAACCGGTCCAGCAGTCCGTCGACGATCCGGGCGACGGGCTCGCGCAGACCGCGCACCATCGCCGGACTGAGCGACTTGACCAGCAGTCGGCGCAGCCGCGTGTGGTCAGGCCGGTCGCGGTCGACGACGATGCGCCGCAGATAGTCGTTGGCCGGCCCCTCGCCCACCGACACCGCCTGGTACTCCTCGGGGAACTCCCGGCCGAGCCGGGGGTCACGGAGCAGCGCGGAGACCTCCTCGTGCCGCGAGAAGACCCACTGTCCCGGGCCGCCCCGGCAGACCGGGCCGTAGTCGCGCAGGCGGCGGTAGACCGGGTAGGGGTCGCGCACGGCGCGCGCGTCGTCCATCAAGAAGCGCGGCATGTTCAGCACGGTGTCCAACGCTGCGTCACCTCCCGGCACCCTCAGGTGCGCGGCTCGGGTCCGGTGGTTCCCCTCGCCCGCCCAGTCTGCGGGCCCGGTGCGGAGCGCCGGACGGCGATGAAGGACTGGCGACAGGTTCCCGCGTCCCCGCTCCCGAGCTGACAGGCTCACCGGACACCACGCGCAAACCTCAGGAGGTCCCGGCCGCATGCGAGAGCTGCCCGTCAAGTTCGACTCCCGCGATCCCGCCGTGGTCGCGGACCCCTACCGGGTGTACGCCGGTCTCCGCGCGGCCGGCCGGCTGGCCCGCGGCGCGGCCGGCCAGTGGGTGGTCTCGCACCACCAGGACGTCAGCCGGCTGCTCAAGGACCGTCGGCTCGGGCACGAGTACCCCCCGGAGTACCACGAGTTCTCCACCGGCGCGGGGCCCGCCAACGAGTTCCTGAAGCGGATCGTGCTGGACCAGGACGCGCCCGCGCACACCTTCCTGCGGGAAATCATGCAGCGTTCGTTCAGCCCCGGGCTGATGCGCAGGCTGGAGGACTACGTCGCCACGCAGGTGGACCGGCTGATGACCGAGGCCCAGGAACGGGCGGGCGCCGGCGGGGTGCTCGACGTGGTCGCCGATCTGGCCTTCCCGTTGCCGGTCACCGTGGTCTGCGAGCTGATCGGCATCCCGGACGTGGACCGGGCCGCGGTGCGGCCGCACGCGGTGGAGCTGGCCAAGGCGTTCGCCCTGTACGTGCCTCCCGAGGAGCGGGCGGCGGCGCACGAGGCGGTGACCTGGCTGCGCGACTACGTCTCGGCGCTCGTCGACGAGCGGGCCATGCGGCCTGCCGACGACCTGATCAGCAATCTGCTGGCCGCCCGTGCCGCGCGTCCCGGCTTCGACCGGGAGACCCTGGTGGACAACGTGGTCTTCCTGTTCTTCGCAGGCTTCGAGACCACCACCAACCTGATCTCCACGGCCTTCTCCGCACTGTTGCAGCACCCCCGTCAGCTGGCCCTGTTGCGCGACCGGCCGGAACTGGCGGTCCCGGCCGTCGAGGAGTTCCTGCGCTACGACGCGCCGATCCAGGCCACCGCGCGCTATGTGAGGGAAGCGGTGGAGATCGACGGCCGCACCGTGCGCGCGGGCCGCATCCTGGTGCTGCTGCTGGGTTCCGCCAACCACGACCCGGCCCGGTTCACCGACCCCGAACAGCTCGACATCACCCGTGCCCCCAACCCGCACGTGAGCTTCGGCGGCGGTGTGCACCACTGCCTGGGCGCCGCACTGGCCCAGGTGGAGGGGCGCGCGGTGCTGCGGTGGCTGGCGCACGCCCCGGCCACGCCGACCGCGGCGGGCGCCGTCGAACGGCGGCCCAGCGTCACCTTCCGCGCCTACCGCAGCATCCCCGTCAGGCTGGAACCCGCCGCACGGCCGCGGGTGGCGTCCTCGCCCTGATCCCGCGGCCGTGGCGCGCCCGTACGGCCGGAGAACGGCCCGGCCGGGCCCCGGGCTCCCCTCAGCCAGGTCCCCAGGGTCCGGCCAGACCCAGAGCCGTCGCGGTCAGCGCCGCGTCCTGCTGCAGATGGCCGCTACGGCGGCAGTCGGCGGCAAGACCGAGCAGCGCCGTCCTGAACGCTTCGGCCGCTCTGGGGCCGGTGGCACCGCCGTCGCACTCCCCGCCCCTCTCCTCGTCGTCCAGGTCGCGGCGGCCGTCCGTCGACAGGACGAACCGCAGGTTGCGCGCGAGCTGTGCGGCCGGCCCGAAGAATTCCTCGTGCCGGGAGCCGCACAGCACCGCCAGCATCGCGGGTGCCTCCCGCTCGCAGATCTCCGTCGCCTCCTTCCGGCTGTTGATCTCGGGGAGGTGGGGTACGACGTCGCGTCCGGCGCCGGTCCCGTCGTCCGGCCGGCCGAGGAGAACGCAGCTCCGGGTACTGACCGCCAGGTGGTAGGCGAGCAGCCGACGGAGCGCGGAGCGCCGCCCGCTGCCACGCAGGAAGAGCTCGAACTCCCCCGTGCCCGCCGTGACACCGGCCACGAGCCCGTGCAGGCAGTAGCGGCCGACGCGGGGCTGTTCGAGGAGGTTCACGTCGACCAGTCCCTCCAGCAGCAGTTCGGCCTCGGGCGGGCTGGTGCCGAGCAGGGCGGCCGCCCCGTACGCGTCCATGCACGCCTCGGGCACCAGTGCCAGCACGCACAGAGCGCGGTGCTGCGCCTTCGTCAACGCGTCGAAGGAGAGCTGGATCACCGACCGGACGCTCCGGTCGCCCGCTTGGAGTTCGACGGTGCGCCTGCGCATGTCGCCGAGGCGCTCCACCAGGTGGGACAGTGTCCATGCGGGGCGGCTGCGCAGTTTGGCGGCAGCCAGGCGCAGTGCCAGCGGCAGTCCCCCGCAGTGCGCGATGAGCCGTTCGGTCGCCTCGGGTTCCAGTTCGTCCCCGAGCAGCCGCACGATGAGTCTGCGGGAGTCGCCCGCGCTCATCCGGGAAACGGGACAGGGCTCGGTGCCGTCGAGGCCGTAGAGGCGACGGCGGCTGGTGATCAGGACGAGGGAACCGTCACCGGGTGGCAGCAGCGGAACGATCTGCGCCTCGCTCGCGGCGTTGTCGAGCAGCAGCAGCACCCTGGAATCGGCCAGCCGGGCACGCCACATGGCCACCTGGCTGTCCAGGTCCGCCGGAATGTGCGTCTCCTCGGTCCCCAGTGAGCGCAGGAGCACCTGGAGCACCTCGGTGGGTTCGCGGGGCTCCTCCCCCGGGCTGAACCCGTGCAGGTCGACGTAGAACTGGCCGTCGGGGCAGTCCTGGGCCAGCAGGTGGGCCGCGTGCAGGGCGAGGGCCGTCTTGCCGATGCCGCCCATCCCGTCGACGCAGATCAGCAACGGTCCCGAGCCCCGCGAGTCCGCCCGGGCGGTCCGCAGCAGGGTGTCCACCTCTTCCCGCCGGCCGACGAAGTCGGTCAGCCCGTGGGGCAGGGTGCAGGTGGCTCGGATGTTCGCCTTCCGGCCCTGCGGTGTCACGTGCTGTCTACCCGCGTCATGCTCCGTGACGGCGCCCTCCTGGTAGGAGCAGGGCTGGGCTCCGGCCCGCAGATAGGCGACCGCGTTCCCGCGCAGCACCGCTTCGTGCACCTGGGCCAGCGAGTGATCGGGGTCGATGCCCAGTTCGTCGCGGAGCAGGGTGCGTATCTCGGCGTACTCGGCGAGCGCGTCGGCCTGCCTTCCCGAGAGGGACAGCGCGAGCATCAACTGTGCGCGCAGGTCCTCCGCGAGCGGATGCTGCGCCACCAGGTCCCGGAGGTCTCCTATCACCAGCCCCGGCGGCGCCGAGCGCAGCCGCAGGGTGATCAGTTCCTTCTGCACCGCGAGCCGGCGCTCCTCCACCACCCGCGCGGCCGCGCGGATCAGACCGTTCTCCAGCTCGTCGCCGTCGACGACGTCGGCCGCGACCTGGCCGCGGAAGAGGGACAGGGCCGTCTGCAGTTCCTGGATCACCTGGACCTCGCCGGCTCCGCCCTCCGTGAGCTTTCGGACCCGTAGGCGGCGTTGGTTGAACTCCACCAGGTCGGACTCGGTCGCGCCGACGTTCAGCCGGTAGTTCGGGCCGTCGGTGAGCAGGTAGTCACCCGCACCGGGTATCGCCTGGCGGAGCTGGGCGACCGCTTTGCGGACCTGGTTCGAGGCGGTCGCCGGACGGCACGGGCCCCAGACCGCCTTGGCGAGCCGGGGGGTGCTGAGCACCTCGCCGGGAGACAGCATCAGCGCGGTGAGCACGCGGCGCGCCACGGTGCTGGGCAGACGGGTGGGGGAATCCCCGCAGCGCACCGCGACCGATCCCAGCACCTGGAAGCGCAGACCCTCTTCTCTCAAGGTCATACGGCCGGCTCGCAGAACGCGGGCCGGCCCGTCCGCCGCTCCCCCGCGGCGGTGACGAACCTCGGACGTCGGCGGCCGGCCGGCGAACCCGATCCGTCCCGCACGGAGACACCCACGTGTGATCGCCGGGCCGCCCCGACCGAGGACGCGGCGTACGGGGCTGGTGAGGCCCACGATCCGGTCGCCGTACAAACGGACTTCAGGCCATCCATCCATTCTCCCTCGGGCCGAACCGGGGCCGAAACCCAGCCCATGCTGCTGATCGATCGACTCACGTCACCGGGTGACAATCCCGGAAGTATCCAAAGACTTGGCATTACGGCCGTACTCTGCGTCTTGAACCGGGACGATGCCGGACATCATCTTTGTCCGCTACACAAGTCTCCGCCACGATGCCGGACGATTCAGGCCATCAGTGCCGGGTGAGCGTCGGCCGAACTCGACCGGAACTCTGTGGCACAGGCCTCGGAAATCGCCAACAGCCTTCAGCCGAAAGGGATTTCGCTTTCGTCGACCGTACCCGCCCGCGAGTTCGCTCTCCGGCCGGGTACGGCCCCGCACCCGTTTTCCCGGCCGTACCGCCGCCCCGGTGTCCGCGTCGGCCTCCGCCGGGCAGCGGCACACGATCCCACGGCCAGCACCCCGGCACCGGCCGCCCACGACGCGGTCGGCCCCACTGCGGCGAGAGGCCGATGCCGTACGTCGAGCCGCGCCCGTCGCTCCGCCGCACCCGTGCGTCGCACGTCGGCCCCCCTCTGCGCCGCGGCCCCGTTCCTCACGCGAAGGCAGAGAGAGCAGGCGCCGAGCGGGTGGCGGAAATCGGCGTGACAGGAAAGCGGAAGGATTCGACGGGCCTGCGGGATCCGCCTGTCGACGGCACGTCGCCCGATACCTCACGGGGCCGGAGAACGCCTTGCCCCACCCCCGGCAGCCACTCGATCGAGAGGCCGCCCGTCTGCCGCACAAGTGTTTTTCCAGCGAACCGAGTTGGTACGGAATTCAATGAGCCCGTGCCGGAAGTCGGGGGTCCCCGCGTGAAAGGACGCCCGCGGACGAGGCTCGGCGGGGATATCGGAGACGGCCGAATGACCGAACCTTGTTCGACAGCAAGAACGTGCCCGGCGGCCGGCCGGTTCGAGTATTCGAGATCACCGGCGGGAACCAGGCGGCCGGACGCGTTCTCCTCACGGGATCAGCGGCGTTCACGTCATCGGCTCCCGGTCCGGACGCCGTCCGGCGCACCGCACCTGGGCACGGTCCCGCTCGGCCCGGTGTCGGCCCCGTTCACCCAGGAGCCCGACCCCGAGGACGCACTGCCGCCGAAGGCCCGGGCATCCTGGTGCGCAGCCGGGTGCGCCCGCCCGCCGTCAGCACCCGGTGGAGGACGGCCGCCCGGGCCCGGCGACGGACCGCCGTCATCGATCACCCAGGACTCGGCCATGAGCACGACGACCCCGTGGCCGAACCCGGGAGACGGTGCCCACCTCGTGGCCCCGCGCCCGGAGTTCCTCAGGAGCCGGGCCGAGGGGCGGAGAGGGCCTCCCGCAGGATCGAGTACGGCGGGTCGGCGACGAGGTAGAAGTGGTTCCCGCGGACACCGACCTCACGGACGGGCGCCGTGGTCAGCGCGCTCCACGGGCGGCGGTCCGCGTCCTCGTCCAGGTCGCCGACGATGGTGGTGACCGGACACCCGAGCAGCGGCCCGGGCGCCATCTCATAGCTGTGGAACATGCGGTTGTCGGCGATCAGATACGGCAGGACCACCTCCTGGAAGATCGGGTCGGCGACCGTCTCCGCCTCGGTGCCGCCCATCCTGACCAGGTCCTCGAGGATGTCGTCGGGGTCCTCGTCGCCGACGAAGGGAGCGGGCAGCGGGGCGTCGCGGGAGCCGGAGGCGAAGAGGTACTCGATGCCGATGCCCCGGCGCTGGAGCTCGCGTGCCGTCTCCAGGGCCACCGGGGCGCCCAGGCTGTGCCCGAAGAGGGAGAGCGGGAGGTCCGCCAGCGGTTCGAGCACGTCGGCGATGTCGGCGGCGAGCCGGAGGAGATCGTCCGGCGGTTCCTCGTCGAACCGGTCGGCACGCCCCGGGTACTGGACGGCGTGCACCTCGACCTCGGTCAGCGACCGGCCCCAGGAACGGTAGAAGGACGCCGAGGCTCCGGCGTGCCCGAAGCACACCAGACGTCCGAGCGCTTCGGGCCGAGGGGTCTCGCACACGAGCCGGCGCGAGGCTTTCGAGGTCGCCGGGATCCCCGAGTCCTCCGATTTCCCGACGTTCTCCGGGTTCTCCGGGTTCTCCGGGGCACTTGATGCGTCCGCGGCGGTCACTGCCGGGCCTCCTTCCGGGCGCGCTGCTGGCGAAGCCTGGCCGTACGGGCCCTGCGGGCGGCGTCGGCGGAGGAGGACGGCGCCGTGTCCTCCCCCTGTTCGCGACTGGTGCGGATGAGCGTGATCTGTGCCGCCACGGTGGTTTCCTGGAACAGGGAGACGATCGACGGCCGCGTCCCGCAGTGCCGCTCCAGGGCGTCCTGGAGCTTGAACATGGCCAGTGAATGGCCGCCGAGATCGAAGAAGTTGACGTCCGGCGGCACCGTGGCCACGCCGAGCACCTCCGACCAGGCGGCGGTCACCCGGTCGGCGAGCGGATCGTCGGTGAGCGGAGCGGCCGCCGGGCGGGCGGCGGCCGGCGGCTCCGCGGCGAGTGTCCGCAGCAGCGCGCGGTCGAGCTTGCCGTTGAGGTTGCGCGGCAGTTCCGGCAGGACCCGTAACTCGCCGGGCACCATCACGGGGGGCAGCTTCTCGGTGAGGGCGCGGCGCAGTACGACCGGGTCCGCGCCCCGCGGGGACGCGACGAAGCCGATCAGGCCCGACCGCTGCGCGTCGGGCAGCACGACCGCCTCCCGGACGCCTTCCAGCACGCGCAGTGCCGACTCGACCGCGCCGAGCTCCACCCGGTGGCCGCGGACCTTGATCTGGTCGTCCCCGCGGCCGACGAAGTCCAGGCCCTGGTCCGCGTTCCGGCGCACGATGTCACCGGTCCGGTACATCCGCGCACCGGGCTCGGCGGCGAAGGGGTCGTCGAGGAAGACCGCCGCGGTGGCCTCGGGACGGCCGAAGTAGCCCCGTGCCACCCCGGTCCCGCCGATGAACAACTCGCCCTCCGTGCCCGGTGGTACGGGCTGGAGCCCGCCGTCGAGGACGTAGAGCCGGGCACCGGGGACCGGGCCGCCGATGCTCACCGGTCCGGCACCGGTGAAGCGGTGGTAGGTGGCCCAGACGGTCGCCTCGGTCGGTCCGTACTCGTTGACCAGTTCCACCGCGGAGGAGTGGACGGCGAAGTGCCGTTCGACCAGTGACGGGGGCAGTGCCTCGCCCGCCACGATCACCTGCCGCAGACAGGCCAGCGGATCCGTCCCGGCGCGTTCGGCGGCGTCGAGCAGCAGCCCGTACAGCGTGGGCACGCACAGGGTGCGGCTCACGTGGTGGCGGCTGACGAGCGAGACCAGCCGGTCGGTGTCGCGCAGTTCGTCCGCGGACGCCACGACCAGGCAGCCTCCCGCCAGGAGCGTCCCCCATATCCCGGCGACCGACGAGTCGAAGGCCAGCGGGGACACCAGGAGGAAGGTCGCGCTTCCCGGGTAGACCGCGAGGCGGGCCCGGGTCGAGGCGATGAGGTTGCGGTGCTCGACGACGACGCCCTTGGGCTCCCCCGTGCTGCCCGAGGTGTAGATGAGGTAGGCCGGATCGTCCGGGCCGACCGTCGTCGCGAAGGAGTCGGGGGCCGCGGTGCCCGGCTCCTCGCCGGGGGCGTCCGGGACCGTGACGACGGGCACCTGGGCACCGCACACCCGGTCCCGGGTGTGCGCCGTCGTGACGACGGCCTTCACCTGCGCGTCCTGGAGGATCGTGGCGGCCCGGGCGTCCGGCTGGGCCAGGTCGACGGGTACGTAGGCGGCGCCCGCGCCGAGGACGCCGAGCACGGCGGCGATCGTCGCGGCGGAGGGCTCGGCGAGCAGGGCGACCCGGTCACCGGCGGTCACTCCGGCCGCGGCGAGACGGTGGGACAGCCGCCGGGACCAGGAGATCAGCTCGCCGTAGGTGACGGTGGTGTCCCCGCAGCGCACGGCGACCGCCGCGGGACGGTCGGCGGCCAGGAGGGCCACCATTTCGTGTGCGGGGACGAACGCGTTTCGGGGCAGGGATCCGCCGGGTTCCCGGACCGCCCACTCCTGTGTCGTTTCGTCGCTGTCCTTCGGTCCGGACGGAGAGGATTTCACGGGCGGTAAGTCCGACATGAGAAAATTCCCCAAAACTATTCAGCGGGATTACCGGGGGCTTGCGCGCGATGCGTGCGCTCCAACCGGCCTCACCAGCACTTTGCCGACGAACTCGATGACGGTCGACGGCGTGAGTTCGCTTATTGCTCGGTCCGGATTCGAGAGGAGAAGCGCGAGCGCAGTCTTTTCCGTCACGGATGGCCGCGACGTCGTGATGCGATCATAGGAGGGCGGCTTGATCTGTGCAATGGACCGGTGCGGGAGGGGTATTGGTTGTCCCGGTTGGAATCGGGTTGTGCGGTTCGTCGCATGCGGACCGACCGAAAGCGGAATTATGCGATCCGTGTCGCGCAGGTGATTCATGCACGCGGATGCATAAATCGACTCGTGTTCGACGACCGGAGAGTGCGGGCGTTTCGACTCCTTCGAAGTCGTGAGTCGTCGGTGCGTGAAATGGGCCGACCGTCGAAGTGCGGCGACGTCGCCCGTCGCCCCGGCGCGGAAGCCGAGGGGCCCGTCGAACGGGGCGCACCGGGGCGGCCGGCGGCCGGCGTCCTTCCGGCCCCTCTCCGCACCCGCCCGGGGCGCCCCGCCCGCTCTACGCGCCCTGTCCGTCCGCCTCCTCCAGGACCCGGCGGGCCAGCGCGACATGACCGTTCAGCGTCCGCCGGGCCAGCATCTCGCGCACGGGGACACGGATGCCGAACTCGTCGTTCACCCTGCGGATGAGCCGGATGATCAGCAGGGAGTCGCCGCCCTGCTCGAAGAAGTCTGCGTCCGCCGGGACTTCGTCACGGCCGAGCAGTTCCGCCCAGATCCGTGCCACTCCCTCCGCGGGGTCGGCCGGGGCCGCCGGGCTCTCGGGTTCCGGCTGCTCACCGGGCTGCTCCGGCAGCGGTGCGGGGACCGGGGCGCGGCTCGGCTCCGGTTCGGGCGGGGCGAGCGCTTCCGGGGCCACCGAGCGCGGTCCCGCGAAGGGGTAGCCGGGCAGCCTGGTCCGGCGGCCGACGCCGGCAGGTCCGACCGGCGCGACCGGCTGCCCCCTGGTCCACAGGGCGCCGACGCCGGCGAGCACGGGCGACCCCGGCATGTCCCTGGCCTGGTCCAGGGCGACCGCGGGGAGGCCGGCCGCCTCCGCCATCGGGGAGAGGGGCCGCCCCGGACCGATCTCCACGGCCAGGGCACCCGGAAGGTGCGTGGCCAGTGAGTCGAGGGCGGTGCCGAACAGCACGGACTGCCGGACCTGGGTGACGAACATGTCGCGCGGGAGGACGGTGCCGGCCGCGGCGACCTGGCCGGACACGTTGAGCGCGATCGGGAGGGTGGACGGACGGAGCTCGATCCCCGCCATCATCCGGGTGAGCGTGGGCAGTGCGGGCTCGATCAGACGGGAGTGGCCCGCATGGGTGTAGCGCAGGCGCCGTACGAAGAAGGTGTCGCCGATGCGCCGGAGGTATGCGTCCACCTCCTCGACCGGCCCGCCCAGCACACAGGAGTCGGGGCCGTTGACCGCGGCCACGTCGAGGGCGAGACCCCACTCCTCGGCGAGTGCGAGGGCCCGCTCCACATCCGCCCCGATGGCCAGCATCGCGCCCTCCGGGCAGTCCTGCATGGCCTGGCCGCGCGCGGTGATGAACGCGGCCGCGTCCTCCAGGCCGAAGACCCCGGCGACGGCGGCCGCGGCGATCTCGCCGGAACTGTGTCCGCACACCGCGGCCGGCCGGACCCCCAGTTCCAGGAGCGCGGTCGCCGCCGCGTGGCCGACGGCGAAGAGGGCAGGCTGTGCCAGTCCGGGCCGGTTCAGCTCGTCGACGGGGAAGCCGGGGTCGAACAGCGCCTGCCGGATCCGCTCCGCCAGCGGGGGGACGAAGGCCGCCAGGCACCGGTCGAGCGCCCGGCCGAAGGCGGGAAGAGCGGTGAAGGGCTCGGCCATGGCCGGGCGTTGGGTGCCCCCGCCGGGGAAGAGGAAGACCACCGGGGCGGGACCCGTCACCGGCGCGGTGCCCCGGGACACCCCGGACCGGCCGGCCAGGCGCTCGGCGACCTCGGCACTCGTACGGCCCGTGACCGCGAGGCGCTCACCCAGGGCCCGCCGGCCGTCGGCCAGGGTGTTGCAGACCTCGCCGAGATCCGGGTCGTGGGCTTTCAGGTGGGCGGCCAGGTCGTCGGCCACCCGGTCGAGTGCCTCGGGATCCGCCGCCGAGAGCAGCACCAGACGCTCACGCGGCACCGGCACCTCGACGGACGCGGAGGCGGAGGCGAAGGCGGGTGCGAGGACCGCGGGGGAGGCGGCAGGCTCGCGCGGCGGTGCCTGCTCGATCACCACATGTGCGTTGGTCCCGCCGATCCCGAACGCGCTCACCCCGGCGCGCCGCGGACGGTTCCCGGGCCAGGGGACGGCCTCGGTGGGTATGTAGAGGGGGCAGTCCTCGCTCTCCTCCAGCAGGGGATTGCGCTCGGTGAACCCCGCGACGGGCGGGATCACACCGCTGCGCACCACGAGCAGGGCTCTGATCAGCGCGGCGACTCCCGCGGCGGCGTCCAGATGGCCGACGCCGGCCTTCAGCGCGCCCACCGCCACACTGCCCGGCCGTGCTCCCGCCCTGCGCAGCGCGGCGTCGGCCGCCGCCCACTCGATCGGGTCGCCGATCCGGGTGCCGGTGCCGTGGGCCTCCAGATAGCCGATGGACCCGCCGTCGACCTCGGCCGCGCCGAGCGCCGCGTCGATGACCCGCTCCTGCCCCGCGGAGGACGGCGCGTAGTAACCGGCCTTGGCGTTCCCGTCGTTGTTGATCGCGGTGCCCAGGATGACGCCGTACGGAACGGGGTCGTCCTCGGTGACGTCCGCCAGGCGGCGCAGCACCACGGCGCCCGCGCCGGACCCGGCGATCACCCCGTCCGCGTGCCGGTCGAACGGCCTGCACGCACCCGTGGCGGACAGCACACCGCCCGGCTGGTGCAGATGTCCCGCCTGGGGATAACCGAACCCGGCCCCCACCACGAGGGCCTGGTCGCAGTCGCCGCCCAGCAGCGCCTGCACCGCCAGGTGCACGGCGACCAGTGAGGAGGAACAGGCCGTCTGCACGGCGAAGGCCGGTCCGGTCAGGCCGAGTTTGTAGGCCACGCGGCTCGCCATGAAGTCCGGCTCGGTGCCGTGGACCATGTCGTCCAGCAGGCCCGGATCGACGTTCCCGCCGCGGATCATCGCGCGCAGATAACCACTGCCCGTCATGGACGCGTAGACGCTGGTCACCGGCGTGCCCTCGCGGGGCAGGGACCCCGCGTCCTCGAGGGCGTTCCAGGCCACCTCCAGCATCCAGCGGTGCTGGGGGTCCATCAGTTCCGCCTCGCGCCTGCGGATCTGGAAGAACTCGTGGTCGAAGCGGTCCCAGTCGTCGAGATGGCCGCGCACGGGCACGTAGTCCGGGTCGTCGGCCAGTGCGGCGGGCACTCCGGCCGCGACCGACTCCTCCCGGGTGTATCTCCTGCTGTGCACGCTCCCGCGGAGCTGGGAATCCCACCAGTCGTCGATTCCACGAGGGCCCGGTAACCGCGCCGCCATGCCAGTGACCGCGATGTCCAAGGAGCGATCCCGACTCGTCACAACGTCCCCCATCATGCCGCAAGAAATCGGATATTCGGTCTGATGTTGTGCTGCTGTCGCGTTGTTCTCGCGTGAAATGGGCGGCCTTCGGCGGTGGACGGGACCGGTTTCCTCGGACCGCGCTGCGATCATGGCACAGTTCACCGCCGGCGAACGAGGGATCGACCCGGCCGTATTCGCGTGATGCTTGTTTCAACCATGTTCTGCGAAAGGGGGGTTGGCAGGAAATGAGCGGACGTGACAACGTCGTACGGTCCTGATGATGCGCTCTCAAACCCCTCATTGCGCGGGGTTACGAAGGGAGTTGACGTGTTGCAGTCGAATGCCGTGCGGACTGAGGGAGTTGTCGGGGAATCACCGGGGGAAGGACTGCATGACGTCTTCGCCGCACAGGCACGCGCTCGGCCACGGCGCACAGCCCTCATCACCCGGAACACCCGGGTTTCGTACGGGGAATTAGACGCCCGCGCCGAGGAATTGGCCGACGGGCTCGCCGCCGCCGGTGTCGGACGGGGGCATGTCGTGCCGATCCTGTTGTCCCGGTCCGTCGATCTGGTGGCCACCCTGCTGGCCGTACTCAAACTCGGCGCCGCGTACGCGCTGCTCGATCCGGACTGGCCGCCCACCCGTCTCGACGCGGTGGTGGAACAGCTCCGGCCCCCTCTCGTCGTCGGCGGTCCCGGCGCGGCGGAGGGACTGTCCGCACCCCTGTGGACACCGGCCGTCGGCGGTACGGGGGGTCGTACCACCGACGGCGGTACGGACGGCGACGGTGAGGAACGCCCCGCCCGCCGCCCCGTGGTGGCCGTACGGGGCCGGGACGCGTGCTGTGTGTTCTTCACCTCGGGCACCACGGGACGGCCCAAAGGAGTGATCACCCCGCACCGGGCGACGGCGCGGCTCTTCGGGCCGGACACCTTCGCGCGTTTCGACCGGGACACGGTCGTCCCCCTCGCGGCGGCACTGCCGTGGGACGCCTTCTCCCTCGAACTGTGGGCCGCGCTGTACAACGGCGGTACCGGCGTCCTGATCGACGAGCCGTTCCTGACGGCCGAGGCCCTGCGCACGATGGTCACCGACCACGGTGTGAACACGGTGTGGCTGACCAGCAGCCTGTTCAACCTGATGGTCGACGAGGACCTGACCGCGCTGAGCGGCCTGTCCCAGGTGATCATCGGCGGTGAGCGTCTGTCCGTGCGGCACGTCGGCCGCTTCCTGGACCGGTTCCCCGACACGGCCCTCATCAACGGCTACGGCCCGGTCGAGAGCACCGTGTTCACCACCACGCACCGGATCACCGCCGCGGACTGCGCCCGCCCCGACGGCATCCCGCTGGGGCGTCCGGTGCCCGGCACCTCCGTCCTCATCCTCCGGGACGGCAGCCCCCGCGCGGCCGGGGAGCCGGGGGAGATCTGTGTCGCGGGCGACGGACTGGCCCTCGGCTACCTCGGCGAACCCGCCCTCACCGCCGAGAAGTTCATCAGCGTCGACATCGGCGGCGAGCGGGTCCGGCTGTACCGCACCGGGGACCTGGGCACCCGGGACGAGAACGGGACCGTGGAGTTCCGCGGGCGGATCGACCGCCAGGTGAAGATCCGCGGCAACCGGGTCGAACCGGCCGAGGTGGAGCGGCAGATCGAGCACCTGGTCCCGTACGTCGCCGACTGCCGGGTGGTCCCCCGCTGGAACGAACCCGCGGGCGCCTTCGAACTGGTGGCCTTCTGCGTACCGGGCACGGCCGGGAACGGGCCGCCGGACGTACCGGCGGTCCTCGCCCTCCATCTGCCCGCCTACCAGCGCCCCGCCCACATCGCCTTCGTGGACTCGTTCCCGCTGACCGACAGGGGCAAGCTGGACGACCGGGCCCTGCTGGCGAGCGTGCCCGGCCCACGGGCCGAGGACCACCACGTCCCGGCCGGGGGTCACCAGGGGCCGGCCGAGGACCGCCGCGGTCCGGTCGGCGACCCGCTGGTCCGCCTGGTGGCGGAGGCGTTCGCCGAGGTGCTGGGCAGAGCGGCCGTGCCGGCCCACACCTCCTTCTTCGACCTGGGCGGTTCCTCGCTCCAGGCCGCCCGCGTCTGCACCCGTGTCCGCGGGCGGACGGGGCGGCCCGTACCACTGTCGAGCCTCTACGAGCACGCGTCGGCTGAACGCCTCGGATCCTGGCTCCGCTCGGCGCGGGGCACGGACGGCACGGACGGCACGGACGGCACTGCGCGGGGCACGGACGGCACTGCGCGAGGCGCGGACGTCGTACCGCAGCCCTCCGACGGCATCCCGCTGACCGCCATGGAGCTGGTCTTCCTGACCCGGCACCTGACGGCGCCCCAGGACCGTTCCGGATACTGCCTGATGGTCTGGCACCTGGACGGCCCGCTCGACCAGGACCGGCTGGAAGGCGCCGTCGCCGCCGTCCACGAACGGCACCAGGTCCTGCGCACCGCCTTCCGGGCCGATCCCCGCCCCCACGCCGAGGTCACCGACATCTGTGCCCCGCCCCTGGAACTCCTGGACGCCCGGCCGACCACCGACGAGGCGGTCGCCGCGCTGCGGCAGCTCTTCGACGAGCCCCTCGAACCCCAGGACGCCGACCTGTGGCGCGCCGCGCTGGTGCCGGTGACCGAGACCCGGGGCCGGCTGTTCGGGCTGCTTGTCCACCACATCGCCTTCGACGGCCGGTCGGAGTCCGTCCTGGCGCGCGACCTGTCCGACGCCTACGCCGGACGTGAGCCCCGGCCCGCCCCGCCCACCCTGGCCGAGCGGGCCCGGCTGACCACGGCGGCCACGGCCCTCACGGACCGGGCGGGGCGCGCCGAACGGGCCCGGGAGGAGCTCCTGGACGTGCCCCCGATCCGCTGGCCCGAACGGCCCGGCCCCGGGGAGACCGGGGTGGGGCACCTCGACGTGTCCGTACCCGCGGACCTCACGGCGGGCCTCGACACGACGGGCACGGCACTCGGCGCGAGCAGGTTCGTGGTACTCCTGTCGGCCTGGGCGGACATCCTGGCCGAGGTCTGTGGCCAACGGGACTTCGCCGTGGGCGTGCCCGTCGCCGAACGCACCGTCCCGGAGCTGGAGGAGACCGTCGGCTGTCTGATCGGCATGATGCCGGTGCGGCTGCGCGGCGACGCGGTGGACGGCGGCGAGAGCGGTGTCCGGGAGACCGGTGCGGTGGTCCACCGCGCCTTCACCCGCAGCGACGTCCCCTTCACGGACCTCACGCAGAGCGCCGGGACGGCGTCCGGGAGGCCGCCCGTGTTCCAGTGCCTCTTCGCCCTCCAGGACAACCCTCCGCCCCGGCTCGACCTGCCCGGTGTGACCGCCGCGCACCTGCGCCAGCCGTACGCAGCCCTTCCCGTGGAACTGCACCTCGAGGTGTGGCCTGACGAGAACGGCGCGCTCGACGTGGTGCTCTCGTTCCGGCGTGCCGCCGTCACCGAGACCACCGCGCTGAATCTGCTCAAGGGCTACCACGACCGTCTCGCCCTGATCGCCGCGGGAGCCGCGACATGACCGTGATCACCTATTCCCCCGCCGATGTCGTCGACCCGGACCTGCACGCCTCCGGCGAGGTGTTCGGGCTGTGGCGCTGGATGCGGCAGCACACCCCGGTCCACTGGCACGAACCGGGCGACCTGCCGGGCTTCTGGTCGCTCACCCGCTACGACGACATCCGGCAGGTGTACCAGGACCCGGCCGTCTTCAGTTCGGCCCGGGGCGTCCTGCTGCGGCCGGTGGACCTGGGTGAGGACCCCGGCAGCGGCCGGACCATGGCCCTCACCGACCCGCCCCGGCACCGCGCCCTGCGCGGGCAGGTGGCCGACCGGTTCAGCGAGCGCTGTGCCCGGTCCCTGGCGGACGAGATGCGCGCCGAGATCCGCTCGGTGGTGACCCGTGCCGTCGAGGCGGGCAGCTGCGACGTGGTCCACGACATCGGGGCCCGCCTCTCCGGTTACAACATCGGCAGACTGCTCGGGGTGCCGCCGGAGGACCGCGAACAACTGCTGACCTGGACCACGGAGGCGTTCGAGTCCGGCAAACCCCTCACCAGCCATCTCGCGCTGATGCGCTACTTCATCGACATGATGTACGCGCGGATGGAGAAGCCCGCCGACGACGCGATGGGCATGTTCGTGGACAACGAGGTCCAGGGCGAGCTGCTGACCGAGACCGAGATCCTGCTGAGCTGCGAGAACCTCGTCGGGGCGTCGGAGAACGCGGGGCTGTCGATGGCCTCGGGGATCCTCGCCCTCGCCGGGCATCCGCGGCAGTGGCAGCGGCTGGTGCGGGAGCGGGACGACGAGCTCCTGCGGACCGCGGCGGAAGAGGTGCTGCGGTGGACGAGCAGCGCCACGCACAGCATGCGGACGGCCACGACGGACACCGTCGTCGGGGGCAGGCGCATCGCGGCCGGGGACCGGGTGGTGCTGTGGATCCCCTCGGCCAACCGGGACGGGTCGGTGTTCACCGAACCCGAGCGGTTCGACCTGGGCCGGCAGCCCAACCGTCATCTGGCCCTGGGCACGGGTGAACACGTCTGCATCGGGAGCACCATGGCCCGCCACCAGATGCGGATGCTCCTGGAGACGCTCGTGGAGTCGGTCGCCGTCGTCGAGCCGGCCGGAGACGTGGAGCCGCTGCGTTCGATCACGGTGAACGGCCCGGCGCACGCCGCCGTGCGCCTGGTCGCCCGCTGAGCGGGACGGCCGGCGGCTGGGGTCCGGCCGTCGCCGTGGATGCCCGGACCCCAGCCCGGGTCGCCCTTCCCGGGCCTCCCGGGCTTCCCGTCCCTTTCATCTGTCCCGTCCTCCCCGCCCTCCCCGTCCTTCCCCTCCTTCGGTCAGGCCGCTGACACGTTCTCGTTCCCGGCGGGCTCGGACGGGGTCCGCACGGCGTCCTGCCGACGCTGCGCCAGGCGGACGGCGAACGGTGCCGCCAGACCGGTCAGCGCGAACATGGCTCCCACGACGTACCACCCGGGGCGGCCCCAGGTGATGCAGAGCGCGATCAGCAGCCCCGGTCCGAAGGCCTCGGCCAGCCCCGCTCCCAGACCGAACACACCCAGGTACTGGCCGGTGGCGTGCCGCGGGGCGAAGGCGAAGGACACCTCGAAACCGGCGGCGGAGTACCACAGTTCGCCGACGGTGTGGATCACCGCCGCGACCAGGAGCAGCGTCGCGGCGGCCCACGCCGGTGTTCCGGCGGACAGCGAGATCAGCGAGCAGGAGACGAGGAAGGCCACGCCCGCCCGGCGGTAGGCGGTTCCGCCGGCCGAGGCGGAGACTATGCTGCGGCTCGCTCTCACCTGGAACGCGACGACGATGACGGTGCTGGTGAGGATCGTGCCCGAGATGAGCCAGCGCGGAGCGGCGGTGGCACCGACCAGCCAGAGCGGGATGCCGACGGTGAGGACCTTGAACTGGACGGCCATGACGCCGTCGAGGGCGGTGAGCAGCAGGTAGGGGTGGTCACGGAGGGCGATCCAGCGGGGGCCGCCGTCGGCGGGGACCGGCGCGACCGGCGGAAGCAGGGTCAGGAACACCGCGCAGACCACGAAGGCGAACGCGTTGCCCAGGACCATCAGCTGGTACGCGGTGAGGGTGCCGACCTGGACCACCCAGCCCGCCAGCACCGCGCCGAGGGAGATGCCGACGTTGGTCACCGCGCGCAGATAGGCCCGGAACTCCTGCGGCCGGTCCCCTCCGTAGTGTCTGACGAGCGGGCTGTGGGCGGCGACTCCGGCCGTCTTCGCCCCGGCGGCCGCGCAGACCGCGAGCACGAACGGCCAGAAGCTGTCCGCCAGTACGAAACCGGCCGTGGCCAGCGCCTGCACCACGAGCGTGGCCCGGTAGACGCCGCGCGCTCCGTACCGGTCCGCCAGATGACCGACCGTGACCCCCAGGGTCAGCGCGACGAGCCCGGCCGATCCGAGACCGAGTCCCACCTGGTCCGCCGGAAGGTGCACCGCCTCGGTGAAGTACAGCACTCCGGCGGTCAGATAGAGACCGGTGCCGATGGTGTGGACGAACTCCGAAGCCGCGAGGACACGCTGCGGCCGGGTATCCGGAACCAGACGGGACATGGACACGACTCCACGTGACAGAGGGGAAGCAAGGGGCCCCGCAAGTCTGTTGTGGCGTCACTCGCCCTAGCAAGAGCCTCACTTCGGCGGGACGGTGCCGGTCAGGCCGGGACGGCGGAGTACTTGCGGTCGCCTCGGCGCGGGCCCTCGGGGAACGGCGGTTTCACGGCACGGCGCGTCGGAAGGTTCCCGGAGTGATGCCGTACGTGCGCTTGAACCAGCGGTGGAAGTGCGCCTGGTCGGAGAAACCGGCGGACGCCGCGGCGTCCGCCGACGACAGGCCGCCGATCAGCAGGTGCCGTGCCCGGCGCAGCCGCAGCAGGCGTTGGTAGTCGCTCGGCGGCATACCGTACGTCTCCCGGAAGGCGCGGTACACGGCGAAGCGACTGCATCCCGCGGCTTCGGCCAGATCGGCTGCCGTGAGCGGCTCGAGGAACGCCTCGTCCAGCAGGGCACGGGCCCGGCGGGCGGTCTGACGCTGTGCCCGGCCCCGTAGCGTCCGCCGGTGCGGAGCACGGGTGGCGCCGCGTTCCGCCATCGCCAGGACGGCCGTGGTCAGGAGTTCCTCTCGTGCCAGTCGGCCGGAGCGGCCCACCAGTGCGGCGTGCAGGTCCGCCAGGGCGCCCGTGAGTACGGGATCGGTCAGGACGGGGCGCAGGAACAGCGGCATCCCGTCGGCGCGTCCGTCGGAGGCGTCGGCGAGTATCTCGCGGACGACCGAGGGACCGATGTGCACGATGCGGTACTGATAGCCCGACTCCGCCGCGGTGCGGCCGTCGTGCACCTCGTCGGGGTTGAAGGCCATGACCATGCCGGCGCCACTGGTGTGGTCCGCTCCCCGGCAGTGGAACCTCTGCGCACCGATGTCGGTGATGCCGAAGGAGTAGGTGTCATGGCTGTGACGGGGATACACGTGATCGAAGAAGTGCGCGTGCATGGCCTCCAGCGGGCGGGTGCCGTCACGCCAGTACCGCGCCCATCCGCTCCCCGTTCCCATGGGCTCATTTTGACCCGCGCACCAGCGTTCAAGCCAGGCGGGGCACCGGTCCCGCAGAGTCGTGGCCATGGAAACACGGAGATGGACGAACAGCCCGTATCTGCAACTGTCGATGACCATGGTGCTCTGGGGGAGCGCCTTCTCGAGCTCCAAAGCGGTCGTGGAACACGTTCCCCACTCCGTGGGCGCCTTCTTACGATTCGGCGGCGCCGCCGTCGCCCTGCTCCTGGCCGTCCGGCTGTTCGGCGGCCGCGGGACGCGCGTCCCGGCGCGCAGCGCACGGCGTGCGGCAGGGGCGGGCGTGCTGGGCGTCTTCGCCTACAACGGCTTCTTCTTCTGGGGCCTGTCGCTGGCCCCCTCCCTGGACGCCGGCATCCTCATCCCTGTCATGAGCCCCGTGCTCACCAGCGCGTTCCTGCTGGTGACCGGCAAGGAGCGGGCGGGATGGGCCCGGACGGCGGGCCTGGCCCTGGGGCTCCTCGGCGCGGTGGTCTTCTTCCTCGGCGCCGGGGGCGGTGCGCAGGGAGGTTCGTCCCGGCTCTGGGGTGATGCGCTGTTCCTCGTGAGCGCGGTGTGCTGGGCCTCGTACACACTGGTGGGCCCCCGTGTCCTGTCCGGAGTCGAACCGCTGCGCGCCACCACGTACGCGACCTGCGCGGGTGCCCTGCTGCTGGGTGTCCTCGCCGCACCCGACCTGGCGGAAGTCCGGTGGAGCGAGGTGCCGTCCGGTGTCTGGCTGAACTCCGTGTACCTCGCCGTGGGCGCCGCGGCCGTGGCCAACCTGTTCTACTACCGAGGGGTGGCCTCCGTGGGGCCCGCGAACGCCTCCCTCATGATGTTCAGCGTTCCTGTGGTCAACACCCTGTGCGCCACGTTCTTCCTCGGCGAGTCCTTCGGCCGGTTGCAGGGAGCGGGGGCGCTGATCCTGCTCGCGGGAGCCGCTCTCGCCGTCACCCAGGGCAGGCTGCCCGGACGCAGGGCCGCCTCCGCCCGGCCGCGGGCCTCGACGGCCGCGGCCACGGCCGGCCGGAGCGGCCCGCGGGGTGAAGCGGCGGGGTGAAGCGGCGTCCGTCCCGGAGCCTCCGAGGTCTCGAGCGCTTCCGGGGCCGCCCGCTCCACCAGGCACGGCTGGTTCCCCCGCCGGTCGTGACGCTCTCGAGTCCTGCCGGTGCCACGGTCCGGGGCACTCCCCCGGCCGACGGGGCGCTGGAGTCACCGTCACCGTCACCGTCACCGTCACCGGGATCCGGCTCACCCGTATGGATCTGCCGGACTGTGCGCGTAGTGCGTCGGCCTGACGCTGGAAGCGAACACGTGTGACCGCAGCGGGATCCCGCTGCGGTCACACGCATCCGTCGACCCAGGAGAGGCCGCGCTCGCGCGCCGGACGCCCACTGCTGCCGGGGTCCTCGTTCCGAGGGCACCCCGGCCGAAGACGTCCACGTGCCGCCTGGCCTCCAGGAGCGTGATCATGGCCCGCAACCGCCGTCTGATCCTGAGCTCGCCGTCCGAGGTCTGGCATCTGCTGTCCGATGGCCACCGTTACGGGGAGTGGGTGACAGGAACTCAGCAGGTCCTCGCCGCAGACCCGCACTGGCCGGAAGTAGGTGCCCGGCTGAAGGTCCGCGTCGGTGCCGGACCTCTGACCCTCGACGACACCTGCGTCGTCCGCGTCTGCGAGCCGCGACACCGCCTGGAACTGGAAGCGAAGGCGGATCCCTTCGGCGCCGCGCGCATCGCCATGAAGTTGATTCCCTGGGGCGAGCACACCCTCCTCACCCTCGACTGGCACCCTCTCCGAGGACCCGGCACCAGGATGCACGGGCTCCCCGTGGACTACGTCGTCGCCGTCCGCAACGGCATGATGCTGACGAAACTGGCTCGAATCGCGGTGCGCGAGCACACGCCGGGGGCGTATGCGGCACCTTAGAGATCCATGGCGGCAGCGAGAACGGGCCTCGGAGGAACCGGATCGACCGGCCCCATGTCGGCCTGTGACGAGGGCGGTTCTCACGCCCCTTCGGACAGTCCCTGGCTCGTGATGTCGCCGAGGCACAGGGCGGCGAGCCGTGGGAGGCGGCTGTGCATCTCGGCCGCGTCGTCGAAGTCGAAGTCCTCACCCATGTCGTTGCCGTCGCGTGCGGCGGGTCGGCGTGAAGCCTCGTACTCGGTCCACGCCTCGTAGAAGTCCTCTTCGTCGCCGGTGACGCGCCCGAACGCGCGGGCGGCGGCGTAGTTGGTCATCTCGTCGAACAGCGCTTCGTCGCGGTGCGCCCCGGCTGCGGCGATCACCGCCGGGTGCTCGGCGAGCCGGTCCGGAACGGCCGCCGCCTTCTCGTACCAGTCGCGGCCCTGCGCGATGAGGCCCGCGCGGAAGTCCATGAAGCTGTCGTCCGAGCAGCCTCCGCCGATCAGGTAGGCGGCCGCCCACACGTCCCACCGGTACACGGCGCCGCTCGCCTCGTCGAAGCGCTCCTGATAGCGCAGGATGTCTTCCCTGGTACGGGTGGCCAGCTCATCGGTCAGCACTTCGGCGAACGGTCTGTCCACCGTGGCGGCCGAGCGTGCGGCTTCGATCGTGGTCCAGAACTCAGTGGTGTCCATGAGGGGGCACTGTGCCACCCGGGTCTGACAACGGCGCCTGGCGTTCGCGTCCGTGCGCCGGTCCGGCCGGGCGGACCCGCGCGGCACGGACCGGCGCCTACCGCATCCGCCGTACGGCCCGGTACTGGCGTAGCAGCACTCCCAGCAGAGCCGGTTCTGCAGAGTACGAGTTCGCCTCCGCCGACGGAGACGGCCCTCGCCTCGGCCGATCGAAGACACCGTCAGGCGCCGTTCCCACGGACGAGGTTGACGATCTCCTGGACAAGTAGGAGGGCGGCGCTGTCCGGACAGGGGCGAGGCGGCGCGAGCACGACGCGCGGGCGGCGTGGAGCTCCTGGCGGGCAGCGGTGGTCTTGGCCATGACCCCGTCCGCCAGGAGCTCCGTCGCCGTGCGGTCCGCGGGACTCAGCAGGGGAAGGTGCCGCTGTAGAGGGCGTGTCCGTAGGAGGAACTTCCGGAGCCGAAGCCGTAGACGCCGTCGTCGGACCAGACCGCTTCGCGGGAGCCTCCGACGCACGTCGAGGTCGGCGCGATCGCGAAGCCCTCCAGGTTGTCGGCCGGCATGACGGACGGGTTCGTGTAGGTCACGTCCGGGACGATCGCACCGCTCGCGTCGACCTTCATGAAGGTGTGCGTCTCACCGCAGGTGTTGTCGCAGGTCGCGATGATGCGCTGGGTTCCGGCGTCGTACGTCACGTCCATCACCGAGGACTTGCCGGTCGCGATGGTGCCGAACGTGGTGAACGTGCCGTTGGAGTTGAGGCCGTAGACGTGCAGCGAGCCGTCCCACTCCAGGCCGGCGAAGAACAGGCCCGATCCGTGCAGCGGGTAGTTCGCCGGGTTGTACGCGGCGCCGGTGAGCGGGTCGACCCAGCCGCTCGCGGTCAGCCAGCTGTCCGGGACGTAACCGACCCCCTCGAAGCCCAGGTTGGCATCGTCCTTGCTGCCGGTGTTCAGCTGCGGGAACTGCGAGGTCATGTCCCACTGGTGGACCGGTGTCAGCGTGGAGCCGGTGGCCGCCGGATCGAACTCCATGATCGTGTCCTTGGGCACCGTGTTGTCGGTGTTGTCGCGCTCGGACGTCACGTAGATGTGGCCGTTGCCGCCGACCGTCAGTCCCTCGGAGTCCGGCTGGCCCGAACCGCCCAGGAAGCGGAGCTGCTTGCCGGTCGCGCTCCACGAACTGTCCGGGACCCAGAGCCCGTTGCTCTTGACCAGCTTGTAAAGCCAGTTCTTGTTCTTGGCCGCCCACAGCACCGACGGGTTCGACGGGTCGAAGGCCAGGCCGCTCACGTCACGGCCCTCGGGACCGGTCGACGTGGTGAACGCGCAGACGTTGTCGGCGATGGTGACGTCGAGCCCGCCCGGCCACGCCAGGGTGCCCGACGGAGCGGAACCCGTACCGCTGGGCGCCTCGGGGGTGCAGCCGCTGGTGAGCGAGCCGCCGCCGCCCAGCAGTTGGCCGGTCTGTGTGCCACCGCCGCCACCGCCACTGCCGGAGCAGGAGTTGGCGCTGCCGAGGGTCGCGGTCGCGGAGGTCCGGAACCAGCCGGTGCCGTCCGCGCAGCGTTCGGCCGACGGCTTGGCGCCGTCGGTCGCCCACGTCACCGAGTCGACGGTGTTGCCGCTGCCGTCGAGGAGGAGGACGGAGTCGTTGTCGCCCAGGCCGAGGGTGGAGTTGAACGTGACGCGGCCGCCCGCGGGAATGCTGGTCGCGCTCGGCGAGGAGGACGAGACGGTGACCGCGGAGTGGGTGGTGTCGTTGTCCACGTACTTCCACGAAGCGAGGCTGACCGCGCTCGAGCCGCCGTTGTACAGCTCGACGGTGTCCGCGCCGTCGGAGGTGACCTCGTTGATCCGTACCTTGCTCGCCGCGGGGACCGACGACGGGCAGCCGGAGGCGTTCGCGGTACCGAACGTGGCCGCCGTGGTCGTGGTCACCCACGCGCCGGTGCCGTCGCCGCCGCAGCGCGCCATCGCCGGCTTCGCCTTGTCGGTGGCCCACTCGACGCGGTCGACCACCGTGCCGTCGGAGGTGTAGATCACCAGTTTGTCCGAGTCGCCCAGCCCCTTGGGCGAGTTGAAGGTGACGAAGCCGCCCGCCGCGATCGTGGTGGACGACGGGCTGAACGACTGCGGGGAGAAGCTGTCGTCGGACATCTTCCAGCCGCTGATGCTCACCGCGGCGGAGCCGGCGTTGTACAGCTCCACCGTGTCGTTGCCCGACGAGGTGACTTCGTTGATCCGGACGTTCTGGTAGCCGGCCGGGGCTGCGGCAGCCGCGGGCGGCGCGGCGACCAGCCCGGTGAGGAGCAGACTTGAGACCGTCAAGGCCCCGGCGCATACCGGGGCGACGCGCGTACGCGAGTGAGAGAAAGGCACGAGGCCGAACTGTGCTGTGCCAGCCTTGACGCAGTGTGCACTCCAGCTGAACGCCACCCCCTGGCCGAAAGAACCCCATGTGCACATCACCGCCGGACGCCGTCCGACTCGATGGGCTTCCCTCGACCTCCGGCATCACGGAGACCGTGGGCCGGTGCCCGCGAAACGGGTCGGCGCCCGTCCCGGTGGCTCTCGCCCGGCGGCTCTCGCCCGGTCGGTAGCTGTCCGACCGGGGTTCCCTCCGTGGCCGCGACATTCAATTCGCTCGCCGGTCGGCACCTCCGGGTTCTACTCTCGCGGGGATCCAGGAGCGATGAGGGGGCGGCCATGACCAGTCACGACGCAGTCAAAGCCATCAACGGACTGACCACGCGTTGGGCCGCGACCCTGCCCCACGACGGCACGGTACTGGCCGCGGCCGGGGTGTGGCCGTTGCTCGGCCTCCTCGCCGACGGTGCCGTGGGTCCCGCCCGGCAGGAACTCTCGGATGCGCTCGGCATCCCGGCGGACCGCGCCGCGACGGCCGCCCGGGACCTGCTCTCCGCACTGGGGGCGACGCGTGGCCTGGGCGCGGCCCTGGGGCTGTGGACCCGCGACGCCCTGCCCGTCGAACCGGCCTGGCTGGACCGGCTGCCCGCCGACGTGCACGGGCGGCTCACCGGCGACCCCGTCAGCGACCAGTCGCGGCTCGACGCATGGGCGGCCAAGTGCACCCAAGGACAGGTCGACACGATGCCCGTCACCGTGACCGACGAGACCCTGCTGGTGCTGGCCAGCGCCCTGACCCTCCGTACCGACTGGATCCGGCCCTTCGCTCAAGACAGTCTGGAAGCCGAAACGGGGCCCTGGCGCGGCAAGGACCTGGCCGGCCTGCACCGGACCACCCGTCTCCTGAACCGGGTCGGCGTCGTGGAGACGGCGGCCGGTCCCCTCACCGAACTCCAGGTCATCGGCACCCATGGCATCGACGTCCACCTGTACCTGGGAACACCTGAGGCGACCGCGGGCCAGGTACTGACCGCCGCCGTGGGCGCACTGCACGACCGCCGGGCGGTGGTCTCCGGCGATCACCTCGCATACGGCACCCCGGGCCCCGGGCTGTCCGTGGCTCGCGTCCCCAGCCTCGACGGCGAACCCGCGCTCCACGTGTCCACCGTGCCGTTCACCGTCGAGGCCCACCACGACCTGCTCGACCACCCCGACCTGTTCGGCCTGCGCACGGCGACGGACACCTCGCGAGGCCACTTCCCCGGCATCAGCGCCGAGCCGCTTGCCGTCCAGGCCGCCGCGCAGTCGATGACGGCCACGTTCGGCGCGCACGGCTTCCGCTCCGCGGCCGTCACCGCCTTCGGCATGGCGGCCGGCGGCCCCCCGCGTTACCCCTTCCGGGCCCGCGAGATCAGGGTCCGCTTCGACCGACCCTTCGGGTTCCTCGCCCTGCACCGCACCTCCCGGCTCGTCCTCAACGCGGGCTGGGTCACCGACCCCGACCCCTTCGATGAATCCTTCTGGGACGACGAGGACGACGAGTGAGCGCGAGAAGCGGGGGCGCGGAGTCAGTCGGCCGAGGGAAGCATCGGGTCGGTGCGTGTGCTTCTCCATTGGCCGAGCAGGCGGCGGGTGGAGGCGGTCGTCGGGTTGTCGGTGCCGAGCGCGCGGTCCATGGCGTCGAGGACGGCGGTCAGTTCGTCGACCGCGGCGGCCTTGTCCGCGGGCGTGGCGCCGGAGCGTTCGTGGCGCAGGATCGTCAGGGAACTGCGCGCGACGAGGGTGATGTCGCTGTCGGGGCCGACATTCTCGGTCGCCGTGGTGATGACGTCACCGAAGGCCGTCTCGGCCTCGCCGGTGCGGCCGTCCTGGGAGAGCCACTCGGCACGGCAGTAGCGAGCGGCCAGTGTGTCGGGGTGTCCGGGGCCGAGGACCCGGGTGAGGTCCTCGATCAGGTCCGCCACGGCAGCGAGGCGGTCCGGCAGGCCACCGTGCTCACCTCGTATCTGGAGGTTCAGACTGCGGGCGGAGAGGGTGTCGGGGTGATCGGGCCCGAGGACGCGGGCGAGGTCCGGCAGCACACGCTCCAGCCGGTGCACCGCCAGGCCCGCCTGCCCCTGCTGCAGTGCCATCGCCGCGGTCATCGCCCGGGCGCGCAGCACTTCGGGGTGATCCCCACCGAGCCGCCACTGTGCCACGGCGATCGGGAAAGGAACCTCACGGTGCGCGATACGCACGAGTGTGATGACCGCGCCGACGGTCACGCAGAGCTGTAACCAGAGCAGCGTGCCGATCGGCACGAACAGTGTGCTCACCGCGGAGAGCACGAGGCCGCCCAGGGGCCAACGCCATGCCTCGGACAGTCGTCGCACACGCTTCACACGCCCCATGCGGACATCATGGCGTCCCCGACGATCAAAAAGGAAGACCCGAAGTCCCCTTCCCCTGGCTCCCGTTGGGCAGGAACACGGCGGATGCGCGCCGATCGGCCGAGGGCACGACCGCCCGGTTCGCCAGGATCCGCACCAGGGCACCGAGGAGAGTACGGGCGTCATGAGGGGCACCGCGGCGGCCCCGTGGCGCCGCCGTCCTTCCGGTCGGCTCCGACTCCGGTTCCGGGCATCGGAAAAGACCCTGTCCCGGACATCCGGGACAGGGTCTTCGTGGAGCGCCGGGCAGGCCTTGCACCTGCATTTCCCCGCAGGAAGCGGGGCGTCTTTCCTTGGACCACCAACGCATCGCCGACCGGCGTGATGTCCGCCGTTCAGCTCGAGATGAATAGTAGCAGTGCGCACGCCGGGCTCCAGACCTGCGGAAACACGGGGCAGGGGCAGGAGTCAGAGGCCTTCGTGGGCGCATTCGCCCAGTCCGGCCACGGTCAGGGTGAGGTGCCGGGTCAGTACCTCGGCCGCGGTGTCGGCGTCGCGGGCGAGCGCCGCCTCCTCCAGTCGGCGGTGCTCGCCGACGTGGTCCCGGCCGGGGTGACGGCTCGCCGACCAGCGGCGAGCCAGCTCGCTCGCGGTCCACGTCCGATCGAAGGTCTCCAGCAGGACGCGGTTGCCGCAGCCTTCCAGCAGGGTGCGGTGGAAGACCCGGTGGGCTTCGGACCACGCGTCGCTGTAGTGCTCGCCTTCTTCCGGCACGTACACCGGAGTGCGGGCCAGGCGGTGGTGGGCGGCTCGCACGCGGGCTTCCCAGTCGACGTCGCCGCGCTCGACGGACATGCGCAGCACGACCGGTTCGATGGTCCGGCGGGCCTCCGCGATGTCCTGCCAGCGGCGGTCGGAGACGGCCGGGACGGCGAAGCCGCGGTTGGGCAGCCGGTCGGCGAGGCCCTCGCCGACCAGCCGCACGAGCGCCTCGCGCACGACGGCCAGGCTCACGCCCTGCTCCTTGGCGAGGTCCTGCGGTTTGAGGGCGTCACCGGGGGCGTGGCGCCCGCCCATGATCGCGTCCCGTAGGTGTGCGTAGACCTGCTCGGAGAGCATCTGCTTCGCCGGCGAGGTCGAGGTGGGGGCCGTCCGAGTCACAGCCATCAGCATAGACGATCCCGCGAATAATCGATTATTGTTGCTATAGTCGATTTCATGGTCGGTGAAGGGCGACGGCGATGCCTCCGCACGCCCTCCCGTCGGCCACGTCACCGCAACTCCGCAGCACGGCCCGAGAGGAACAACGCGATGAGCGCCAACGACCCCTTCGCCCGTCTCCCCGAGGCGGCCTCCTTCACCGTCACCAGCACCACCGTCACCGACGGTGCCGCTTTGCCGCCCGAGCAGTTCTCCGGCATCTTCGGCGTCCCCGGCGGTAAGGACGTCTCCCCGCAGCTGTCCTGGAGCGGCGCCCCGGAAGGCACCAAGAGCTACGCCGTCACCGTCTACGACCCCGACGCCCCCACCGGGTCCGGGTTCTGGCACTGGGCGGTCGCCGACATCCCCGCCACCGTCACCGAGCTGCCCGAGGGCGCCGGCGACGACACCGGCTCGGGCCTGCCCGCGGGCGCCTTCCAACTGCCCAACGACGCCCGCGCCGCCCGCTTCGTCGGCGCCGCCCCGCCGGCCGGACACGGCTCGCACCGCTACTTCATCGTGGTGCACGCCCTCGGCGTCGAGTCCACAGGCGTCGCGGCCGACGCCACCCCGGCCGTCCTCGGCTTCACCATGGCCGGCCACGTCCTCGGCCGCGCGGTCCTGACCGCCACCGCCGAAACCCCTGCCTGACGAACCGCATGTCCCAACTCACCGACACCACGAGGACGTATCTCCACACCATCCTGGAACTCGAGGACGAGGGCTCGGTCCCTCTGCGCGCCCGCATCGCCGAGCGCCTGAACCGGAGCGGCCCCACCGTCAGCCAGACCGTCACCCGCATGGAGCGCGCCGGTCTGCTGCGCGTCGCCGACGACCGGCACCTGGAGCTGACGGAGACGGGCCGACTGGCCGCCACACGCGTGATGCGCAAGCACCGGCTCGCGGAGTGCCTGCTCGTCGACGTGATCGGACTGGCGCGGGAGCAGGCCCACGCCGAAGCCCGCCGCTGGCGGCACGTGATGAGTGAGGCCGTCGAACGCCGCGTCCTGGAACTGCTGCGGCACCCGACGCGGTCGCCCTACGGGGCCCCGATCCCGGGCCTGGAGGAACTCGGCCGGCCGGACACCGCGGATCCGTTCCCCGACGAGAACACGGTCGGCCCCAGCGACTCGGAGCCCGGTCCGAACGGCGCGAGCGTGGTCGTACGGCGCATCGCGGAGCCGATCCGGACCGATCTCCGGCTGATGCACGCCCTGCGGCACGCCGGGGCGCGGCCCGGCACGACCGTGACGGTGCTGTCGTCGCCGCGCGGCGTGACGGTCGGAAACGGCGGGGAGGCCGCCGAACTCACCGTGCGGACCGCCGCGCACGTCTTCGTGGCCGAGCACTGAGTCCGGCTCGGGCGCCGCCCCGTCGCCACGGTGCGTGCGGGCCCGAGTGCGGCCCCCGACCACACCCCTGGTCGCGGGCCGCACTCGTGGCGGCGCCCCGCGATGTCACCGGGAGCGTCCGACCGTGCCGGCGTCGGGGCCGGAGGTGTGCGGCGGGCCGATCCGGTCGCGCGCGTCAGCGATCGCGGTCGAGCACGACCACGTCGTCGCCCATGCCGATGACGAGGGCCTGACCGGCGGCGGTCACGCACTGGGCCCGCGCCGGCAGCGCGACCTTCTCCCGGAGCCGGGCCGGAGCGAGGTCCCAGACGTGGACCGCGCCGCTGCCGTCCGAGGTGATGGCGTCCGTACGGTCGTTCCACGTGGCGCAGGCCACCGCGAGAACTCCTGACGGGTGTCCCTGAAGGGTGGACCGCAGGGTGCCGTCCGTCAGATCCCACACCTGTACCGCGGTGTCGCTCCCGCCCGCGGTCAGCGCGTGCGGACGGCCGTCCAGGACGGTGCCGGCGAGTGCCCGTACCCAGTGGTGCCCCGTGTGGACGGTGGCGGTGACGCGTCGGCCCTTCCCCGTGAGCCTCCACAGCCGCAGTGCGGCGTCGTCGCTGCCCGTGAGGAGGTGGGGGCGGCCGTCGACGCTGACGGACTCCATGGCCCGTACCGCCGACCGGGTGCGGTCGGTGAGGAGCGGGCGCTCCACGTCCTCGTCCGGATCCCACACGCGTACGGTGCGGTCCTGGTCGGAGGTGACCACGTGGGGACGGCCCTTGACGTCCGCCCACGCCACGGTCTCCACCCGGTGGTCGGGGCCGGGAAGGTCCCGCAGTCCGGTTCCCGCGGCGAGGTCCCAGACCCGGGCGGCACCGCAGCAGCCTCCGACGGCGGCGTAAGGGCCGCCGTCGACCGTCGTGCACGCCAGCGCCTCCACACGGTGCCCGTGGGACAGGGTGTGCCGTTCCGCCCCGTCGGCCAGGTCCCAGACCCGTACCGTGGTGTCGCCTCCGGTGACGGCGTGCGGACGTCCGTCGATGTCCACGGTGCCCACGGCCCGCACGGTCCCGGTGTGGCCCCCTCGCACCGCGAACGGGACGGCGTCGCCCAGGTCCCACACGCGCGGGCTCGCGGAATGGCCGCCGCTCACGGCGTACGGCCGCCCGTCGACCTCCGTGCAGGCCAGCACGTCCACATGACCTTGGTGTCCGGTCAGGACGGCGCGCTCCGCGTCCTCGGTCAGGTCCCACACGCGAACCGTGCAGTCGGCGCCGGCGGTCAGCACGTGGGGGCGCCCGTCGAGGTCGACGCAGCTCACGACGGATGTCCACGAGGTGTTCCCGCCCAGCGCGGCACGCTCCGAGCCGTCGGTCAGGCACCAGACCCGCACCGCGCACTCCCCGCCGCCGCCGGTGACGGCGTGAGGGACGCCGTCGATCACCGTGCAGGCCACCGAGTAGACGGCGGACGTGTGACCGGTGAGCACGGCCCGCTCGACGCCGTCCTCCAGGTCCCACACCCTCACCGTGTCGTCACAGCCCCCGGTCACGGCCACGGGGCGGCCGGCGACCTCGGCGAACGCCACCGCCCGTACCTCGTCGGTGTGGCCGGGCATCCGCGCACGTTCCGACCCGTCGACCAGGTCCCACAGCCGGACCAGGCGGTCCTCCCCCGCGGTGACCGCGTGCGGCCGGCCGTCGATCACCGTGCAGCCCACCGCGCGTATCCAGCCCTTGTGGCCTTCGAGGGTGAACCGCTCGGCCCCGGTGTCCAGATCCCACACCCGTACACCGCCGGAGCAGGTTCCGGTGACGACATGGGGACGCCCGTCGATCTCGGCGCAGTCCAGTGCGTAGACCCCGTCGTCCTCGGTGATGACGAGGCGTTCGGTACCGTCCACCAGGTCCCACACGCGAACGCTCGAGTCGTAGCAGCCGGTCACCGCGTGCGGGCGCCCGTCGATGACGGTGCACGCGGCGGCGTCCACGCCGAGTCCCGTCCGGGTGAAGCGCAGCGCGGGATGGATCATCGTGCCGGTCGCCCAGCGCGGCCGCCACGGGCGGCCGCGGGACAGCTCCCGGGCCAGGCCGGTCTCACCGTGGCGCGCGGCGTCGATGGCGAGGACGTCCCGTCTTTCGGACAGGCTCGCGGTGGCGTGGACGTGGACGGATGCCCGGTAGACGCTGCGCCGCACCCGCCCTTCGGTGGAGCCAGGGATGTTGAGCGCGCGGAGCAGGCCCCGCGGGGTCGCGTGCACCAGGTACTCGGCGTCCTCCAGCACCTCGTCCAGGACACCGGCCGCGGCGGCGTGGGCGGCGAGATGGTCGACGATGTACGGCGCGGCGGCCGGCCAGTCGCGGTGCCCGCCGTCCCCGTCACGGGGGACCTCAACCAGCAGGGCGTTCGTGATGGCCTGTTGCGCCTGCCGCTCGTCCGACCGGTCTCCCCCGGCACGCAGCCGGTAGGCCGCACCTTCCGGTGTCCGCGTCTCGGCCAGGAGTTCACCCGCCCGGTCCCGGAACGCGCTCACGTCCTGAGCCGTCCACGGGTGACCCGACAGGGCGCGTGCCAGGACCGCCCACAGGGCGAGGGGCAGCCCCGCGCCTTCGGCGAACGCCAACGGCCGCAGCAGCGCGGCTTCGTCATCGGAGTCCGGCGTCATCCCGCCGCCCCCGTCACCGCTCGTCATCGCCGCACTCCCCTCGCTGCCCGTTCACGACTCCGTCCCTCCCCCGCGGCGGGTCGGTCGGGTCACCGGCCCGGCCACGGATGCTACAGACAGCCACTGACAGCGACGGCCGGACGTTGTACGGCCCTGTGGTTCCGACGGACCGGGCCCCGGGTCCGCGGGCGTGCTCGAGGCCCGGTCCGTCGGAGGACCTGCGGTCACGCCAGGCCCGGCGGGACGGGGTTCACCCGGAAGGCGGCAGGTTCCCGGGGGTTTCCGGCCGGGAGACCACGTCGTGCCGTACCGGCGGGCGCGTCCGCGGCATGACCGTTACGTTTTGCATGTCCGCCATGCACCTTTCCGGCGTGCCGACCCGAGGAGTCCCGCGATGACCGCGTTCCCGACCGACCTGTCCCCGTTGACCGGCCGCTACACCATCGACGCCGCGCACAGCCGTATCGGCTTCGTGGCCCGGCACGCGATGGTCACCAAGGTCCGGGGCGCGTTCACCGAGTTCGAGGGCGACGCGTCCTTCGACGGCGCCGACCCGTCCCGGTCGGGAGGCACGGTGACCATCCAGGCCCACAGCGTGGACACCCGCAACGCGGATCGCGACAAGCACCTGCGCAGCAACGACTTCCTCAACATGGACGAGTACCCGCAGATCACGTTCGTCTCGACGGCTGTCCACCGCAGCGGCGACAGCAGTTTCGACGTCACCGGAGATCTGACCATCAAGGGCGTCACCAAGTCGGTGACCATCCCCTTCACCTACGAGGGCACCGCCACCGACCCGTTCGGCAACATCCGCGTCGGCCTGGAAGGCTCGCTCACCATCAACCGCAAGGACTACGGCGTCATCTGGAACGCCGCGCTGGAGACCGGCGGTGTCCTGGTGAGCGAGAAGATCCAGCTCGAGTTCGAGATCTCGGCGATCAAGGAGGCCTGAACGGCCGGAGTCCTGCCGTGCGGCCCATGTACGGCGTGGTTCGCAACCCGCTCCCGGCCGTTCGGACCTGCCCGGTCACGGCGGCTGCGGGCCGGAAGCCCTTGACGAGCATGTAGGTGCCGACGGCGGGTCACCAGGCGATCCGGCTCAGCCCGGCGTGCGCGTCCGCCGTGCCCCGCAAGGTGTACGGCTCCTCGGCGGCCGGCCGCAGCGCGCTCGCGGGTGCGCCGCGCGTCGGCCGGACGGCCCCGGGCGATGCGGTCGGCCCGTGTGATCGAGCAGCCCAGGACGTCCGCGAAGAGATGGTGACAGCGGTACCAGCGGCGCCTGCCGTCGAGCCGGACGACGAACAGGTCGGCCCGGTCGAGGACTTCGAGCACGACCCTGCCGTCCCGGCGTCCGGCGGCGGCGTCGAGGTGGGCGGCGACTTCGTCGAAGGAGAACCACGCCGCACTCCACCCGTCGGCGGTCACGCCCTGCGGCCACTCGGCCACCACCGTCGTCCTGCCGGAGCCGGCCGGGGCGGATCCGAGGCCGGTACGGCTCGGTCTCGATCAGGGGGCTTGCCGTACGAGGTCCCCTCCCCCGCATGCGCGCCGGTGCACACGAACGTACGGCATCCCGCATCGGCGGTCCGCGGGCACGTCCGCTTCGCCGTCCCCGTCGATGATCGTCCCCGCCGTACAACCATCCGGCCGCCGGCGATGTCGTAGAGCGCGGTCGATCGAGTTCACAGGTCGATCACAGCACGTTCTCGACAACGGAGACCCATGCACGCCAGACATACCGCCCTCGCTGTCGCCGTGGCCCTCGCGGCCGTGGTCGGCACACCGGTCCTCATCGCACCCGCGGCATCGGCGGCCCCCGCCGAACTGTCCGACGACTTCAACGGCGACGGCTACCGCGACCTCGTCATGCTGGGCGGCTCGCACGGCAAGGACGGCCGCGTCACCGTCGTCTACGGCACGTCGTCCGGTCCCGGCACCCGCGTCCAGGTCATCCACCAGGATTCTCCGGGCATCCCGGGCGCGGTGGAGGCCGACGACGAGTGGGGAGCCGCCGCCACCACGGCCGACCTCGACCGCGACGGCTACGCCGACCTGGTCGTCTCCTCGCCGGGCGAGGACGTCGGCGACGTGCAGATGCGCGGCGGGCTGACCGTCGTGTGGGGCGGCGCGAAGGGCCTCGGCTCGGGGACGGTCTTCAACTCGCCGGTTCCCCAGGAGTACGAGGGCTCGGGCGACGCGTTCGGCGAGGACGTGGTGTCCGGCGACTTCGACGGGGACGGGGACCAGGACCTGGCCGTCACCAGCAACAGCCGGGCGGGCGTGGTCCTCCTGAAGGGCCCCTTCACCCGTACCGGCGGCAGGAGCGGCTGGAGCTCCCTGGGCGGCTCCTACGGCTACCTGTGGGCCCCCAACCTGGTGGCCGGCCGGGTCACCGCCGACTCCGCCACCGACCTGTACATCCTCGGCGCCGACCTCCAGCGCAACACCGACGGCGACCTGCGGGCCTACTTCCACCGCGGCGGCAGCACCTTCACCCAGCGCGCGGGCGAGGTGCGGGTGCCCGACGACCACGGCCACCAGGGCGGTGACATCCTCTCCGTCGGCGACTTCGACAAGGACGGCCACGGCGACCTCGCCATCGGCCGCGGCTACGAGACGACCGAGAACGAGCGCGGTTACGTCACCGTCCAGTACGGCGGCCCGAACGGTCCCGACACCGCCCGCAAGCCGGTCAAGTTCACCCAGGACACCGCCGGTGTGCCCGGCTCCTCCGAGAACGAGGACTACTTCGGCTCCGCCGTCGCCGCCGGTGACATCAACGGCGACGGCTACGCGGACCTCGCCGTCGGCGCCCGGGGCGAGGACCTCGGCACCAAGCGCGACGCCGGCTCGGTCACCGTCCTCTTCGGCCGCGCGGGCGGTCTGTCCGGCACCGGCGCCAAGTCCTACACCCAGGACACCTCCGGCATCACCGGCACCGCCGAGACCGAGGACCAGTTCGGCTCCCACCTCAAGCTCACCGACTACACCCGCGACGGCCGCGCCGACCTGGTGATCGACGTCAACGAGCAGCTCGGGTACGAGGACCGCTGGGGCCTCGTCCACCTGCTGAAGGGCTCCGCCTCGGGCGTCACGACGTCGGGCTCGAAGTCGTACTCGGTGACATCACTGAAGCTGTCGTACGCACGACTGGGCGGCCCGTTCGCCCGCTGACCCCCCTTGCGCGCCGCGGGCACCGGCCAGTGCCGGCCGGCGGCCGAAGAGCGCCTCCGCCCCCGCCCGTCGGCACCGAGCCGACGGGCGAGGGCTTCGCGTCCGGACGCGTGGCGGTCATGCCCGCGGGCATCCTGCCGCGCGGGGTCCGCGGGGACCGGCGTCGGTGAGCCGGCAACGGCCAGGGCAGCCCGGGAGGCCGGTGCACGGCCTCCGGAGCCCGTGAAGCGTCACGGAACGGGCTGCGGCGCCGGACGCACGGCGATCGTGCACAGTCTCTTGGTGGCGCGCGTGAGGGCGACGTACAGGTCGCGCTCGCCGCTGGGGCGGGCCGCGGCGATCTCCTCCGGGGCGACGATGAGGACCTCGTCGAACTCCAGGCCGCGGGCCTCGGAGGCCGGTACGAGGCGCGCCCACCCGGCGACACCCGCGGACGCCAGCTCCTCGACCCGGCCGTCCGCGCAGATCACGGCGAGCAGTTCACCCGGGTGGGCCTCGGCCTGAGCCTGGAGTTCCCCGGCCACGGTGGCGGCGATCGTGTGCGGGGCCGTGGTGAGCCGACGCGGCGGCTCACCACGGCGGATCGACCGGCTCGGCGTCTGCCCGGGTGCGATCCGCGACAGCAGGCCGTGGGTGGTCGCCAGGATCTCCTGCGTCGTGCGGTAGCTGACGGTGAGTGTGTGCAGGGCGAACCGGCTGCCGAGGTGCGGGCCCAGCGCCTGGGACCAGTCGTCGGCCACCGTCAGGGCGCCCGCCTGGGCGAAGTCGCCCACCAGCGTCATCGACCTGGCCGGACAGCGACGCATCACCATCCGCCACTGCATGGCGGTCAGTTCCTGGGCCTCGTCGACCACGACGTGCCCGTACGACTGCTCGGGCGGCCCGTCCACCAGGGCTGCCGCCTCGTCCAGCAGGGGCAGATCGGCATCGGTCCACGGGGCTTCGGAGGGACGCACCAGCCGGGCACGCTCGTCGCCGGTGAGCGACGCCAGGTGCCTGGTCATCGCGCGCGCGTCCGCCAGCAGGGTCCGTACGAGCCCTTCGGGCGTCAGCCGCGGCCAGAGGGATTCCACCGCGCGGTCGACATGGGCGTCGCCCATGAGGTTCGCCCGGACGGTCTCGGCGTCGAACACCTCGGCCGGGTTCGCGGCCGGAGCGTCGTCGAGGCCGAGGGCCCGCAGGTCGGCCGCGGCCGCGGCGTCGAGGTTCATGCCCGTGCTCGCGGCGACCTCGGCGTCGATGTGTTCGAGGGTCTCGACGGCGCCGCGCTCCAGGGCGCCCGTGACCGTGCCGATCAGGTGCTCCTTGAACACCTCCCGGGCGGGGTTGTGCGCCAGGCCGCTCGCCGTCGCGGCCTCCCGCGCCGCGGCGACGTCCACGCTCTCCAGGTGGACCCGCTCCTGCCCGACGCGCACCGTGAAACCGCTGCCGGGCGCCTGCCGGGAGCGCACCAGGTCCGCGAGCGCCTCGGCCAGCGCGTAACTCCCCTTGAGGCGCGCGACGTCGAACGGCTCCGGGGCCGCGGGCAGCACCCCGGCCAGCTCCTCGCAGGTCGCGAGGAGCACATCGTTCTCCCCCAGGGAGGGGAGCACCTGGGACACGTAGTCGAGGAACCGGGCGTTGGGCCCGAGCACCAGCACGCCCCGCGCGGCGACGCCCGGGAACGCGTACAGCACGTAGGCCGCCCGGTGCAGCGCGACCACGGTCTTGCCCGTACCGGGGCCGCCCTGCACCACCGTGACACCGCGGTGCGGGGACCGGACGATCGCGTCCTGTTCCGCCTGTAGCGTCGCCACCGCCGAGCGCATCCGCCCCGTGCGCCGCGCCTCCAGCGCCTCGGTCAGGGGACCGTCGCCGACGACGTCGTCGGTCGCGGCCTCGGATCCGTCCAGGAGCTCGTCGCTCACCGTACGTACGGCGCGGTCCTCCACGCGAAGATGACGGCGCCGCCGCAGCCCCATCGGGTGGACGGCGGTCGCCTCGTAGAAGGGCCGCGCCGCGTCCGCCCGCCAGTCGACGAGCAGCGGCACGTCGTGGTCGTCCACGTGCAGCCCGACCCGTCCGATGTGCAGGGCGGTTCCGTCCGCACCGTCGATCCGGCCGAACGCCAGCCCCTCCTCGGCTCCCTCCAGCCGGCGAAGACCACGTGCCAGTCGCTCCGCGGCGACATCGCGTTCGTACACCTCGCCCGCGCTGTCGGCCGACGACCTCAGCACATCCGCCAACTGTGCCCGTACGTCCGCCAATCGCTCGTCGAGCAGCCCGTACATGGCGGCCACGTGGACCTGCTCCGCCTCGATCTGTCCTGCGGCACCCTCATGGAACTGCGGCAACAGCGGCCCTTCCCTCGACTCGGCCCTCCACTGTGCAGCGAGATCTCCCCGAAAGTAAGGCTTGACTTACTTGTCCGGGTGGATCTCCTCGCGGCGGGGGCCACTCGGCCCACAGTCTCCCGTGCGCCCGACACGACCGCACCTCCGCTCGGGAAGCCCCACGGACCTCGCGGGATCCGGACGGAACGGCCTACGTCTCCGTCGGCCCCGCGGCGCGCCGGAGGCTGACGAAGGCCGTGCGGGTGCGCCAGCCGAGGGACTCGTACAGCGCGCGCCCCTGGGCCGTCGCGCCGAGGACGGCACGCGTGGCGCCCGAGGCCAGGGCCTGTCGCTGGAGCGCCCGCATGACGACGGAGCCGAGGCCACGGCGCCGGTGGGCCGGTGCGGTGAGGATCTGGTCCGCCACCGCCACCTCCCCCGCCACGCCCATCTGCCCGCGCGCGGCGAGCGCTCCGTCGGGAGCCGTGACCAGCGCGCGGACGACGTCGCCCCGAGTCCAGACGCGCAGCGCGTAGCCGGACGGAAGCGCGCCGGGCGCGACCGGCGCCAGCTCGAGGGACATCAGGAACGCCGCCTCGTCGGACACCCACTCCGGTCCGAGCCACGCGCCGACCCGCGCCTGCGGCGCCTCGCACGGCTCGGGCGGAAAGACCTTGAGCCACCACCCCTCCCCCCGTGCCTGCGCGGCGGCCTCGCGTACGCGCGCCTCGTTCGCGTCGACGACCACGTGCCGCGCCACCTGCGCCGGCTGCCCGACGTCGACGGTCCAGCCCCACGGCCGCGCCACGGGATCGGACGCCCCCCGCGACACCACCCAGCCGGAGACCCAGTCCTCCACGACAGGCACGTATGTAAGTGATGAAATAGGCATGGATCTATTACATCAGCGAGCCGGGGCACGCGCCAGGCCCAGCCGGGCGGCCCTGGTCGTGAGGTAGCGCTGCTCGGGGATGCTGGTGGTGAGGGCTGCCGCCTCGCGGTAGTGGTACAGGGCCCGCACCGGGTCTCCGGCCATCTCCAGCAGGTGGGCCCGCACCGCGTGCGTCCGGTGATGACCCTCGAGGGGGCTGCGGTCCCGCGCGTCGAGCCGGTCGAGCAGCGCCAGGGCGGCGGCCGGACCGTCGACCATCGCGAGGGCGACCGCCCGGTTGAGGGTGACCAGCGGACTGGCCGTCACGTGCTCGAGCAGCTCGTACAGGCCGTGGATCTGCGGCCAGTCGGTGTCCTCGGCACGGGCCGCGCCGTCGTGGACGGCCGCGATGGCGGCCTGCAACCGGTATTCGCCGGGAGGTCCCCTGTGGGCGAACGTGCCGTTGAGGAGCGTGGCGCCTTCCCGGATCAGGCGGCGGTTCCAGCGCGTGCGGTCCTGCTCGGCCAGGGGGATCAGCTCACCGTGCGGGCCGGTGCGTGCGGGCCGGCGGGCCTCGGTCAGCAGCATCAGGGCCAGCAGACCGGCCACCTCGCCCTCGGCCGGCAGGATCCGGTGCAGTTGACGGGCCAGCCGGACGGCCTCTCCCGACAGGTCCGCGCGGTGCAGCAGCGGACCCGCGGAGGCGGTGTAGCCCTCGTTGAACAGCAGGTACAGCACGTGCAGTACGGAGCGAAGCCGCGCCGACCGGTCCGGTGCGCCCGGCACCGGCACCTCGAACACCACCGACGACGCCTTCAGGCGCTGCTTGGCCCGGCTGATGCGCTGCGCCATCGTCGCCTCGGGCACCAGGTAGGCGGCCGCGATCTCGGCGGTCGTCAGTCCGCCGACCGCCCGCAGGGTCAGGGCGATCGCAGAGGCGGGTGTGAGTGCGGGATGGCAGCACATGAACAGCAGCGCCAGGGTGTCGTCGCCGGCCGGCCCCTCGGCCGGGGCCGGCTCCCGTGCCACTCGTTCCTCGCGCTGCCGTCGCGCCGCCTCGCTGCGCACCTGGTCCGTGTGGCGGCGCGTGGCGGTCAGCAGCAGCCAGCCGCGCGGATTCTCCGGTATCCCGTGGACGGGCCAGTGCCGGGCGGCGGCGATCAGCGCTTCCTGTACCGCGTCCTCACACGCGTCGAAGTCCCCCTGCCGCCGGGCGAGCAGGCCGAGGACCTGCGGCGCCAGCGAGCGCAGCAGGTCCTCGACACCGGGTCCGCCGGTCACAGGTCGAAGGCGACGGCGTCCATCACCCGGCGCACCTCGACCGGTTGCCGCGTCGGAACGCCGCCGGGGCCGGGCACCGCCGAGATCCGGGCCGCGATCTCCAGGGCGCGGGCCTCGGACTCCACGTCGACGACGTTGAACCCGGCCAGCACTTCCTTGGACTCCGGGAACGGCCCGTCGGTCACCACGGGTGCGGCAGCGCCGTCCGAGCGCACGATCCTGGCCAGCCGCGGGTCGGCCAGCCCCGTGAACTGCACCATCTCGCCACTCGCGACCAACTCCTCGGTCAGCGCCGCGTAGTAGTCGAAGTGCGCCGCGATGTCCCCGGGGGCCCACTCGTCCATGGGCTGCTCGAACTCTCCACCGTCGTGGTTGACCATCAGCAGGAACTTCGGCACGTGAACTCCTTGATCGTCGGCGCGCCCAGTGTGACGCACTCGCCCTATGAACGGAGTCGCCGAGCCGCTCTCTACATCGCCCGGAAAAATGTCCCGGACCGATGTCACCGGGCCGGGATCGGCTGGGTGAGGTTCACCGGGTTGCCGTCGGGGTCCTTGATGTGGGCGACGCGTTGCCCCCAGGCCATGTCGTTGGGGCCGCCGTGGACCGAGCCGCCCAGCGCCGCCACCCGGCCGAGCGTCTCGTCGACGTCGTCGACACCGATGCTGAGCACGATCCGCGGTGCCGCCCCCGTCTCCGCCTCCGCCTTGGCCACCAGCCCGAGGTCGGTGTCGCCGATGCGCAGGCCGCGGTAGAAGACCGGGCCTTCCGCCGGTACCCGGAAGATCTCCTCGGCGCCGAACAATTGCGTGTAGAAGCCGAGCAGGACGTCCTGGTCGGCAGTGATGATCACTGGCTGGATGGTGGACATGGCTCTCCTGTCGGGAACGGTCGTGTCACCGGGTAGACCGTCGGAGAACGGTGAACTCATCGGCGGAACCACTTCCGCCGGACGATCCACGGCACGGGCTGCCGTCCACGACCGGCACGAGCCCCGGGAAAGAGGTCGTGCCCCCGCCGTGGAAGTGCCCTCCTGGTCCGGGATCCCGGACCAGGAGGGCACTTCCACGCTTCCGTACCGACGACGACCGCACCCGAACGGGACAGCGGGCTACGGGCGCTGCTTCATCCGGTCGACGATCGCCCAGTCCACCACGTGTGACAGCTGGATGTACGTCTTGTCGCCGGACGCCGAGGTCCGTTCGTCGCGGAAGCCCAGGAATTCATAGGACTTCGGGTCGAAGATGAGGTACTTGCCCTTACCGAACGGGCTCTTGGGGCAGGAGATCCCCACCCCGGTCCGCCCGGCGGAGTCCTTCACTCCCGGGACCGCCTCGACACCGGGCACCAGGGCCAGCGCCTTGTACGCGGCGGGACGCAGCCCCTCAGGCAGCACCGGCCACTTCAGGAGCTCACCGAGCATGAAGTAGGCGTCGAACCAGTCCTGCGCGGTGAAGTCGCTCGTCGACCTGCTGGACGATCCGACGTCGGTGATGACCGGAATGAGTTTCTCCGGGTCGGTGGGCAACTCCTTCAGCTCGCTCCACTTCCGGGGCGGCCACACGCCCTCGCCCTTCTTCATGGGCGCTTCCCAGATCACCCGGCCGAGTTCCATGGTCAAGGAGCGCTTGGAGCCGTCCACCGAGTCCCAGTTCACGTCCTCGTAGGTCTTGACCGCGCCGGTCCCGCGTTCCGTCTCCTTGATGATCCGCTTCGAGTAGATGAACTGGTCGTCGCGCGGTGCCACGGGCCTCTCGTTCCTGCCCGTCCGCGCCGCCGCCCCGTTCAGCACGGTCACGGCGCTGACGTTGCCCATCCTCGGGCTCGCCGTGCCCGGTGCGCGGCCGGAACGGCCTCCTCCGTCGCCGCCCTCGGTGACCAGTACCGCCGTTCCGGTGACCGCCACGGCGACCACCGCGGCGGTCGCGAGCCGGAGCACGTGGCGACGGCCGGGCGCCGCGTCGGAGTGCCGCTGCGCGCGCGCAATCGTGTTGAGCAGCCGGTGGCGGGCCTCCGCCCGGGCCGGGTCGGTGAGCGGGGCGGCGTCCGCGTCCCAGTCCCGCAGAAGTTCGAGTTCGTCAGTCATGGCCGGGTACCTCTCGCAGTGTCGTGGGATCGGATCCGCCCAACGCTTCGCGCAACTTGCCTCGCGCCCGGTGCAACCGTGATCTGACCGTGCCGACGGGGACGCCGAGGGCCTGGGCCACCTCCTCGTAGCCGAGACCGCCCCACGCCACCAGCAGCAGCACGTCCCGGTGCCGTGCGGACAGTGCGGCCAGTCCCGCCGCCAGCTCGCGGCGTACGGCCTGTGCCCCCACCCGGGCCGCGGCACGGTCGGCCAGCGGCTCCTCGTGATCGGCCGGAGCCGGGATGCGGGCCATGGCCCTGAAACGGCGCCCTTCGGCCCGCCGGTGCCGGCCGACCAGATTGGTCGCTATGCCGAACAGCCAGGGCCGGGCGCCGTCACCCGTGGCCCGCGAGGGGTCGTACCGGTGCCGCTGCTGAAAAGCGGTGGTGAAGGTCTCCGCCATGAGGTCGTCGGCCGGCTCGCCACCGAGCCTGCGGGCCAGATAGCGGTGCACCTCATCCGCGTACCGGTCGAAGAGCACGGCGAACGCTTCGGGTGCGTCCCGGGACCGCGCAATCACCGAGGCATCGCTCTCCGCCCCCGTGCGGACGCCTGGTTCGACGGTCATCGGGGCTCCTCTCGTTCAAGGGAACATGCTTCGAAGGCTTGGGCTTTCACTCCTCCTTCGCCGCTCGCCCCCGGTGAGTTCCCTCGGCCCCCTCGTCGCCGGAACGTGCCCGGCCGCAGGGCTCCGGCGGACCGGGCCGTGGTCGGTGTCAGGACGGGGTGACCGCCCGCATGACGGCGTGCCAGGGAGTGGCGTCGAAGATGAGGCGGATGGTGTCGATCCGGCCGTCGGTGAGGTGAAAGTGCTCGGCCGTGCGCTGGGTCCCGACGGCCGGGACCGAGGTGTGGACGTCGTAGAGCAGGGTGGCCTCGCTCTCGCCGTACAGTTCGCTGACCAGATCGACGCCGCTCACGATCCCCAGGAAGGCGTCCAGCCCGCCGAGATGGCCGTGCGGGCTGTCGGAGGTCAGCAAGGGGCTCTGGAAGCGGAAGGGCTCGGCGAGGGTTCGAACGGCGGCGGGGACGTCGCCGCGGAACCGGGCCTGGTGGTAGGCGCGGACGGCGGCGCGTGTCGTGGTCGAGGTCGTGGTCCTCGTCATGCGGGGGTGATCCCTTCGGCTGCGGCGAGGTGGGCGGCGATGCGCTGCTGGTTCTGCACGAGGCGCAGGCACAGGTGGCGGAGCTGGTGGAGTTCGGTGTCGGTGAATCCGTGGAACAGCGCCGCCATCGCCCTTTGCGTCGGCGCCCGGAACTCCTCCAGCCACGTCAGACCGGCCGGGGTGATGCGGGCGAGGACGGACCGGCGGTCCGCGGGGTCGGGGTCGCGTCGTACGAGTCCCTGGCTTTCGAGCGTGTCGACCAGGCCGGTGGCGTTGCGGGCCGTCATGCCCGCGGAGCGCGCGAGGTCGCCGAGGTGCGCGCCGGCCTCCCCGAGGGTGCGCAGCCGGATCAGGACGTCGACGGCTCCGGCGCTGAGGCCACGGCCTTCCGAGCCGTGTGCGCGAAGCCGTTCGACGGACCTGTGCGCGGCACGCGCGGCGGCCGCCGCCTCCAGGCGGAGGATGTCGTCCCCTGCCGCGAACTCGGCCATCGACGCGCGGACTTGGGGGTCGTGGAGCAGCCCGTCCGCGTCACGGGCGAGCTCGTCCGAATTAGTTACGTGCTTCATAATGAAGTACTACCGAACCTTGTCAGGTTCAGTCAAGGCGGGGACTTTCCGGGGCTCCGGCGGCCCGCCGCACGACGGCAGGGATGCGCCGTCACGCCGCCCGGTCCTCGATCCAGGCCACCACGCGGCCCCGCGCGTGGGCGTCGAGGGCCTGCTCATGGGGCTGTGCGCGCTCGAACCGGTGGAAGTACGCGCCGCGCACACCGGCCAGCTCGGAGTCGAGGGCCACCCGAAGGACCGCCAGTGCCCCGTCGTCGAGCGTCGAGACGACGGGGAATCCTCCCTCGAGGACCATGGGGGTGGGCATCTCCCGTGCCGGGTGGACGACGTTCACCGGAACACCGCCCCGCGCCAGCTCGATCGCGGACATCACCAGCGCGACCTTGCTGCGGCAGTAGGCCTGGATCCCGGCGTAGTCGCGCTCGTGGTTCAGATCGTCCAGGTCGAGCGGCAACTGCCCCATGCTGCCCACCTGCACGATCCGCCCCGCGGGGGTCAGCGCGCCGGACAGCTCCCGGGCGATCAGGTGCGGCGTGATCGCGTTCACCGCCATCCGCAGCTCGACCCCCGCGGCATTGGTCTCCCTGAGGGTGGGGTCGGCTCCGCCGCCGACCGCGGCGTTGTTCACCACGAGGTCCAACCGGCCCTCCCCGGCGACGGTGCGGCACATCCGCCGGACCGCCACGTGGTCGGACAGGTCACACTCGACGACCAGCGGCTCGGGCGCCCCCATCACCCCCGCGGCCGCCACCACGTCGTGCGCTCGCGCCGCGGTGCGCACGGGCAGCACCAGCCTCCAGCCACGCCGCGCCAGGTCCAGCGCGATCTCGCGCCCGAGCCCGGAGGCGGCGCCTGTCACCAAAGCAGTATTCATACCTTGAACACTATCAAGAGCTTGATGTCGCTCAAGGGCCGTAAGCTGAGCACATGGCACTGACGGTGGGCGAACGGCTCGGGTACGACATCAAGGCCACGGAGATCGCGTTCATGACGGCGAAGACCGAGGCCCTGCGGTCAATGGGCCTCACGGTGGCCCAGTACGCCGCCCTGTTGGCACTTCGCGACAACCCCGGGATCAGCGGTGCGGGCATCGCCAGGGCGTGCCTGGTCACCCCTCAGGCGTCGGCGGCCACGCTGAAGACCCTGGAGGCCAAAGGCCTGGTCGTACGCGAGCAGGACGACTGGAACCGCAACAGCCGGCCCAACCGGCTCTCCGACGAGGGACAGCGCCTGATCGGCCTCGCGGACTCCGCCGCCGGCGCGGTCGAACAGCGCATGTACGACGCCCTCGCCCCGGCGGACCGCGACACGCTGCGACGCCTCCTCGGCCAGTGCCGCGCCGCGATCGCGGCGAACCCCTGACCAGGTGACCTCACCGCACGGGGGAGGATGGGCAGGGAACGACGGAACGCGAGGTCAGGAGCCTTCATGGTGAAGCGGGTCCACCGACCCCGTGAGGACGCGGAGTTCGACTTCGTCCTCAGGATGAGCGCGGTCCCGGTCCTCGCGTACTTCACCGGGACCTGGCCCAAGGCCGTCGAGCCCTGCCGGGCGATGGACCTCGTCGTGGGCGCCGTCGCCGACGAGTACGCCGGCCGCCTGACGGCCGTCCGCACCGACATCACGCGCTGTCCGGACACGACCAAGCTCTACGGGATCACCGGAGCCCCGTCCTGCGTCCTGCTGAAGGACGGAGAGGCGGTGGCACACACCACGGGGCCCATGACCACCGCCGAGGTACGGAAGCTGCTGGACGACCACCTCTGAGCGGCCGGACGGAGCGGCGATGCAGGGGCTCCCCTACCGACTGCGGCAGATCTCCGGGGCGGAATCGATGACGGCATCGGGAAACGGACCGGGCACGCATGCCGCGAGGAGGCCTGTCTCGGTGCGCGCGGCCAGGTCATCGCGCGGTACCGTGCGGTGCAGCCGCAGCAGCGGAGGCTCGACGGATTCGGCGACTGCGGCGCACCTGGCGCACCGTCCGGCTCCGACCGAGGGACATCGAATGGATGACACTCCGGCACACGTCGTCGAGGCGGCGTTCCGCCACTATCGGTCGCAGGATCGCGAAGCGGCTCTCCCCCTCTACGCCGACGACTTCACCTTCACCAGCCCGCAGGACGACCACATCGACAAGGCGGCCTTCTTCGAACGGTGCTTCCCCACCGCCGACCGGCTCACGGAGCAGCGACTGCTGCACGTGACCCCCGCGGATCAAGAAGTCGTCTTCGCCCACTATGAATACGAGCTCACCACGGGCGAACGTCATCGCAATGTCGAGGCGATCACGGTGCGCGACGGGCTGATCCGGGAGGTACAGGTCTTCTTCGGCGGCAAGGTCTGACCCTGCCGCGGGCCGAGGGGCCACGGTAGCGCTTCGGTGCCCGGCCGTGGTGAGGGCGGGGACGACCTGTTCGGTCCAGATGGTCTTTCTCCGGGCGGAGTAGCGGGTGCCCCACCGGCGGGCGATCCGGGCGATCAGGAAGAGACCACGGCCGCCTTCGTCGGTCTCGTAGGCGTACCGCAGATGAGGGGCGGTGCTGCTGCCGTCACTGACCTCGCAGATCAGCCCGCGATCGCGGATGAGGCGAAGGTCGACGGGCCCGGTTCCGTGGCGTATGGCGTTGGTGACAAGCTCGCTGACGATCAGTTCGGTGGAGAAGTCCAGGTCGTCCAGGCCCCAGTCGGCGAGTTGCCGGCGGCTCATGGCGCGGGCGCGAGTGACGACCGCCGGGTCCGGTGGGAGGGTCCAGGCCGCCACCCGGTCCGCGGACAGCACCCGCGTGCGGACCAACAGCAGAAGGAAACCCTCGTCATCGACGAGTTCACCGGCACGGATGAACGTGTCGCAGCTGTCCGCCAGGGCACGACGCGGATCACTGCTCAAGATCTGACGCAGGACCTGGGCCGCAGATGACGGGCCGGCGCTCCCGGCCGCTGCCGGAGCGGTGGTGCGGACGTCGAGCGTGGTGCCGATCCGGGCACCTGCCTCCATCAGGAGGTCCAGGCGTGCCCGGGCTCGGTCCCCCTCGGTCACGTCCTGGGAAGCCACGAGAGCCCCGACAGCGCGGTCGGCCGAGTCCCTGAGGGGCAGCAGGGTCACGGAGTAGACGTGCTCGTGGGCCGGATCGGCGGGAGGGCGACCGCTGTGCAGGAAGCTCAGGGGCTTGCCGCTCTCGACCACATGGCGGAGCTTTTGCTCGATCCCTTCGTCGACCAGGCCTGGCGCGACGTCGTGGATATGCCGGCCGACATCCTCCTGCCCTATGGCACCGCGGACTCCCGGGCCGGAGAGATTCAGTCGCAGCAGCCTCAGGTCCCCGTCGACGACCTGGACACCCAGGTGGGCGGAACACGGCCGCGCGCTCATGGGGCGAGTGCCGCCAGAGATCTTGTCATGGCCCGCGCCTCCGGTCAGGACGGCAGAGACACTCCTGTTCGCCCACAGCATCCGTCATCCGGCAATCGGCGTCCCTTCCCGGGGTCGACGGCCCCCGCACCACGGTGCTGACGAGCGAGATGAAGCAGGCAGCGCTGAACGGTGCACTCACGTCGCCTGCCGCGGCTGCCGCAGAACCGCCTCCGAGGGCAGACCGTCGCCGCACGCCACCCCTTGCCGAAGCTTCCTCGGCTGCCGTCGACATGCCGCCTTGACCGCCTTCCGGCCGGTGCAGGACCTGGACTCCTGCACCGCCAGGTACGTTGCGGCAGACGGGTCGAGGCTCAGCGCGTCGGTCCCGGCAGTGGCTCCGCCCAGCCGTGCCGGACCGCGTGGCCGCCGAGCTGCATCCGGGTACGGACTCCGGCCATGTCCATGAGGTGGCGCAGGCGTCGATGCAGCGTGCGCGGGGACACGCCCAGCTGTGCGGCGGTCGTCTGGTCGGTCAGGCCGGCCAGCAGAAGCGCGAGAATCCTCCGGTCGAGGTCGGTAGGACCTTCCACACCGACTTCGACGGTGCTGTCGGCTTCGGTGCCGGCGCCCGACAGTTCGAGCGGGTGGGCGGTGCGCCATACCGTCTCGAACAGCGCGTCCAACGCGTCCAACAGGCCGCTGCGGTGCAGCAGTACGGCTCCCGGCTCTCCGGCCGGTGTGACAGCGAGCGGGACCAGGCCGAGGTCGGCGTCGGCCAGCACGAGCTTCATCGGCAGTCGGTCGGCGACACGCAGGAGCACGCCGTTGCGCAGGGAATCGACGGCATCGGCGATGATGCCCGGCTCTGCCAGAACGGCCCGGTCCAGCACTGCCCGGAAGTGCACGCCACGGCCGATGGCCATGGGTTCGGCCGTGTTCTCGTCGGGCGGGACGGCGAGGAAGGGCGCGGTGATGAAGGTGCGGACCTGCGTGCGGGCCGCCTGCTGCACCTGGAGGAAGCGATGGCGGATGGCGTCACGGCCCGTGACGACTTCGATCAGATCGTCGATGCTGTTCCCGGTCATCGCCGCCCGGTGTTCCTCGGCGAGGGCCACCAGCGCCTGCTCGGCCATCCGCAGCCCGTCCCGGCGCTGAGTGATGAGCGCGCCGAACGCCACGGCCGGTGGCGCGGCGGTGAACCGCTCGTCCGCCGTCCCGATCGCCAGTCCCCACTCGACCAGTCGGGACAAGGCCTTGTCGACGTGGGCCCGCGGCACGGCGAGCAGATCCGACAGGAGCGTCGCGGTGGAGGTCGGCCGTTTGACCAGCGCCCGGTAGACGCGCTCGTCATCGGGTTCGAGGCCCAGGACATCCAGCATCGGCGACCGTTCTCCTTCCGCTTGCCGCAGCGGGGAGAGTATGCGCCATGGCGGCAGACCCTGAGTAGCCCCTGCTGGGAGCGGGTGTGACGGGAAAGGCCCCGGGGATTCGCCTCCCCGGGGCCCGCCGGTACGGTTCATCGCAGACCGTACGCCCTGATGATCTCGTTCTTGACGCTGAAGCCGCGGTCCGTCCCGGTACTCGCGCGGACGGAGATGAAGCCTCCGCGCTTCTTCGCCGTCCTGAACGACCCCTTCCAGTAGCCGTCGGCGCCCTTGGCCAGGGCCACCTTCTGCCAGGTGGCGCCGTCGTCGTACGAGACATCCAGCTTCACCGTGGTGACCCTGCCCGGCACGGTGCCGAGGTCCATCGACACCGGCTTGAGCGCGATCCGCTGGGTCGCGTCGGCCCTGACGTCGCCGTGCAGGTCCGACTCCAGCTTGTAGTCCAGGTTCAGCACCGAGAACGGCTCGAAGGTGTCCGAGTCGACGGTGCCGGACATGAACGTCCACTCGGTGTGGGTGCGCGTCGACAGCCGGAAGACGTCACCGGGCCGCTCCGCGTCGAGGACGGCGCGGTAGGGCAGGTTGCCCGCCGGCACCTCCTCCCACTGCATGTCTCCGCTGACCGGGTTGTCGTGGATCAGCGTGTCGCCCTGGAAGACCTGCAGGTGGGACGGCGTCTCACCCCACGGGAGGTAGCCGCCCAGCCGCATGGTGTCGCTCGCGGAGGCCCACGCCTGCACGTTCCAGGTCATGTAGTTCTGCCAGCGGGAGTTGTACACACCGAAGGATTCGCTCTGGCCTGGCCGGGTCGCCGGGGCGAACCAGTCCAGACGGGTGGTGCTGCCCTTGGCGTACGTGTTGTCGCCGGACACCATCGACCACGGCAGGGCACCGTCGACACCCTGCGTGTGGAACTCCCTCCAGTCCTGGCCCGGAGTCACCCATTCGGTGCGGGTGCCCGGGTGCCATTCGCTCTCGGGGAGGTTGAACGACGGGCTGAGGGTGAAGTCGGACCGGTAGCCTTCCGCCGCCCCACCGTCCGTGGCCGAGTAGTAGCGGGCGTCGATCCGCGCGAGGTCGCCCTTGGCCGGCTTGTAGACCAGGGCCCGGTCCGGCACCCGGCCGCGGTAGTCCCGGGTGAGGTCGTAGACGAACGGCGTGTACTCGGTCTGCTTCACGGTCAGCTCGAAGACGCCGGCCTTGGCCATCGAGACGAGGGTCCTGCCCGCGTCGCGGTGCACGCTGGCGACCGGGATGGCCGACTCGCCGACGTACTCCATCAGAGCACCGGCACCGTCGTTGACCACGATCAGCGCCTTGGCGCCGGCCGCGACCGCGGCCTCGGTGCGCTCCTGCGGCGAGACCTCGTCGCTGCGGTCGACGACGACGATCTTGCCCTTGGCCCTGACCTTCTCGTACGCGGCCGCCGCACCATCGCCGGCGTAGACGACACCCAGCGTGTTCGTGGTGGTTCCCAGGGCACTGCCCGCCTGCACCAGTGTGTCGAACCGGAGCCGGTCACCCGACGTGCTCAGGCTGAGCAACGGTTCGCCCTTGCGCCAGTGGGTGGTCAGGATGAAATCGCCCTGCTTCATCGACTCCGTCGGCGCGACGTAGACGTCGTCGTACATCGGCGGCAGCACGTACGCGCTGCGGTAGTCCAGGTACGGGTCGAAGCCCTTGTAGTGGACGTTGAAGTCGACCTTGCGCTGGCGGTCCTCGGTGCGCTGCGGCGCCTCGGTCCGCAGCAGACGTGCCTTGCTCGCGTCCAGCACCACGTCCGCCGGGCCGTCCTCGAGAACGGTCTCCGGGTCGACCAGCACGGCCAGACCCGAACGGTCCGCCTTCTCGCCGGCCACGTCGAGGTACCCCGCGACGGTGTACAGGCCGGGCGCCATGCGCATGGTGGTCGAGCCGTCGACGTAGACGTTCCACGGCCAGGCGTCGCCGGCCAGGTTGATGCCGACCCAGCCGGAGGCGGGCTTGCCGTCCCGGCCGACCAGCTTGATGTTCAGGTCGTAGCGCTCCTCCTCCTTGAGCAGCGCCACGGACGTGCGGGTCACCGGCTTCCCGGTGGCCTCGTCGGTGCCTGTCACGTAGCCGACGTGCCGGCCTGCCGAGGCGCCTTGTGGGTCACCGGTCACCGGGACGGCGGCGGTACCGCCCGCCGGGACGGTCACCTCGGTGGCTCCGAGCGTGAACGGGCCACCGCCGTCGGTCAGCGCCAGCCTGAGCGTGACGTCGGCGGAGCCGGTGTTGGTGTAGGTCAGGTCCTTGGTGACGGCGGTGTCGCTCGGCTCGTGCGGCCACGTGTAGTTGCCGAAGAAGAGCGATCCGGTGCCGTGGACCGTGGTGCGCACGGCGGCGGCCACGTCGACACGGCCGGTACCGACCTCGTACGGCGAGTACCCGTCGTCCAAGCCCTTCGCGGTGCTCATCAGGTGTTCCTTGAGCTGCGCGCCGGTCCAGTCCGGGTGCTGCTGGGCCAGGATCGCCGCAGCACCGACCACGTGCGGGGTGGCCATCGAGGTGCCGCTGAGCGTGCGGTAGGGGCCCTCGCCACCGTCGGTCATGTCCTGTGAGCGGGCCGCGGTGATGTCCACGCCGGGTGCCGCGATGTCCGGCTTCATGCCGCCGGAGTAGGCCAGCGGGCCGGTGCTGGAGAAGGAAGCGAGCCGGTCCTGTTTGTCGGTGGCTGCAACAGTCAGCGCCGAGGCGGCCGCGCCCGGGGCGGAGATGCTCTCCGGACCCGCGTTGCCGGCGGCGATGACGAACAGTGTGCCGTACTGCTCGGACAGCGTGTCGACCGTCTGCGACATCGGGTCGCTTCCGTCCGTCGGGTAGGAGTCGCCGAGACTCATGTTGACGACGTCCGCACCGGACTCGGCCGCCCACTGCATGCCGGCCATGACCCAGGAATCCTGGCCGTAGCCCTCCGCGCCGCCGAGCACCTTGCCGACGAACAGGTCGGCGCCGGGGGCGACGCCCTTGTAGTCGCCCGCGGAGGCGGCGCCGGAGCCGACGATCGTGCCGGCCACATGCGTGCCGTGGCCGTTGATGTCGGTGACGCCCTCACCCGGCACGAAGCTGGTCGTGCCGTCGATCGCGCCGGCGAGGTCTGGGTGGTTGACGTCGATGCCGGTGTCGAGCACCGCGACCTTGACGCCCTTGCCGGTGTAGCCGTCCTTCCATGCCTCGGGCGCGCCGATCAGCGGCACGCTCTCTTTCAGACTCGCCTTCACCCGGCCGTCGAGCCACAGTTTCGAGACGCCCGCGCCCAACTTCGCGCCGCCCTGCGGCGCGACGGTGGTCCAGAAGGTGCGGGCGTGCCGCTTCTCGGTGCTCAGCGCGGCACCGCGGATGCCCTTGAGCCTACGGGTCAGCTTGCTGCCGCGCGGGGCCACCGGCTCGGCGGCGGTGCGGGACTTCGACGCGGCGTACGCCGCGATCAGCGGCACCGTGGCCGACTTCGCGTCGTCGTAGCCCATCTCGATCAGGTCGGTGACGTTGAACAACCGCCGGTCCAGCTTCTTCGTGCCCAGCAGCGGAGCCGCCTCGTCCGGGATGACGAACAGATCGCCCTTGACCTCCTGGATCTTCACGCCCCCGACGGCGCTGTCCGGACGGTTTACGGCGGCGGTCTGCTTGCCGTCGGCCATCGTGGTGACGGTGACGACGTCGCCGGTGACCAGGGTGACCTTGTGGGTCGCCGAGGGCTTGGCGGGCACCGCGGGCCTGCTCGGAGCGGCTTGTGCGGGTGCTTGCAGAAGTGCAAGCCCCGACGCCAGCAACGGCAACGCGGTAGCGACGGACAGGAGCCGCCGGCGCCTGCGCCGAACGGCGGAAGGCTGAGAGGGGGAAGACATGCCACGGGTCTATCGGCCGGTTCGGGCGGACGTGAAGGCCGGGCGGTGGCAAGTCCTCGCCATGGCAAGGATTCGCCGACCGCAAAACGTGCGCGTCCGGGCACGTTCGCGCTTTTCGGACATGGGCGTCCGGCCGGCGGTCGCGGCGTGAACTCGACGGCCCGGCTTTCGGTATGCCCGGGCCCGGAGTTGCGCTCCGCGGACCCCGGCCACGTCATCTCCCCATCGGCTGTCGGCTCGGTCGGAGCGCCTGCGAGCCCGTACCCCGAACGAACCGACGAGCCGGGACCGGGAGCCCGTCCCGTACAATTTGGGTCCGAACGATCAAGGGAGCGTGCCCGTGCCCGGCCATCGGTCCATCACCGAAGCGGAAAAGCTGGCGGCTGCGAAGCTGGGCGGCATACCGATACACCGCGAGCAGATGGCGGTCGTCGCGAACATCTACCGTGCCGCTTCCGCCGTCCGTCAGCACCTCGAGAACTCGGTCCTGCGCGACGCCGATCTGACCTGGACGTCCTTCGTCGTGCTCTGGGTGGTCTGGGTCTGGGGCGAGACGGAGACCCGGTACGTCGCCGAGGAGGCCGGCATCTCCAAGGGCACGCTCACCGGTGTCTCGCGGACCCTGGAGGGACGGGGGCTGATGACACGGGCCGGCCATCCCTCCGACGGCCGGCTCAAGCTGCTCAGCCTCACCGACGAGGGCGAGGCACTGATGCAGCGCCTGTTCCCGCGCTTCAACGAGGAAGAGGCGTTCGTCGCCTCACGGCTCAGCGGCGAGGAGTGCCACACCGTCGCCGAAGGGCTGCGCCAGGTCGTGCGCCAGGTCGAGGAGGAGGGCGAGGAACGCCGCCTCACCCTCCTCGACGGCGCCGAACCGGCACCCCGCCGCAGCGGCCGACGGGCGAAGGGCTGACGACGCTACTTTCGAAACACTCCCTAGGGCCGGCAAGGCCGACGGGCGAAAGTCCGTGGCTCATGGTCCCGGTCTCCGGGACCATGAGCCACGACCGCACAACAGCCCCGCGGGGGATCAGCGTCCGTCGCGTGCCGCGCCGACCAGCGCGTCGAACAGGGCCTGCTGCGCGGGATCCTCGTGCGCGGTGTCCTCCGGGTGCCACTGCACCGCGGTGAACCACCCTTCCGTGGAAGGGAGTTCGAGAGCCTCGACGGTCCCGTCCGCCGCGCGTGCGGCGACCGCCAGACCCGAGCCGAGACGCTCGACCCGCTGGTGGTGGTAGCAGGAAGCCTCCACCTTCTGGGCGCCGGTGGCCCGTTCCAGCAGGGTCCCGCGCTCGACGGCCACCGGGTGCACGACGTGCCGGTGTTCGCGTTCGGGGCCGCCCATGTCCTGTTCCAGGGTGCCGCCGAGGGCCACGTTGACGACTTGCAGGCCGCGGCAGACGGCCAGCAACGGAAGGCCCAAGCCCAGTGTCCGACGGGCGACTTCGAGGTCGAAGGCGTCCTGGAGGTCGTCGACGTCGTAGACGCTGTCGTGGGTGTCGGCGGCTCCGTAGCGGTGGGGAGCGAGGTCGCCACCGCCGGGGAGCAGGACGCCGTCGAAACGGGCGAGGCGTCCGGTGACGTCCGTGACGGCGGGGTCGGCCGGGTGGACGGTCGCCGGTTCACCGCCGGCCCGCCACACCGCCTCGATCAGCGCGCGGGCGTTGACCTCGGCAGCGTACCGCAGGGCGGAGGTCGTCGCGGAGAAGCGGGCGGGGACGGCGATCAGGGGGCGCGTCACAACTGGATCCAGGTGGTCTTGAGTTCGGTGTACTTCTCCAGGGCGTGGGCCGACTTGTCGCGGCCGTTGCCCGACTGCTTCATGCCGCCGAAGGGGACGGTCAGGTCGCCCTCCTCGTAGCAGTTGACCCAGACCGTGCCGGCCCTCAGGGCGCGGGAGACCCGGTGCGCGGTGGAGAGGTCGGAGGTCCACAGGCCCGCGGCGAGGCCGTACTCGGTGTCGTTGGCCAGCCGTACGGCCTCGTCCAGGTCGTCGAACGTGAGGACCGACAGGACCGGGCCGAAGATCTCCTCCCGGGCGAGCCTCGCGCCGGGGTCCACCCGGTCGAAGACGGTCGGTTCCAGGTAGCTGCCGCCGGTCTCGGCGAGGGTGCGGGAGCCGCCGGTGCGCAGCCGGGCGCCCTCGGCGAGCCCGTCGGCGATGTGCTCCCGTACACGGCCGAGGTGCGCTTCGCCGACGAGGGCGCCCATCTCGGTGGACGGGTCGAGGGGGTCGCCGATCCGCAGTTCGCGTGCCCGCCGTACGACCGCCTCGGTGACCTGTTCGGCGATCGAGGTGTGCACGAGGAGCCGGGAGGGGGCGGTGCACATCTCGCCCTGGTTGAAGAAGATGCCCCAGGCGGCGGTGGCGGCGGCCTTCTCCAGGTCCGGGGCGTCGGGAAGGATGATGTTCGGTGACTTGCCGCCCAGTTCGAGCCATACACGCTTGAGGTTGGAGTCGGCGGCGTAGCGCAGGAAGTGGCGGCCGACGGCGGTGGAGCCGGTGAAGGCGAGGACGTCGACGTCCGGGTGGAGCCCGATCGCCCGGCCCGCGACCGGTCCGGTGCCGCCGACGACGTTGAGGACGCCCGGCGGCAGTCCGGCCTCGGTGGCGATCCGGCCCAGGAGGAGCGCGGACAGGGGCGAGTTCTCGGAGGGCTTGAGGACGACCGTGCAGCCGGCGGCGAGCGCGGGGGCGACCTTCCAGCCGGCGAGGGTGAGGGGGAAGTTCCACGGCACGACGGCGCCGACGACTCCGGCCGGTTCCCGGGTGACCAGGGCGAGCGCGTCCGCGGCGGTGTGCGGCGACTCGTCGGTGACCTTGTCGGCCAGTTGTCCGTACCAGCGGAAGGTGTTGATCAGGGCGCGCAGTTCGATCTCGTACGCGTCGGTGACGGGCTTTCCCATCTCCAGGCTGACGGTGAGCGCGAGATCGGCGCGGCGCTCCTGGAGGAGGTCGGCGACGCGCAGCAGTGTCGCGCCTCGCTCGGCGGGCGAGAGGCGCGGCCAGGGGCCGGTGTCGAAGGCGCGGCGGGCGGCGGCGACGGCCGCGTCCACCTCGGCGGTGCCGGCGTCGGCGACCCGGGTGAGCACCTGGCCGTCGCGGGGCGAGACGGCGTCGAAGGCCGCTCCCGAGCCGTCCTCGTCGGCGCCGTCGATGTGATGGGCACCGGAAAGGTCCAGGGACTTGGCCCGGAGCAGCCATTCCTCATGGGTGATGTCCATCGTGCGGGGACCTCCAGAATCTCATTTGAATCCAAACGATAGAGTGGGCGCCGAGCGGGGGCAAGGGCTCCTGTCATCGATTCGGCAGGCCGCGGACCCCGCGGGGAAGGGAGCGCCACGTGCGCGCACTCGTCGTCCAGCACGACCACGTGACTGAGCCGGGGCTGGTCGGAGCCCGGCTCGAGGAGCGCGGGTACGACCTCACCGTCCTGACGGTCGTGCCCGAGCACCGCCATCACGCCCCGGACGTCGAGTTCGTCTTCCCCGAGGCCGGCGACTGGGACCTGATCGTGTCGCTCGGCGCCCCGTGGTCGGTGTACGACCGGGCGGCCGTCGGTTCCTGGATCGACGGCGAGCTGGCCCTCCTGCGCGAGGCCGACCGGCTCGGCGTCCCGGTGCTCGGCGTCTGCTTCGGCGCCCAGGCGCTGACCACCGCGCTCGGCGGCCGGGTGGAGGCGTCGCCGCGCCCCGAGATCGGCTGGGTCGAGGTCGCCACGGACGACCCGTCCCTGGTGGGGCCGGGCCCCTGGTTCCAGTGGCACTTCGACCGCTGTGTCCTGCCGCCGGGCGCCAAGGAGGTGGCCCGCAACGAGGTGTGCGTCCAGGCCTTCGAGACCGCGCACGGCCTGGGCGTGCAGTTCCACCCGGAGATCACCACCGCGATGGTGAGCGGCTGGATCGAGGCGGGCGGCGCGGAGCAGTGCGTCCGCCACGGCGTGGACCCCGGCGAGCTGCTGGAGCGGAGCCGGGCCATGGAGCCCATGGCCCGGACGAACGCCCGCCGACTGGTCGACGGCTTCCTCCGCCGGACGGCGGACCGGGCCGGCTGACCGGCCCGGCGCGTGTCAGCCGCCGGCGGAACCGGCCTTGTCGCGGGTGAGCCGTGCGGCCACGACGCCCAGGACGAGGACGGCCGGGACGATCAGTTCGAGCACGAGGGCCGTACTGCTCTCACCGCCGATGAGCGTGGTGAAGTTCTGGACGATCAGCCAGATCGCCCCGGCCACACCGAGGGCTCCCAGGGAGGGGGCGATCAGGGTGTTCCACGGCCGGGTGTCCAGGCGCTCGCGGCGGAAGAAGACCACCACGGAGACCGAGGTCATCAGGTACAGCGCCATGATGCCGAGGACGGCCACGCCACTGCCCCACGAGAACAGGGTCAGCACCGGGTCCTCGCCGGCCAGCGCGAACGGGACGACCAGCAGGACCGCGACGGCCGTCTGGACCCGGCCGGCCACGCTGGGCGAGTGGCGGCTGTTGATCGACGACAGCGCCTTGGGCAGCAGTCCGTCGCGGCTGAGCGAGAACAGGTAGCGGTTGGCGGAGTTGTGGAAGGCGAGGATGCCGGCGAAGAGGGAGGTGGCCAGCAGGACGGGCAGGACGTCGTTGACCCAGGTGCCGAACAGGTCGGCGATGGGCGCGAAGACGAAGCCCGTCGAGTCGCCGCTCTCCAGGGCCTTGCCCGCCGCCCCGGTCACCTTCGAGGGGCCGTAGGAGGAGACCAGCATCCAGGAGGCGAAGCCGAAGAAGCCGGTGACGAAGGCGACGGCCGCGTAGGTGGCCCGCGGGACGGTCTTGCGGGGTTCGCGCGCCTCCTCGCCGTAGATCGCGGTGGCCTCGAAGCCGATCATCGACGCCACGGCGAACATCAGCGCCACGCCCGGAGCGCCGTCGAACGCCGCGCTCGGGGAGAAGGACTCGGTGAAGGCCAGCCCCTCGGGCCCGCCCCCCTTGAAGAAGGTGACCAGCGCGAAGACGCTCAGGATGCTGAACTCCGCCAGGACGAAGACGGCCAGCACCTTCGCGCCCATCTCGATGCCCGCGCTTCCGAGCACCTGGACGATCACCATCGTGACCAGGGCACAGGCCCACCAGGGCACGTCCACCCCGGTGTAGTGCGCGAGCAGGCCGTTGACGGTCGCCCCGTACAGGCCGTACATGGCCGCCTGTATCGCGCAGTACGCGAACAGCGCGACCCCGGCGCTGCCGGTGCCGACCGTCCGGCCGAGGCCCTTGCCGATGTACGTGTAGAAGGCGCCGGCGTCCACGACGTGCCGGCCCATCGCCACGAAGCCGACGGAGAAGAGCAGTGTGATCAGGCCCGCCACCACGTAGGCGGCGGGCGCCCCCGCGCCGTTGCCCACGCCGACGGCGATGGGCACGGCACCCGCGACGCCGGTCAGCGGCGCCTGGGCGGAGAGGACGAAGAAGAGAATGCCCAGAACGCCGAGCGAATTGGGCTTGAGCCTGCCTGCCGTGGGGGCGTCGGGCGCGGTCTGGTTCACGACCGCGGTCTGACTGTCCACTCGGATCACCTGCCAGTGAGGAAAGAGGGATTCGTTTCAGGCCAAACGAGTTGCCTCATACTGGGCTGGAACTATCCGTTTGACAAGGGCCTGAGCCCGGTTTCCCGGCACCGAATGCGCAAAGCCCCGGACGGCAGCCGTCCGGGGCCATGGAACGCGCAGGTCAGAGCGTCAGTCCCGACTCTCGGCGCCGGTGTCCGACCGGTCCTGCAGCAGCCGGAGCAGCGAGCGCAGCTCCTCGACGGCGGCGTCGGTGATCTCGGGGCCGCCGAAGACGAGCTGGTGCAGCACCAGGCCGTCGAGGGCGGCGAAGACGAGCCGGGTGAGCGGCTGCCCGGCACCGTCGGGCAGCATGCGGGACAGTTCCCGTCCGGTGGCGTCGAAGTACTCGTCGTACAGCGCGCGCAGATGCGGGAGCAGTTCGGGACGGCGCCTGGCCTCCAGCAGCAGCTCGTACTGGAACGACTGGATGTCCGGGTCGGCCGTGACCATCTCGGAGACGCCCACCGAGAAGTCCTCGACCTTGCCGGTGCCGGGTTCGAGCGCGCTGGTGTTCAGGGAGGTGCGGATCGCGTGGGCGACCGCCTCCTCGATGAGGGCGTCCCGGGAACCGAAGTGGTGCACCACGAGACCGTGCGTGGTGCCGGCCTCCTCCGCCACGGCCCGGTAGGTGAGCCGGCGCAGCCCGCCCCGGGCCACGACCCGCACGGCGGCGTTGAGCAGGGCTTCGCGGCCCTCCCCGTAGTTCATGCGCCGGCGCGGCTTGCGGCCCTCAGGAGTCTCGGCGGTTTCGGTCATGGCCCCGACCCTACCCGCCTGCTCACGGCCCCCGGCGCGGACCGGCACGGGCCCCGCGGGCGCGCCGGTGCCGGGCTCGGCGCGCCGTGTCGTGGAGCGCCGCGCCGGGCGGCTCGTGCCGTCCTGCCCGGCGCGGCGCCCTCGTGCGGTGGACATCAGCGCCGGGGCGGGCGGATGCCGCGGAACTCCCAGTCCCCGCCGAGCGCGGTGGACAGGACCTCTTCGGACTCGGTGGGCTGGGCGCCGACGTCGGTGCGGATCGCGGTCGGGCCGGTCACGATGTGGTTGGTGAGCCGCCCGAGGCCCTCGACCTCGACCTCGACGACGTCACCGGGCTGTACGGGGCGGGAGTTGGCCGGGGTGCCCGACAGCAGCACGTCGCCGGGGTGGAGGGTGATGGTGCGGGCGATGTCGGCGACGAGGTAGTGCATGTCCCACTGCATCTCGTCGGTCGAACCGTCCTGGACCACCTCGCCGTTGACGTAGGTGCGCAGGCTCTTGCCGCGGAAGTCCCAGTCGGTGACCAGGCCGGGGCCGAGCGGGCAGAGGGTGTCGGAGCCCTTGACGCGGAGCATGGAGCCGGCGTCGGTGTCCCGGAAGTCGTGCAGGCCGTAGTCGTTGGCGACGGTGTAGCCCGCGATGTACTCCCCCGCCTCTTCCGGGGAGATGTTCCGCGCGGTCCTCCCGATGACGATGGCGACCTCGCCCTCGTAGTTGAGCCACTTGCAGCCCTCGGGGCGGACGATGGCGCCCTTGTGGGAGTTGAGGGCCGAGGTCGGCTTGTGGAAGTACGTGGGCGTGGGCGGGAGTTCGATGCCGAACTCGTCGACGCGGCTCTGGTGGTTGAGGTGGACGGCGATCACCTTGGAGGGGACGACCGGGGGCAGGTGGTGGGCCTCCTCCGTCTTGACGCGGCGGCCGTCACCGGCGACGAGTTCGTCCCCGTCGACGGTGACCTGGACGGCGGCGCCGTCCAGGAGGATGCGGCGGTACTCGGGCATGGAGGTGCCTTTCTAGGCTCGACGGTGCGGGTTGTGGGGTGCGGGCGCCGCGGGGGTCCCCGCGCCGGTCCAGCCGCCGGCCGGACGGTCGAACCAGAGGTGGACCTGGCCGGTACCGATGGAGTTCTCGTACGCGCCGTACTGGCGGGCCGTGGCGACGCAGGCCCCTTCGCCGAGGGCGCCGGCCATCATCAGGTAGTGGAAGAACTTCGCCTCGGGCTTGTACTTCCAGAACTCGTCCATGGTGTCGAGGACCTTGTCGTGGCGGCCCTCCTTGAACCAGGCGATGCGCTCCAGGTCGGCCTCGCGCGCCTCGGGCGTGAAGATGTGCGCCGGGTCGCTGGACTCGTGGTCGCGCAGTTCGCGCAGTGGCCAGAAGGTGTGCGAGAGGGCGCCGGAGGCGATCAGCAGCACCCGGCGGCCGGGGGTGGCGGCGATGCCGTCGGCGAGGGCGCGGCCGAGACGGAGGTGGTCCTCCATGTCGCCGGTCTGGCACACCCCGATGGTCACCCACCGCTTGTCGGGCAGCCCCTCGCCGAGGAACTTCCAGAGGTTGATGGTGGCGTAGTAGACCGGCAGGTACGCGTCGTCGATCGCGGTGATCCAGGTGCCGTGCTTGTCGGCGAACCTCGCGATGTTGTGGGCGAGTTCGGGGTCGCCCGGATAGTCGTACGGCATCCGGCTCATGCCGCGCGGCAGTTCCTCGGAGGTGAACAGGCCGGCCCTGCGGTCCTGCGCGGTGGCGACGAACTCGACGGTGGTCGCCCAGTGCGAGTCGAGGACCACGACGGTGTCGTAGTCGTCGCGCTCGAAGACCTCCTTGCGCAGCTCCTCCAGGCCGGTGACGAGGGTGATCTCCTTGCCCTCGTTCAGCTCCAGCCGGATCTCCTCGGGGAGCACGATGGTGGGGACGTGGGCGAGGAGTCCCGCCCCGACGATCTCACCCATGGTCCTTCCATCCCTTCGGGGCGGTGACGGTGTTCTTCAGGTCGCAGTAGAAGTCGAAGCTCCAGGTGCCGCCCTCGCGGCCGACGCCGGAGTGCCGGGAGCCGCCGAAGGGGGCCTGGAGGTCGCGCACGAAGAAGCAGTTGACCCAGACCGTGCCCGCGACGAGCCGTTCGGTGACGCGGGCGGCCCGGTCGCGGTCGCCGGTGGCGAGGGTGGCGGCGAGCCCGAAGCGGGTGTCGTTGGCGAGCTGAACGGCCTCGTCCTCGGTGGTGAAGGTCTGGAGGGTCAGGACGGGACCGAAGACCTCCTCCTGGACGATCTCGGAGTCCTGGGCGACGTCGGTGAGCAGGGTCGGGGCGTAGTACTGGCCCTCTCCCCGGTGGCCGCCGACGACCGCGCGGGCGCCCGCGTCGAGGGCGCGGCGCACGAAGCCGTCGATCTTCTCCAGCTGCCGCTCGTGGATGTTGGGGCCGATGTCGGTGGCCTCGTCGCGCGGGTCGCCCTGCACGATCGTCGCGGCCTTCTCCGCGAACCGGCGGGTGAACTCCTCCGCGACGGACTCCTCGACCAGGATGCGGGTCGCGGCGAGGCAGACCTGGCCCGCGTTGTCGTACTGCTCGACGGCGAGGTCGACGGCGAGGTCGAGGTCGGCGTCCGCGAAGACCAGCAGGGGTGACTTGCCGCCGAGTTCGAGGCTGAGCGGGGTGAGGTTCGCGGCCGCCGACGCGGTGATCCGCTTGGCCGTCGGCACGGAACCGGTGAAGCTGATGCGGCGCACGTCGGGGTGCGAGGTGAGGGCGTCACCGATCTCGGAGCCGTAGCCCTGGACGATGTTGAGGACGCCGGCGGGCAGTCCGGCCTCGGCGGCGATGTCCGCGAGCAGGGACGCGGTCAGCGGGGTCCACTCGGCGGGCTTGAGGACGACCGTGTTGCCGGCGGCGAGGGCCGGGGCGACCTTCCAGGTCGACAGCATCAGCGGCGCGTTCCACGGGGTGATGAGCACCGAGGGGCCCGCCGGGTCCCAGGACACGTGGTTGGTGTGGCCGCGGGTCTCGAAGTCCCCGTGCTCCAGGTTCAGGAGCCAGTCGGCGAAGAAGCGGAAGTTGTGGGCGACGCGCGGCATCACGCCCCGGCGGTGCGAGCGCAGCAGAGCGCCGTTGTCGGTGGTCTCGACGATCGCCAGGTCCTCGATCCGCTTCTCCACGCCGTCCGCGATCGCGTGCAGCAGGCGGGCGCGTTCGGCGACCGGGGTGGCGGCCCAGGCGGGGAAGGCGGCCTTCGCGGCGGCCACCGCGGCGGCGGCCTCGGCCTCGGTGCCGCGGGAGATCTCACCGATGACGCTTCCGTCGATCGGCGAGACATCGGTGAACGTCTCGGCGGAGGCGACGCGTTCGCCGCCGATCCAGTGCCGGGTGTCGACGGCGACCCCGGCCACCGTGAGGGTGTGCTCGGTCATGTCCGGACTCCAAGTCCTGTGGTGGATAAGGTGGTCAGGGTCACTCGGCGCCGGAGGTGCCGGACTCCAGGAGGCGTCCGCCGTCCCAGACGACGCCGACCTGCCGGTAGTAGGCGGCGATCGGCTCGCGGATCTCCAGGCGGGCCAGTTCCTCGGTGGGCGCCTCGAACAGGGTCAGGTCCGCGTCGCCGACCCAGGGCTGTCCGCCCTCGAAGGAGGCGGCGCCGGTCTCGATCAGTTCGTCGAGCGCGAGGCCCTTGCCCTTCTCGACGGAGGGCAGCCAGCGGTGGTGGGCCATGGGGTGGCCGTTGACGAAGCCGTTGGTCTCGGACGGCTCCCGCAGGGTCACCACGGCCTCGGCGAGACGCCGGTCGGCGGCGGCGAGGGTGGCGCCGAAGCGGGCGCCGGCCTCGATGCGCGGGGCCGGGCCGTAGGGGTGCGGGCGGGTCTGGTGGATCGAGCCGAGCTTCTTCGGGTAGCCCTGGTGGAGTCCGCGGGCGATGGCGAAGTCCTTGTCGACCCAGATGTAGACGCAGCGGGTGTAGGTCTGTCCCCGGTACTTGCAGCGGACGACCGCGAAGGCCTCCTTGTACTGGGCGCGGACGGGATCGAGCAGTTCCTCGGCGGAGGTGGAGCAGGACTGCCAGTCGGCCCAGATCAGCGCGACCGCGCCCGGGTCCTCGTCCGCCAGTTCCAGCGGCTCGGGCAGGAGTTCGCGTACGCGGGCGGGGTCCGTGCGGTACTCGACGGTGAGCAGGTCGCCGGAGTAGCGCCACGGCGGCGACGGGATCAGCGACGAGGAACCGGTCGCCGTCTTGGGGTGGAAGTAGCCACGGACAGGGGACATAGCGGGGATTCCTTACGCTTCGTTACGCGGTGAGGGCGGGCTGCTTCAGCAGTTCGGCGCGGTAGCGCGCGGCGCGCATCGCGGCGGACTGGCCGCCGAGGGCCACGACGCCGATCAGCCGGCCGTCGGTGTGGTAGCCGACCACGACGTCGCCGTCCGGGTCGCCGTCCAGGATCCGTACGTCGTCCTTGCCGAGCAGGGGCGAGCCGAACGACTGGAGCCGGAACTCGTGCTGGTCGCTCCAGAAGGTGGGCAGCGGCGCGAAGGGGGCCGGCCGGGCTTCGGTGCCGCCGAGATGGGCGGCGAGGACCTTGGCGGCGTGCTTGGCGGTGTCGGTCGGGATGGACCAGTGCTCGACCCGGCGGGGTACGCCGTCGTAGCGGGCGTTGGGGAAGCGGGCGACGTCGCCGACCGCGACGACCTCGGGCCGTCCGCCGACGCGCAGGTGCTCGTCGGTGAGGACGCCGTCGGACAGGTCGAGGCCGTTGCCGTCCAGCCACTCGGTGTTGGCGACCGAGCCGACCGACTCCACGACCACGTCGGCCGGGAGCACCGTTCCGTCGCCGAGGACGACTCCGGTGACCCGCTGGTCGCCCTCGAACCCGGCGACTCCCGCTCCGAGCGCGAAGCGCACCCCGCGCTCCTCGTGCCGCTTGAGCAGCGCGCCGCCCAGCAGATCGCCGAGCGGTCCCGCCATGGGCAGCGGCAGCGGGTCGACGACCGTGACCTCTCCCGCTCCGAGCCCGACGGCGGTGGCGGCGACCTCGCAGCCGATGAATCCGGCGCCGACGACGACCACCCGTGCTCCGGGCCGGATCAGCGCGTCGCGCAGGATCTGGGCGTCGGCGAGGGTGCGGACGGTGTGGCGTCCGACGAGCGGGCCGGGGCACCGGAGCCGGCGGGGGCGCATCCCGGTGGCGACGACCAGTCCGTCGTACGACAGCAGTTCGCCGTCGGCGAGTTCGACGACCCGCTCGTCGAGGCGGGCGCCGGTGACCCGTGTCCCGAGCCGCCACTCGACGTCGGCCGCGGCGGCCTTCGGGGTGAAGACGAGGGACTCGAACGGGGCTTTGCCCGCGAGGACTTCCTTGGAGAGCGGCGGCCGGTTGTAGGGCATGTGCGGCTCGTCGCCGACGACCGTGACGGCGCCGGTCCAGCCCGCCGCGCGCAGTTGTTCGGCGGCGCGCAGGCCGCCCATCGAGGCGCCCGCGACGACTACGCGTCCGGTCATGGCCCTCAGCCCTCGATCCGGATGGCCTGGAGCGGGCACACGTCGGCGGCTTCCTCGACCTCGTCGCGCAGCGCCTCGTCCACATCGGAGACGTAGGCGAGGTGGCCGGCGTCGTCCATCGAGAAGACGTCGGGGGCGGCGAAGACGCACTGGCCGTGGTCCTGGCACTTGATCATGTCGACGACGACCTTCATGGCCGGTCCTCCTGGGGATACGGGCGCCTGAGCAGGGTGAGATGGGGGAAGAGAGGGGCCCGACCGATGTCGGAGCGGGCCCCTCGGCCAAAGGGATGCGAAGCCGCCTCCCTGACTCGTTTGGCTTCAAACAACATAGGAAGCCGTTGGACCCTGGTCAATACCTGTCCAGGTGGATAAATTCTTGTCGTCACCCCCTTGCGGGGCCAGACCCCGGCTCATACCGTTCGGATTCAAACGACCGACTCGGGGTCCGACCCGGGGGTGTCGTCCGGGGCAGTCCGGACCAGGCCGCAGGGCCCGGTGCGGCGCCTCGCGGACGCGGAGCCTCATCCGCGTACGGGACGTGTGCCCGGGTGAGGCGACGACGCCGCGAGGGCCGTGCCAGGCCCTGCGGACCCGGGCTGATCCGAACGGCATCCCCGCCTCCCCCGCACCCCGGCTCCCGTTCTCTGCACACCACGCGTCCCCTGCGCCTCAGACCACGGGGACATCCCACCTTTCCGCCAAGGAGACAACGGTGAGCGCATCCGACACCCCAGACATCCGCCGGCACATGGAGCGGCTCGCCGCCGAGGGCGTCGACGTGGTCCGGGTCGTCTATCCCGACCTGATCGGCACCGACCGCGCCCGTGACGTCCTGCTCGACCACCTGCCCTCGGCCTGCGAGCACGGACTGGCCTTCTGCCGCGCCGTCTACCACACCACCCCCCAGGGCGACGTGGTCCCCGTCGCGGGCGGCCTGGACGCCGGCCTGCCCGACGTGTCCGTACGCCCCGACCTGTCCACGGCGGCCGTGCTGCCGTGGGAGCCCGGGGTCGCGACCTGCCTCGGCGAGGTCACCGACCCGGCGACCTCGGCCCCCGCCCCCGAATCACCGCGCGACCTGCTGCGGACCGTCCTGGCCCGGTGCGCCGAGCGGGGACTGCGCCCCGTCGTCGGCCCCGAGCTGGAGTACTTCCTGCTGGAGCCCGCCCCCGACACCCCCACCGGCTGGCGCCGCGCCCCCGAGACCACCGGCGCCGTCTACACCGCCGGACTGCGCGCCGACCCGGGCAACCACCTGCTCCGCACCCTGCGCGCGCTGCGCGACCTGGGCCTCGGCGTCGTCACCGGCAACCACGAGTTCGACGGCGGCCAGTACGAGATCAACCTGACCCATTCCTCCGCCCTGGACGCCGCCGACCGCGCCTTCCGCTTCAAGGCGGCCGTCAAGGAGCTCGCCCGCCAGGAGGGCAACCTCGCCACCTTCATGGCCAAGCCCTTCGGCGACGCCGGCGGCTCCGGTTTCCACCTCCACCTGTCCTGCGAGGACACCGAGGGCCGCAACGTCTTCGACGACCCCTCCGGCGCCCACGGCCTGTCGGCCACGGCCCGCCACGCCATCGCGGGCATCCTCGCCCACGCCCCCGCGCTCGCCGCGCTCGCGAACCCCACCGTCAACTCGTACAAGCGCTTCGGACCCGACACCCTCGCGCCCTGGCTGATCGACTGGGGCCTCGACAACCGCAGCACCATGGTCCGCATCCCGCCGGAGCGCGGCTCGGGCGCCCGCCTGGAACTGCGGCTCGGCGACGCCAGCGCCAACCCCTACCTGCTGATCGCCGGAACCATCGCCGCCGCGCTGCTCGGCGTCCTGGCCGGCGAGGAGCCCGAGGCCCCGCTGGAGGGCTACGGCTACGACACCACCCGCTCCGCCCTGCTGCCGACGAACCTGTCCGCCGCGCTGGACGCGCTGGAGGCCGACACCGCCCTGACCGACATCCTCGGCAAGGACTTCACCACGTCCTTCCTGACCTACAAGCGGGACGAGGTCGAGCGCTTCGGGCGGCACGTCACCGACTGGGAGTTCACCGAGTACGCCTACCACCTCTGAGCCCGCCGAACCCCGCCCAGGAGAACCACCATGACCAGCCCCACCGTTCCCGCCACGCCCACCACCCAGGCCGAACTGCGCGCCGCGCTCGCCGAGCCGCTGCCGCTCGAAGAGGTCGACCTCGCGAACCTCGACAACTTCGCCGACGGCATCAAGCCGTGGCGCATGTTCCACACCCTGCGCCACGAGGACCCGGTGCACTGGCAGCCCGAGGAGGCCCCCAACTCCGGCTTCTGGGCGGTCACCCGGCACGCCGACATCGCCCGGGTGGACCGTGACGCGGAGACGTTCACCTCGTCGAAGTTCGTCAACCTCGAGGAGCTCGACGACGACCAGATCAAGAAGCGGGCGTCCATCCTGGAGCTCGACGGCGTCCGCCACCGCGCGATGCGCAGCGTCATCCAGCGCCAGTTCGGCGCGAGCGTCATCAACAGCTACGGCGACTTCCTGCGCGGTCTGACGGCGCAGACCCTGGACGCGGCCCTGGCCAAGGGGACCTTCGACTTCGTCTCCGACGTCTCCGCCGACTTCCCCATCAACGTCCTCGCCCGCCTGCTGGACGTGCCGCCGGAGGACAACCAGCAGCTCATCGACTGGGGCAACCGCATCATCGGCAACACCGACCCCGACTACGCGGACGTGCTGCTGCACAGCGCGGAGAGCGACAAGTACCGCGACCTGCCGTTCCGTTCGCCCGCCTCCCTCGAAGTCTTCGAGTACGGGCGGGAGCTGGCCCGCCAGCGCCGCGGCGGCAACGGCACGGACCTGGTCTCCAAGCTGGTCAACACCGTTCCGCGCGACGGGATCCCGCTGACCGAGCAGGACTTCGACAACTATTTCCTGCTGCTGGTCGTGGCCGGCAACGAGACCACCCGCCACACCATCTCGCACTCGATGCTGGCGCTCCTCCAGCACCCCGAGCAGCTGGCCCGCCTCAAGGACGACCCGTCCCTGATCCCGGGCGCGGTCGAGGAGTTCCTGCGCTGGGCCTCCCCCGTCTACCACTTCCGCCGCACCGCCACCCGGGACGTCGAACTCGGCGGCAAGCAGGTCAAGGAGGGCGACAAGGTGGTGATGTGGTTCGCCTCCGGCAACCGTGACGAGGAAGTCTTCGGCAACCCCTACGACTTCGACGTCACGCGCACCGGCAACGACCACATGACCTTCGGCAAGGGCAGCCCGCACCTGTGCCTGGGCAACCTGCTCGCCCGCACCGAGATCCGCATCATGTTCGAGGAGCTGATCCCGAGGATCGCCGACATCAGGCTGGCCGGCGACGCGCCCCGCGTCCTGTCCAACTTCGTCAACGGCATCAAGAAGCTGCCGGTCGAGGTCACGCTCGCCTGACGCGCCCGGCCGCCGCGGCGGCACACGACGACGGCGGCACAACACGACACGGCTGTCCCCCCGCCCCGCCGGACGGGGGGACAGCCGTGCGAGCGAGTGGCGCCGGTCCTACTTCACGTCGACGTAGTCACCCGTGGCCGTCTTGGCACCGGTGGTCGTCGTACCGGCGAAGTTCCAGCGCCAGTAGCCGTCGACGGAGGCGGTGACCGTGGTCTTCAGGGTCCCGGTACTGCTGGTCTTCACCGTCTTGACGGTGGTGTAGGTGCTGGAGCCCTTCTTGCGGAACTGGAGCTTGACCGACTGGCCGGTGTAGCCGTGGTACTTGTAGTCGTCCCAGCTCGCGCGCTTGAGCGTGCCCGTGACGGTGAGGGTCCTGCCCTTGGTCACCGGCTCCGGCGACGCGTTGACCGTCAGCGTGCTCGCGCGCTTGAGGCGGAAGCTGTCGATGCGGTCGTCCCAGCGGAAGTCGTCGTCGAGCGCGTCCACCCAGGAACCCACGTACCAGGTGCCCGCCTGGTCGTTGTACAGGTCGACCCGGGGGTCGAAGGTGAACGAGTGCGTGCACTCGCTGTCGGTCTCGCAGATGGTCTCGTCGCTCGTGTACCCGGCGCCGGGACCCTCCAGGGTGGTGTCCGCCGACAGCAGGCCCGAGTCGTCGTAGGCGTGGATCGTCACGTCGAAGGTCTTCGCGGCCGTGGTGCCGATGACGACGTCCGAGCCGTGGTTGACGGTCACACCGAGGATCTCGGTGTCGCCGTAGCCTCCGTCGGCGTGGGCCGCCGGGGCCACGAGGCCCACGACCCCGAACGCGGCGGCGACAGACAGCGCAACGCGCTTGCCCATGTGGTGGTTCTCCTTGCTTTCAGGTCACGACGTCGCCGGTGCGTGTCGTGACCTCGTCCTCTCGGGCGGCCGCGACAGCGCGCGTTCTCCCTCGGCACCGGTCCGGTGCCGAGGGAGAACGCGCGCCGCGGGCCACGGATGAACCGCGAGTTTCGCAGAAGGAAACGGGGCTGCGCAGCACCTGTGACGATCTTGTGACGGTTTCGAAAACGTGCAGCTCGCAGGTCCTCGCCGAGCGGAGCCACGTCACCGTCAGTGGTCCGTCTCCCGGTGCAGTCCGAGGAGGTCCACTCCGTAGTCGTTGCCGTTGGGCGTGCGGACGATGGTGTGGATGTGCTGCTGGGTCGGGGTGCCCTGGGGGCCGCCCGGTCCGCCGGGTCCCGCGCTCGCGGAGGCCGAGGCGGACGCGGAGGCGGTGGCGTCCGCGGAGGCGGAAGGCGGGGCGGACGTGTCGCTGTCGCTCTCGTGGTACCCGAGCGGGGACTCGGCGTCGTACTCGATCAGTACGACGGGACTGTGGACGCGGTAGTAGAACGCCGAGTCGTCGTCGTGCTCGCCGATCCAGTGGAAGTACGTGTCGTCGAGATGCCTTTCGATCTCGCGCAGCCGGACCCGTGCGTGCCCCTCGTCCTGGTAGCCGACGTACACCTCGGCGAGGTCGAGCAGCAGTGCGCGCTGCCTGCGGTTCAGGGCCGATCCCTTGACGCCCGCGTAGGGGATGACCGCGTTGTCCTGGCCGGCGCCGGCGATGAGGTCGGTGCCGGACTTCTGTGCCGTGGAGAGCGCCTGGGCGAGCTGCGTCTCGTCCAGGGAGCGGAGGAGCGCGAGCCCGGCCAGGGTCTCCTCACGGAAGAGGTGGTAGTGCTTCCCCTCGTACGTGATCTTCGTCGGCTCGGAGCCCATGAACGTCGGCGTCATCACGACCTGGTCACCCAGGACGAAGTAGTTGATGACGAGGTGGTGCCCCTCGAACTGGAAGCCCCAGGCCCCGGTCGCCGACGGGGTGCCCATGACGGTGAACCAGTAGGCGTCCTCGTTGAGCGCCTTGGAGGTGTCGCCCTCGTACTCGCCGAGGAACTGGTTGAGCTTGCGGATGTCGTTGGCCTGCCGGAGACCGCGGGCCGACAGCGCCGCCCTGAGCAGCTTCGTGCCGAGCGCGTACTGCTTCTCGGTCAGATCGCGCAGGGCGACCCCGTCACGGTCGTTGGAGTCGACGTTGGTCCAGTCGAGCCACTGGTCGGAGTCGACGTCGTAGAGGGTGGCCGCCTTCTGCTCGTCCGTGAGCGAGGCGACGAAGGCCTGGGCCGCGCGGACCACCGGAACGGTGGAGACACCGGTGGAATGGACGGCGTACAGGTCACCGAGGACAGTGCCGTCCGTGGTGACACCGACGAAGTCGTCGTACGCGATCGTCTGGCCGAAGCCGCCGCCAGGGGGCGGCCCCGACGGGGTGGGGCTCGCCGCGGCGTCCGCGGAACCGGTCTCCTCGGCGTCGGCCGTGGTGGCGACGTATCCGCCCATGACCGCGACGGCGGAGACGCCGCCCGCGAGCAGGGCCTTGTTCATGAACCACCGGCGGGAGCGGTGTGCGGCCCGGGTGCGCGGCTTGTGTCCGTGATTTTCGTTGACCATACCCCCGACGATTTCGTCAACACTTTAGGATGCCATGGCAATGGCCTGTGCGTGCCATAGGAATCCGAGGCGGCCCCGGGTGGGCACGAGGGTGAAATACCTTGGGGGTCAATGGAGTTGACCTTGCCATGACTCAAGGACCAGCACCGCGGCCCCTGTCGGACGAAGCACTGTCGGCCCTGCTCGGCGAGCAGCGATTCGGCACCCTCGCCACGGTCAGGCGGAGCGGCCACCCCCACCTGACCACCATGCTCTACGACTGGGACCCCGCGGCCCGTGTCGTTCGGATGTCCACCACGGCCGACCGGGCCAAGGCCAAGCACCTCGGGCGCGACCCTCACGCGGCGCTGCACGTCCAGGGCGGCGACGTCTGGTCGTTCGCCGTCGCCGAGGGCACGGCCGAGGTCTCCGGGCCGACGACGGTTCCCGGCGACGCCGTCGGACGGGAGCTGCTCGGGATGATCCCCGCGGCGGCGCGGCCCACGGACGAGGAGGCGTTCTTCAAGGAACTCGTCACCGAGCGCAGGGCCGTCATCCGACTGCGGGTGGAACGGCTGTACGGGACGGCCCTGGACGTCGAGAACTAGGGTCCGTCTTCAAACGGATCTTGCCCAGAGCAGGAATGACGCGAGACTGACCGCTGCTTCGTAGGAGGTGGCGGTCTTGTCATACCTGGTGGCGATGCCGCGGAAGCCTTTGAGA
>NZ_KZ626870.1 GCF_002911015.1 Streptomyces populi
CCCGGGCACGTCCAGCAGCGTGATGATCGGAATATTGAAAGCGTCACACATCTGGACAAAGCGTGCAGCTTTTTCGGAGGCCTCGATGTCGAGGACGCCGGCCAGGCTCTGCGGCTGGTTGGCGACGATGCCGACGACCTGGCCGTCGAGGCGGGCCAGCGCGCAGATGATGTTGCGGGCCCAGCGCTCGTGGACCTCGAGGTAGTCGCCGTCGTCGACGAGCTCCTCGATGACCTTGGTCATGTCGTAGGGGCGGTTGCCGTCGGCCGGGACCAGGTCCAGAAGGATCTCGCTGCGGCGGTCGGCCGGGTCCGAGGACTCGGCGCGCGGCGGGTTCTCGCGGTTGTTCTGCGGCAGCATCGACAGGAGGTAGCGCACCTCGGCGATGCAGGTCTCCTCGTCGTCGTAGGCGAAGTGGCACACGCCCGAGGTCTCGGCGTGCACGTCGGCGCCGCCCAGGCCGTTCTGGGTGATCTCCTCGCCGGTGACCGCCTTGACCACGTCGGGGCCGGTGATGAACATCTGCGAGGTCTCGCGGACCATGAACACGAAGTCGGTCAGCGCCGGGGAGTAGGCGGCGCCGCCGGCGCAGGGGCCGAGCATCACACTGATCTGCGGGATGACGCCGGAGGCCCTGGTGTTGCGCTGGAAGATGCCGCCGTAGCCGGCGAGCGCGCTCACGCCCTCCTGGATCCGGGCGCCCGCGCCGTCGTTGAGGGAGACCAGCGGGGCACCGGCCGCGATGGCCATGTCCATGATCTTGTGGATCTTCGTGGCGTGGGCCTCGCCCAGCGCCCCGCCGAAGATCCGGAAGTCGTGCGCGTAGACGAAGACCGTACGGCCCTCGACCGTGCCCCAGCCGGTGATCACACCGTCCGTGTACGGCTTCTTGGCCTCCAGGCCGAACCCGGTCGCCCGGTGCCGGCGCAGCTGCTCGACCTCCTGGAACGAGCCCGCGTCGAGCAGCAGCTCGATGCGCTCCCGGGCGGTCAGCTTGCCCTTGGCGTGCTGCGCCTCGGTCGCCTTCTCGCTGGGACCCCGCAGCGCTTCCGCACGGATGGCGTGCAGTTCCGCCACGCGGCCACGCGCGTCGGTCGGTTCGCCCGTGGGGATCACGGAGTTCGCGGTGTCGGCCTCGTCCAAAACGGTCATGTAGTGACCATACGAAGCCCGCCGAGGAAACAGGCCCGTCGACTCTGCACAGTCTCCGGACCGTTTTCCTGGTGCCCCTGAACAGAACCACCATCACATGCAGGCGATCCGACTGTCCGGAGGGGTTCGGGCTTGTGGGGGTCTCACAAACCGTTCCACCGAGTGCCGCCTCATATTCATGAGTGGCACATGCCATCACCGGAGTGACGCGGCCCCCCGTTCGGCGGCCCGCGCACCCCGGAGGAGCCACCCCGGCGGCCGCACGGACATAGCGCCGCATCCGCTGCCGGGCCGACTGTACGCGGACACGCGGGAGCGGCCTCCGGGCTCCGGACACACCGCCGAGGCGGAGGTGCGCGACCCACCGTCACGCACCGAGCACACTCCGGACACTGTTGAAACTTGAACGGAATAGGTCTACGGTTGCCCGTGTTGACCTCGTTGAACATTCAACAGAATGACGCCGTGGCTCTCCCCTGAACCTCGGCCCGTCCCCCCAAGGAGCATCTGATGGGCATCTTCGGCCGCAAGACCACCGACACCGCCGAGAACACCTCCGCCGTCGCCACGGCCACCGCCGTCAACCCGGACCTGGCCGCCCTGACCGGCGACTACACCATCGACCCGGCCCACTCGACGATCGGCTTCGTCGCCCGGCACGCGATGGTGACCAACGTCAAGGGCTCGTTCAAGGACTTCGAGGGCACGCTGCACCTGGACGGCACCGACCCGGCCCGGTCGACGGCGTCCCTGGACATCAAGATGGACAGCATCGACACCGGGTCCGCCGACCGTGACGGCCACCTCAAGAGCGCCGACTTCTTCAAGACCGACGAGTTCCCGGCGATGACCTTCCGCTCCGTCAAGGCGGAGGCGCTCGGCGGTGACGACTACCGGATCACCGGCGACCTGGAGATCCTCGGCACCACCAAGCAGATCAGCATCGACCTGGAGTTCAACGGCGCGGCCAAGGACCCGTTCGGCAACGAGCGCGTGGGCTTCGAGGGCAAGGCCGAGATCCTGCGCTCCGAGTGGGGCCTCACCTGGAACGCGGCCCTGGAGACCGGCGGCGTGCTCGTCTCCGACAAGATCAAGCTGAACTTCGACATCTCGGCGATCCGGAACGCCGGCTGAGATCCGGGCCGCAGGCCCCGCGTCGCCGCACGCTTCCCCCGGCGCCGAGCCCCCGCACAGGGGCGCTCGGCGCCGCCGTGCGCGCGGAGCGCGGCCGCCCCGTGCGCGCCGGGGCCGCCCGTACGCCGCCCCCGCGGAAGCCGTCCCCCTCAGAAGCCGCCGCCGAAGTCCCCGCCGCCACCGCCGAAGTCCCCTCCCCCGCCGTCACCGAAGCCGCCCCCGAAGTCCCCGGGGTCGAAGTCGGCACCGGAGACGTCGCCTCCGTCGGGGCCGCCGCCGGAGTAGCCGTAACCGGTTCCGTAGGCGGCTCCGTACCCGGGACTCGCCATCATGCCGCCGAGCACGGTCCCGACGAGCAGGCCCGGCAGCACGCCGCCGCCGAAGTAGCCGCCCGCCCAGGGGCCGTACGCCGGGCCCGCGTCCCAGTACGGGCGGCGGCCGTGTTCCGTCTCGACCTCCCGGACCGCCGGTTCCTCGCCGCCGACGAGACGCATCCAGTCCGCCTTGCAGACCGGGACCTCGCGGGGCGCGCCCCCGGCGGGCGTCCAGGCCGTGTCGGCGACGGACGGACCGTGCCGGGGGTCGAAGAAACAGGGCGCGCGGCGCTCGGGGACCGGACGGCCCTCGCGGCGCGCCGCGAGCACGGCGAGGGAGAAGCGGCCCCCCTCCAGGGACTGGGTGACGGCGCGCACGTCCTCGGGGCGCCGGGCCCCGGCCATGAAGGACTTCGCCTGTTCGTAGGCGTCCAGCGCGCGTTCGTAGTCCGCGCGCATCGCGTCGTCGGCGCCGGCCTCCGCGGGATGGAAGTCGAGCCGGTCCAGTTCCTCGCCGAAGGCGGTGATGTCCTCGTCCACGACCACGCGGAGCCGCTCCAGCGCGGCCCGCCGCTCCTCCTCCTCGCGGCGCCGGTTGCGGCGCACGACCGCGTACGCGCCCGCGCCGCCGACGACGGCCACCGCGCCGACCGCGATCAGCGCTCCCGTCGGAACACCTCCACTGTCCATGCCACCGCCCCAGCTCGCGGGGGCCGAACCGTGGACACCGGCGAGCGCGCGGTCGGTGAACTCGTTCAGCTGGGTGTTCGCGTCCGAGACGCCTTGGACGCTGGTGACGAGGTTCTGCACGGCCGAGCGGGACATCACCACGGAGTCGGCGCGGGCGTCGAAGCGGTCGCCGAGCCTGATCGCGTAGAGGCCGGTGATACCGGTGGCGGTGCGCAGGTTCCGGAAGAGGTCCTGGGTGGGGTAGTTCGCGGGGAGCACCGTGACGAAGACCGGCTTGTCCGCCTTCTTGATCTTGGCGGCGAGGGCGTCGGCCTCCGCCGCGGAGAGCTGGCCGGAGGCGGCCGGGTCCACGTAGACGGGCCCCTCGCGCAGGGCCGCCGCCACGGTGGAGACGTCGTCGGCGGCGTGGGCCCGGGGCGCCGGGAGCCACACCATCGCCAGGGCCGCGAGCATCAGTGCGACCAACAGGCCTGGACGTCCTCGGGTGCGTGCGGCCCTCATGCTTTTGAAGCTACCCGAACCGGAGCGAAACGGGACATCGGGAGAGTGGCGCCCCCGCGACCGGGACCCGGCCCGGCGCCTCGGCACCCGCCCCGTCCGTCGCGCCGCGCGGGACCGGGCCGGCGTCATGGAACGATTCGGTTCCACCTTCCGGAAGTGCGGCCTCCGTCACGGCCAAGGATGGCATGAACCTGATGAAGCGGCCGGATGGTCGGACTCTTCCTTCGCGTTCTCCCGTTCTGGGTGCGCGAACCGCTGCTCATCGTCGTCGGCTTCCCCTTCAGCGGCCTCCTCTTCCACGCCGCGGCCCGGGACCGATCGGCCTTCGGCGCGTTCCTCGGCGTCGTGGTGCTCGCGGTCACCGCGTTCCGCGTGCACACCGTGATCAAGGCGCTGCGGGCCCGCAGGCTCGCGAGGGAACTCGAGAGCGCCGCGCCGGCGGCCGCACCGCAGACGCCGTAGGCGCCGGAGGCGGACGGAGGCGCCGGAGGCGGACGGAGGCGCCGGAGGCGGACGGAGGCGGACGGAGGGCCGGCCGGGGCTGATGCTCAGCCCCGGCCGGCCCTCCGTCCGTTCCCCCGGTCCGCGCGCTACGGCTTCCTCACCCCGCGCGGTACGCCTTCGTCAGCTCGGCCACCGCCTTCGCGTAGTGGCCGGTCAGCAGCAGGTGGTCCGCGTCCGCGAAGTGTCCCGCGTTCGCCGCGGTGACCGACGAACCGATCTTCTGCTGGACGAGCAGCCGGGCCTTCGTCACGACCCTGCGGGCGACCTGGTCCGCGCCGGACCGTTCCGCCGCCGCGGCCACCAGGGCGAGCTCGTGCAGCGTGGCGGCACCGCCCCTCGGCGACTTCGTCAGCGTCGTGAGACCCCATCCGTACGGGAACTGCGGGTCGTAGGAGGCGTCACCGACGTTGATCGGCAGCTGGGACTGGGACTTCGGCCAGGTGACCGGGAGCTGCCCGGTGAAGGCGCGCCTCCCGTAGAGGACGTCCGCGACGCCGTCGCCCTCGGTGCCCGGCAGCCAGGAGGCGACGAGGGCGTCGATGTCACCGAGCCGGTCGCCGACGATCTGCGGGCGGCCCGAGACGATCAGCACCGCGCACTTCATGGCCGCGCACACCTTGTCGACGGCCGCCCTGTCGGCCGCGGTCAGCTCCAGGTCGTTGCCGTTGCCGACGTCGCCGACCCCCTCCGCGTACGGGGTCTCGCCGACGACGACCACACCGACGTCGTATCCGGAGGTCGGTGCCGAGGCGTCCTTGGAGTAGGTGACGTCACCGCCGGCGTTCCGCATGCCCTGGAGGATCGTCGTGCCCTTGGTGATCGGGCCGGACGAGCCCTGCCAGGTGAGGGTCCAGCCGCCGGTCTGGTTGCCGAGGTCGTCGGCGTTCGAACCGGCGACGTACACCTTCTGGGACTTCTTCAGGGGCAGTACGCCCCCGGCGTTCTTCAGCAGGACCTGGGACTCGGCCGCGGCCTGCCGCGCCACGGCCCGGTGCGCGGCCGAGCCGATCCGCGACGCGCCGCTCGTGTCCGCGTAGGGCTTCTCGAAGAGGCCCAGCTCGAACTTCTGGGTGAGGATGCGGGAGACGGCGTCGTCGATCCGCTTCCGGGTGACGCGGCCCTCCTCCACCTCGTCGGTGAGCGTCGTGCGGAAGTCCTTGTACGAGTACGGCACCATCATCATGTCCACGCCCGCGTTGACCGAGGTGCGGACGTGCGAGGCGTAGTCGCCGGGGAGCTGGTCGATGGCGTTCCAGTCGCTGATGACGAAGCCGTCGAAGCCCATCCGGCCCTTGAGCACACCGTTGATCATGTCGGCGCGGGCGTGCATCTTCACCGGGCCGAGGCCGTCGCCGACGATGTCGAGCGAGGAGTAGGACGGCATGACCGTACCGACGCCCCGGTCGATCGCGGTCTTGAAGGGGGCCAGGTGGACGGCCTCCAGCTCCTGTCGGGTGACCTTGGTGACGCCCTGGTCCACCGTGTACGAGCCCGTCGTGGACGTGCCGTACCCGGTGCCGCCGTCGCCGACGAAGTGCTTGGCGGTGGCGAGGACCTTGTCACCGCGCTTCAGGTCCTTGCCGTCGCGGGCGCCCTGGAGCCCCTGGACCACCGTCTCCATGGACTCGACGAGCGCCGGGTCCTCGCCGAAGGACTCGTAGGAGCGGCCCCAGCGTTCGTCGCGCGACACGCACAGGCAGGGGGCGAAGTCCCAGGGGATGCCGGTGGCGCGGACCTCGGCCGCGGTCACCGCTCCCGTCCGCTCCGCGAGCGCGGGATCACGGGTGGCGCCGATGCCGATGTTGTGGGGCATGACCGTCGCGCCGGCGAGGTTGTTGTGGCCGTGCACCGCGTCCACGCCGTAGATCAGCGGGATCTGGAACCGTGTCGCCTGCGCTCGCAGCTGGTAGCCGTCGATCATCTTCGCCCAGGCTTCGGGGGTGTTGGGGGTCGGCGTGGAGCCGCCGCCGGAGAGCAGCGAGCCGAGGTCGTAGGAGGCGATGTCGCCGCCCGTGCCGATCGCGCCGCGCTCGGCCTGGGTCATCTGCCCGGTCTTCTCCTCCAGGGACATCCGGGAGAGGAGATCGGCGACCCGCTTCCGCACGGGCAGTTTCGGGTCCAGGTACGGCAGTCCGTGGGCGTCCACGACGACCTGCGGGGTCTCGGCGGGAGCCTTGGCGCCGGTCACCGTGAGCTTGAGCGAGATGGTCTCGGCCGCCTCGGCGGACTTGTCGCGCAGGGTCGGGACCTTGACGGTGCGACTGGCTCCGGACACGGTGCCCGCCGGGAAGGTGATCTCGCCGCGGACCGGGGTGTAGTCCCGGCCCGGCGTGGCGGTGCCGCCCGCGCTCTCGTACGCGACGGTCACGGGCTCGTCGATCGGGGCGGAGCCGGTGGTGGCGACGGAGACCTTCACGGCGGCCGTGGCACCCTCCCGTACCGGGTGGACCGCGGCGTCGGTGGTGACGGAGGCCCGCAGGGACTGGTCGGCCTTGCCGTACAGCTCGACGTCGTCCAGGGCGAACTGTCCCGGGGCGCCGACCGGGAGCGTGAGGGCGTAGCCCCACATCTGGGTCAGGCCGAGGACGTGGTCGATCCCGCCGACGGGCTGGTAGTCCGTGCGGTAGACGAAGTCGGCGAAGGGGATCTCGATCTGTTTCCAGCCGGTGAAGTCGTCGGTGAAGGAGGTGGTCCACAGTTCGGACGCCTCGCCGTTCGCTCCGCCGTCCTTGATCTCGAAGGCGAGCTTCTTGCCGGTGTTCCGGCCGTCCCACCAGAAGCGGATGCCCTTGTGCGCGGACCAGTCGTGGGCCGGCTCACCGGCCGCGAAGTCGTGGGTGAAGCCGCCGTAGCCGCTGATGTCGTAGTCGCCGGTGAGGACCTTGGCGCCCTCGGGCGCGTCGGACCGCGCGGTCAGGGCGAGCTTCGGCGGATCGTCGCTGTCGCCGCCCCAGGTGAAGATGCCCTCGGCGGGCTGGGTCGCGAAGGGCACCTCGCCCTCGAAGCGGTCGACCGGGACGGGCGCGGGTTCATCGGCCGCCGCCGTTCCCGCCGAGGCGAGCGGAAGCAGTCCGGCGATCAGCGCGGCACCGGCCAGCAGAGCGGTTCTTCGTACGGAATTCCGATCGAGCCCGGTCAATGGGGTTCCCCTCGACTCTCACGTGGTTCTGACGACGTGCTTCTTCTGACGACGTACGTCCGACGGGGTGCTGCTTCCGTTCGGGTTCTCTTCGTGCGCCTTCCGGTCTCACGACTTAGATCACGGCGTGAGTTAACTGGTGTCCCGGCAACCCGTCAAGACTTCACGCCAGAACCGGTACAGACTCAAGTCACGGCCGGATCAGGGCAGTTGTTCCTTCAGAATCTGAACGCGCACCCCCTTGACGCGGGTCCGCAGCCGTCATTTACTCACGCCTCGCACGCCACCCACCCCCACCTCCAGAAGGGCGGCGCTCCATGAGGAGATCCATTCGGGCGGCCCGGCTGATCCTCGCCGGGCTGCTCACCACCGCGGGATTCACCGCGGCCGCGCCCGCGCACGCCGCGGGCGAGCAGGTCACCGCCTATCTCACGACGACGGACGACGACGGCGGACGCCATGTCGTGCGCGGGCTCCAGGCCCAGGCGCCGTTCGCCTTCCAGTCCGGCAGCGGCGGCAACGGCGAGAACATCACCGTCGACGAGAACACCCGGTACCAGACCTTCACCGGCGGCGGCGCGTCCTTCACCGACACCGCGGCCTGGCTGATGAACAGCAGCGGCGCCCTGTCACAGAGCACCCGCGACGCGACGATGCGCAAGCTGTTCTCGCCGACGGACGGGATCGGGCTGTCCTTCCTGCGCAACCCCATGGGCGCCTCGGACCTCGCCCGCTACGGCTACACCTACGACGACGTGCCGGCCGGGCAGAGCGACCCGAACCTCGCGCAGTTCTCCATCGCGCACGACCTGGCCGACGTGGTGCCCCTCACGAAGCAGGCGCTCCAGCTCAACCCCTCCCTGACGGTGATGGCCTCGCCGTGGACGGCGCCGGCCTGGATGAAGGACAGCGGGTCGCTGAACGGCGGCTGGCTGAAGGCGGAGGACTACGGCGCGTACGCCTCGTACTTCGTGAAGTACCTCCAGGCGTACCGGGACCAGGGCGTCCCCGTCTCGTACGTCACCGCCCAGAACGAGCCGACCTGCTGCTCGGGCTACCCGTCGATGAGCTGGAACGCCTCGGGGCTCGCCTACTTCACCAAGAGCGAGCTGCTGCCGAAGCTCCAGGCGGCCGGGCTGTCCACCAAGGTGCTCGCCCACGACTGGAACTGGGACGTGTACGACTCCTACGCCGCGGCGACGGTCGACGACGCGGCGGTCCGCTCGCACCCGAACTTCGGCGGGATCGCCTGGCACGGGTACGGCGGTGACATCGCCAAGCAGACGAGCGTGCACAACCAGTACCCGGGCCTCGACGCCTTCGGGACCGAGCACTCCGGTGGCACCTGGATCGCGAACCAGCAGCGCGAGGACATGCTCAACATCGTCGACTACACCCGCAACTGGGCGAAGTCGGTGACCAAGTGGTCGCTCGCCGTGGACCAGAACAAGGGTCCGCACAACGGGGGCTGCGGCACCTGCACCGGACTGATCACCGTGCACAACGGGGACGGGGCGAGCGGGACCGTCGACTACACGGTCGAGTACTACACGATGGGGCACCTGACGAAGTTCGTCCGGCCCGGGGCGCAGCGGATCGCCTCCACCGCGTCGTCGGCCGTCCCGAACGTCGCCTGGCGCAACCCCGACGGGTCGAAGGCGCTGATCGCCTACAACGACGGCACGGGGGCGAAGACGGTCACCGTCAACTGGGGCGGGCAACACGCGACGTACTCGCTGCCCGGCAGGACCTCGGCGACCTTCACCTGGTCCGGCACGCCGTCGGGCGGGGACGGTCGGACGGGGGCGTTCGTCGGGCTGGCGGGCAAGTGCCTCGACGTGGCGGGCGCGTCGAACGCCAACGGCACGGCCGTGCAGCTCTACGACTGCAACGGGACCGCGGCGCAGTCCTGGACCGTGGGGGCCGACGGATCGGTGCGTGCGCTCGGGAAGTGCCTCGACGTCACGTCGGGGTCGATCTCCGACGGCGCCAAGGTCCAGCTCTACGACTGCAACGGCTCGGGCGCCCAGCGGTGGTCGTACAACTCCTCGACGGGTGCTGTGGTCAACACCGCGGCGAACAGGTGCCTCGACGTGACGGACAACTCGTCGGCGAACGGGGCGCGGGCGCAGATCTGGTCCTGCACCGGGGCCGCCAATCAGAAATGGCAGCTGCGGTAGCCGTCCGGCGGAACGGAGGAGCAGGGACGCCGTGAACGCCGGAGGGTGGGGCGGCCCCGCCCTCCGGCGTTCGGGGCGGTCACGACGCGGGTTCCACCCCGGCCCGCAGCAGCCCGTAGGTGTACGCGTCCTCCAGTGCCTGCCAGGACGCGGCGATGACGTTCTCGGCGACGCCGACCGTGGACCACTCCCCCGTGCCGTCGGAGGTGGAGATCAGGACGCGGGTCGTGGACTGCGTGCCGTGCTTGCCCTCCAGGATGCGGACCTTGTAGTCGACCAGCTCCAGCTTGGCGAGCTGCGGGTAGATCGTCTCCAGGGCCACGCGCAGGGCGCGGTCGAGGGCGTTGACCGGACCGTTGCCCTCGGCGGTGGCGACGATGCGCTCGCCCTTGGCGAAGAGCTTGACCGTGGCCTCGTTGGCGTGGCTGCCGTCGGGGCGGTCCTCGACGATGGCCCGCCAGGACTCGACCTCGAAGTAGGTGCGCGCCCTGCCCTCGGCCTCGGCGCGCAGCAGCAGCTCGAAGGAGGCGTCGGCGGCTTCGTAGGTGTAGCCCTTGAGCTCGCGCTCCTTGACGCGCTCGACGACCCGGCCGACCAGTTCGCGGTCGCCGCCGAGGTCGACGCCGAGCTCCTTGCCCTTGAGCTCGATGGAGGCGCGGCCGGCCATGTCGGAGACCAGCATGCGCATGGTGTTGCCGACCTGTTCGGGGTCGATGTGCTGGTACAGGTCCGGGTCGACCTTGATCGCGGAGGCGTGCAGGCCCGCCTTGTGCGCGAAGGCCGACACTCCCACGTAGGGCTGATGGGTGGAGGGGGTCAGGTTGACCACCTCCGCGATCGCGTGCGAGATCCGGGTCATCTCGCGCAGCGCGCCCTCCGGGAGCACCTTCTTGCCGTACTTGAGTTCCAGGGCGGCGACGACAGGGAAGAGGTTGGAGTTGCCGACCCGCTCGCCGTAGCCGTTGGCGGTGCACTGGACGTGGGTGGCGCCCGCGTCGACGGCGGCCAGGGTGTTGGCGACCGCGCAGCCGGTGTCGTCCTGGGCGTGGATGCCGAGCCGGGCCCCGGTGTCGGCCAGGACGGTGGAGACCACGGCCTGGACCTGGGCGGGGAGCATGCCGCCGTTGGTGTCGCACAGCACGACCACGTCGGCGCCGGCCTCGTGGGCGGCCCGCACCACGGACTTGGCGTAGGCGGAATTGGCGCGGTAGCCGTCGAAGAAGTGCTCGCAGTCCACGAACACCCGCCGCCCCTGCGCGACCAGGTGGGAGACGGTGTCGCGGACCATCTCCAGGTTCTCCTCCAGCGTGGTGCGCAGCGCCAGCTCCACGTGCCGGTCGTGGGACTTGGCGACCAGCGTGATCACCGGGGCGCCCGAGTCCAGGAGCGCCTTGACCTGGGGGTCCTCCGAGGCCTTGCCGCCGGCCCGACGGGTCGCGCCGAAGGCCACGAGCTGCGCGTGCCGGAAGTCGATCTCCTGGGCGGCGCGGGCGAAGAACTCGGTGTCGCGGGGGTTGGCGCCGGGCCAGCCGCCCTCGATGAAGCCCACCCCGAAGTCGTCCAGGTGCCGCGCGATGGCCAGTTTGTCCGCCACGGTGAGGTTGATGCCCTCGCGCTGCGCGCCGTCGCGCAGCGTCGTGTCGAAGACGTGGAAGGAATCGTCGACTTCGCTGGTCTCGGTCATGGTCTCAAGGCTCCTGTATTGAAACTCGGTCTACCGGAATGACCGGCTCCACCGTCCCCAATGATCCCGCGCGCGCCGCGCTCCCGGCTGAAGGTGGGCCAGAAACGCGAAAAACCCCTCGCGGGTGCGAGAGGTCTGCGCGCGGGTCGAGGACGACGGTGTCCGCCCGCACCTGGTCGTGCGTGGCGGTCACTGCGGACCGGCGCGCCTGCTGCCAATAATCATGGCGAACGAGAGCACGGGGGCAGTCTGGCACATTCCGCCTCCGCGATCACACGGTGTCTCAGGATGCGAGCACTGGGCTACGTGACCGACGGACGGCGGACGTTCAGCCCAGCGACGTGTCGAGGAACTCCTTCACGTGGGACAGTACCTGCTCGCGGCTGGTGCCGCGCAGGCCGATCGCCACGTGGATGGAGAAGCCGTCCAGCAGGGCGCGCAGCCGGGCGCCGAAGCGGTCCGCGTCGAGGGGACGGAACTCGCCGCGCGAGACGCCCTCGGCGAGCAGCGCGACGAGGTCCCGGTGCCAGGCTCCCTCGATGGCGGCCTGCCGTTCGCGGGCGTCGTCGTCCGCGCTCTGGGAGTGGTTCCAGACCTCCAGCCACAGGGTCCAGTGCGGGTCCCGGTGACCGTCGGGGACGTACAGGTCGACGTAGGCGTCCAGGCGCTCGCGGGCGGTCGTGGGCGCGGCGAGCAGCCGGCCGCGCTCGGTGCCGAGGCGGCCCTCGCTCCACTCCAGGGTGCGCAGCAGCAGCTCGTCCTTGGAGCGGAAGTAGTAGAGGAGATGGCCGCTGCTCATGCCGACCTCACGGCCGAGCGCCGCCATGGTGAGCTTCTCCAGACCGCGCTCGGCGATCATCTCCATGGCGGCGGCGAGGACCTCCTCGCGCGGTGGCGCGTTCCTCCGCGCACCGGCCATCCCTGACTCCCGTCGTCAGACCTTCGGCTGCTGCTGGGTGATGCAGTGGATGCCACCGCCGCCCGCGAAGATCGTACGTGCGTCCACCAGGGTCACGGTCCGCTCGGGGAAGAGCCGCCGGAAGATGTCCGCCGCGGTCTCGTCGCGCGGGTCGTCGAAGCCGCACAGGACGACGCCGCCGTTGCAGAGGTAGTGGTTGATGTAGGAGTAGTCGGCCCAGTGGCCGTCGGCCTCCAGGACGGTCGGGGCGGGGACCTCGACGACCTCGATGGCGCGGCCGCGCGCGTCGGTCTGGGCCCTCAGCAGCCCGATGACCTCCCGGCTGACCTCGTGGTCGGGGTGCGCGGGGTCCTGCTGGGAGTGCGCGACGATCACGCCGGGCCGGGCGAAGGCGGCGACGATGTCGACGTGGCCGAGGGTGCCGAAGCCGTACGGGGGGTAGTCGCCGGTCAGTCCGCGCGGCAGCCAGATGGCCTTCTCGGTGCCGAGCTGGGCGTGGATCTCCGCCTCGACCTGCTCGCGGGTCCAGCCGGGGTTGCGCTCGGGGCCGAGCTGCACGGTCTCGGTGAGCAGCACGGTGCCCTCGCCGTCGACGTGGATCGCGCCGCCCTCGTTGACCAGCCGGGAGGCGTACGTCTTCGCGCCGGCCAGGCCCGCGACCTCGGCGCCGATCTTGGAGTCGTGCTCCCAGCGGGCCCACTCCTGGGCGCCCCAGCCGTTGAACGTCCAGTCCACGGCGGCGAGTCCGCCCTGCCCGTCGGTGAGGAAGGTGGGGCCGATGTCGCGCATCCAGGCGTCGTCGAGTTCCCGCTCGACGGTGTCGACGCCGGGGCCGAGGAGTTCGGCGGCCGGCGCGGACTGGCCCGGGCCGCACACCACGGTGACGGGCTCGAAGCGGCGGACCGCGCGGGCCACCGCCGCCCAGGCGGCACGGGAGGCGGCGAGGTCCTCGGGGCTGTCGAAGGTGGGGTTGGGGCCCGGCCACGCCATCCAGGTGCGCTCGTGCGGGGTCCACTCGGCGGGCATGCGGAAGCCGTCGGCGGCAGCAGACATGGGGGATCCTTACGAGCTGTGTCGGTTACGGACTGTGTCGGTTACGGGCGGTGTCGGCTGTGGGCGGTGTCGGCTGTGGGCTGTGTCGGTCACAAGAAGTACAGGCGGTTGAGGGAGACCGAGTCGGCGGGCTCGGAGCGCAGCGGTTCGCCGTCGAGGGTGACCAGTCCGGTGTCCCCGTCCACGTCGACCGCTCCGGTACGGGAGTTGAGGCGCAGGTCGGCGGGGCCGATGCCGCGGGTGCCGCGGACCGCGACGCGGCGGCGGCGGGTGGGCATGGTGTCGTTGCCCTGGTCGAGCGCGGCCTGCGCGACGAACGCCACGGAGATCTCCGCGGGGGTCGCGCCGTGTGCCCCGAACTGCGGTCCGAGGATGAGGGGTTCGCAGGTGTCGGTGGCGGCGTTCGGGTCGCCGACGACGCCGTAGGCGGGGAAGCCGGACTTCAGGACGAGCTGCGGTTTGGCGCCGAAGTACTCGGGGCGCCACAGCACGATGTCGGCGAGCTTGCCGGTCTCGATGGAGCCGACCTCGTGGGCGAGGCCGTGCGCGACGGCCGGGTTGATCGTCAGTTTGGCCATGTAGCGCAGGACGCGTTCGTTGTCGTGGTCCTCGGGGGCGCCGAACTGCGCCTTCATCTTCCCGGCCATGGCGAAGGTGCGGCGCACGGTCTCGCCGGCGCGGCCCATGCCCTGGGCGTCCGAGGAGGTGATGCCGATGGCGCCCAGGTCGTGCAGCACGTCCTCGGCGCCCATGGTCCCGGCGCGGATGCGGTCGCGGGCCATGGCGGCGTCGCCCGGCAGGTCGGTCTTCAGGTCGTGGACGGAGACGATCATGCCGTAGTGCTCGGCGACCGCGTCCCGGCCGAAGGGCAGGGTGGGGTTGGTGGAGGACCCGATGACGTTCGGGACGCCCGCCATCTTCAGGACGTTGGGGACGTGGCCGCCGCCGCAGCCCTCGATGTGAAAGGCGTGGATGGTGCGGCCCTCGAGCACCGCGAGGGTGTCCTCGACCGACAGGCACTCGTTCAACCCGTCGCTGTGCAGGGCCACTTGGACGTCGTGGTCCTCGGCGACCCGCAGGGCCGTGTCCAGGGCCCGGGTGTGCGCGCCCATGTCCTCGTGGACCTTGAAGCCGCTGGCCCCGCCCTCGGCGAGCGCCTCGATCAGCGGAGCGGCGTGGGAGGACGAACCCCGGCCCAGGAAGCCGATGTTGACGGGCCAGGCGTCGAAGGCGGAGAACGCGTGGCCCAGCGCCCAGGGCGAGTTGACGCCGACGCCCCACACGGGCCCGAACTCCTGGCCGATGATCGTGGTGACGCCGGAGGCGAGCGAGGCCTCCATGATGCGCGGCGACAGCAGGTGCACGTGGGTGTCGACGGCTCCGGCGGTGGCGATGAGCCCCTCGCCGGAGACGATGGAGGTGCCGGTGCCGACCACGACGTCGACGCCGTCGAGGGTGTCGGGGTTGCCGGCCCGCCCGATCGAGCAGATGCGGCCCCCGCGGATGCCGATGGACACCTTCCGGATGCCCTGGACGGCGTCGATCACCACGACGTTGCTGACGACGACGTCGCAGGTCTCGCGGACGGCGGCGGCCTTCAGGTGCAGTCCGTCGCGGGCGGTCTTGCCGAATCCGGCGAGGAACTCGTCCCCGGGGAGCTGGGCGTCGGACTCGACGCGGACGGTCAGCCCCGAGTCGCCGAGCCGGATGCGGTCCCCGGCGCGGGGGCCGTGGGTGGCGGCGTACTCGTGGGGGGTGAGGCGGCGGGCCTCGGCGGGGTGGCCTCCGGGGCGGCTCATCGTTCGGTCTCCTGGTCACGGGTCTCGGGTACGCCGAGGTAGCCGCAGGCGGCGGCCCGGCGCAGGGCCTCTTCCCTGGCCCCGGGGGCGTCCAGCGGCCCGTCGACGAGACCGGCGAAGCCGATCGCGACGCGCGCCCCGCCGATGGGCAGCAGCCCCACCTCGGCGCTCTCCCCCGGACCGAAGCGGACGGAGGAGCCGGCGGGCACGGCCAGCCGCATGCCGTAGGCCGCGGCACGGTCGAAGTCGAGGCGCGGGTTGGCCTCGAAGAAGTGGAAGTGGGAGGTGACGGAGACCGGGACGGCGGCCGTGTTCGTCACGGTCAGCCGGACGGCGGCCTCGGGCTCGGCGTGCTCCGGGCCCGGGAGCAGGGCGCCGGGCGCCCGCTCGCCGAGGCCGCCGCCGATGGGGTCGCTCACCACCGCGAGGCGCGAGCCGTCGTCGAAGACGGCCTCCACGTGCACCTCGGTGACGATGTCCGCGACACCGGGCAGGACGTCGCCCGGGCCGAGGACGGACCGGGCCGCCTCGACGGCCTCGGCCAGCCGTCCGCCGTCGCGGGCCACCTCGCAGACGGTGTCCGCGATCAGCGCGGTGGCCTCCGGCACGTTGAGCCGCAGTCCCCGCGCCCGGCGGGCACGGGCCAGCTCGGCGGCCGAGAACAGCAGCAGCCGGTCACGTTCCGTGGGGGTCAGTCGCACGCCCCGACACCTCCTCGCCTTCCTTCGTTTAGAGCATCACTCTAAACGCCGGATTCATGGAAGGGAATCATTGACGAGGGGACATCGAAGACGTCACATTGAACGTCGCTCAAACTCTTGATGCTTTCCCGCACCACGCCAGGCGGCCGTCGAAGGAGACCAGCCATGCCGATCGAACAGCGCGGAGTCGACACCATTCCGGACGAGGAACGCACCAGCGGGCCGCGCGACCTCGTGTCGATCCTGCTCGGTTCCAACCTCTGCCTCGGGGTGATCATCTTCGGCTGGCTGCCGCCCTCGTTCGGGCTCGACTGGTGGTCCTCGATCAGCTCGATCGTGGCAGGCACGGTCGTCGGGACGGCGCTCACCGCGCCGCTGGCGCTGGTCTCGCTGCGGACCGGCACCAACCTCTCCACCTCCTCCGGCGCGCAGTTCGGCGTGCGCGGCCGACTGGTCGGCTCTGTCGTCGGCCTGCTCCTCGCGCTCGGCTACACCGCGCTGACCGTGTGGATCGGCGGCGACGTGATGGTCGGCGTCCTCGGCCGCCTCTTCGGCCTCGACGCGGACGGGCTGTCGTACGCCGTGGTGTACACGGTGCTGGCCGCCGCCACCGTCGCGGGCGCCGTCTACGGCTACCGGGTGCTGCTCGCCATGTCCCGCGCCCTCGCCATCGGCATGTCGGCCCTGCTGGTGGCCGGCGTGGTCGCGTACGCCCCGCACTTCAGCACGGCCGCGCTCCCGGAGGCCGGCGGCTACCTGCTCGGCTCCTACTGGCCGACCTGGCTGCTCGCGGCCGTCGCGGCCGGTCTGTCGGGCCCGATCGCGTTCATCACGCTGCTGGGCGACTACACCCGCTACATATCGCCCGAGCGCCACTCCTCCCGCACGGTCCTGCACGGCACCTGGCTCGGCCTGATCGCCGGTCTGCTGGTCCCCCAGCTCTTCGGCACCTTCACCGCGTACGGGGCCCGCGCGGCCCTCGACTACGCGGGACCGCTGGTCTCGGCGTCCCCCACCTGGTACCTGATCCCGCTGCTGCTGGCCGCCTCGGCGGGCTCGGTCGGCAACGCCGGCCTGATGCTCTACTCGATGGGCCTCGACCTCGACGCGATCCTGCCCCGCGCCTCGCGCGCCCGCGCCACCTGCGCCGTCGCCGTCGTCGCCATGCTCTGCGTGTTCGTCGGCCACTACGCCTGGAACGCCCAGTCCGCGATGACGTCGTTCGTGCTGCTGCTGACCGCGATCGGCACCCCGTGGGCGGTCATCACCCTGATCGGCTTCGTCCGCTGCCGCGGGATCTACGACGCCGACGCCCTCCAGGTCTTCAACCGCCGTTCCCGCGGCGGCGTCTACTGGTACCGGTCCGGCTGGAACGTCCGGGCCACCGCGTCCTGGGCGCTGGGCGCCGTCGTCGGCCTGCTGGCCGTCTCCCTGCCCTCCTACGAGGGCCCGCTGCTGTCCCTGACGGGCGGGGTGGATGTAGCTTCATCCTGTCGGGCCTGGTCGGCGGCGCCGCCTACCTGGCCCTTACCCCGAAGGCAGCCTCGGGCACGAACAACCCGGCGTCCGCCCAGACAGAGATCAGCCTCGCAACAGACCCACAGCGCTGAACGTCACCACGAGCAGACCCATCGCGCCCCCGAAAGCGACAGCCGCAGAGGTGACGATGGCGGTGACCCCGGCACCCTCTTTGATCTTCAGGAGCGATGCAACGAGTGCAACGATTATGGCAAGCAGGACAGCGACGAGTAGCCAGACAGCGGTTACGCCCAGCTGGGCTGACGACAGATTCACGGCAGCGTCCTTCCAGGGATTGGCGGCATCAGGTGAGTTGACACGTCGGTCGGACGACCAAGTGTGTCGCTGTGCGTGAGGACTAGATCGGCTTCGGCTCAGCCGGTGTCACACCAGGTCGAGCCCGGGCAGGAACCGGCTCGCGCCGAAAGCCGGCTTTAGGTCGCTGAACCAGGTGGCGCGCTCGTCGTAGGCGGCGAAGAACGGGCGCCCCACCAGGTCCGGATCGCGGGCCTGGATGAGGTGGAGCACGAAGACCTTCTCCCCGGCCACCTCCGCCGTCCCGTCCACGCAGACCTTGCCGGGCATCGCCGACATGACCGGGCCGCGCACGGTCCGCGCGAGGCCGGACACCTGGGCGTAGGCGTCGCGGAAGATCTGGTGGCAGCGGGCCAGCGGCACCCCGAAGTAGCCCTGCGGGCCGGTGTCCCGCTCGACGAACTGGTAGTACGGGACCGCCCCGAGCGCGGTCGTCTCGTTCCACAGCTCGGCCCACGCCTCCGCGCTGTCGTTGATCCCCCTGACCAGCGGACCCTGGCAGCGGATCACGGCCCCCGTGTCGCGCACCCGGCGCATCGCCGCGCGCACGGCCGGGGGCCGCAGCTCCTGCGGGTGCGTGAAGTGGGCCATCAGGGCGAGGTTCCGGCCGCTCGCCACCACCTTCTCCAGCAGCCGCAGCAGGTCGTCGGCGTCGCGGTCGGTGAGGAAACGGTACGGCCAGAAGGCGAGCGACTTGGTCCCGATGCGGATCGAGCGGACCGTGTCGATCTCCAGGAGCGGCTCGACGTAACGGCGCAGCACCTCGGTACTCATCACCATCGGGTCGCCGCCCGTGATCAGTGTGCTGGTGACCTCGGGGTGGGCGCGCAGATAGGCGGACGTGGCGGCGATGTCGTCGGTGGCGATGCGCAGGTCGGACTCGCCGACGAACTGGGGCCAGCGGAAGCAGTACGTGCAGTAGGCGTGGCAGGTCTGGCCCTGGCGCGGGAAGACCAGCACCGTCTCCGGGTACTTGTGCTGGAGGCCGGTGAGGCGGCGCCCCTCGTGCACGGGGACGTTGGCGTCGAGCTGACCGGAGGGGTGCGGGTTGAGCCTCATCCGGATCTCGTGGGCCGCGCGCAGCACCTCGGCCTTCGGGGCCTCGTGGCGGAGCAGGTCCGTCATCTGCTTGAGGTCGGACTCGGGCAGCATCTCGGCCTGCGGGAACGTCAGCCGGAAGATCGGGTCGTCGGGCACGGCCGTCCAGTCGATCAGCTCGTCGACCACGTAGCTGTTCGTGCGGAACGGCAGGACGGCGGCCACGGCCCGCAGGGCGAGGCGTTCGTCGGGCGGCAGCGACACCCGCTGGAGCAGGCCGTCGAGGTCACGGGGGGTGAAGGCACGAAAGCGGGGGCTCGTGTCCGGGGATCGGGTGCTCGTGGGAGCCGGGTCGAGCGTTGAACTCATTGGTGCCGGAGCCTCTATTCCGTCAACGGCGCCGTAGGCCGCAGTTCGACGAAAGCCGTCGCCGTCGCATCGTACTTCTCCGTGAAGTGCTGGATGAGTAAGGCGTGCAGCTCGCTTTCGTCGTCGACCACGACGAGTTCGTGTGCGCCGGGGGCGCTCAAGGCGTCGCTGTGCGCCGACAGTTGGTCCAGCCGGTGGCGTGCCATGTACGACACGAGGTCGTGCCCGGCGACGTACAGGGCGTCGTCCGCACGGACGAAGCGGCAGCTGAACGCCCTGCGCCCGTCGGTCGCGTCGACCAGGGTCAGCGGCAGATGGGTGAACTCCTCCATGGGCTTGCTCTGCTGCCACAGCTCGTCGAAGCGCTGCTCGACGAAGGTGCCGAGCGGGGAGCGGACGGCCACTTCGAGCTGGACGCCCTCGCCGGAGAGCCGGCCGACGGTGAGGAACGAGACGAGGGAACGGTCGTCCCAGCGGTAGAGGGTCACCCCGGGGGACGTGGAACACAGGCGCACTTCGAGGAGGTGACGGGACTCCTCGTCCAGCCGCTGCGCGAAGCGGTCCAGGGTGCGCAGGTTGCGCATGATGTCGCGGCGGATGTCGGCGCTCCGCTCGCCCAGTTCACGGCCGCGCAGGATGACGGCCAGGGAGTCCGGGTCCAGGAGCAGGATCTGGACGCGGGCGCCGTGCCCGGTGGCCGCCTTGACGCCGCGGAAGAGCCGCTCGGAGAACTGCGGGCCGAAGACGCTGGAGAAGGTGTCGAGCACCTTGACGTTCGAGGTGGCGCCGTGGACCTGGGCGCTGAACCATTCGTAGTCCAGCCGGGTGTGCTCGCGGACGCGGCCCTCCTGGGCACGGCTGATCAGCGGGCCGATCACGAAGACGGTGACGACGACGCCGACGATGTCGGTGCCGAGGTTGAGGGTCAGGTTCTCCCCGTAGTTGTCCATCCGGCTGCTGCTCCAGAGCAGCAGGGCGGCGACGGCGGCGAGCAGGCCGAGGACCGTGAGGCTCTGGGGGCGCCGCGGGGTGCGCAGGGCCCGTAACAGCCGACGCGGCCGTGCCAGCGGCGACCTTGCGCTCACCTGCGCTCCCTCCCGTGGCCGTGCGGGCGCACAGGAGGACACGCTCCCCCCGTGGACTGAGTGGATACCCGCGCCTCCGGGGCCCTACGCGTCGAACGAACAGCCGGTCCCCGCAACCCTGTCGGGATGCGGGGACCGGCCAGGGGTGCGGGAGGGATCAGCCCAGGGGGTGCATCCAGCCGTGCTTGTCCTCCGTGACGCCGCGCTGGATGTCGAGCAGGGCCTCGCGCAGGCGGAGGGTGACCTTGCCGGGCTCGCCGCCGGACTGGAGCCACTCGGTGCCCTCGCGCTTGACCGTGCCGACGGGGGTGATGACGGCGGCCGTGCCGCAGGCGAAGACCTCGGTGAGGGTGCCGTTCTCGGCGTCGGTCTGCCACTGGTCGATGGAGACGCGGCCCTCCTCGGCGGTGTAGCCGAGGTCGCGGGCGACGGTCAGCAGGGAGTCGCGGGTGACGCCCTCCAGGATCGAGCCGGTGAGGGACGGGGTGACGATCCGGTCGCCGTACACGAAGTACAGGTTCATGCCGCCGAGTTCCTCGATCCACTTGTGCTCGACCGCGTCGAGGTAGCAGACCTGGTCGCAGCCCTTGGCGGCGGCCTCCTTCTGCGCGAGCAGCGAGGCGGCGTAGTTGCCGCCCGTCTTCGCGTCGCCCATGCCGCCGGGGACGGCGCGGACGCGGTCCTCGGAGAGCCAGATCCTCACGGGCTTCACGCCGCCCGCGAAGTAGGCGCCGGCGGGCGAGGCGATGACGAGGAAGAGGTACTCGTTGGCGGGCTTCACGCCGAGACCGACCTCGGTCGCGATCATGAAGGGACGCAGGTACAGGGACTCCTCGCCGCCGTGCGCGGGAACCCAGTCGCGGTCCTGGCGGACCAGCGCGTCACAGGCCTCGATGAAGGTCTCCACGGGCAGCTCGGGCATACCGAGCCGACGGGCGGAGGCCTGGAAGCGCTTGGCGTTCTTGTCGGGGCGGAAGGTCGCGACGGAGCCGTCGGGCCGGCGGTAGGCCTTGAGGCCCTCGAAGATCTCCTGCGCGTAGTGCAGGGTCATGTTCGCCGGGTCGAGGGAGAGCGGTCCGTACGGAACGAGCTGGCCGTCGTGCCAGCCGCGGCCCTCGGTCCACTTGATGGTCACCATGTGATCGGTGAAGTGGCGGCCGAATCCCGGGTTGGCCAGGATCGCCTCGCGCTCGGCGGCGGCGAGCGGACTGGCGGAGGGCTTGAGCTCGATCGTGGGCTGCGTCATGAGTGGTTTTGTCCTTCACCGGTTGTATGTGACGGGCCGCGCTCACACCCGGACCGTCCGTGGCCAGTGCTAGGACGTCCGAGCATTCCCTCGTTCCGCGGCTCCGCCTTCGATTATCGCGCGCGGAGGACCGTGGACGAAACGGTGTGAATACGGCCCAGGGAATGACCCAGGGGATTGATGGTGGCACCCGGCGAGGGAACGGCGAAAGCCGCCGGGTGCGGATGCGACCCGGCGGCTGTCACGGAACGTGGGTGGTGCGCCGGGTCAGCCGGCTACACGCAGGGCGAGCGCGTCGCCGATCTCCTCGGTGCTGCGGGCGGGCTTGCCGACCCGCTCGGCGAGGTCGGCGGAGACGGCCTCCTCGATCCGGGCGGCCTCGGCCTCGTAGCCGAGGTGGCGCAGCAGCAGGGCGACGGACAGGACGGTGGCGCTGGGGTCGGCCTTGCCCTGGCCCGCGATGTCGGGCGCCGAGCCGTGCACGGGCTCGAACATCGAGGGGAACTCGCCGCTGGGGTTGATGTTGCCGGAGGCGGCGACGCCGATGCCGCCGGAGACGGCCGCGGCCAGGTCGGTGATGATGTCGCCGAAGAGGTTGTCGGTGACGATCACGTCGAAGCGCTCGGGCTGGGTGACGAGGAAGATCGTCGCCGCGTCCACGTGGATGTAGTCGGTGGTGACCTCGGGGAACTCCTCGGCCACCTTGTTGAAGATGTTCGTCCACAGGTGGCCCGCGAAGGTCAGCACGTTGTTCTTGTGGACCAGCGTCAGCTTCTTGCGCGGGCGGGCCTGGGCGCGGGCGAAGGCGTCACGGACGACGCGCTCGACACCGAAGGCCGTGTTGACGGAGACCTCGGTGGCGACCTCGTGCTCGGTGCCCTTGCGGATGGTGCCGCCGTTGCCGGTGTACGGGCCCTCGGTTCCCTCGCGGACGACGACGAAGTCGATCTCGGGCTGACCGGCCAGCGGCGTGGCGACGCCCGGCAGGAGCTTCGAGGGACGCAGGTTCACGTGGTGGTCGAAGGCGAAGCGGAGTTTGAGCAGGAAGCCGCGCTCCAGGACGCCGGACGGGACCGAGGGGTCGCCGATCGCGCCGAGCAGGATGGCGTCGTGCCCCTTCAGGGCTTCGAGGTCGGCGTCGGTGAGGGTCTCACCGGTGGCGTGGTAGCGCCGGGCGCCGAAGTCGAACTCCTTGGTCTCCAGCTTCACGTCCTGCGGGAGGACGGCGGAGAGGACTTTGAGCCCCTGGGCCACGACTTCCTGGCCGATGCCGTCACCGGGGATCACTGCGAGATCGATGCTGCGAGACATGACGGCACCGTACTCCTTGTCCCATGGAATGACACACGATGTCCGCCATACGGACAATATGGTGTCGCGCCACGTCCACCCTTCGACCCACGTTCACCCGTACGTATGAACGCCGTTGGTGCGGGCTGGGAACTTTCCAGACATGACCGCTCCCTCCCCGGGGACCTCCCCCGAGTCCCCCGTCCCCGACGTCGGCATCCCGTACGAGCTCGCGCGCGGCATGAGCATGGCGGAGCAGTACGAGTACCTGAGGACACGCCTCACCCGGCGCCGGGCCCTCGTGGCGGCGAGCGCCTTCGCGGGCGGCGGACTGCTGGCCGGCTGCGCCCAGGGCACCCGGGGCCCCTCCCGGACGGCGTCCGGCTCCTCGCCGAGCCCGGCCACCAGCCGCGTGCCCGGCGCCGCCGTCGTCCCGTTCGGCCGCCACCTCGCCTTCGGCGCGAACCCGAAGTCCCAGATGCGGATCTCCTGGCAGGTGCCGTTCGCGGTCAGGAAGCCGTACATCCGGGTGGGCCCGACACCCTGGACCCTCAGCCGCCGGATCGAGGCCGAGGTCCGCCATCTGCACACCCCCGGCCTCGCCGGGCAGCGGGCGGCCCTCGACCAGTACTACCTGCACGCGGCGCTCGACGGGCTGCACCCGGGGACGACGTACTACTACGGCGTCGGCCACGAGGGCTTCGACCCGGCGAGCGGGGAGCGGCACTCCACGATCGGCCATTTCCGCACGGCGCCCGCGCACCCCGAGAAGTTCGTGTTCACCGCCTTCGGCGACCAGGGCGTCACCCCCGACGCGCTGGCGAACGACAAGGTGCTCCTCGGCCGCGGTCCCGCCTTCCATCTGCACGCGGGCGACATCTGCTACGCGGACGGGACCGGGCACGGCCAGAAGTCGGACATCTACGACCCGGCCGCCTGGGACCTGTTCCTCAAGCAGACCGAGACGGTCGCGAGGACCGTTCCGTGGATGGTGACGACCGGCAACCACGACATGGAGGCCTGGTACTCGCCGAACGGCTACGGAGGCCAGTCGGCGCGCTGGACGCTCCCCGGCAACGGCTTCGACCCCCGGCACGCGCCCGGCGCCTACTCGTTCGTCTACGGCAACGTCGGCGTCGTCGCGCTGGACGCCAACGACGTGTCGTACGAGATCCCCGCCAACAAGGGCTACTCGGAGGGCAGGCAGACGGCCTGGCTCGACAAACGGCTCGGGGAGCTGCGCGAGCAGGTCGACTTCGTGGTCGTCTTCTTCCACCACTGCGCCTACTCGACGTCGACGCACGCCTCCGACGGAGGGGTGCGCGACGCCTGGGTACCGCTGTTCGCCAAGCACCAGGTGGACCTGGTGATCAACGGGCACAACCACGTGTACGAGCGCACCGACGCCATCAAGGGCGGCAAGGTGGGCCGGCAGGTGCCGGTGGGCGCCTCGACCGATCCGACCCGGGACGGGATCGTCTACGTCACGGCCGGCGGGGCGGGCAAGAGCCTCTACAGCTTCCCCGACGGGGTCGAGGACAGCCACGAGGGCAAGGCCACGCGGCACGAGGCCGTCGAGACCTTCCACTGGACGAAGTCGAGTCGGAAGAAGGCGGACACCGTGGAGTGGTCACGGGTCCGGTACACCGGCTTCTCCTTCCTCTCGGTGGAGGCGCAGGCGGGTCCCTCGCCCCGGCTCAAGGTGTCGGCGCTGGCCCAGAGCGGCGAGCGCATCGACCACTTCGAGGTACGGCGCGGGACCTGAACACCGCGACAGCGCGCGGCGGCCGGTGCCGGGGGCCGAGGTGCGGCGCGGGGCACCGCCCCGCGCCGCACCCCCGGGGTGCGGCTCCCGGTTCGGAGGGCGGCGGGCCTCAGTGGCCCGTCGCTCCGCCGTTGTCCCTGCGGTCGAGGGCGCGCTGGAGCGCGGCGGCGGCGTTCTTGCGGTCGGACTCGCTGCTCGTGCGAGAGAGGTGACGGACTCGGCGGACGGTCGTCTCGGCCATGATGAATCGACTCCTTGCCCCCGGTGGCGCCCGAACGGGCGGCCGGAAGTGCGGTGAGGGATTTACGAGACGCCGGAAGGGGCGGGGAGCGGTGCCGCAGGGGTTGCCTGCCAGGGGCTCCGGCTCACGACCGCCATTCGCTTGGTCGAGCGAGACGTTCGGCTCCTACCAAGCTAGGCGAGGACCGGCCATCTGTCTCCACAATTACTCGGACTTCCTACTATCTGAGACGGCGGATTGCGTCACACGGCCGCGACCTGGGATTTCGTCCGGGACGCGATGCCCTCTCACAGGCGCGCCGCCCCCCTCCACGCGGCCGGCGCACGACGAGAGACCCCCTTCACTCTTCTAACCCCCAAAAACATCTTGACCAGTTAGGCGTGAGCATGCTGAACTGTTCTCACCACCAAGAAGGCTTTCAGGGGTTAGGGGATCCGATCATGAGCAGCCACCCGGTCCACCACCGCACCACCACCGTCGACGGCCACGTGATCGCCTACCGCGAGGCGGGCCCCGCGGACGCGCCCGTCCTGCTCCTGCTGCACGGCTTCCCGAGCAGCTCGCACATGTTCCGGGACCTGCTGCCGCTGCTCGCCGACCGCTACCACCTGATCGCCCCCGACCACCTCGGTTTCGGCCGCTCGGACGCCCCGGCCGCCGGGGACTTCCCGTACTCCTTCGACCGGCTCGCCGAGATCACCGGGCGGTTCACGGAGCAGCTCGGCCTGAAGGAGTACGCGCTCTACATCCAGGACTACGGCGCCCCGATCGGCCTGCGCCTGGCGCTCGCCCACCCCGAGCGGGTGACCGCGATCGTCACGCAGAACGGCAACGCGTACGAGGAAGGGCTGGGCGCCGACGCCTGGGCACCGGTGCTGGCGCTGATCGCGGAGCGCACCCCCGAGACGGAGGCCCCGGTCCGGGCGATCAGCAGCCCGGACGGGATCCGGTGGCAGTACCTGACCGGCGTGGCGGACCCGACCCTGGTCAGCCCCGACGCCTACGAGCACGACGCGGCCCTGATGGCCCGTCCGGGGCAGGGCGAGATCCAGCTCGACCTGATCTCCGACTACGGCTCCAACATCGCGCTCTACCCGGCGTTCCAGGAGTACTTCCGCACCAGCCGGGTCCCGCTCCTGGCCGTCTGGGGCGGCGGCGACGAGATCTTCGTCCCCGAGGGCGCCCTCGCCTTCCGCCGCGACCTCCCGGACGCCGAGATCCATCTGCTCCCCACCGGGCACTTCGCCCTGGAGACGCACGCGGCCCAGATCGCGGCCCTGATCCGGGACTTCCTCGGCCGGATCTGACGGCCGGCGACGGGGAGGCGGATCACCCGCACGACTGATCCTCCGCGCGGCGTGCCACATCGGGCTCCGGCGCAGGGAACGGTCACGTCATGAGCGACACGACCAGAGCACTGCTCGAAGGCGGACCGGAAGACCTGCCCGAACGGATCGTCCCCGCCCCGGACCCCGGATCGGACGTGAAGATCGAGTTCCGCGGTGGATACGAACACTTCAGGCCGACCTCGCGTCACGCGGACTCGTCGGAGGGCACGCTGCCCGTGTACGAGTGGTGGGAGCGGACGGAGCTCCCCGGATAGCGCCGCGCCCGTCCGTGCGGGCCGGGAACGTGGAACCGCCCCCGCTCCACGGCCGGGGGAGACCGTGGGGCGGGGGCGGAGCGGGTGACGGGCCGCCGGTGCGGGGACCGGCGGCCTCGTTCGGCTGTCAGCCCATGTGCGGGTAGCCGTAGTCGGTCGGCGGGACCAGCGTCTCCTTGATGGCGCGGGTCAGCGTCCAGCGCATCAGGTTCTGCGGGGCGCCGGCCTTGTCGTTGGTGCCGGAGGCGCGGCCGCCGCCGAAGGGCTGCTGGCCGACGACGGCGCCGGTCGACTTGTCGTTGATGTAGAAGTTGCCCGCCGCGTAGCGGAGCTTCTCCATCGTGTACGCGGCCGCCGCGCGGTCACCGGAGATGACCGAGCCGGTGAGCGCGTAGTCGGACGCCGACTCCATCTGGGTCAGCATCTCGTCGTACTTGTCGTCCTCGTAGACGTACACGGCGAGGAACGGGCCGAAGTACTCGGTCGTGAAGACCTCGTTCTCCGGGTCCGTGCACTCGACGACGGTCGGGCGCACGAAGTAGCCGACGGAGTCGTCGTACGAGCCGCCCGCGACGATCGTGCAGGTCGGATCGGCCTTCGCGCGGTCGATGGCCGCCTTGTTCTTGGCGAACGAGCGCTCGTCGATGACCGCGCCGATGAAGTTCGACAGGTCGGTGACGTCACCCATGGTCAGGTAGTCGACCTCGGCCGCGAACTCCTCCTTGAAACCGGAGTTCCAGATGGAGGCCGGGACGTAGGCGCGGGAGCTCGCCGAGCACTTCTGGCCCTGGTACTCGAAGGAACCGCGGGTCAGGGCGGTCTTGAGGACCGCGCGGTCCGCCGACGGGTGGGCGACGACGAAGTCCTTGCCGCCGGTCTCGCCGACCAGGCGCGGGTAGGAGCGGTACTTCTCGATGTTGTTGCCGACCGTCTTCCACAGGTACTGGAAGGTCTTGGTCGAGCCGGTGAAGTGGATGCCGGCCAGGTCGCGGTGGACCAGCGCCACCTTGGAGACCTCGATGCCGTCACCGGTGACGAGGTTGATGACGCCCTTGGGCAGGCCCGCCTCCTCCAGGAGCTGCATCAGCAGCACGGCGGCGTGGGTCTGCGTCGGGGACGGCTTCCACACGACGACGTTGCCCATGAGCGCCGGGGCGGTGGGCAGGTTGCCCGCGATCGCCGTGAAGTTGAACGGCGTGATCGCGTAGACGAAGCCCTCCAGCGGGCGGTGGTCCATGCGGTTCCACACGCCCGGGGAGTTCGCCGGGGGCTGCTCGGCGAGGATCTGGCGGGCGTAGTGGACGTTGAAGCGCCAGAAGTCGACGAGCTCGCAGGGGGTGTCGATCTCGGCCTGCTGGGCGGTCTTCGACTGGCCGAGCATGGTGGAGGCGGCCAGCGTCTCGCGCCAGGGGCCGGCCAGCAGCTCGGCGGCGCGCAGGATGATCGCCGCGCGGTCGTCGAAGGACATCGCGCGCCAGGCGGGGGCGGCGGCGAGGGCCGCGTCGACGGCGTCCTGGGCGTCCTGCTGGGTGGCGTTGGCGTAGGTGCCGATGCGCGCCTTGTGGTTGTGCGGCTGCACGACGTCGAAACGCTCGCCGCCGCCCATGCGCTTCTCGCCGCCGATGGTCATCGGCAGGTCGATCGGGTTCTCGGCCAGCTCCTTGAGCTTGACCTCCAGGCGGGCACGCTCGGGCGAACCGGGGGCGTAGCCGTGCACCGGCTCGTTGACGGGGGTGGGGACCTGGGTCACAGCGTCCATGGTTTCCGTAACTCCTTGAGTCGAGCGGGTGGTTCGGTCTCAGCCCTTGGTGAGGATCGAGCGCGCGAAGAAGAGCAGGTTGGCCGGCTTCTCCGCCAGGCGGCGCATGAAGTAGCCGTACCAGTCGGTGCCGTACGCGGTGTAGACGCGCATGCGGTGGCCCTCGGCGGCGAGCCGCACGTGCTCGTCGCTGCGGATGCCGTACAGCATCTGGAACTCGTACTCGTCCAGCTTGCGCCCGGCCTTGCGCGCCAGCTCCTGCGCGATGGAGATGAGGCGCGGGTCGTGGGACCCGATCATCGGGTAGCCCTCGCCCTCCATCAGGATCTTCAGGATGCGGACGTACGCCTTGTCGGTCTCGGACTTCTGCTGGTACGCGACCTCGGCGGGCTCCTTGTAGGCGCCCTTCACCAGACGGACGCGGCTGCCGCTCTCGGCGAGGCGGCGGGCGTCGGCCTCGGTGCGGAACAGGTACGCCTGGATCACACAGCCGGTCCCCGGGAAGTCCTTCCGCAGCTCCTCGTGGATGGCGAACATCGAGTCGAGGGTGGTGTGGTCCTCGGCGTCCAGCGTGACGGTGGTGCCGATGGCGGCGGCGGCCTCGACGACCGGACGGACGTTGGCCAGGGCGAGCTCGTGGCCGCCCTCCAGGGCCTGGCCGAACATCGACAGCTTGACCGACATCTCGGCCTTCGTGCCGAGGCCGAGCTCCTTCAGGCGGCCGATCAGCTCCAGGTAGGCGTCACGGGCGGCGTAGGACTGCTCGGGGGTCGTGATGTCCTCGCCGACGACGTCCATCGTGACCTCGAGGCCCTTGCCCGTGAGGTCCTCGATGATCGGGACGACCTGGTCGACGGTCTCACCGGGGATGAAGCGGTCGACGACCGGCTTGGTCACCGGGGCGGCCGAGATCAGACGGCGCATCTTGTCGCTGCGCGAGGCGGCGAGAATCACGGGACCCAGCACGGGGCACCTCCACAACGAGATCAGCAGGAGGCCGAATCCCGACGTTTCGGGTACGGCACGGAGAACCACCGTGAAACCTAGGGATATCTCCGATCGTGGGCCATCGACAGCTGTCACGCATCCCTGCCCCAGATCTCAGACATATGTATGAAGGCCTCGCGGAAATGCGCGAGAATACGGGCGTGAGCGGTGAACACAGAGGCGACTATCAGGAGCTGGTCGACGAGATCTCGGCGCTCCTCGGCGTCCCCGCGACGCTGGAGAACCGCGATTTCGAGCTGATCGCCTTCGGCGCGTACGACAGCGAGGGCGACCTCGACCCGTCCGCCCTGGACCCCGTGCGCACCCGCTCGATCCTCACCCGGCGGTCCACCACCGCGGTCCGCACCTGGTTCGAGGGCTTCGGCATCACCCGCGCGACCGGGCCCGTGCGCATCCCGCCGACCCCCGAGGCCGGGGTCTACCGGGGACGGATCTGTCTGCCGGTACGCCATCGGGGCGTCGTCCTCGGTTACGTCTGGCTGCTCGAGGACGACCCGGGCCCCACCGACGCCCAGCTCGCCGGGGCCATGCAGGTGGCCTCCCGCATCGGCGCGCTGCTCGCGGACGAGGCCCAGGCCGGCGCCGACCTCACCCGCGAGCTGCGGGCCGTCCTGACCGCCGAGCGGGGCTGGCAGCGGGACATGGCGGTGGCCGAGCTGCGTACGGCGCTCGGCCCGCGCGGCGAGGGACCGCACACGGTGGTGTGCGTGGCGCCCTGGCCCTCGGCCGACCCGGACGACGCGCCGTCCGCCCGCACGGTGCCGGGGGCGACCGCGCTGTGCACCATCCCGTGGGGCACCACCGCCCAGAGCCTGGCCCTGCTGGTCCGGCTGCGTTCGCCGGACGTCCTGACCCCGGCCCTGACGGCGGCCGGCCGGTTCGTGCGGGAGGCTGCGGGCGTCCGTGGCGGGGGGACCGCCCCCGGCGGCGGTCCGGGAACCGCCTCCCCGGCCGGAGCGGCGGCCGGGGTCGCCGCGGCCCGGGAAGGACTCGGGGAGCTGGGGGCCGCCTGGCGCGAGGCCGCCGCGGCCGCGCGTGCGGTGCTGGCCGAGCCCCGGCTCGGTCCGGTCGCCGAGTGGGACGCGATCGGCCCCTTCCGGCTCCTCACCGCCCTGCCGCCGGACGTGGCCCACGACCCGGCCGTGAAGGCCCTGTTGGGCACCGCCCACCGCGAACTCGCGCGCACGGCCGAGGTGTTCCTCGACCGGGCGGGCCAGGCCGGGCGCACGGCGGCCGAGTTGGGCATCCACCGCCAGACGCTCTACTACCGCCTGTCCCGCGTGGAGCAGCTCACCGGCCTCGACCTGGACGACGGCGAGGACCGGCTGCTGCTGCACATGGCGCTGAAGGGCGCGCGGCTCTAGCGGGCCCCTGCGCGGGGAGCCTGTGGGGTGCGATCCGGCGGCCGGGGCCTGCCCGGCAGACCCGGGAGGGGCTGATCCGGCTCAACCGCGGCCGGGCGGGACGGGTCCGAGGGGGCGGGTCCGCCCCGGAGGGGTGGGGCCGGCTCAGCCGGGGTGCGGTGGGCGGGGCGCGTCGGTCAGCAGGCCGGCGACCGCCGCCACGCCCTCGGTGATCGCCCGCTCCCCCACGGCGCCGAAGCCGAGCACCAGACGGGGCGGCGTCGCCGCCCCGTCCGAGCGGCACGCGCTCATGCCGTACAGGCCGACGAGACGCTCCCGGGCCGCGGCGATCACGGACCGTTCGTCGGCGGCCGGCTCCAGGTGCAGGACCGCGTGGAACCCCGCGGCCAGCCCGGTGAGCCGGACCCCGGGAGCGTGCGCGGCCAGCGCGGCGACCAGGGCCGCGCGCCGGGCCGCGTAGACCGTGCGCATCCGGCGCAGATGGCGGTCGTGGCGCCCGGACTCGATCAGCCGGGCGAGGGCGAGCTGGTCGAGGGCCGGGGAGCCGCGGTCGGCGAGGCGCTTGGCCTCCGTCAGCGGGGCGGCGAGGGCGGGCGGACACAGGATCCAGCCGATGCGCAGGGCCGGGGCGAGCGACTTGCTGACGGTGCCGATCGAGACGACCCGGTCGGCGGCCAGCCCCTGGAGGGCACCCACCGGCTCCCGGTCGTAGCGGAACTCGGCGTCGTAGTCGTCCTCGATGACGTACGCGTCCCGCCGCATGGCCCACCGGATCAGGGCGGTCCGGCGTTCGGGGGCCAGGACGACGCCGGTGGGCCACTGGTGGGCCGGGGTGACGATGACCGCGCGGGCCCCGGTCGCGTCGAGCGCCCGTACGTCGACGCCGCCCTCGTCGACCGGGACGGGCACGGCCCGCAGGCCCGCGACGCCTACGGCGGCCGACGCGGTGGCGGGTCCGCCCGGGTCCTCGTAGGCCACCGCGCGCACACCGGCGAGCGCCAGGGCGCGCAGCGTCAGTCCGAGCCCCTGGGCGTAGCCGGAGCAGACGACGATCCGCTCGGGGTCGGCGGCGGCCGCGCGCACCCGGCGCAGATAGCCGGCCAGTACCTCGCGCAGCACCGAGCTCCCGCGCGGATCGCCGTAGTCGAGGTCCGCCGTCGGCATCGCGCGGGCCGCCTCACGGGTCGCCCAGAGCCAGTCGGCGAGCGGGAAGCTCCCCAAGTCCGGTACTCCGTGCCGGAAGTCGGCGATCAGGCGCGGGGCGGGCCGTTCCCGGGACGCGGGCGCGGGCGGCACGTGCGCCCCCTCCGCGACCCGGGTGGCGGAGCCGGTCCGGGTCACCAGGTAGCCCTCTGCCTGGAGTTGGGCGTAGCAGTCCTGGACGAGGCCACGCGACAGGCCGAGTTCGCGGGCGAGTCCGCGGGAGGAGGGCAGGCGCTCCCCGGCGCCGAGCCGGCCCGTGCGGATCGCCTCGCGCAGCTGCCGCTCCAGCTGGGCGCGCAGCTGCTCACCGCTGTCCCAGTCGACGGACAGCAACAGCTCGGGCGACAGACCGGCCCACTCGGGAGGCATGGAATTGGAGCTTACCGGGGGTCCGCCGGGAACCTAGCGTCGTTCCCATGACGCCTTCCTCGACGCCCCGGACCTCCCGGACGCCTCCGCGGCGGTCCGTCGGCCGACCGCCGCTGCTGACCCGGCCCCTGATGCTCCGCTTCGTGAGCATGATCGGAGCCTCGGTGAGCTTCTTCCTGCTGTTGTCGGTCGTCCCCGCGTACGCGACGGCGTCGGGAGCCGGCTTCGCCACGGGTGCCCTGATGCTGTCCACCGTGCTCGGTGAACTGGCCGGTCCCCGTCTGGTCGGACGCTACGGCCACCGGGCGGCGCTGACCGCCGGTCTCGTGCTCCTCGGAGCGCCCGCGCTCGTCCTGACCCTGTCGCACTCCCTGGCCTGGATCGTGCTGGTCTGCCTGGTCCGCGGTCTCGGCTTCGCCCTCACGCTGGTGGCCGGAGGGGCGCTGACCGCCTCGCTGATCCCGGCCGGGCGGAGGGGCGAGGGGCTGGCCCTGGTGGGCGTGGTCTCCGGTGTGCCGTCGCTGATCGCGCTGCCGCTGGGCGTGTGGCTGGCCGGGCGCGTGGGCTTCACCCCGGTCGCCCTCGCCGCGGGCGTGGCCGCGCTCGCCGCCGTGGCGTCGGTGGCGGGCCTGCCCGGCCGGGAGCGGGCGCCGGGGGAACCCGTCGGAATGGTGGCCGCGCTGCGCACCGGTGCCCTGGTCCGACCCGCCGTCGTCTTCGCGACCACGGCCCTGGCGACCGGCATCATCGTCACGTTCCTGCCCCTGGCGGTCCCGGCCGGCTCGTCCGGGGTCGTCGCGGTGGCCCTCTTCGTCCAGCCCGCCGCGTCGACCGCGGCCCGGTGGGCGGCGGGCCGGTACGGCGACCGGCGCGGGCCCGCGGGGCTCGTGCTGCCGGGTCTGCTGCTCTCGGCCGCCGGCATGCTGATCACCGCGTTCACGGGGAGCGCCGCCGCCGTCCTGACCGGAGTGGCCGTCCTCGGAACCGGCTTCGGCATCGCCCAGAACGCCACGCTCAGCCTGATGTACGCACGGGTCCCCGCCTCCGGCTACGGCACGGTGAGCGCGCTGTGGAACCTCGCCTACGACGGCGGCATGGGTGTCGGCGCCCTCGGCTTCGGCCTCCTGGCGGCGCCAGCGGGCCCCGCGGCGGCCTTCGCCGCCACGGGCGTCCTGATGCCGGCGGCGCTCGTCCCGGCCCTGCGGGACCGCGCGGCGGCGGCCACTCCCCCGGTCCCGGCCGGATGCCCGGCGAAGCGGCCGGCGCCGACGGCGGACTGACGCCCCGGTTGCTCTGGCTGCTCCAACTGCTCTAGCTGCCCTGCGCCTTCGCGGCTCCGGAGATCACCCGGCGCAGCCCCTCGGTGAGTTCGGCGGCGTCGGTCGCCGAGTCCGGGTCGAAGAGCCACTGCACGCTGAGGCCGTTGAGCAGGACCTGGTAGAAGCCGCCGAGCGAGCGCATCGTGGCGTCGTCCACGTCGGCCTCCGATCCGCCGGCCAGCATGGGGACGAGCCCGCGCCGCCCCTCGTCCGAGGCCTTCGCCAGATGGTCGCGGACCGTGGGCAGCCGGTCCGTGTTGGTGATCACCTCGAAGGTGAGCATCCAGATGGCCCGGTCCTCGACGAAGGAGCGGGTGATGCTCTCCCACGCCTCCTGGAAGCGTTCCAGGGAGCCGGGCGCGCTCGCGCTGTCCGTGGTCGCGAACGCGCCGAACGTCTCACCGATGTCGGAGATCAGCTCCACGTAGGCCTGCGCGAGCAGCGCGTCCTTCGAGCCGTAGTGGTAGCCGATGGACGCCAGGTTCGTCCCCGACTCCTTGACGATGTCGCGCGCCGTGGTGCGCGCGAAGCCCTTCTCCAGCAGGCAGCGCTTGGCGCCTTCGAGCAGATCCTCACGGTGTCCCATGCCGGCCACCCTACCTCGATTCAGACAAGCGTCCCATACAACCGTCAAGGACGGGCGTGTGAAACGAACGTCTTATACGAGCGTACTAGACAAGCGTTTAAGACGTGCGTACAGTCCCTGGCATGACGAACCCGACGAGCACGACTCCCGCCTCCGGCGCCCCCGGCGCTCTGGCCGGCCGCCGTGAATGGACCGCCCTCGGCGTCCTGATGCTTCCGCTGCTCCTGGTCTCGATGGACGTCTCCGTCCTCTACTTCGCGATCCCCTCGATCAGCGCGGACCTGGAGCCGAGCGGCACCCAGCAGCTGTGGATCTTCGACATCTACGCGTTCGTGCTCGCCGGGCTGCTGATGACGATGGGCTCCCTCGGCGACCGCATCGGGCGCCGCAAGCTGCTCCTGTTCGGCGCCGCCGCGTTCGGCTCCGCCTCCGTGCTCGCCGCCTACGCCGACAGCGCCGAGATGCTGATCGCGGCCCGCGCGGTCCTCGGCGTCGGCGGCGCGACCCTGATGCCCTCGACCATGGCGATCATCAGGACGATGTTCACGGACCCCGGACAGCGCACGAAGGCGATCGGTCTGTGGTCCGGCGTCATGACCGGCGGTATCGCCCTCGGCTCGGTGATGAGCGGTGTGCTCGTCCAGTACTTCTGGTGGGGGTCGGTCTTCCTGGTCAACCTGCCCGCGATGGTGCTGCTGCTGGTCCTCGGCCCGATCCTGCTGCCCGAGTCGAAGAACCCCGAGCCGGGCCGGTTCGACCTGCTGAGCGTGCCGCTGTCGATGGCCGCCGTCCTGCCGGTGATCTACGGCGTCAAGGAGATCCCGGCCGAGGGCTGGCGGACCGAGTACGTCGTCTCGGTCCTGGTCGGCCTGGTCTTCACCGCCCTGTTCGTCCACCGCCAGCGCACCGCGAAGTCCCCGCTCATCTCCCCCGCCCTGTTCCGCGGCCGCGGCTTCGCACCCGCCGTCGTCCTCAACCTCGTCTCGTCCTTCGGCATGATGGGCTCGGCGTACTTCACCACCCAGTACCTCCAGTCGGTGCTCGGCAAGAGCTCCATGGCCGCCGCCCTGTGGTCCCTGCTCCCCACCGTCCTGGTCGGTGTGGCCGCGCCGGTCGCGGCCCAGCTCGTGCAGAAGGGCGTCCACCGCGCCCACGTCGTCTCCGGCGGGTTCGTCATCGCCGCCTGCGGCTACGGACTGCTGGCCTGCGCCGGCACCGACTCGCTGTGGCTCGTGCTGGCCGGCGCGGGTGTCCTCGCCTCCGGGATCGTCACCGTGATGTCCCAGATGATGGACCTCGCCCTCGGCACGGTCCCCCTCGGCAACACGGGCGCCGCCGCCTCCCTGCTGGAGACCGGCGCCGAGTTCGGCGGCGCCCTCGGCATGGCGGTCCTGGGCTCCATCGGCACGGCGGTCTACCGCCACGACGTCCCGGCCGGCGTCCCGGCCGCGGCGCACGAGACGCTGGGCGGCGCGCTGGCCGTGGCCGGACAGCTGCCGGGCGATGCCGGACAGGCACTGGCCGCCGCCGCGCGGGAGGCGTTCACCCACGGCATGCAGGCGGCGGCCGTCGCCGGCGCGGTCCTGCTGCTGGGCGCCGCGGTCCTCGCCACGGTGAGCCTGCGCAAGGTGACGGTGCGCGAGGACGGCGACGCCCTCGACGCCGGGACCGCCCAGCCGCTCCAGGCGCCGGCGGCCGAGCACTGACACCCGCCCACCGGGCGGAGGACCGCCCTGACGCCCGGACGCCGGGCGGGCCGGAGCACTCCGGCCCGCCCGGCACCGGCATGCGCGCGGACGTCCTCCGGCCCGCGTGCCCGGGGACGCCCGTCGAGTCGACTCCCGGGCCCACCCCTCCCGATCAGGACGGCGACGCCGGGGAGTTGTCGGCGGAGCGTGCCAGGATGGGCCTGTGACACAGACATTCGGTACGCCGTTCATCGGCCGGGGTGACGAACTCGCCCGGCTCACCGGCGTGCTGGAGCGCGCCAGGGACGGCGAGCCGCGCGCGGTCCTGGTGGCCGGGGACGCCGGTGTCGGCAAGACCCGCACGCTCACGGAGGCGGCGGCGCACGCGACCGCCGCCGGGACGACGGTCCTGACCGGACACTGCGTGGACCTCGGCGACGTGGGCCTGCCGTACCTCCCGTTCACGGAGATCCTGGGCGCGGCGGCCGCCGACGACCGCCTCGCCCCGGCGTTCGCGGCCCACCCGGCGGTGGACCGGCTGACCGGCTCCGGTCCGGGACACGGCGCACCCGACCCCGGCGGCCGGCTCCGGCTCTTCGAGGGTGTCGCGGCCCTCCTCGCCGACCTGGCCGACATCACCCCGCTCCTGCTGGTCCTCGAGGACCTCCACTGGGCGGACCAGTCCTCCCGCGACCTGCTCCGCTTCCTGCTCAGCCGGGGCGTGCTCCAGCGGCCCTCCCCCGACGGCCCCGCCCGGCGCCTCGCGGTCTTCGCCTCGTACCGCGCGGACGACCTGCACCGCCGCCACCCGTTGCGCCCCCTGCTCGCCGAGCTGATCCGGCTGCCGGCCGTCGACCGGCTGGAGCTGCGGCCGATGGCCGACGCCGACGTGGCCCGGCTCGTGCGCGCGCTGCGCACCGGCCCGGTCTCCGACGTCACGGTCCGCCGCATCGTCGAGCGCGCCGAGGGCAACGCCTTCTACGCCGAGGAGCTGCTCGCCGCGCTGCCCGGTGACGAGGCCCCCGTCTCCCCCGCCATGCCCAGCGGGCTGGCCGACGTCCTCCTCATCCGCATCGAGCAACTCTCCGACACCGCCCAGCAGGTGCTGCGCACGGCGGCCGTCGCGGGGCGCCGCGTCGAGCACGAACTGCTGCGCGGCGCCGTACAACTCCCCGAGGAGGAGCTGGAGTCGGCGCTGCGCGAGGCCGTCGGCCACCAACTGCTGGTGCCCGGGGACGACGCGACGTACTCGTTCCGTCACGCGCTCACCCGGGAGGCCGTGTACGCGGACCTGCTGCCCGGTGAACGGGTCCGGCTGCACGGCCAGTTCGCCGGACTGCTCGCGGGAGCCGCCCGTTCGGCGAAGAACGCGGCGGAGCGCGCCCACCACTCGCGCGAGAGCCACGACCTGGCCGACGCGCTCACCGCCTCCCTCGAAGCGGCCGATCACGCCCAGCGCGTCGGCGCGCCCGCCGAGGAGCTGCGCCATCTGGAGGCCGCGCTCGAACTGTGGCCCGCGGTGGACTCCGGCGCCCGCCCCGAGGGCGGCACGGTCGCCCTCACCCTGCGCGCCTCGGCGGCCGCCGCCCGCGCCGGGGAGAGCCATCGCGCGGTCCACCTCACCCGCGACGCGCTCGCCAGGGCCGGCTCGGACGCCGACTCCGAGCTCGCCGCCCGGGTCCGGTACACCCTCGCGGGCAACCTGATGCGGATCGACAGCCTGAAGGACGCGTTCGCCTACAGCAGCGAGGCACTCGCGATGATCCCCGCCGAGCCGCCCTCGTACACCTGGGTGTGGGCGGCGGCGACCCATGTCATGGCGGCCCGCTACGTGGGGCGGGAGGAGGACGCCGAGCGGGTCGCCCGGCAGGCGCTCGCCACCGCCGAACAGCTCCGGCTGGCCGACGCCCAGGCCGACCTGACGATCTCCCTGGTCGGCATGGAGGCGGACAACCGGCGCACCCCGAAGGGCCGCGAACGCCTGCGCCGGGCCCGTGAACTGGCCCACGGCGCCGGGAACTTCCCGGTGGAGATGCGGGCGCTGTTCAACCTGGCCCTCGGCGCCTACGAATCCGGCGCCCTGGACGAGTGCCTGACCTGGCTCGGCGACGGCGTGGACCGGGCCCGCCGCACCGGACTCCTCTCCTCGCCGTACGCCCTGGAGCTCCGCTACCTCCAGTCCCTGGTGCTGTACACGCTGGGCCGCTGGGACGAGTGCGCCCGGGCGGCCGCCGAGGACGCCGAGCTGCTGCCGGTGGCGGCCGGGTTCGCGACCGGGCCCGCACTGTACGTGGCGCTGGCCCGCGGCGAGCACGACGCGGCCGTCGCCGGGGCCCGGGCGCTGCTCGACCGGCCCTTCGACTGGATGTCGGCGCTCATCGCGAACATCGTGCTGACCGACTCGGCCGCGCTCGAGGGCGACGCCGAGGACTCCGTACGACGGCTGCGCACCGCGGTCGGGACGCTCACCGACACCTCGGGCTCCGGACGGCCCGACGTCGTGGTGCGGCTCGCCGCGCTCGCCCTGGCGGCGGTCGCGGACGCGGCCGAGGAGGCCCGGCTGTCCGGCGACCCGGCGGGCGCCGACCGCTGGGCCCGGACCGCGGCCGAGCTGGTGGAGCTCGCCCGGGGGTCGGCAGCCCGGGGCGAGGACGGCACCCGGCAGGGGCCCGAGGGCATGGCCTGGCTCGCCCGCGCCGAGGCCGAGTGGCTGCGCGCCCGCACCGGCCCGGACGTCGCGGCCTGGGACCTGGCCGTGACGGCGTTCGGCTACGGCGACCCGTACGAACTGGCCCGGTGCAGGAGGCGGCTCGCGGAGGCCCTCCTCGCCGCGGACCGCCGCGAGGAGGCCGCGGAGCAGGCCCGCGCGGCCCGCGAGACCGCCGTGCGCCTCGGGGCGGTGCCGCTGCTCGAGGCCCTGGACTCGCTCGTCCGGCGCGGCCGCCTCGACGGGGCACCGGCCGCCGGGGAGCGCATCGCCGCGCTGACCGCCCGGGAGAGCGACGTGCTGCGGCTGCTCGGCCGGGGCCGTACCAACCGCCAGATCGGCGAGGAGCTGTTCATCAGCGGCAAGACGGCGAGCGTCCACGTCTCCAACATCCTCGCCAAGCTGGGCGCCGCGAGCCGCACCGAGGCCGTGGCCATCGCCTACCGCGAGGGCCTGATCGAGCCGGAGACGACCCCCTCCGCGTGATCGGACGGAAACGGCCGGGGGCCGGGACACCAGCTGGTGTCCCGGCCCCCGGCCGTCGTACGGGAAGCCGTCGCGACGCGGCCTCAGACCAGGTTGACCGAACGCGCCGACGTCGCGCCGATCTCCTCGGAGAGCTCGGTGAGGACGCTCTGCGGCACGGTGTCGTCGACGGTCAGGACCGCGAGGGCCTCGCCGCCGACGGCCGCGCGGGCGACCTGCATGCCGGCGATGTTGATGCCGGCCTCGCCGAGGATGCGGCCGACGGTGCCGACGACGCCGGGACGGTCCTCGTAGCTCAGGACGACCATGTGGTCGGCGAGCGCGAGGTCCACGTCGTACTCACCGACGGCGACGATCTTCTGCAGGTGCTTCGGGCCGGCCAGCGTGCCGGAGACCGCGACCTCCTGGCCGTCGCCGAGCGTGCCGCGCACGGTGACCACGTTGCGGTGGTCGGGGGACTCCGAGCTCGTGGTCAGCCGGACCTCGACGCCGCGCTCCTGCGCGAACAGCGGGGCGTTGACGTACGACACGGTCTCGTCGACGACGTCCTCGAACACGCCCTTGAGCGCGGAGAGTTCGAGCACCTTGACGTCGTGCTGGGTGATCTCGCCGTACACCTCGACGTCGAGGCGGACCGCGACCTCGCCCGCGAGGGCGGTGAAGATGCGGCCGAGCTTCTCGGCGAGCGGCAGACCGGGCTTGACGTCCTCGGCGATGACGCCGCCCTGGACGTTGACCGCGTCGGGGACGAGCTCACCGGCGAGGGCGAGGCGCACCGAGCGGGCGACGGCGATGCCGGCCTTCTCCTGGGCCTCGTCCGTCGAGGCGCCGAGGTGCGGGGTGCAGACGACCTCGTCGAGCTCGAACAGCGGGGAGTCCGTGCAGGGCTCCTTCGCGTACACGTCGAGGCCGGCGCCGGCGACGCGACCCTCCTTGAGCGCCGAGTACAGCGCCGCCTCGTCGACGATCCCGCCGCGCGCGGCGTTGACGATGCGCACGGTCGGCTTGACCTTGTGCAGGGCCTCGTCGCCGATGAGACCGAGGGTCTCGGGGGTCTTCGGCAGGTGCACGGTGATGAAGTCCGAGACCTCGAGCAGCTCGTCGAGGGTGAGGACCTTCACGCCCATCTGCGCGGCCCGCGCGGGCTGGATGTAGGGGTCGTAGGCGACGACCTTCATGCCGAACGCCGACATGCGCTGCGCGACGAGCGCGCCGATGCGGCCGAGGCCGACGACACCGAGGGTCTTCTCGGCCAGCTCGACACCGGTGTACTTGCTGCGCTTCCACTCGCCGTTCTTCAGCGCCGTGTTGGCCTGCGGGATGTGGCGCGCGGTGGCGAGGAGCAGACCGCAGGCCAGCTCGGCCGCGGTCACGATGTTGGAGGTGGGGGCGTTGACGACCATCACGCCGGCCTTGGTGGCGGCGGAGACGTCGACGTTGTCCAGGCCGACGCCGGCTCGTGCGACGACCTTCAGCTTCCTGGCGGCGGCGACGGCCTCGGCGTCGACCTTGGTGGCCGAGCGGATGAGGATGGCGTCGACGTCGGCGATGGCGGGCAGCAGCTCGGCACGGTCCGCGCCGTTGCAGTGCCGGATCTCGAAGTCCGGGCCCAGGGCGTCTACGGTCGCGGGCGACAGCTCTTCAGCGATGAGTACGACAGGTTTCGAGCTCACGTGAGTCCTCACAAGTCCAATGCGGACGGCCGTCCCGACGGCCGCAGGCGGTGGAGGGTTTTAGCGGCCCCGGAATGTACCTGCACTTCTTGGGGGGTCGCTCGAGCCGCGTGGAAGACGCACGACGCTGTGGGCCTGACGCGTTGGTGATGTGGAGCAGTGTAGTGGCGCCGGAGAGGTCGTCCTGCGCCTCCGCGGAAGGATCACCCGTCCGTGGCTGGACGGGATGTCCAACACCGCGCCCACGGGGGTTACCCGGGGTTCGACGAAGGGGCCGGAGCATGCCGCCCCGGCCCCTCGTCGTGCGGCTTACGCCTCGTCGTCGTTGACCCACGACATGAGCTTGCGCAGCTCCTTGCCGGTGGTCTCCAGGAGGTGGTTCTCGTCCTGGGTCTTGTACTCGTTGTACTTCTTCAGGCCCGAGTGGTACTCGTCCATCCAGTTGCGGGCGAACGTGCCGTCCTGGATCTCGGCGAGGACCTTCTTCATCTCCGCCTTGGTGGCGTCCGTGATGATGCGCGGGCCGGTGACGTAGTCGCCCCACTCGGCGGTCTCGGAGACGGACCAGCGCATCTTCTCCAGGCCGCCCTCGTACATGAGGTCGACGATGAGCTTCAGCTCGTGGAGGCACTCGAAGTACGCGATCTCCGGCTGGTAGCCGGCCTCGGTCAGCGTCTCGAAGCCGGCCTTGACCAGGGCGGCGGTGCCACCGCAGAGGACGGCCTGCTCACCGAACAGGTCGGTCTCGGTCTCCTCGGTGAAGGTCGTCTTGATGACGCCGGCGCGGGTGCCGCCGATGCCCTTGGCGTACGAGAGGGCGAGCGCGAAGGCGTTGCCGGTCGCGTCCTGCTCGACGGCCGCGATGCAGGGGACGCCGCGGCCCTCCTCGTACTGACGGCGCACGAGGTGGCCCGGGCCCTTGGGGGCGACCATGCAGACGTCGATACCGGCCGGGGGCTTGATGAAGCCGAAGCGGATGTTCAGGCCGTGGCCGAAGAACAGCGCGTCGCCGTCCTTCAGGTTGTCCTTGATGGACTCCTCGTAGACCTGGGCCTGGATCGGGTCCGGGACCAGGATCATGATGACGTCGGCCTCGGCCGCGGCCTCGGCCGGGGTCACCACGCGCAGGCCCTGCTCCTCGGCCTTCGCCTTGGACTTGGAGCCCTCGTGCAGACCGACGCGGACGTCGACACCCGAGTCACGCAGGGACAGCGCGTGGGCGTGGCCCTGGCTGCCGTAGCCGATGACCGCGACCTTGCGGCCCTGGATGATGGACAGGTCTGCGTCGTCGTCGTAGAACAGCTCGGCCACTGGGGTTCTCCTTGTTTTCCGGTATTTCCGGTGTTGCGTCCCACCGTACGGCGGGCGGGTGAAGTGAGGTTCTCGGGTCTCGGCATACGGGCGGGCCGGGGTGGGCGGCCCGCCCGTGCACCGGTGTTCTCCGGTTTAGGCCGAACGGTCCAGCGCGCGCAGCGACCGGTCGGTGATCGAACGCGCCCCGCGTCCGATCGCGATCGTGCCGGACTGGACCAGCTCCTTGATGCCGAACGGCTCCAGCATCTTGAGCATGGCCTCCAGCTTGTCGGCGCCGCCGGTGGCCTCGATGGTGACGGCCTCCGGGGAGACGTCGACGGTCTTGGCACGGAACAACTGAACGATCTCGACGATCTGGGAGCGCGTCTCGTTGTCGGCGCGCACCTTCACCAGAACGAGTTCCCGCTGAACGGCCGAACCGGGCTCCAGCTCGACGATCTTCAGGACGTTGACGAGCTTGTTGAGCTGCTTGGTGACCTGCTCGAGCGGGAGTTCCTCGATCACGTTCACCACGATGGTGATGCGGGAGATCTCGGGGTGCTCGGTGACACCGACGGCGAGGGAGTCGATGTTGAAGCCGCGCCGGGAGAACAGGGCGGTGATCCGGGCGAGGACACCGGGCTTGTTCTCGACGAGGACGGAGAGGGTGTGCTTGCTCATGGGTCTGACTCGGCTCTCTCTCAGTCGTCTTCGTTGTCGCCGAAGTCGGGGCGGACGTCCCGGGCGAACATGACCTCGTCGTTGGAGGTGCCGGCGGCGACCATCGGCCACACCATCGCGTCCTCGTGGACGATGAAGTCGACCACGACCGGGCGGTCGTTGATCGAGTTCGCCTCCTCGATGACCTTGTCCAGGTCCTCCGGGCTCTCGCAACGGATCGCGTAGCAGCCCATGGCCTCCGACAGCTTGACGAAGTCGGGGACGCGGGTGCCGGCGCTCGGCTGCTTGCCGTCCGCGTCCGGGCCACTGTGCAGCACGGTGTTGGAGTAGCGCTGGTTGTAGAAGAGGGTCTGCCACTGGCGGACCATCCCGAGGGCACCGTTGTTGATGACGGCGACCTTGATCGGGATGTTGTTCAGGGCGCAGGTGGTGAGTTCCTGGTTGGTCATCTGGAAGCAGCCGTCGCCGTCGACCGCCCAGACCGTGCGGTCCGGCTGTCCGGCCTTGGCGCCCATCGCGGCCGGGACCGCGTACCCCATCGTTCCGGCGCCGCCGGAGTTCAGCCAGGTCGAGGGCTGCTCGTACTGGATGTAGTGCGCGGCCCACATCTGGTGCTGGCCGACGCCGGCCGCGAAGATCGTGCCCTCCGGGGCGAGCTGTCCGATGCGCTCGATGACCTGCTGCGGAGAGAGCTGGCCGTTGTCGGGCTGCTCGTAACCGAGCGGGTAGGTCTCGCGCCAGCGGTTGAGGTCGCTCCACCAGGCGGTGTAGTCGCCGGCGTTGCCCTCGCTGTGCTCCTTCTGGACCGCCTGGACCAGATCGGCGATGACCTCGCGGGCGTCCCCGACGATCGGCACGTCGGCGGCGCGGTTCTTGCCGATCTCGGCCGGGTCGATGTCGGCGTGGACGATCTTGGCGAACGGGGCGAAGCTGTCCAGCTTGCCGGTGACGCGGTCGTCGAAGCGGGCTCCGAGGGCGACGATCAGGTCGGCCTTCTGCAGCGCGGTGACGGCGGTGACCGAACCGTGCATGCCCGGCATCCCCACGTGCAGCGGGTGGCTGTCGGGGAACGCGCCGAGCGCCATCAGGGTGGTGGTGACGGGCGCTCCGGTGAGTTCCGCGAGGACCCTCAGCTCGGCGGTGGCGTGCGCCTTGAGGACGCCGCCGCCGACGTACAGCACGGGCCGCCTGGCCTGGCTGAGCAGCTTGGCCGCCTCGCGGATCTGCTTGGCGTGCGGCTTGGTCACCGGACGGTAGCCGGGCAGGTCCATGACCGGCGGCCAGGAGAAGGTGGTCTTCTTCTGGAGGACGTCCTTGGGGATGTCGACCAGGACCGGTCCGGGGCGGCCGGTCGAGGCGATGTGGAACGCCTCGGCGATCACCCGGGGGATGTCCTCGCCCTTGGTGACCAGGAAGCTGTGCTTGGTGATCGGCATGGTGATGCCGACGATGTCCGCCTCCTGGAAGGCGTCCGTGCCGATCGCGGAGGAGACCACCTGCCCGGTGATCGCGACCAGCGGAACGGAGTCCATGTTGGCGTCGGCGATCGGGGTGACCAGGTTGGTGGCGCCGGGGCCGCTGGTCGCCATGCAGACGCCGACCTTGCCTGTGGCCTGCGCGTATCCGGTGGCCGCGTGGCCGGCGCCCTGCTCGTGCCGCACGAGCACGTGCCGCACCCGCTTGGAGTCCATCAGCGGGTCGTAGGCCGGAAGGATCGTGCCGCCGGGGATGCCGAATACGGTCTCGGCCCCGACCTCCTCGAGCGAGCGGATGAGGGACTGCGCGCCCGTGACGTGCTCGGGTGCGGACTGCTGTCCTCCGGAACGGGGCCGCGGCTGCGGATGGTGGGCCCCGGTGGCCTGCTCGGTCATCGGCATTCTCTTCTCGATGCTGAGGGTTTTTGCGACTTTTGTGCGGTGTACGACTGATGCCTGTGCAACAAAAAACCCCTCGTGCCGGGAGGCAAGCGAGGGGAGCGCGCCGGGTGCGGTCGCCGGGTGTCCCGGACCTTCCCGGGGACCACCTGGCTTCAGCCGACGCGCTTTCCAAGTACGAGAATTCGGGTGCGCATGGCATTGACCCTCCCCCCGGCACGCACCGACTGTCAAGTGGGTGGGACGGGCGTCTCATTATGTGAGCGGAGAGCTGTTCCGCCTCCCAGGACGGCGGGCACACCACTCGTATACACCCCCGCACCGCCTCCACCGGCGAACACCGGCTCGACAGGGCCGTTCGGCACGGGATAGTGGCCGGAAGAGAGCGCTCTGCGCAGCCGGTACTCGTCCAGCGGCCCGGAGAAGGCCATGCCCTGCCCGTGGGTGCAGCCCATCGCGCGCAGGGCGACGACCTGTTCCGGAAGATCCACCCCGTCGGCCACGGACTGCATCCCCAGATCGGCGGCGATCCGCAGCAGCCCGCTGGTGATCTTGTGCAGCCGGGCGGACTCGACGACCCCCTCGACCAGACTCCGGTCGAGACGCAGTACGTCGACCGGGAGCCGCCGCAGCGCCGTGATCGCCGCGTAGCCGCTGCCGAAGCCGTCCAGGGCGATCCGCACGCCGAGGCGCCTGAGCGCGTTCAGCCGGCGTTCCAGCTCGTCCAGGGGGACCCTCGGATCGGTGTCGGACAGCTCGATGATCAGTCCGCCCGAGGCGAGCCCGTGCCGGGTGAGCAGGGACTCCACGGAGCCCAGCGGCATCGAGCGGTCCACCAGACGCCGGGCGGTCATCCGGACCGTGACCGGCACGGCGATCCCCGCGGCGGTGCGCTCGGCGGCCTGTCCGACGGCCTCGTCGAGCATCCAGCGGCCCAGCTCGGCGGTCCTCTCGCTGTCCTCGGCCACCCGCAGGAACTCGGCGGGCGTGAAAAGCACCCCTTGGGAGGAACGCCAGCGCGCCTGTGCGGTGACCGACGCGATCCGGCCGTCCTCCAGCGACACCACGGGCTGGTGCAGCAGGGCGAACTCGCCGTCCTGGAGCGCGGAGCGCAGCCGGGTCGCCAGCTCCGCCCTGCGGACCACGTCCTGCTGCATCTGGGGCGCGTACAGCTCGACACGGCCCTTTCCGGCCGCCTTGGCGCGGTACATGGCGAGGTCGGCGTTGCGCAGCAGTTCCCCGGCGCCGAGGCCCGGCTCGGCGAAGCCGACGCCGATGGACGCGGCGACCCGGACATCGTTGCCGTCGATGCAGTAGGGCTGGGAGAGCCTGATCCGCAGACGGTCGGCGAGTTCCCGTACCTGCTGCTCACGGGCGGTGCGGTCACGTCCTCCGTCACCGACGATGAGGGCCGCGAACTCGTCCCCGCCGAGCCGGGCGGCGGTGTCGCCGTGCCGGACGGAGTCCTGGAGCCTGCGGGCGGCCTGGACGAGCAGTTCGTCGCCGGCCTGGTGCCCGATCGTGTCGTTGACGGCCTTGAAGCCGTCGAGGTCGATGAAGAGGACGGCGGTGCCCCGGTCGGTGGAGCGGCGCCCGGACAGGGCCTGCTGGACGCGCCGGGTGAACAGCGCGCGGTTGGGCAGGTCGGTGAGCGGGTCGTGCTCGGCGTTGTGCTGCAACTGGGCCTGGAGCCGCACGCGTTCGGTGACGTCACGGCTGTTGAAGATGAGGCCGCCGTGGTGCCGGTTGACGGTGGACTCCACGTTGAGCCAGCCGCCGTCGCCGGAGCGGAACCTGCACTCGATCCGGGTGGTGGGCTCCTCGCTGTGGCTGGCCGCGAGGAACCGCCGCACCTCGTGGACCACGCAGCCGAGGTCCTCGGGGTGGATGAGCGAGGCGAGTTCGGAGCCGACGAGTTCCTCGGCGTCACGGCCGTAGACCCCGGCGGCGGCCGGGCTGACGTATCTCAGGATGCCGTTCGGGGCGGCGATCATGATGACGTCGCTCGACCCCTGCACCAGGGAGCGGAAGTGGTTCTCCTTCTGGGCCAGCTCCTGGGTGAGGGTGATGTTGTCGAGCAGCATGATGCCCTGGCGCACCACGAGGGCGAGCACGACGAGACCGGCGGTGACGAGCACCACGCGGTCCACCCTGCGCCCGTTCAGGATGTTGTAGAGGATCCCCAGCGTGCAGACGGCCGCGGCCAGGTAGGGCGTCAGCGCGGCCAGCGATCCGGTGATCGGACGCGCCGCCGCCGGGGAGCGGTCCGGTCCGGGGGCCTGGGCGTTCGCGGGTCCGCCCCGCTGCCGCCCGTGGGGATCGTCCGGCTCCTCGTGCCGCTCCCGGTCCTCGTGGGACCCGGGGCCCTCCTGCCCGGCTCCCGGTCCGTACGGCGGGCGGGTCTCCCGGGGTGCGGGCGACGCATGGCTCCCCGGGGGCCCGTGCTGCCCTTCCCTGCGCTGCCCCGGGATGCCCTCGTGGGCCACGCGCGCGTGCTCCTCCGAACCCTGCCCGTCGGGTCCGCGCGGGTCGGGGTCGCCCAGGTCCGGTCCGTACGCGTCGATGCCGTGCTCCTCGGGCTCGTTCCCGTGCCGGGTGACGACCCAGGGCGCGTAGGCGAGGAGCAGCGAGCCGGCGAACCAGCCCGCGTCGAGGAGCTGGCCCGAGTGGTAGCTGTTGTGCAGGAGGGGCGAGGTGAACAGCGCGTCGCACATCACGGTCAGCGCGAGCGCCCCGATCGCCGTGTTCACCGCCGACCTGTTCACCGACGAGCGCCTGAAGTGCAGCGCGAGAACCATGCTGACCAGCGCGATGTCCAGCAGCGGGTACGCGAGCGACAGCGCGGTGTGCGCGACGCTCGGCCCGTCGAACTTCGCGGCCTGGGCGAGCGCCAGGCTCCAGGACAGGGTGAGCAGCGATCCGCCGATCAGCCAGGCGTCCAGCCCGAGACACACCCAGCCCGCCCTGGTGACGGGCCGCTTGGCGAGCACCAGCAGTCCCACGATGGCGGGCGGCGCGAAGCAGAGGAAGAAGAGGTCGGCGTAGCTCGGGGTGGGCACGGGGCGGTCGAGGACGACCTCGTACCACCCCCAGACCAGGTTTCCGAGCGAGGCCATCGCCGAGGAGAGCGCGAACAGCAGCCACGCGGGCCGGAAGCGGCTGCGGCGGCTACGGGCGTAGAGGAAGCAGGAGACCGCCGCGGCGCCCGCCGCGACGCTCAGCCCGAAGTCGCCCATGACCAGCGCCAGGCTCGTGGAGCCCCAGCCGAGCGCGGAACCCACGGCGTAGGCCGCGCACACCAGGGCCAGCACGAGTTGCGAGAACAGGCCCGTCCCGCCGTCGAAGACCGCCCGACGGGTCAGCAGCGCCCCTGGGGAGCTCACCGGGCCCACCCGGTCCGTGCCCCGGAGTCCCGCTGGTCCCGGCACGCCGGGTGCGCGTGCCTCCGGCGGCTCTGATGTCTGCGGTGGTGATGGCTGCCGTGGCCGCGGCTGTGCGTGGCCGCGCGCCAGGGTCGTCGGCGGCGGCCCCGCCGCGTCGGATCGGTGGTCCATAGGCCGTGCATCGCCCGTCGCCCCCCTCGCAGTCTCAATGTCCGTCCCCGGCGCCGAACGGTGCGCGGCGCAGCCCCTGTCGGGACGATACACCAGTATCGTCACTCAGGGACATAGTTCCTCTACTCTCCGTGACGACCAGGGACTATGCCGGCACTGCCCGCATCCGGAGGACTGCGGAGGGTGCCCGAAGCGGACGGAGGGCGACGGGCGGTTGCTCAGGTGCCGGTGGTAAGGACCACGTTGCGCAGCGGTTCCCGGTTCACGAAGAGGGTCAGCTGATCCGCCAGCAGTCGCTTGGCGCGCGGCCAGAACGCCGAGGTCGGCCCGCCGACGTGGGGGCTGATGAGCACACCGGGCGCATGCCACAACGGGTGCCCCGCGGGCAGCGGTTCGGGGTCGGTGACGTCGAGGGCCGCGGTGATGCGCCCGCTCTTCAGCTCGCCGACCAGCGCGTCCGTGTCGACGACGGGACCGCGGGCCACGTTCACCAGGAGCGCGCCGTCCTTCATCCGGGACAGGAAGCCGGCGTCCACCAGGCCGCGGGTGCCGTCCGTGAGCGGCGTGGACAGGATGACCACGTCGAACTCGGGCAGCAGGGAAGGGAGTTCGGCCAGGGGGCGCACGGGGCCGCGCGCCGTGGCACGGGCGGAGCGCGCGATGCGCGCGACCCGCGCGAGCTCGAACGGCGCGAGCCTGTCCTCGATCGCGGACCCGATCGACCCGTACCCCACGATGAGAACGGACTTGTCGGCCAGCGAGGGACGGAACCCCGAGCGCCACTCCTGCTTGTCCTGGCCCCGCACGAAGTCGGGGATCCCGCGCAGCGAGGCGAGGACCAGGGCGAGGGTGAGTTCCGCGGTGCTCGCCTCGTGCACCCCGCGGGCGTTGCACAACACCACACCGGGGGGAAGGGAGTCGAGGCTCGGAAGGACGTGGTCGACGCCGGCGGAGAGTGTCTGCACGGCCCTGACCGACGTCATTTCGGCCATCGGCCGCTGCGAGACCTCGGACGGCTTCATGTAGGGCACGACGTAGAACGCGCAGTCGGCGGGATCCGCGGGGAACTCCCGGCCGCCGTCCCAGAAACGGTAGTCGGGCCCTTCGGGGAGTCCGTCGATCTCGTCCGCGTGAAAGGGGAGCCAGACATCAAAGGTCATGGTCAGGAGGTTATGCCAGGCGCCCATGCGCGCAGAGGTTAGGTTGGGGGCCAGCAGAAGGAGGATCACGGCCAGGTGGAGCGCAGAACGATCGGGGCCGCGGCGCTCGAAGTGGGGGCGGTCGGACTCGGATGCATGCCGATGAGCTGGGCTTACACCGGGTCACAACAGCGCGGCGAGGAGTCGCTGCGCGCGGTGAACGCGGCACTCGACCGGGGGTCGACGCTGCTCGACACGGCGGACATGTACGGGCCCTTCACCAATGAACTGCTCGTCGGGCGCGTGCTCAAGGAGCGACGCTCCGAGGCCTTCGTGTCGACCAAGGTCGGTCTGCTGGTGGGCGATCAGCACCTCGTGGCCAACGGCCGCCCCAACTACGTGAGACGGGCGTGCGACGCGTCGCTGCGCCGGCTCCAGACGGACGTGATCGATCTCTACCAGTTGCACCGCACGGACCCGGAGGTGCCGGTCGAGGAGACCTGGGGCGCGATGGCCGAACTCGTCTCGGCCGGAAAGGTGCGCTCGCTCGGGCTGTGCGCGGTGGGTGCCCGGTCCGGCCGCCGGGCGGGGGCGCGGTTGCACGACGGAACGATCCGGCTGCTGGAGCGGGTGCAGCAGGTCTTCCCGGTGAGCACCGTGCAGGCCGAGCTGTCGGTGTGGTCGGCGGAGGCGCTGGACGCGCTGCTGCCGTGGTGCGCGGCGCGCGGCGTCGGCTTCCTCGCCGCGATGCCGCTCGGCAACGGCTTCCTGACCGGCACGCTGACCCCGGGCGAGGGTTTCGAGCCCGACGACCTGCGGGCCCGCCATCCCCGCTTCACCGCCGAGATGATGGCCGCGAACCAGCCCATCGTCGTCGGCCTGCGGCGTGTCGCGCGGCGGCACGGGGACGGCGTCCGTCCCGTCACCCCCGCGCAGGTGGCGCTGGCGTGGGTCCTGGCACAGGGTCCGCACGTCGTCCCGGTGCCGGGGACCAAGCGGGAGCGCTGGGCCGCCGAGAACGCGGGGGCGGCCGGACTGCGGCTGACCGCGGAGGACCTCGCCGAGGTGGCGGGGCTGCCGGGGGCGCTGGGATCCTGGGACTGAGCGGTGCTCTCGGAGCCCTGGACGCACCGCCCGGCCGGGACCGGGAACCCGAGGGCCGCGAGCGGCGTATGAACAAGGGGGACCGCCGCGTCGAAGGGACACTCATGGTGCAGGTTCGAGCAGTGACGGTCGCGTTGGCCACGACCGCGCTCCTGGTGACGGCCGGCTGTTCCTCCGGCGGCCGTCCGGAACCGGCGGGCCCGAGCGTGTCCGCGGGCACCGGGAGCACGCCGTCGCGATCGGCGCCCGCCCGGAGCGCCGCCCCCGAGGAGACGCCGCCCGCGAAGGGTTCGGTGAAGGTCCTGCGCACCGTCACCGAGGGCCTCGACACCCCCTGGGGCCTGGCACCGCTGCCCGGGAGCGGCCTGCTGGTGTCCTCGCGGGACAAGGGGACGATCACCCGGATCGACGAGAAGACCGGCGGGAAGACACTGCTGGGCGAGGTCCCCGGGGTGGCCCCGGCCGGCGAGGGCGGCCTCCTGGGCATCGCGCTCTCTCCGGACTACGCCTCCGATCACATGATCTACGCGTACCTGACGACGGCCTCCGACAACCGCATCGTCCGCATGCTGTACGACGAGCGGAAGCCGTCCGGCGAGCAGTTGGGCGCACCGGACACGGTCTTCAAGGGCATCCCCAAGGGCGTGATCCACAACGGCGGCCGGATCGCCTTCGGCCCGGACCGGATGCTGTACGCGGGCACGGGCGAGACGGGTGACCGGGGCCTGGCCCAGGACAAGGAGTCGCTCGGCGGGAAGATCCTGCGCATGACGCCGGAGGGCGAGCCCGCGCCGGGCAATCCGTTCCCCGACTCGGTCGTGTACTCGTACGGGCACCGCAACGTCCAGGGTCTCGCCTGGGACGGCAGACAGCGCCTGTGGGCCTCGGAGTTCGGCCAGGACACCTGGGACGAGCTGAACCAGATCAAGCCGGGCGACAACTACGGCTGGCCGGTGGTGGAAGGCATCGGCCACGACCCGAAGTACCACGACCCGGTGGCCCGTTGGCACACCGACGAGGCCTCCCCGAGCGGGATCGCCTACGCCGAGGGGTCCATATGGATGGCGGCTCTCAAGGGGCAGCGCCTGTGGCGGATCCCGTTGAACGGCGTCAAGGCGTCCGCGGCCCCCGAGTCCTTCCTGAAGGGCGAGTACGGCCGCCTGCGCACGGTCGTCTCCGCGGGCGGCGACAAGCTCTGGCTGACCACGAGCGAGACCGACGGCCGCGGCACCCCCGTGAAGGGCGACGACCGGCTCCTGGAGCTGGAGGTCGGGTAGGACGTCCCCGGGCCGCTCCTCAGCCGGCCGCCCGGGCGGCCGGGGTGCCGGGTGCGTCCGGCGGGAAGAGCCGCAGTCTGTGGGCCAGCGCCGCCGCCTCCCCCCGTCCCGAGACCTCCAGCTTGGCCAGGATGTTCGAGACGTGGACGCTCGCCGTCTTCGGGGAGATGAAGAGTTCCTCGGCGATCTGGCGGTTGCTGCGGCCGGCGGCGACCAGGCGCAGGACGTCGCGCTCGCGGCCGGTGAGGCCGAGCGCGGCCGCGGGGTCGGCGGGAGCGGTACGGGACCCTCCGGGAACGGACTCGGGGGTGAGGCGGGCGCGCCGGGCCAGCAGGGCGACGGCGTCGGCGAGGGGGCGGGCGCCGAGGTGTCCGGCGGCGGCTCCGGCCAGCCGGAGGAGTTCCGCGGCGCGGGCGCGCTCCTCGTCGTCCGCGCCCGTGAGCAGCAGGGACTCGGCGAGGCGGAGGCGGACCCGGGCGAGGTCGTAGGGGCGCTCCAGGGGTTCGAGGGCCTCGACCACCTCGGACCACTCGTCCGGGGTGCTCACGCCGTCGGCCCGCCGGAGTTCGGCGTGCACCCATGCGGCGTGGACGATCCAGACGGGCGCTCCGGTGGCCAGGGCCCTCGCGGCCGTGCGGACGCGTTCCAGGGCCGGGGCGCGGCCGGGGTCGGCGCCGGGCGGAGTGCCGGTGCCGGTCTCCGCGGTGACGGCGGCCAGCAGCAGCGGCCAGGCGTAGCGCTGGGTGCCGGGCGGGAAACCCGCGGCCAGTGCCTCCTCCAGGGCGGTACGGGCGTCGAGGAGACGGCCCTCGCCCGCGGCGATGCCGATGGTGGCGCACAGCAGTGGCAGGGAGTGCTGGGGCATCGGGTCATGGGTGCCGAAGTGACGGCGTGCGGCGGCCAGTTGACGGCCGGCCTCGGCGAGGTCGCCGCGGGCCAGGGCCACGGGCACGAGACGGGAGGCGCCCACGCCGGAGGCCTTGCCGTCGAGTCCGACGGCCAGGGCGTCGCGCGCGGCCTCGGTGGCCTCGTCCCACCGGCCGAGCGCGTACAGCGATTCGGAGAGGTTGCCCCAGATCCAGGCCTGGGTGTCCAGCAGGCCGTTGCGGCAGGCGAGTTCGACGCCCTCGCGCAGGATGGCGACGGCCTCGCGGGAGCGGCCGACGGACTCCAGGTGGGAGGGCAGGTTGACGTGCAGACGGCCCTCGACGTAGGCGGCGCCCTGCCGCTCCGCCCGCTCCTTGACCCGGTACATCTCGGCGAGCCCGGCCTCGACGTCCCCCGCGTCGACCATCAGGCCGCCCAGGGTGAGCCGGGCGTTCAGCTCGGTGTCCCTGGCTCCCACCATGTGCGCGTACTCCACGGCGCGTTCGGCCGCGGAGAGGGCGCTGTGGCCCGGCTGGTGCACCATGCACCAGGAGGCGACCATGGACAGGACCTCGGCGTGCACCTGGGAGGGGGGCAGACCGCGCACCAGGTCCTGGGCGGTGGCGAGTTCCTTCCAGCCGTCGCCGCGGACCTGTGCCTGGACGAGCCGGGAGCGCTGGATCCAGAACCAGGCGGCGCGCAGCGGGTCGCTCTCGTCCTCCAGGAGGTGCAGCGCCCGCCTGGTCGTCTTCAGGGCGCGTTCGCGTTCCCCGCACAGCCGGCCGGCGACGGCGGCCTCCGCCATCAGGTCGAGGTAGCTCAGGGGCGTGGCCGCGACGTCACGGCCGCCCGGGGGCTCCCCGTCCCCTTCGGGCAGTGGGGGCGGGTAGGCCTCCACGTAGTCGATGGGGCGCAGTTCGGCCCGCACGGCGTCGGGGACCGCTTCCCACAGTTCCATCGCCCGCTCCAGGAGCCGCAGTTGCTCGGCGTGGGCGTGCCGGCGGCGGGCTTCGACGGAGGCGTCGAGGACGACGGGCAGGGCTTTGGCGGCGTCATGGGCGTGGTACCAGTAGCTGGCCAGGCGGGTGACGCGCTCGTCGGCCGGCACGAGCGCCGGGGCGGCCTCCAGGGCCTCGGCGTAGCGGCGGTTGAAGCGGGAGCGCTCGCCGGGCAGCAGGTCGTCGCTGACGGCCTCGCGGACCAGGGAATGGCGGAAGCGGTAGCCCTCGCCGCCCGGCGAGGCGATCAGGATGTTGGCGCCGACACAGGCGCGCAGGGCCTCGATGAGGTCGTCCTCGGCGAGCCGTGCCACCGCGGCGAGCAGGGGGTACTCGACGGTGCTGCCGCCCTCGGCGACGATCCGGGCGACCCGCTGGGCGCTCTCGGGCAGTCCTTCGACACGGACGAGGAGCAGGTCGCGCAGGGTGTCCGTGAGCCCGGTGGGACAGCCCTCGCGGGCGGCGACGGCGAGTTCCTCGACGAAGAACGCGTTGCCGTCGGAGCGGGCGAAGATCTCGTCGGCCTGGGCGGTGTCGGGTTCGCGGGCGAGGATCCCGGCGATCTGGCGGCCGACCTCGGCCCGGTCGAAGCGGCCCAGATCGATGCGCCGGACCGTGCGGAGGCGGTCGAGCTCGGCGAGCAGGGGGCGCAGGGGGTGGCGGCGGTGGATGTCGTCGGCACGGTAGGTGGCGATCACGACGAGGCGGCCGCTGCGCAGCGTGCGGAAGAGGTAGGCGAGCAGATGGCGGGTGGAGGCGTCGGCCCAGTGCAGGTCCTCGAGGACGACGACGACCGTGCGGTCCGCGGCGACGCGTTCCAGAAGGCGGGCGGTGAGCTCGAAGAGGCGGGCCACGCCGTCCTCCTCGTACTGCCGTCCCCGGGTCGTCCGCGCGAGTTCGGGGAGCAGGCGGGCGAGTTCCTCCTCCTGTCCAGCGGCCGCGGCGGCGAGCTCGTCGGGCAGGGCGCGGCGCAGGGCGCGCAGGGCGGTGGAGAACGGCGCGAAGGGGAGGCCGTCGGCGCCGATCTCGACGCAGCCGCCGCAGGCGACGACGGCGCCCTCGCGGGTGGCGGCGGCGGAGAACTCCTCCAGGAAGCGGGTCTTGCCGACGCCGGCCTCACCGCCGAGCAGCAACGCCTGCGGCTCTCCCGCGGTGGCGCGGGAGAGCGCGTCGTTCAGCACCCCCAGCTCGTCGGCGCGTCCGACGAACACCGGGCTGACGGATCTGGTCTCCACGGGCCCGAGCATGGCACAGGGGTCCGTCGGCGGGACGGCGGTCAGTGCCGCGTACGGCGGCCGGCCGTCGGCGAGCGGGAGACGGCCGACCCCCGTACGGCCGTCGTCCCGCGCGTCCCGCGGACGGCCGGATGCCGCGCGGCCGTCCGCGGACGTCCCGGCGCTCATACGGCGCGGGCGAACCAGTGCCGGCGGAGACGGTTCCTATGGGCCCGCTCGTCGGTGCCGTCGTGCGCGGACCGGAGGGCGGCGGCGCGGCGGGCGGCCCGGCGGCCGCTCGCGGCTTCCTTGGCGAGCCGGTGGTTCTGGGCCTCGCGGATCAGTTCCGCGGACCGGATCTGCTGGAGTTCGTACTCGAACATCTCGTGTCCCCTGGTGAAGAGTCGGTTTCGGTCTCGCTCGTTCGCGATGCCTCAACCTTCGTCTCCCAGGGGGGTGCGCCACATCGGGAGAGTTCCGCATCTCGGGAACGCGAAGGGCCTTAGGGCGGCGGCCGGTTTCCCGTGCCGGCCCTAAGGCCCCTCAGAGTCGTCCCGGTCGTCGGGGGTCAGCCCGCGGAAGGCAGTCCGAGGATGAGGTCGGAGTACTTGGCGACCGCGAGCACCAGTCCGACGACGCCGAGCGACACGCCCGCCCAGGCGACGGACTTGATCCAGGCGGCCTGCGGCTTGCCGGGGGCGCCGAACGCGGGCCGGACCAGCACGAGGACGCCGACGATCAGCGCGGCCAGCGCGAAGAGGCCGCCGACGAGCGCGGTGGTCGCCCAGGCGTCGCCGTAGACCTCCTTGACCTGCTTGGCGACGCTCGCGGTGGACGAGGTCTGGAGCTGGCCGACCAGGGTCTCGCGGGCGGCCGCGACGGTGGAGACCCAGCTCCCGGTCAGCGACACCAGGCCGAGTGCGGCGGACACCACGGCGGCGGCACCCTGGCCGACACCGCCGTCCCCTCCCGCCCCGGAGTCCTCGACGGCGGCGAGGTCCTCACCGGCCCCGTCCCGCTCGTCGGTCCCGTCCCGTTCGTCGAGGTCCTCGTCGGTCCCGTCCCGCTCCGTGGCGTCGGCCGGGACCCCGGCCCCGGTCCCCTCGTCCGTGGTCGCTCCGGCCGCGCCGGTCCCGGTGACGTCCACGTCCCGCTCGTCGCGCTTCGCCTCGGTACCGGTCTCGGCCCCGGCCTCGTCAACTGTCCTGGTTCCCATGCGGGCACCGTACGGACGCTGTCTGAGAGGTTCCTTAACGGTCCTCGCCGTCGGCGTCCGCGCGTGCGGCACGCCACTCGGGCGCGAGCACGGACCACACCTCGAGGTCGTGCCGGACCCCGTGGTGGGGATGCTTCTGCCGGAGCACCCCGTCCCGGCTCATACCGAGCCGCCGGGCCACGTTCAGGCTCGGGACGTTGCCCGCCGCGGCGACCCACTCGACGCGGTGGATCCCGCGCTCCTCGACCGCGTGGTCGATGAGGATCCGCATCGCGCGGGTGACCAGACCGCGCCCGGAGGCGGCGGGCTCGAGCCAGCAGCCGACCTCGCAGTTGCCCTGGTCCGCGTCGAAGTTCAGGAAGAGCACCCCGCCCACGAGCTTCCCGTCCAGCCACAGGCCGTGCAGCGACCCGGTGCCGGCGGCGCGCATGTCGGCGTACCGCTGGAGCTGCGCCCGTGCGGACGGAACGTCCGTGGACCCGGCTCCGAAGGCGATGAACCTCCCGATGAACTCGCGCCCGCGGTCCAGGTGCGCGAGGAACTCCTCGGCGTGCCAGGGCTCCAGGGGCCGCAGTTCCGCGCCGTCCTCGCCCAGGGATATCGCGTACATCCCGTCACCGCTCCTTCGTCGTCACGTCCGTCCCCCCGGCCTCGGTCACCCCGGCGTCCTCGGGCTCGAGGTCGCCCGGTCCGGTGCCCGCCGCCGCGCGGCCCAGTACGGCCGCCGCCTCGGCGTCCGTGGCCTCGGCCAGCCTCTCATGCGCGGCACGGCACTCCGGCGGTTCGATGCTGATGCGCGGCAGCCTCTTGTCGAGGGCGCGCGGCAGCCACCAGTTGGCGTCGCCGAGCAGGTGCATGAGGGCGGGGACGAGCAGCGTGCGCAGGACGAAGGCGTCCAGGGCGACGGCGGAGGCCAGCGCGATGCCGAACATCGCGATGACGCGGTCGCCGCTGAGCACGAAGGCGAGGAAGACCGAGATCATGATGACGGCGGCGGAGTTGATCACCCGGCTGGTCTCGGCGAGGCCGACCCGCACGGCGCGCCGGTTGTCACCGGTCTCCAGCCACTCCTCGTACATCCGGCTGACCAGGAAGACCTGGTAGTCCATGGAGAGCCCGAAGAGCACCGACACCATGATCACGGGCAGGAACGGCTCGATCGGGCCCGCGCGGCCGAGGCCGAGCAGTTCGCTCCCCCAGCCCCACTGGAAGATCGCGACGACGACTCCGAAGGCGGCGGCGACGGCGGCGACGTTCATGGCCGCGGCCTTGAGGGGGATGCCGATCGAACGGAAGGCGAGCAGCAGCAGGACGCAGCCGAGGCTGATCACGACTCCGACGAAGAGCGGGAGCTTGCCGATGATGACGTCCGCGAAGTCGTCGTAGCTCGCCGTCACACCGCCGGCCTGTACGTCGAGGCCGGTGCCCGACTCGGCGCGCGGCAGGACGTCGGTGCGCAGCCGGTCGACGAGGTCGCTGGTCTTCTGGGACTGGGGCGCGGAGGCCGGGACGACGGTGAGGAAGGCCGTGTCACCGGCGCCGTTGTACGTCACCGGGGTCGCCGAGGCGACACCCTCGGTGGCCCGCAGCGTGGCGTCCAGGTTGTCCAGGGCGAGCCTGTCCTCCGCGCCGCCGACCTTGGTGACCAGGGTCAGGGGCCCGTTCACGCCGGGACCGAAGCCCTCGGAGATCAGGTCGTAGGCCTGCCGGGTGGTCGTCGTCTTCGGGTCGTTGCCCTGGTCGGACGTGCCCAGGTGGAGGGAGAGGGTGGGCAGGGCGAGGACGGCCATCACGACGACGGCCACGACGCCGAGCAGCTTGGGGTGGCGCTCCACGAAGGCGGACCAGCGGGCGGCGAACCCGGTGGCCACCTCCGGCTCGGGGCCGTGCTCCTCGAGCCGCCGCCGCTCGCGGCGGCTGAGCGCGCGCGGCCCGATGAAGGAGAGCAGCGCGGGCAGCAGGGTCACGGAGGCCGCGACGGTGAGGACGACGGTCAGGGAGGCGGCGATCGCCACGCCGTTGAGGAAGTTGAGCCGCAGGATGAGCATGCCCAGCAGGGCGATGCAGACGGTGGCGCCGGCGAAGACGACCGCGCGTCCGGTGGTGGCGACGGCGTTCTGCGCCGCCTCGGCCACCGGAAGTCCGCGCTTGAGGCCACGCCGGTGCCTGGTCACGATGAACAGCGCGTAGTCGATCCCGACACCGAGGCCCACCAGCATGCCGAGCATGGGGGCGAAGTCGGCGACGGTCATGGCGTGTCCGAGGAGGACGATGCCGAAGTACGCCGTGCCGACGCCGACCAGGGCGGTGGCGATGGGCAGCATGGAGGCGGCGAGGGAGCCGAAGGCGAGGAAGAGGACCACGGCGGCGACGGCCACGCCGACGATCTCGGCCGTGTGCCCGCCGGACGGCTTGGTGAGGGCGACGGCGGTACCGCCCAGCTCGACGTCGAGCCCCTTGGCCTCGGCGGTCTTCGCGGCGTCGACGACGGCCTGGACCTCGCCCTTGTCGAGGTTCTCGGCCCGGTCGGCGAAGGTGACGGTCGCGTACGCCGTCCGGCCGTCCTGGCTGATCCGGCCGCTCGCGCCGGTCTCGCCCGACCCCTGGTGCCGGTACGGGCTGTCGACCGAGGCCACTCCGGGGAGCTTCTCGATCTTGTCCAGGGCCCGGGTCATGGACTGCTCGACGCCGGCGGAACGCACCGTGCCCGAGTCCGTGTGCCAGACGACGGTGTCGCTGTCACCGCCGAACCCGGGGAAGCCGCTGTTCAGGAGCTGCGTCGCGCGGCCCGATTCGGTGCCGGGGACCTCGTAGTCGTTGGAGTACGCGGAACCCGTCACGGCGGCGGCGGCGGTCACACCGCCGAAGGCCAGAAGCCAGAGCAGAACGGCGACGAGGCGATGCTGGACGCACCACCGTGCAAGGGCTGCCACGAGCGAGCTCCCCGGGGGTTTTGTGGATCTTTATCGGGAACTGCCCGCAAAGAACACATGACTAATGCGCCATCACTCTTGCAGCCTGAAATGATCCTTTGCCCCATTCGTGGGGTTACTCACAGGACTGCGACCGATGTCACAGCATGTGCGCGTGGCGCGTGTCACTTCGCAGGTCACGGCTCAGTCCAGCTGGTCACCCACGGCCATGACCATCACGCCGACGATCATCAGCCACAGGGCCCGCCGGGTGCGGCCCCTGGCCCCGAGCACGGACGCTCCGGCGCACAGGACGGCCCCGGAAGCGTAGGAGAGGGGGATGAGCGCGGTGCCCGAGCCCGCGGTGCGCATCACCGACGCGGCGAGCCCCGCGACGGTCAGCAGGACTCCCGTGGCGACCGCGGTCCAGCGCGCCCGGCGCGCCTCCGGGTCCTCGTCGAGATCCTCGGCCCCGTCGAGATCCCCGTCCTCGTCCTCGCCGAGATCCTCGGCGTCGGGACCGGCCGGGTCATGGTCCTCGTCGCGGTCCGGACCGCCCGCGTCCCGGTCCTCGCGGTCCCGGCCGCCGGGGTCCTGGTCCTCCCGGTCCCGCCGGTCTTCCTGATCCTGCTCGTCCCGGTCCCTGGCTTCCGGGGCCGGGACCCCGGTGTCACGCGTCCCACGGTCCTGCGTCGTGCGGTCGTACGTCTCGGAGTCGGTGCTTCCACTCATGGCGCGGGAGCGTAGCGCGTTGACCTGAGCACGCCGACACAGACCCCGGGGGGTGCGTCGCGAGCGACGCACCCCCCGGGATGTGGGAAAACCCTGACGTCAGCCTTCGGTGACGCCCAGCTTCTCCAGGATGAGCTCCTTGACGCGAGCCGCGTCGGCCTGGCCGCGGGTGGCCTTCATGACCGCGCCGACGAGCGCGCCGACGGCCTGGACCTTGCCGCCGCGGATCTTGTCGGCGATGCCCGGGTTCCCGGCGATGGCCTCGTCGACGGCGACGGTCAGGGCGCCCTCGTCCGAGACGACCTTCAGGCCGCGCTTCTCGACGACCTCGTCCGGGGTGCCCTCGCCGGCGAGGACGCCTTCGATGACCTGACGGGCCAGCTTGTCGTTCAGATCGCCCGCGGCGACCAGCTCGGACACCCGGGCGACCTGCGCCGGGGTGATCGGCAGGTCCTCCAGGGCCGTGCCCGACTCGTTGGCGCTGCGGGCCAGCTCACCCATCCACCACTTGCGGGCGGAGGCGGAGTCGGCGCCGGCCTCGATCGTCGCGACGATCGAGTCGATGGCACCGGCGTTGAGCATCGACTGCATGTCGTGGGCGTTGACGTCCCACTCCTCGCGCAGCCGGTTGCGGCGGGCCAGCGGCTGCTCGGGCAGCCCGGCGCGCAGCTCCTCGACCCACTCACGGGACGGGGCGACGGGAACGAGGTCGGGCTCCGGGAAGTACCGGTAGTCCTCCGCCTCCTCCTTCACGCGGCCCGAGGTCGTGGACCCGGTGTCCTCGTGGAAGTGGCGGGTCTCCTGGATGATCGTGCCGCCCGAGTTCAGCACCGCGGCGTGGCGCTGGATCTCGAAGCGGGCGGCCCGCTCCACGGAACGCAGGGAGTTGACGTTCTTCGTCTCGGAGCGCGTGCCGAACTTCTCCCGCCCGTGCGGGCGCAGGGAGAGGTTCACGTCGCAGCGCATCTGCCCCATCTCCATGCGGGCCTCCGACACGCCGAGCGCCCGGATGAGTTCGCGCAGTTCGGCGACGTACGCCTTGGCGACCTCGGGGGCCCGCTCGCCCGCGCCCTGGATGGGCTTGGTGACGATCTCGATGAGGGGGATGCCCGCGCGGTTGTAGTCGAGCAGGGAGTGCGAGGCGCCGTGGATGCGGCCGGTGGCACCGCCGACGTGCGTCGACTTGCCGGTGTCCTCCTCCATGTGGGCGCGCTCGATCTCCACGCGGAAGACCTCGCCGTCCTCCAGCTGGACGTCCAGGTAGCCGTTGAAGGCGATCGGCTCGTCGTACTGCGAGGTCTGGAAGTTCTTCGGCATGTCCGGATAGAAGTAGTTCTTCCGGGCGAAGCGGCACCACTCGGCGATCTCGCAGTGCAGCGCGAGGCCGATCTTGATGGCGGACTCCACACCGGTCGCGTTGACGACCGGGAGGGCGCCGGGCATGCCGAGGCAGGTCGGGCAGGTCTGCGAGTTGGGCTCGGCGCCCAGCTCGGTCGAACAGCCGCAGAACATCTTCGTCTTGGTGCCGAGTTCGACATGGACCTCGAGGCCCATGACGGGGTCGTACGACGCGAGCGCGTCCTCGTACGACACCAGGTCGATCGTGGTGGTCACGGTGAAAACTTCCCTCTCAGCCCAGCAGGACGTCGTCGTCGCCCAGGCGCTTGAGCTCCCGGTAGAGGATGGCGAGGCCGGTGACGATGGCGGCGGCGGACAGGGCCGCGTCGATGAGGCGCAGCGTGTCGTTCTCCTTGCGGGCCTTCTTGACCTGCTTGGCGACACCGATGGCACCGAACGCCGTGCCCGCCATGGACAGATACGTGCCGGACTTGGACTTCTTGAAGCCCTTGGCCTTGGACATTGCCTTGCTCACAGCGACGGAGCCTCCTCAAGCAGCGGGTGCCCCCACTTTTCCACGAAGGCGGCCTCGACGGCGGCGCCCACCTTGTAGAGGCGGTCGTCCTTGAGGGCCGGAGCGATGATCTGCAGGCCGACCGGGAGGTTGTCCTCCGGGGCGAGACCGCAGGGCAGCGACATGGCGGAGTTCCCGGCCAGGTTGGTCGGGATGGTGCACAGGTCCGCGAGGTACATCGCCATCGGGTCGTCGGCGCGCTCGCCGATCGGGAAGGCGGTGGTGGGCGTGGTCGGGGAGACGATCACGTCGACCTGCTCGAACGCCTTGTCGAAGTCGCGCGAGATGAGCGTGCGGACCTTCTGGGCGCTGCCGTAGTACGCGTCGTAGTAGCCGGAGCTGAGCGCGTACGTGCCGAGCATGACACGGCGCTTGACCTCGGGACCGAAGCCGGCCTCACGGGTGAGGGCGGTGACGTCCTCGGCGGAGCGCGTGCCGTCGTCGCCCGTCCGCAGGCCGTAGCGCAGGCCGTCGAAGCGGGCCAGGTTGCTCGAGCACTCGGACGGCGCGATCAGGTAGTACGCGGAGAGCGCCAGGTCGAAGGACGGGCAGTCCAGCTCGACGATCTCGGCGCCCAGTTCCTTCAGCAGCTCGACGGACTCGTCGAAGCGCTGGATGACACCGGCCTGGTAGCCCTCGCCGCGGAACTGCTTGACGACGCCGACGCGCATGCCCGCCACGCTGCCGTTGCGGGCGGCCTCGACGACCGGCGGGACCGGGGCGTCGATGGAGGTCGAGTCGAGCGGGTCGTGCCCGGCGATGACCTCGTGCAGCAGGGCGGCGTCGAGGACCGTACGGGCGCAGGGGCCGCCCTGGTCGAGGGAGCTGGAGAACGCCACCATGCCGTAGCGGGAGACCGCGCCGTACGTCGGCTTGACGCCGACCGTGCCGGTGACGGCGGCCGGCTGGCGGATGGAGCCGCCGGTGTCGGTGCCGATGGCGAGGGGCGCCTGGTAGGAGGCGAGGGCCGCGGAGGAGCCGCCGCCGGAGCCGCCGGGGATCCGGGTGAGGTCCCAGGGGTTGCCGGTCGGGCCGTACGCGCTGTTCTCGGTGGAGGACCCCATGGCGAACTCGTCCATGTTGGTCTTGCCGAGGATGACGACGTCGGCGGCCTTGAGCCGCTTGGTGAGCGTCGCGTCGTACGGCGGGATCCAGCCCTCGAGGATCTTCGAGCCGACGGTCGTCGGGATGCCCTCGGTGGTGAAGATGTCCTTGAGCGCGAGCGGCACGCCGGCGAGCGGGCCGAGCTTCTCGCCGGACTCCCGCTTGGCGTCCACGGCGCGCGCCTGGGCGAGGGCGCCCTCGCGGTCGACGTGCAGGAAGGCGTGCACCTTCTCGTCGACGGCCTCGATCCGGGCGAGGTGGGCCTCGGTGACCTCGACGGCGGTCAGCTCGCCGGCCGCGATCTTCTCGGCGGTCTCGGCCGCGGTGAGCTTGATGATGTTGACGTTGGTGTCCGTCATGGTGATTAGTCCTCCCCCAGGATCTGCGGCACCTTGAAACGCTGCTGCTCCTGGGCCGGGGCGCCGGAGAGCGCCTGCTCGGGGGTGAGCGACGGACGGACCTCGTCCACGCGCATGACGTTCGTCAGCGGCAGCGGATGAGAGGTCGGCGGTACGTCTTGGTCGGCGACCTCGCTGACGCGGGCGACCGCGCCGATGATGTCGTCCAGCTGGCCTGCGAAGTGGTCGAGCTCTTCGCCCTTCAGCTCCAGACGCGCCAGCCGTGCGAGGTGGGCGACCTCCTCGCGCGTGATGCCAGGCATGCAGCGATCCTCTGGGGTGAGTGCGTGTGGTTTGGCCCAATCCTATGGGGCCCGGGCCGATGCCCGCGCCCGGGTTTGCCCTGGGGGCGGGGACTTCCCGGCCCGCGGCCGGACGTTCCCCGCCCGCGCCGCCGCCCGTGACTGTCTCCCGGGCAGGTGGGCTCTCTCCGGGGTGTCCCGCCGTCGGCGGCCGCGCGTCCGTGGGACGCACGGCCGATCGCCGCCGACGGCGATACGCCCGAACGGGAGAGCCCGGCTTGTCGGACGGGGACGAACGGGTGGTGCGTGGGTGGGGGAACACCCGGCCGGAGGCCGGGGACGGCTACTCCGCCGCGGGCAGCGCGGCGCGCGGGCGCTGCCAGCCGCGGACGCCCCGGGCCAGCAGCCACGCCGTGGCCTCCTCGGGCGGCATCGCCGCGGCGACCAGCCACCCCTGGACGGCGTCGCAGCCCAGGTCCCGCAGCCGCTCCCACGTCTCGTCGTCCTCGACGCCCTCCGCCACGACGAGGAGCCCCAGGGAATGGGCGAGGTCGACGGTGCAGCGCACGATCTCGGCGTCCTCCGCGTCCACGGCGAGCCGTGCGACGAACGAACGGTCGATCTTCAGCTCGCTGACCGGGAGCCGGCGCAGATGGACCAGGGAGGAGTAACCGGTGCCGAAGTCGTCCAGCGACATCTTCACGCCGTGCCCGGTGAGAGCCGCGAGGGTGTCGGCGGCACGCTGCGGGTCCTCCAGGAGCACGTGCTCCGTTATCTCCAGTTGGAGCGCTCCCGCGGGGACTCCGTGCCGGGCCAGACGGGCGGCGACGGCACCGGCGAAGCCCGGCGTGTGGACGTCGCGGGGCGACACGTTGACCGCGACCGGCACGTACAGCCCCTGCGCACGCCAGCGCGCGACCTGTCCGAGGGCCGTCTCCAGGACGTACTCGGTGAGGTGGGGCATCAGCCCGGACGACTCGGCGATGGCGATGAACTCGTCCGGCGGCACCTTGCCGCGCTCGGGGTGCACCCAGCGGACCAGGGCCTCCAGTCCGGCCACCTGTCCGTCGAAGCGGACCTTGGGCTGGTAGTGCAGTTCCACGTCGCCGGTGTCCAGGGCCCGGCGCAGATCGCCCAGCAGGCCCAGCCGGTCGGGAGTGTTGGAGTCCCGCTTGGACTCGTAGACCTCCACGCCCGTACGGTCCCGCTTCGCCTGGTACATCGCGATGTCCGCCCGGCGCAGCAGCCCCTCCGCGTCGAGCGCGTGGTCGGGGAAGACGGCGAGCCCGGCGCTGGCCTCCAGGACGAGGGTGAGTCCGTCCAGGTCGAGCGGTGAGCCGAGGGCGGCGACCAGATTGCGGGCGACCCGCGTGGCCGACGTGGTGGAGTCCGCGACCGGCAGTAAGACGGCGAACTCGTCACCGCCGAGCCGCGCGGCCTCCGCCCCGCGCGGCAGCGCGAGCCGCAGCCGCTCGGCTATCTGGAGGAGCAGTCGGTCACCGGCGAGATGTCCCAGCGTGTCGTTCACCGAACGGAAGCGGTCCAGGTCGATGAGCATCAGGGCGGAGCGCGCGCCGATGCGCTCGGCGTCGTCCAGCGCCGTCCAGGTGCGCTCCAGCAGCCACTGACGGTTCGGCAGCCCGGTCAGCGGGTCGCGCAGTTGCTCCTCGGCCCGCGCGCGGGCTATCCACAGGGTGGAGTCCAGGGCGATCAGCGGGATCGAGAACAGCGGCAGCAGCATCGGCTGGGCCGTCGCGACGACGCAGATCAGCGGCGCGATGCCGAGCAGCGCCACGGCGACGAGCCCCTGTCTGACCAGGGCCGTACGGGCGACGGTGGGCAGGCCGCCGCCCGGCGTGTTCAGGTACCAGAGCAGGGCGCGGGTGACGGCGAGGTAGGCGCCGGCGACCAGCACCACCTGGGGGGCCGCGTAGAACGTCCAGGCGCCGGGGTCCCAGGGGGTCTCGACGCTCGGGAACCGTCCGAACGACGCGAGGACCAGGGCTCCGGCCCCGATGCCGAGGATGTCGACGGCCCCGTGCAGGACGCCCTGGCGCCAGCGGTTGCGGCGGGCCGTGCCGACCAGGACGACGACGGTGAGGCTGACCATCCCGGCGGGGACCCAGCCGTAGAGCAGCAGGACCGCGAGGGTGAGCGCGGCGCCGGAACCGGTGCCGCCCCACCAGCGGGCGCGGCCGAGGGCGACCAGGTGGCCGACGATGACTCCGGTCAGCAGCGCCAGCGACCAGCCGACGGTGCCGCACGGGAAGAGCGCGTGATGACCGCTGAACGCCCGGTAGAAGCCCGCGCCCAGGACGAACGCGGCGGTGGCCACGACCGCCGACGGCAGCGCGGGCCAGGACGCGTGGCGCTCGGGGTCCTGGCCGGGCAGGCCGGTGCCGCGTTCTGCGGTGAGGGCGCCGGAAGCGGCGGGCGGAGCGGCGCCGGGTCCGCTGCGGACGGAGCGCTCCGACGGCCGTCCCGTCCGCAGGCCCGTCAGCCACGCGCCGGTCGTCCGGCGCAGGCGCAGCCGTGAGTCGGGAGCGGCGCTCTCGGTCGGTTCCATTCCCGTCCCTCTCACTGCCGGCGGTGCCCACGCCACGCGATCCGTTGCCGGCGACGACTGCCAACGGTGCCGCGTCGGAAAACCCTTCCCCCGGCTCGTGGCGAGCGGGGGATGCGCCGACCGAGGCCGGACACGGTGGGCGCACACGTCAACAGTAGGCCGCGGAAGGCTCCCACGGGCAGCGGTCGTCGACGGTTGCCCGTTTACGACCCAGCCACCCGTATGCCGCCGATATGCGCCGAACGGGTGGTCTTCAGCCGCTATTCCTCGACCGGAAGCGCGACTTCCGCCGCCGCCTCCGGCCCCTGCCCGAGCAGGACGGAGAAGCCCTCCTCGTTCAGGACCGGAACCTTCAACTGCATCGCCTTTTCATACTTCGAGCCGGGATTGTCACCTACTACAACGAAAGATGTCTTCTTCGAAACAGAACCGGTCACCTTTGCTCCACGGCTCTGCAACTCCTCCTTCGCCCCGTCCCGCGTGTGGTGTTCGAGCGTGCCCGTGACCACCACGGTGAGGCCTTCGAGCGGACGCGGCCCCTCGTCCTCGCCCGCACCCTCGTCCTCCATCCGGACGCCGGCCGCCCTCCACTTGCGGATGATCTCGCGGTGCCAGTCCTCGGCGAACCACTCCTTGAGCGAGGTCGCGATGATCCCGCCGACCCCGTCGACCGCCGCGAGTTCCACCTCGGTGGCCTGCTCGATGCGGTCGATGGAACGGAACTCGCGCGCCAGCGCCTCGGCGGCCACCGGACCCACGTGCCTGATGGAGAGTCCGTTGATGAAACGGGCGAGCGGACGGCTCTTCGCCTCGGCGATCTTGTCCAGCATGGCAAGCGCGTTCTTCTTCGGCTCGCCCTTCTGGTTGGCGAAGACCGTGACGATCTTCTCCTCACCGGTCTCGGGATCCCTCTTGGGCAGGCCGCTGGCTTGGTCGAGAACGTACGCCTTGATGGGGAGCAACTGCTCGATCGTGAGGTCGAAGAGGTCGCCCTCGTCGACGAGGGGCGGGGCCGTGGGCGCCAGCGGACGGGTCAGCGCCGCTGCGGCCACATCGCCGAAATGGTCGATTTCGAGACATTCCCTGCCTGCGAGATAGGAGACCCGTTCTCTCAACTGGGCCGGGCAGGAACGACCGTTCGGGCAGCGCAGGTCCACGTCGCCCTCCTTCATCGGCTTCAGGGCCGTACCGCACTCAGGGCACTCGGCCGGCATCACGAACTCCCGCTCGGTGCCGTCACGCAGGCTGGCGACCGGACCGAGGATCTCGGGGATGACGTCACCGGCCTTGCGCAGCACCACCGTGTCCCCGATGAGCACGCCCTTGGCCTTCACCACGTCCTGGTTGTGCAGGGTGGCGAACTCGACCTCGGAGCCCGCGACCGTGACCGGTTCGACCTGCGCGTACGGAGTGACCCGGCCCGTACGGCCCACGCCGACACGGATGTTGACGAGCTTGGTGTTGACCTCCTCGGGCGCGTACTTCCAGGCGATCGCCCAGCGGGGTGCGCGCGCGGTGGAGCCGAGCCGCCCCTGGAGGGGGATCTCGTCGAGCTTGACGACGACCCCGTCGATCTCGTGCTCCACGGAGTGGCGGTTCTCTCCGTAGTGCGCGATGAACTCCCTTACCTCGTCAAGGTCGTCGACTACCTTGGCGTACCGCGTGGTGGGCAGTCCCCAGGAGTTCAGCAGGCTGTACGCCTCGGAGAGCCGCCCGAGCCCCTCGAACCCCTCAAGGGCACCGATGCCGTGGACGACCATGTGGAGCGGCAGTGTCGCGGTGACCTTGGGATCCTTCTGGCGCAGTGAACCCGCAGCCGAGTTCCGGGGGTTGGCGTACGGCTTTTCCCCAGCCTCCACACGACGGGCGTTGAGCCCCTCGAACGCCTCCATCGGGAAGTAGACCTCGCCCCGGATCTCTACGAGCCGGGGAACGTGATCGCCCTTCAGGCGGTGCGGGATCTCCGCGATCGTCATGACGTTGGGCGTGATGTCCTCGCCGGTCCGGCCGGTGCCCCGGGTGGCCGCGCGGGTGAGTCTGCCGTCCTCGTACGTCAGGTTCACGGCCAGACCGTCGACCTTGAGTTCGCACAGGAAGTGGTAGTCCGACGAGCCCACGTCCTTGGCCACACGACTGGCCCAGAGGGCGAGCCCTGCGTCGTCGAAGACGTTGTCGAGGGAGAGCATGCGCTCGCGGTGCTCGACCTTGGCGAGGTCGGTCTCGTACTCGACGGCGACCTTCTGGGTCGGCGAGTCCGGTGTCCGCAGCTCCGGGTACTCGTCCTCCAACGCTTCGAGAGAACGCAGGAGGGTGTCGAACTCCGCGTCGCTGATGACGGGATCGGCCTCCGCGTAGTACCGGACCCGGTGCTCCTCGACCTGCTCGGCGAGCCGCGCGTGCCGCTCCCGTGCCTCGGCGGGTACCGATGTGGGCTCTGCGTGCATGTCGCCGGCCACCGTTGTGTCCTCCCGTTACTCTGGGTTGTCCGCGAGGGATCTCGCCGCCCGGACGCAGTGGGCCAGCGCCCTGCGCGCGAAGTCGGGGGAGGCCCCCGCGAGTCCGCACGACGGAGTGAGCGTGACCGCCTCCGCGAGCAGACCCGGCCGCAGTCCCAGCCTGCGCCACAACGTCCTGACACCCATGACGCTACCGGCAGGGTCCGACAATGGGACGTCCGTGCCGGGGACGACACCGGCGAACAGCCGGGTACCGCCCTCGACCGCTTCCCCGATCGCGTCGTCGTCACGTTCGGTGAGGAGGGAGAAGTCGAACGAGACGGCCGCCGCGCCCGCCCGGCGCAGCAGGGCGAAGGGGACGTCCGGCGCGCAGCTGTGGACGACGACGGGGCCGCCGCCGTTCACCCCGATGACGTCCCGGAGGGTGGCCTCCACGATCTGGCGGTCCACCGCGCGGTGGGTGCGGTAGCCGCTGGCGGTGGGTACCCGGCCGCAGAGCACGGCGACCAGGGAGGGTTCGTCGAGCTGTAGGACGACCTCGGCCCCGGGCACCCGCCGGCGGACCTCGTCGAGGTGCAGGCGCAGCCCCTCGGCGAGCGATCCGGCGAGGTCGCGGCAGGCGCCCGGGTCGGAGAGGGCGGACTCGCCGTTCCGCAGCTCCAGCGCGGCCGCCAGGGTCCAGGGACCGACGGCCTGCACCTTGAGGGGGCCCGCGTACCCCTGGGTGAACTCCTCCAGGGCGTCGAGGTCCTCCCCCAGCCACGACCTGGCCCGCTTGGTGTCCCGGCCCGGCCGGTCCCCGAAGCGCCAGCCGCTGGGCTCCACGCGCGCGTACAGCTCGACGAGCATCCCCGCGGTCCGGCCGATCATGTCCGCCCCGGGCCCGCGCGCGGGCAGTTCGGCGAGGAAGGGGAAGTCCTCGAAGGAACCGGTGACGGTCTTGGCGGCCTCCCGCGCGTCACCGCCCGGCATGGAGCCGACCCCGGTGGCGGCGCCGAACCTGAACTCGCTGTTTTCGCTCACCCCGGAAGCCTACGGAATCCGGCGGGCGGATCAGCGTCCCGGGCGCACCGTCAGATCGTTGACCTCGGCGTCCCGGGGCAGGTCGAGCGCCATCACGATCGTCGTCGCCACCGACTCCGGGTCGATCCACCGCGAGGCGTCGTACTCCTTGCCCTCCTGCTGGTGCACCTTGGCCTGCATGGGGCTCGCCGTGCGGCCGGGGTAGACGGAGGTCACCCGGACCCCGGCCGCGTGCTCCTCGTGGCGCAGGGAGTCGGCGAGGGCCTTCAGCCCGTGCTTGGAGGCGGCGTAGGCGGACCAGTCGGCGTGGGCGTTCAGACCGGCGCCGGAGTTCACGAAGACCACGTGGCCCTGGGCGAGGCGGAGCTGGGGCAGGAAGTGGCGGGTCAGCTCGGCGGGGGCGATCAGGTTGACGTTGAGCTGGTGGCGCCAGGCCTTCGGGGTCAGTTCGCCGACCGGTCCGAGGTCGACCACGCCCGCGATGTGCAGCAGGGAGTCGACGTGGCCGGGGAGCGCCTGGTGCGAGAACGCCCAGGAGAGCTTGTCGGGGTCCGCCAGGTCGCCCACCAGGGTCTTCGCCCCGGGGAACGCGGCGGCCAGGTCCTTCGCGCGGCCGGCGTCGCGCGCGTGGAGCACGAGTTCGTCCCCTCGCGCGTGCAGACGGCGGGCGACGGCCGCGCCGATGCCGGAACCGGCCCCGGTGATCACATGTGTAGGCATGGACGCCATGCTCGCATCACCGGGGGCCGGTCTCGAACCGCGCGCGGACGCCCGGCGGGCACGGGACCCGGCCCTGACGGGTGCCCCCGTCCCCGGATCCCGTCCCTGGGTCCCGTCCCCGGATCCCGTCCCTGGGTCCCGTCTCCGGATCCCCTCTCCGAATCCCGCCCCGGGTCCCGTCCCCGGGCGGGAGGCCGGTGCCTCAGCGGATGCCGACGCTCTCCTCCAGGTAGGCCAGCGCGCCCACCGGCTCCTCGGCGAAGAACACCAGGTCGGTGAGCGGACGCGGCAGGAAGCCCTCGGCGTCCATCCGCCGGAACTGCTCCTTGAGGCCGTCGTAGAAGCCGGCCGTGTTGAGCAGGACCACCGGCTTCTCGGTCTTCCCGTGCTTCTTCAGCTCCAGGATCTCGGTCGCCTCGTCGAGGGTGCCGGTGCCGCCGACCATGACGACCACCGCGTCGGCCTTCGCCAGGAGCAGCGCCTTGCGTTCGGCCAGGTCACGGGCGACGACCATCTCGTCGGCACCCGGACGGGCCCTGTCGGACAGGAAGTCCACGGAGACGCCGACCAGCCGTCCGCCCGCCTCCTGCACCCCGTCGGCGACGACCTTCATCAGTCCGACGTCGGAGCCGCCCCACACGAGCGTGTGGCCACCCTTGCCGAGGAGTTCGGCGAACTCCCGGGCGGGGCGCGTGTAGCGGTCGTCGAGGTCGGCGGCGGAGAGGAAGACGCAGATGTTCATGCCCTCACCGTACGCGGGAACGAATCGGGGCCCGCGAGCGCTTTCCGTACATGGCTGAAGGACACACGATCACCATCGAGCAGGGCACGCGGCACGTCCGCGTCACGCACGACGGCCAGGTCCTGGCGGAGAGCGACCGCCCCCTGGTGCTGCGCGAGACGGGCTGTCCGGTGCGCTACTACCTCCCGCCCGAGGACGTCCGTCTGGACCTGCTGACGCCCTCCGACACCCACACGTACTGCCCGTTCAAGGGCACCGCGTCCTACTGGTCGCGTCCCGGAGCGGCCGATCTCGTGTGGGCCTATCCCGATCCGAAGCCCGACGTCGCCGAGATCAAGGACCACCTGTGCTTCTACGAGGCCGACGTGTCCTGAGATCCGGGCGGGCGCGGGCGTGGTGACGCGATGAGTTCCCGTGCGCCCGGCAGTCTCTACAGACATGGACAAGAAGACCATCTCGCGCGACGGGACCCCCATCGCGTACGAACGCCACGGTGACGGCCCGACGGTCGTCCTGGTCGGCGGCGCCATGTGCACGGGCGCCACGCTCGCGCCCCTCGCCGAGGCCCTCTCCGACCGCTTCGGCGCCGTCACCTACGACCGGCGGGGCCGCGGCGACAGCGGGGACACCGCTCCCTTCGCGGTGGCCCGGGAGGTCGAGGACATCGCGGCGCTGATCGACACCTTCGGGGGCGGCGCGGCCCTCTACGGCATCTCGTCGGGCGGCGCGCTGGCCCTGGAGGCGGCCATGAGCGGACTGCCCGTCCGTGAGGTCGCCGTCTACGAGACGCCGTTCGCCGTCGACGAGATCGCGGGCAAGCAACGGGCGGAGTACACCGGACGGCTGGCGGAACTGCTCGGCCAGGGCCGGCACAGCGACGCGGTGGAGCTGTTCCTGACCCACGTGGGCACGCCCCCGGAGATGATCGCCGGAGTGCGCATGTCCCACGCCTGGCCCGGTATGGAGGCCATCGCACCGACCCTGGCGTACGACGACGCCGCGATGGGCGAGAACCGGGTGCCCCGCGAACGGCTGGCCGCGCTCTCCGTGCCCCTGCTGTCGGTCGCCGGTGACGCGAGCCCCGCGTGGATGCGCGAGGCGGCGTGGAGCATCGCTCAGGCGGCGCCGAACGGCTCGTACCGCACGCTGGAGGGGCAGACCCACGTGGTGGATCCCCAGGTGCTCGCGCCGGTGCTGGCGGAGTTCTTCGGCACGGGCGGCTAGACGGGCCCCGGCCCGGGGGCGCTCACCGGGGTCCCTCACGGACCCGCCGGGCCGGCCACGGGAATCCCTCGCGCGCCGGCCGCGCCGGCCGGTCTAGGCGTCCGCCGTCGCGCGCGTGGTCGTCGCGATCGTCGCCGAGCCCACCACGCGGGTGCCGTCGTACAGGACGATGGCCTGGCCGGGGGCGACACCGCGGACCGGCTCGGTGAAGGTGACCCGCAGCTCGCCGTCGACCATGCCGGCGCTCACCTCGGTCTCGCCGCCGTGGGCGCGCAGCTGGGCGGTGTAGGTGCCGGGGCCCTCCGGGGCGGCGCCGCACCAGCGGGGCTTGATCGCGGTCAGCGCGGACACGTCCAGGGAGGCGGCCGGGCCGACCGTGACCGTGTTGTTCACCGGTGAGATGTCGAGGACGTAGCGGGGCTTGCCGTCGGCGGCCGGGGTGCCGATGCGCAGTCCCTTGCGCTGGCCGATCGTGAAGCCGTACGCGCCCTCGTGGGTGCCGACCTTGGCGCCGGTCTCGTCGACGATGTCGCCCTCGGCCTTGCCGAGCCGGCTCGCGAGGAAGCCCTGGGTGTCGCCGTCGGCGATGAAGCAGATGTCGTGCGAGTCCGGCTTCTTGGCGACGGCCAGGCCCCGGCGCTCGGCCTCGGCGCGGATCTCGTCCTTGGTGGTGACCGTGTCGCCGAGCGGGAACAGCGCGTGGGCGAGCTGGCGGTCGTCCAGGACGCCGAGGACGTACGACTGGTCCTTGGCCATGTCGGAGGCCCGGTGCAGCTCGCGCGTGCCGTCCTCCCGGACGATCACCTGGGCGTAGTGGCCGGTGCAGACCGCGTCGAAGCCGAGCGCGAGCGCCTTGTCCAGCAGGGCGGCGAACTTGATCTTCTCGTTGCAGCGCAGGCACGGGTTCGGGGTGCGGCCGGCCTCGTACTCGGCGACGAAGTCCTCGACGACGTCCTCGCGGAAGCGCTCGGCGAGGTCCCAGACGTAGAACGGGATGCCGATGACGTCGGCGGCCCGGCGGGCGTCGCGCGAGTCCTCGATGGTGCAGCAGCCGCGCGCGCCGGTCCGGAACGACTGCGGGTTCGCCGAGAGGGCGAGGTGCACACCCGTCACGTCGTGCCCGGCCTCGGCGGCACGGGCGGCGGCTACGGCGGAGTCCACTCCGCCCGACATGGCGGCGAGGACGCGGAGGGGGCGCTGCGAGGTGTCAGTCATAACCCCTCCAGGGTACGGGGCCGCGGGAACCGGGACCCGCGAGTATCCGTTGAAGATCGCATGGGGGCGAAAAAGGGGAAGCCCGGCGGGCCACTGAGCCGGGGAGCGGGAGCCGGGGACGGCGACAGGCCGGTCGGCCGCCGGGTGCTGATCGTCGGCGGTCTGGCGGCCGCCGTGGGCGCGGCCGGACTCGCCCGCGAGGAGCTGTCGCACCTGTGGTGGCGGCTGCCGGGTGTGGAGAAGCCGCGCGTCGCGGGGGCGGTGGACTTCCGGGGCGCGCAGTGGGTGGAGGCCTCGGCGGCGAACTGGCGGCGGGCCGACCGTCCCGACGACTACACGATCGACCGCGTGGTCGTCCATGTCACCCAGGGCAGCTTCGCGAGCGCGGTGAAGGTCTTCCAGGACCCGAAGCACGGAGCGGCCGCCCACTACGTGGTCCGCAGGGACGGTCATGTCACGCAGATGATCCGCGAGCTGGACGTGGCGTTCCACGCGGGCAACCGCTCGTACAACGAACGCAGCGTCGGCATCGAGCACGAGGGTTTCGTCGACCGCCCCTCGTCGTTCACGGACGCGATGTACGAGGCCTCGGCGCGGCTGACGGCCGGGATATGCGGGCGGTACGGCATACCCGTGGACCGCGAGCACATCGTCGGACACGTCGAGGTCCCGGGCACGGACCACACGGACCCCGGACGGTACTGGGACTGGGACCGGTACATACGGCTCGTACGGCGGGCACGGACGGCGGCGGCCTGACGAGGCCCCTCTGCCCCGGACGCCGCCGCCCGGCGTCCGGTCACGGCGACTCCCCGGCCCCGGCGCCTCCCCGTCCGGACTTCCGGCCCCGGCGCCTGCCCGTCCGCGCCCGCGGCCTCGGCGCATCCCGCTGCGGGTTCCGCCCCGGACCTCACGCCCGGAGCCTGACGGTCCCGCCCCCAGGCTCCGGACCTCACGCCCCGAACCTCCCGGCCCGGAGCCTTACGGACCGGAGCCTTACGGACCGGGCCTCACCGGCCGGAGGTCAGGTGAGACCCGCCCTGCGTGCCCTCTCCACCGCCGGGCCGATCGCCCGCGCCACCGCGTCGACGTCCGCCCGCGTGGAGGTGTGGCCGAGCGAGAAGCGCAGGGTGCCCCGGGCGAGGTCCGGGTCGGTGCCGGTGGCGAGGAGGACATGGCTCGGCTGGGCCACCCCCGCCGTGCAGGCCGAGCCGGTGGAGCACTCGATGCCCTGCGCGTCGAGCAGCAGGAGCAGCGAGTCGCCCTCGCAGCCCGGGAACGTGAAGTGCGCGTTGGCGGGCAGCCGGCCACCGGGGGCCGGGTCGCCGCCGAGGATCGCGTCGGGCACGGCCTTGACGACGGCGTCGGCCAGGTCGTCGCGCAGGGCGCCGATCTCGTGGGCGAACCGCTCCCGCCGCTCGGCGGCCAGCCGCCCGGCGACCGCGAAGGCGGCGACGGCGGGCACGTCGAGCGTGCCGGAGCGGACGTGGCGCTCCTGGCCGCCGCCGTGCAGCACGGGCACGGGGCTGTACTCGCGGCCCAGGAGCAGCGCGCCGATCCCGTAGGGACCGCCGATCTTGTGGCCGGACACCGTCATCGCGGCGAGACCGGAGGCCGCGAAGTCGACGGGGACCTGACCGAAGGCCTGCACCGCGTCGGCGTGCAACGGGATGCCGAACTCGGCCGCTACGTCCGCCAGTTCACGGACCGGCATGACGGTGCCGATCTCGTTGTTGGCCCACATGACCGTGACGAGGGCGACGTCGTCGGGGTTGCGGGCGATGGCCTCGCGCAGGGCGCCGGGGTGGACACGGCCGTACGCGTCGACGGGCAGGTAGTCGACCGTGGCGCCCTCGTGCTCGCCGAGCCAGTGGACCGCGTCGAGGACGGCGTGGTGCTCGACGGGGCTCGCGAGGACGCGGGTGCGGGCCGGATCGGCGTCCCTGCGGGACCAGTACAGGCCCTTCACCGCGAGGTTGTCGGCCTCGGTGCCACCGGAGGTGAACACCACCTCGCTGGGGCGGGCGCCGAGGGCCTCCGCCAGGGTCTCGCGGGCCTCCTCCACCGCTCGCCGTGCGGTGCGGCCGGCGGCGTGGAGGGAGGAGGCGTTGCCCGTGACGCTCAGCCGGGCGGTCAGAGCCTCTACTGCCTCGGGAAGCATGGGGGTGGTCGCGGCGTGGTCGAGGTAAGCCATGGTGGGCTCGATTCTACGGGCCCGCTCCCCCTCGGTCCGGCCCCCGGGGGCACGACCGCCCGCCCGGTTCGCGCGATGTGACGACGCGCCCGCGGCGCCGGGCCCGTGTGCGGTGGCCCGGCGCGGCTCGCCGCGGGCGTGGCCGGAGTCCCGGCCGTCACGGCCGTCTCAGAAGCTCCAGGACACCGTGTTGTCGAACTGCATGAAGGCGATCAGGACGGCCAGGTCGGCGATCCCGAGGCCGAGGCCGAGGAAGGCGCGGCCCCGGCGGGCCGTGCCGCGCCAGAGGGCGACGGAGGCGAGGACGATGGCGACGGGGCCCAGGAAGACGTTCAGCACGAGAAGGCCGAGCAGGCCGAGGACGAAGGAGGCCACGGCCATGCCGTCCGCGTCCTGGACGCGGGTCCGGCGCGTGGCGCGAGCGGTCTCGGTGGCGCGGGCGGTCTCGGTGGCGTCGATGGTGCGGACGGCTCCGGCCGTGCGGATCGTGCCGGAGGTACGGACGGTGCGGGTCGTGCCGGTGGTGCGCGCGGTGAGTTCCATGACGTGAGTCAGCTCCCAACGGTCAGTTGGTGAAGGGTGGGACCAACGGCCGGTCGCAAAGGTGCGGGACCAACGGTCAGTTGGCGGAGGGGTGGCGTCGGCGGGCGCCGCGCTCACGCAGCGCGAAGACGGTCAGCCAGATGCCGATGACGGCCGCGGCGACGAGGCTGACGGGCAGCGGCGCGTGCGCCACGGAGCCCATCACGACGCCGAGCAGCAGGAGTGCGGCGACGAGGAACAGCATGAGATGCCTCTCGAAGAAGTCTCGAAGTCCGGTCCCGGTCCGTCCGGGACCTCAACGGTGAGGCCCCGCCGTTTCCGGGACTTGACGACTCGGTGAACGGTTGTAGTAACACTTGTTCACTGACTCTTGAGTCTAGCGCGCTCACGGCTTTAAAATTCCGGAGAACAGTTGTTAACTGCATGGCATGAGTCACACTCTCGGCATCCGCCAGGCGCAGAAGCAGAAGACCCGGCAGGCGCTGCTGGACGCGGCGTTGGGGCTTCTGGAGGAACAGAGCCTGAGCAGCCTGGGGCTGCGCGAGGTCACCCGTGCCGTCGGAGTCGCTCCGACCGCCTTCTACCGGCATTTCCGCTCGACGGCGGATCTCGGCGTGGCGCTGGTCGAGGAGGCGCTCGGCAGTCTGCACCCGATGATCGAGGACACGGTCTCCACGGCCGGCGACAGCGACGAACGCATCGTCCGTGCCGTGGAGCTGATCGCCCGTCACGTCGGGACGCACCCGGCGCACGTCCGCTTCATCGCGCGCGAGCGGCACGGCGGTGTCCAGCCGGTCCGGGACGCGATCCGCGAGCAACTGGCCCGGTTCGCCGAGGAGGTCGGGCACGCACTGTCCGAGCACCCCGAGTACGCGGGGTGGAGCGAGGACGATCTGCTGATGCTGGCGGGCCTGTACGTCGATCACATGCTGATGGCGGCCTCGGCGTTCCTGGAGGCGCTGGACGGCTCCGAGGCGGAACGCGAACGGGTGGCCCGGATGGCGAGCCGACAGATGCGGCTGATCAGCATCGGCCGCCGCCACTGGCTCGGCTGACCGGCCGGCCCGTCCGGTCTGCCGACTCGGCAGACCGGCCGACAGCGTGCCGTGCGCGGGGCCCCTCCCGGGGCGTCGGCGCCCGTGTGTCGGCGCGGGTCGGCGGCGCGCCCGTTCCCCGGACGCGCCGCGCCGTCACCCCGTCCCGGCCCCCGCGCACGGCGCCCTGTCGGCGTACGCGGCGTCACCACCGCCGTACGGGGAAGCGGGGTTCATCGCGCGTCAGCCCTGCGCGGCCGACTGCCCCTGCCCCTGCCCCTGCCCCTGCCCCTGCCCCATCTGACCGCCGGGGCCGCCCCCGCAGCCGCCCTGGCCGCCGCCCGCGCCTCCGCCGGGAGCGCCGCTCGGCATGCCCGAGGGAGCCTTCCCCGTCGGCATGCCCGACGGGGCCTTCCCGGTCGGCATGCCGGAGGGCGCCTTCCCGGTGGGCATGCCCGACGGCGCACCGGTGGGGCGGCCGGAGGCACCGCCCGGCATCCCGGAGGGACGCGTGCAGTTCTGCCCCCCGGAGGTCTTGCCGTCCGAGGACGACGTGTCACCGGAGCCGCAGGCCGCCAGGAGGGGCGAGAGCGCGAGAAGGGCGACGAGGGGAACGAGTCGTGCACGACGGTTCATGGGGCAACTCCCGGTCGGATCAGGTGGGTCGGCCGACGACGGCCGGACGGGCGGGAGCCAGAGCACCAGATCCACGTAGGGCCACGCTGTGCCGGGGCTGTGCCTTGCTGTGCGGCGCCGGCCCAGCGCGGCGGCTCAACCGCCCTCGTACACCGCACCGACGGCCGCCGCCGTCGCGGCCATCTCCTCCCGCGCCTCGGCCGGCGCGAGGACCTCGAGCGCGTCCCCGAAGGCCAGCAGCGTGCGGGTCTCGCGCACCGACCCGAGGCACAGGCGCGCGGTCACCCACTCACCGGCGCCGTCGTCCTCGGGCAGCTGCGCGAGGGAGGCCGCGTGGAGGCGCAGGAACATGTCGAGGCGGGAGCGCCGTACCCGGACCGTGACGTCGACGCCCCCCGGCCGCTCCTCGACCTGGCGGCGCAACACCTCCCAGACGTCGGCGAGTTCGACACCCGGGCGGCGGCGCACCGGATCCGGCAGGAGGGTCGCCGAGCGGACCCGGTCGGCGCGGAACAGCCGCGGCCCGCCGCGCCGGTCGGCGACCAGGTACCAGACACCGGCCTTGGAGACGAGGCCGTAGGGGTCGACGGTGTACGTACGGGGTTCGGCGTCCCCGCCGTGGCGGTAGCGCAGCCGCAGCCTGCGGTCGGAGAAGACGGCGTCCTGCAACACGTCCAGGTCCACGGCCCGCCGGGGACCGCCCTTCCAGCGCGTGGCGTCGACGAGGACCCGTCGGCTGGTGACCTCGGCGGCGGGCCTGAAGGGGGCGGGCAGTGCCGCCATCACCTTGCGCAGCGCCGAGCCGAGCGCCGCGTCCAGGCCGAGGGCGGCGTGCGCGCCCTGCGCGGCCAGGACGAACAGCGAGCGCGACTCGTCCGCGGTCAGTCCCGTGACGTCCGTACGGAATCCGGCGAGCAGCTCGATACCGCCGTGGCGCCCGCGTTCGGCGTAGACGGGGACTCCGGAGGCGGACAGCGCCTCGATGTCCCGGTAGACGGTGCGCACCGACACCTCCAGCCGGTCGGCCAGTTCGCGCGCCGGGACGCGGCCCCGGGTCTGGAGCAGCAGCAGGATCGAGAGCAGGCGGTCGGACTTCACGCGCCCAGGATCGCGCCCACCGGAAGCCGTCCACAAATGTTGACGGGAACTGTCAGGTTATGCGCCGAGGGTGGGGGCACACCGAGACACGGAAGAGGTACGTCATGAACGCCATGGACCCCCGCCCCCTGTACGCCCGCGCCGCCGGGCAGATCGCCTCGCTGATCGCGACCGTGCGGCCGGAGCAGTTGGACGGCCCCACTCCGTGCACCGAGTTCGACGTGCGCCTGTTGCTGTCGCACATGGTCGGCGGCACCCGGCGGATCGCCGTGATCGGGGCGGGCGGCGACGGGCTCGCGGTGCGGCCGTTCGCCGACGGTGTGCCGGACGACGGCTGGAGCGCCGCGTACGAGGAGGTCAGGGAGCTGGTCCGCACGGGCTGGGCGGACGACGCCCGGCTGGACGCCGTGGTGCGGGTGCCCTGGGGCGAGGTCCCCGGCCGGATCGCGCTGGCCGGGTACGTCATGGAGGCGGTCACGCACACCTGGGACCTCTCGGAGGCACTGGGCCGGCCCCTCGAACTCGATCCGGAACTGGCCGGGTTCGCGCTCACGATCGCCGAGCGCGTGCTGCCCGACGAGGGGCGCGAGGACCCCGCGCTGCCCTTCGGCGCGGTGGCGCCGGTCCCCGAAGGTGCCGACGCCTACGGCCGGCTGGCGGCCTGGATGGGCCGCCGCCCCCTGGTGACCGCCTGAGGGCACGGGACGGCGCTTCCGGGGGCGAAGCCGAGGCCGCCGGCTCCCGGAGCCCCGGGAGCGGCACGGGCGGGCCCGTGCCGCTCTCACGGCCGGCTCCGGAGCGCGAGTCGCACGAGCCGGCCGGGAGGGCCGGGCGGAGCCGCGACCGGTCAGGTGAGGCGGGCGCGGGCGAGTTGGCGGGACTGGGCGACCAGACGGTCCGCGCTGTCCCAGACCTCCGCGTCCTCCTCCAGGAAGCCCCCGGCGAGGTTGCGGGTGGTGATCGACACGCGCAGCGGGCCGGGCGCCGGACGGCACCGCACGTGCACGGTCAGCTCGACGGTCGGCACCCAGCCGGAGAGACCGATCTCGAAGGCCGTCGGCGGCAGGGCGTCGACCGCGAGGAGCAGGGAGAGGGGGTCCGCGTCCCGGCCGTCGGCGAGTCCGAACCAGGACCGCATCTCGCCCTTGCCGGACGGCGCGCCGAGCGCCCAGCCGAGGGTCGCGGGGTCGAGCTTGAGGAACAGCCGGTCGGTGATCGCCGAGCTGCCGGGGATCGGCGCGGGCGCGTCCTGCGGACCGAAGCACTGGTCCATGGGCGGGATCGCGGGCGGCAGCGCGGTCGTGCGGACGTCGTCGGGCAGGGAGTCGAGATCGCCGTACGAGGCGAGCACGCGGATGCGCTCGACCTCACGGCCCTCGTCGTCGTACTGGAAGAGGGACGCCTGTCCGGTCGACAGCGTCCGGCCGGTGCGCACGACGTCCGTGCGGACGACCGCGGGGCCCGGCTGGGACGCGGTCAGGTAGTGCGCGGAGACCGTGAACGGGTCGGAGTGCGGGAGGGCGTCGGCGAGCGCCCGGCCGAGGACGGCCAGCAGATAGCCGCCGTTGACGGCGTTGATGATCGTCCACCCGGCGGAGAGGTCGACGTCGTAGACGCCGGCCCCGCGCGGGGTGACGGCGGTGTCCCGGTCGAACTCGCTGTCGCCGATCGTGGCCCGTACGGCCTGTACCGAAGCTGCTTCTGCCATACGTGAACCGTACAACAGGAAATTACTAAGCGGTAGCTTTCACCGTTTCGGACGCACGGACACCCCGTCGCCTTCCGGCCATCCAGGTGAGGATTCGGCAATTTCTTGTTAAGTGTCCTCAATCATCCGTGACCAACCGGCCCCTGTTCTCCTCTGATGGGATATGAGCCTCACCGGGACAACGTTCCTCCTGACCTCCTTCGTACTGTGCGCCGTCGCCCTTCTGCTGCCCCTGCTCCTGTGGTCCCGGGTGTCCGGGCCGGCGCCGGTGCGCGCCGCGGCCCGGCTTCTGATGCTGCTGTTCGCCCAGGGAACGGCGATCAGCCTCGTGTTCGTCCTCGTGAACAACGCCAACAACCTGTACGACGACTGGGCCGACCTCCTCGGCACCGGCAACCACGTCCAGCGGGCCGCCGACCTCGGCGCGGACGGCACCGGAGGCATCTCGCTGAAGGACCTGCCCCGGGTGCGGCAGACCTTCCGGCCGGCCGACGGACCCCACATGGGGCGGGCCGGCGGTGTGCGCATCACCCAGTTGAGAGGGCGGGTGTCGGGGGTGAACGCCGAGGTCTACGTCTGGCTGCCGCCCCAGTACGACGAGCCCGCCTACCGGCACCGGAAGTTCCCCGTGGTGGAACTGTTCTCGGGGTATCCCGGCTCCGCCAAGGCGTGGTTCGGATCCGCCCACGTGCACGAGCAGCTGCGGCCGATGATGCTCGCCGGGCGCGTCGCGCCGTTCATCCTGGTCGCGCCGCGCACCAATCTGCTGGCCCGCGCGGACACCGGCTGCGCGAACATCCCGGGAACGGTGAACGCGGACAGCTGGCTCAGCATCGACGTGCCGCGGATGGTCACGGACAACTTCCGGGCCGAGTCCGCCCCGGACGGCTGGGCCACGGCCGGCTACTCGGCCGGGGCGCACTGCGCCACCAAACTGGCCGTCGCCCATCCCGACCGCTACCGGGCCGCGGTGAGCATGTCCGGCTACAACGACCCCAAGGGCGAACGCAGTTCGCTCGCCGGGCGCAACCCCGAACTGCGCCGCCGGAACAACCCCTGCCTGTTGCTGCAAGCCGACCGCGTCCCCCCTCGGATCTCCCTCTACTTCTCCGGCGAGTCCGGCGACGGCTACCAGGCGGGTGCCGCGGTCCAGGCGGTCGCGAAGCCGCCGACGAGGGTGGAGGTGGTGCTGCTGCCGCGCAGCGCGGGCGGCCACGACATGGGACTGTGGCGGCCCCAGGTGCCGGAGGTGTTCCGCTGGCTGACCGAGCAGCTCGACTCCGGGACGTCGGGCGCGGCGGACGGGACGGGCGCCGCCGGGTCCGGCCGCGCTCCCGCGACCGGCGACCCGGCCGGCGCCGACCGGGCGGCCGACGCCGACCGGGTCAGGAGCTCTCTTCCTCACGCACCGTCGAGCGACGGTGCCACGCGCGCGGAGCTCGCCAGTGGTACCGCATCGCGAACAGGCGCAGCACGAAGGCGGTGACGACGGCGAGGCCGCTGGTGAGGGGGGTGAGCGCGTCGTAGCGGATGCAGAGCACCACCATCGTGGCGCCGACCATCGCCGGGACCGCGTAGAGGTCACGGTCCCAGCGCAGCAGGGAGGGGACCTCGTTGGCGAGGACGTCCCGCAGCACGCCGCCGCCCACGGCCGTCGCGAGGCCGAGGGCGGCGGAGGCGGTCAGGCCGAGCCCGTAGTCGTACGCCTTCACGGTGCCGGTGACGCAGAACAGTCCGAGCCCGGCCGCGTCGAAGACGTTCACGCCGACCTGGATGCGTTCCACCTCCGGGTGCAGGAAGAACACGAGGAGGGCGGCGACGAGCGGTGTGGTGAAGTACCCCAGGTCGGTGAAGGCCGCCGGGGGTACGGCACCGATGATGATGTCGCGCAGCAGCCCTCCGCCCAGCGCGGTGATCTCCGCGAGGACGGCTATCCCGAAGACGTCGAAGTTCTTGCGGACGGCCAGCAGGGAGCCGGAGATCGCGAAGACGAAGATGCCGATCAGGTCGAGCGTGTGCTGGACGGAGGGGTTGAACAGATGCTGGAACACCCACACATTCTCACCCGTCGCGGGGTGTGCGCCTTACGAAGGAAGGTCTAGAGGGCGGGCTTGCCTGTGGTGAACAGCCAGGTCTGGAAGAGATCGTCGAGCTGCTGCCCGGAGATCTTCTCGGCGAGGGCGATGAACTGGGCGGTGTTCGCGTTCCCGTACCGGTGCAGCTTCGTCCAGGCGGGCAGCAGCCTGAAGAAGGCGGCGTCACCGATGCGCTCGCGCAGCGTCTGGAGCGTCATCGCGCCCCGCTGGTAGACCGCCGAGGCGAACATGGTGTCCCGCTGCGGGTCGCCGACCTTCGTCTGCCAGAAGGCGGAGTCCGCGGGCCGCTGGTTGTACCCGGCGAGGAAGGAGTCGTGCGCCGAGCGGACGCCCTTGTGCTCGGCCCACAGCCACTGGGCGTAGGTCGCGAAGCCCTCGTTCAGCCAGATGTCCTTCCAGCGCTCCACCGAGACGGAGTCGCCGAACCACTGGTGGGCCAGCTCGTGCACGATGGTCGACTCCGAACGCACCGCCGAGTAGGCGGGCTTCGACTGGACCTCCAGCGAGAAGCCCGCCTGGGGCATGTCGTCGACGATGGCGCCGGTCTCCTCGAACGGGTACGGGCCGAAGACCTGCGACCAGTAGTCGGTGGCCTCGGCGGTGACGGCGTACACGTCGACGCTGTTGCCGTTCGCGAGCACCGGGTCGACGGCCACGTAGATCGGTGTCCCGGCCGGGGTCCTCCCGGTCCTCACGTCGAACTTCCCGATGGTCGCCGTGGCGAGATAGGTGGCCATGGGCCGGCTCTCGCGCCAGTGCGTGACCGTGTTCGCGCCCTTGTCGCGGGTGGATATCAGGCGTCCGTTGGAGACCGCCGTCAGGCCTTTGGGCGCCGTGATGCGGATGTCGTAGGTCGCCTTGTCGGACGGGTGGTCGCTGGAGGGGAACCAGGTGGAGGCGGCGTTGGGCTCGCAGGCGACGAACACGCCGTCCGCGGTCTTCATCCATCCGTAGTCGGAGCCGAACACGATCGGTCCGTTCAGGGCCTCGGGGACTCCGCCGTAGGTGACGGCCACCGTGAAGTCCTTGCCCCTGGCCAGGGGTCCCCGCGGGGTGATGTGGATCTCGTCGCCCTCCCGCGTGAAGCGGGCCGTTCTGCCGTTCACCGCGATCCTCGTGACGTCCAGCTTCTGGAGGTCCAGGTCGAAGGCGGAGAGGTTGCGGGTGGCGCGGGCGGTGAGGGTCGTGACGCCGTCGAGGCGGTCGGTGCCGGGGTCGTACGCCACGTCCAGGGCGTAGTGGCGGGCGTCGAAGCCGCCGTTGCCGAGCTGGGGGAAGTACGTGTCACCGATGCCGTCCGCACCGGGGGTGGGGGCGGAGGAGGCGGCGACGAGAAGGAGGGAGGCCGTCGCGGTCGCGAGGGCCCCTAAACGTGCCGAACGGGAGAGTGCCATCAGCGTCCCTTTCGTACGTGTACCGATCACTTCTGATCAGGCGGACACGCAGGACTCTGCACTCTCCCGTTCGAACACGCTCATGACTTTGCCAAGTCGTCACGGCCTACTGGTCGGTTGACTCCTGACGATCGGCTTCCGCGGCCGCGGAGTCCGACGCGGAGCCGGCCTTCTCGGCGGCGGGCTCCTCCGTGACGGCAGCCTCCTCGGCGGCGGCGGGCTCGGCCGGAGCCTTGTCCGAACCGGTGGCGACGGGCTCGGCCGGAGCCTTGTCCGTCACCTCGTCGGGCACCAGCTCGGCCGCTTCCCGGGCGGCCGAGAGCAGGACGACGTCCTGCGGAGCCTGGTCCGGGGCGCCCTCCGGGTGGTGGCAGGCCACGCGCTGACCGGGCCTCAGCTCGAGGAGCAGCGGCTCGGTCGTCTTGCAGACCTGCGTGGCCTTCCAGCACCGGGTGTGGAACCGGCAGCCGCTCGGCGGCTTGATCGGGGAGGGAACGTCACCCTTGAGCAGGATGCGGTCGCTCTTCGCGCCCCGGCGGTTCGGGTCCGGCACCGGCACGGCCGACATGAGCGCCTTGGTGTACGGGTGCATCGGCGTCTCGTACAGCTTGGTGCTGTCGGCGAGCTCGACCATCTTGCCGAGGTACATCACCGCGACCCGGTCCGACACGTGCCGGACGACCGAGAGGTCGTGCGCGATGATCACGTACGTCAGGCCCAGCTCCTGCTGGAGGTCGTCCATGAGGTTGACGACCTGGGCCTGGATCGACACGTCCAGCGCGGAGACCGGCTCGTCGGCCACCACGAGCTTCGGCTTCAGCGCGAGCGCGCGGGCGATGCCGATGCGCTGGCGCTGACCGCCGGAGAACTCGTGCGGGTAGCGGTTGTAGTGCTCGGGGCTGAGGCCGACGAGCTCCAGCAGCCGCTGGACCTCCTTCTTGACCCCGCCCTCGGGCTCGACGCCCTGGAGCCGGAAGGGCGCCGAGACGATCGAACCGATGGTGTGGCGGGGGTTGAGGGAACCGTACGGATCCTGGAAGATCATCTGGATGTCACGGCGCAGCGGGCGCATCTTCGCGGTGCTGAGCCGCGTGATGTCCCTGCCCTCGAAGTGGATCGAGCCGCCGGTCGGGTCCTGGAGCCGGGTGATGACCCGGCCCATGGTCGACTTGCCGCAGCCCGACTCGCCGACGACGCCCAGGGTCTCGCCCTTGCGCACCTCGAAGTCGATGCCGTCGACCGCCTTCACCGCCGCGACCTGGCGCTGAAGGATGCCCTTCTTGATCGGGAAGTGCTTGGTCAGGCCCTCGACCCGGAGCAGCACCTCGCGGTCCTCGGGAGCCGACGCCTGCCGCGGGACCGAGGCCCCTGCGTCCGTCTTCTTCGTCTCACTCACAGCTTCGGCGCAATCTCTTCGGTCCAGATCCGCGTACGGTCCTCGGTCGAGAGGTGGCAGGCGGACCAGTGCCCGCCGTCGGCCAGCTCGAGCTCGGGACGCACCGTACGGGTGACGTTCCCCTTGGGGAGGTCCGCGTACGGGCAGCGCGGGTTGAAGGCGCAGCCCGAGGGGACGTTGATGAGGCTCGGCGGAGAGCCCTTGACCGGGATGAGCCGTTCCGAGGTCTCGCGGTCGATGCGGGGCATCGAGCCGAGCAGACCCCAGGTGTAGGGGTGCTGCGGCTTCTCGAAGACCTCGGCCAGCGGACCGCGCTCCACGCACCGGCCGCCGTACATCACGAGGACGTCGTCGGCGATCTCGGCGACCACACCCAGGTCGTGGGTGATCATGATGACCGCGGAGCCGAACTCCTTCTGCAGGTCCCGGATCAGGTCGAGGATCTGCGCCTGGACGGTCACGTCGAGGGCGGTGGTCGGCTCGTCCGCGATGAGCAGCTCGGGGTTGTTCACCAGCGCCATGGCGATCATGGCGCGCTGGCGCATACCGCCGGAGAACTCGTGCGGGTAGCTGTCCACGCGCTTGCCCGGCTCGGGGATGCCGACCCGGTCCAGCATCTCGATCGCCCGCGCGCGGGCGACCTTCTTGCTGACCTTGTGGTGCACCCGGTAGGCCTCCACGATCTGGTTGCCGATCGTGTAGTAGGGGTGCATCGCGGACAGCGGGTCCTGGAAGATCATCGCCATCTCGCGGCCGCGGAGCTTGCGCACCTCGTCCGGAGCGGCGGAGACCAGTTCCTTGCCGCCCAGCCAGATCTCACCGGACATCTGCACGTTCTTGCCGCGGGTGCCCAGCCGGTGCAGGCCCATGATGGCCTGCGAGGTGACCGACTTGCCGGAGCCGGACTCACCGACGACGGCGAGGGTGCGGCCCTTCTCCAGCGAGAAGGTCAGCCCGTCGACGGACTTGACCAGACCGTCGTCGGTCGGGAAGTGCACCTTGAGGTCACGGACCCGGAGGAAGGCCTCGGACGCCGTGCCGGCGGAGGTGGGCTCGCCCACTGCGGCACTGGTGTTGGAGAGTTCGGTCACGAGAGCCTCACCCGCGGGTCGGCAGCGGCGTAGAGCACGTCCACCAGAAGATTTGCGATGACTACGAAGAACGCGGCGAGCAGGGTCACGCCGAGGATCTTGGGCAGGTCGTTGTCGGTGATGCCCTGTACCGCGTACTGGCCGATGCCGGGCAGCGAGAAGACGCTCTCGGTGATGACGGCGCCGCCGAGCAGCAGACCGATGTCCATGCCGAAGACGGTGATGATCGGCGTGAGGGCGGCCCGCAGACCGTGCCGCACGACGACCGTGCGCTCACCCAGACCCTTGGCACGGGCCGTGCGGATGAAGTCCTCGTTCATCGTCTCCAGCATCCCCGAGCGGGTGAGCCGCGCGTAGATGGCGGAGTAGAGCAGTGCCAGCGAGCACCACGCCGGGATGAGGGTGTTGGCCCACTGCGAGGGGTTCTCGGTGAACGGGACGTAGTCGCGCCCGAAGATCGGCCAGTTGAAGACGAAGAGCAGGATCGCCAGGTTGCCCGTGAAGAACATGGGCAGCGAGACACCTGCGAGCGCGATGCCCATGAAGGTGCGGTCGAAGAGCGAGCGCGGCTTCAGCGCCGAGATGACACCGATCGCGACACCGGAGACCAGCCACAGCACGGCGGCGCCCGCAGCGAGCGAGAAGGTGATCGGAAGGCGGGAGGTGAGCTCCGGCCACACTGCCTGGTGCGTCTTGAAGGAGTAACCGAAGCAGGGTGCGTCGCAGTGCACCGTGGTGGGGCCGAGGTCGTAGTTGGCGCCGACCACGATCCCCTTGATGAAGTGCCAGTACTGGACGTAGACAGCCTGGTCCAGACCGAGGTTGTGCTTGACAGCGGCGATGTCCGCCTTTGAGGGACTCTTGCCGATGTACTGCTGCGCCATCTGGTCCGCTGTCTGGCCGGCAAGCCGTGGCAGCAGGAAGAAGATGGCGAAGGTGACCGCGGAGACGACCAGCAGCAGGATCACTGCCGCGAACGTCCGGCGGAGGATGTACGAGATCACGGGGATCGGCGCTGGTGCCCGCGGGCCTCTCGGCCCACGGGCACCAATGCCTTCACCTGCCTTCCGGGGCTGCTACTTCGACGCGACGCCGATGTTGAGGTAGTCGTACTGACCGCTGAAGGCCGCCGTGGAAACCAGGTTGGTGTAGTTCGTCGGGCGGGCCAGCAGGACCTTGAAGTAGGTCAGCGGGACGAGGACGGCGTCGTCCATGGTCTTCTTGTCGATCTGCGTGTAGATGCTGTTGCGCTCGGCCATGTCCTGCGTGCCGATCGCCTTCGCCAGCAGAGCGTTGACGTCCTTGTTGTCGTACTGCGACAGGTTGGTGTTACCGGACTCGCCGATGGCGCTGCCGTTCAGGATCTGCTGCAGGAAGCCGTAGCCGGAGGGCCAGTCGGCACCCCACTGCATCATCTCCAGGCCGATGTTCTGCTTCTTGGTGAACTTCGGCACACCCGCGTAGTCGGTGAAGTACTTACCGGACGGGTACTGCTTGAGGTTGGCCGTGATGCCGACGCTCTTCAGCGAGTTGATGATCGCCGTGGCGGCGTCGATCTCCTGCGGACGGTCCGAACGGGCCGAGATGTTGGTGGTGATCTTGTCCTTGCCGCAGGCCTTCAGCTGCTCCTTGGCCTTGGCGGCGTCACCCTTGTTGCCGGCGGACGCGTAGGCGTCGGCCTTCTCGTAGCCCGGGATGTCCGGCGGGAGGACCGTGGTGGCGATGTCACCGCGGATCGGGCCGCCCTCGGCGGTCTGCACCGAGACCTTGTCGATCGCGTACTGCACGGCCTTGCGGCACTCGACCTTGTCGAACGGCGCCACGGTGGTGTTGATCGCCATGTAGACGAGACGGCCACCGTAGGTGTTGTCCGTGTTGGCCTTCTTCGAGGCGTCGGTGAGCGCCTGCGCCTGGGTCGCGGCCTGGACACCCGTGCCACCGAGGTCGATCGCGTTGCCCGCGAGGACGTCCTTGTCGATCGTCTCGGCGTTGACCTTCAGCTTGACGACGATCCGGTCCGGCAGCTGCTTGCGCAGCGGGTCCGTCTTCGCGTCCCACTTGTCGTTGCGGACGAGGACGGCCTGCTTGCCCTCCTCGTAGCTCTCGAACTTGTACGAGCCCGAGGACACGATCTTCTTGACGTAGTCGACGCCGGTGTCCTTCGCCTGCGGCACCGGGGCCGTCTGCGGCGTGGCGACCAGGTAGTCGAACTCCTGGAAGGCCTGCTTCAGGTGGAAGACGATGGTGGTGTCGTCCGGCGTCTCGATGGAGGACAGGCCCTTGCCGCTCTTGTCCTTGTAGGGGCCCTTGTACTTGTCGCCGCCGACCATGAACTGCTGGAAGTAGTTCGGGCCGAGGGAGAGCACGTCACGCGCGAAGTTGGAGCGCTCGACGGCGTACTTGACGTCCTTCGAGGTGATCGGCGTGCCGTCCTCGTAGGTCATGCCGGGACGCAGCTTGTACGTCCAGACCTTGCCGCCCTCGCTCGGGACACCCTTGCCGGCCGCGAGGTCCGGGACGAGGGTGTTGCCCTTCTCGCCGGCGCCGGGCTGGAAGGTCATCAGCGGGCGGGCCCACAGACGGCTCAGGTTGTACATGTACGCGTAGTACGTGTTGCCCGGGTCGAACGAGTCCGGGACGTCGGACAGCTCGTAGGTGAGCGTCCCGCCCTTCTTGTCCGAAGCGTTCACCACGCCCTTGGTCGCGGCGTCGGCGCCGGCCGACTTCGTGCCGTTGTCGTTCTTGTTGTCATCGGCCTTGCTGCAACCCGTGAGGAACAGGCTGGCGGAGCCGATGGCCGCGATCGCGGCCAGCGCTGACCTTCGCATGATGGGAGCTTTCCCCTCCATTGTTGGAAACTTTTCGGTCTCTCGGTGGCAGTCGTCAGCGACTGCGCGGGTCGAGAGCGTCACGGAGACCGTCACCGAGCAGGTTGAACGCCAGGACGGTGAGGAAGATGGCGAGGCCCGGGACGATCATGAACTGGGGATCGACCTGGTAGTAGGTGACCGCCTCGCGGAGCATGCCGCCCCAGGACGCCTGCGGCGGCTGGATGCCGACGCCGAGGAAGCTCAGGGACGCCTCGAAGAGGATGTTGGTCGGGATGAGCAGCGTCGAGTAGACGATGATCGGGCCGACCAGGTTGGGCATGAGCTCCCGGAACAGGATGTACGGGGCCTTGGCTCCCATGCCGCGGGAGGCGTCCACGAACTCGCGCTCCCGCAGGGCCATGGCCTGACCTCGGACGATCCGGCCGAGGTAGGGCCAGTTGAAGAAGCCGATCACGAAGATGAGCACGGCGAGGTGCAGCGGCAGTCCGTTGAGACCGAACGCGCCGCCCTGCAGGGTGGCGGAGATGGAGATGGCGAACAGCAGCAGCGGGAAGGCGAGGAACGTGTCCATCAGCCGGCTGATGATCGAGTCGACCCGCCCGCCGTAGTAACCCGCGATGACGCCGAGGATCGCGCCGATGACGTTCGACAGGATGGTGGCACCGAAGGCGACCACCAGCGACACCCAGGAGCCCTCCAGGACACGGGTGGCGATGTCACGTCCGAACTTCGGGTCCACACCGAGCGGGTGGGCACCGCTCATGCCACCCATGTCGCCCTTGGGCAGCGAGGTGTTCGGGTCGATCAGGTCCTGGTTGAAGGCGTTCGGGTCCAGCCCCAGCATCGACTGGAGGGGCCGGGCGAGGATCGCCATCAGGATGAGCAGTACGACGATGACACCGCCGGCGACCGCCACCTTGTCACGCTTGAAGCGCGTCCAGGCGATCTGTCCCAGGGAACGGCCCTCGATCTGCCCCTTGTCGACTCCGGCGAGCACAGCCTCTGGCTGCGCGTCCGTTGCCGCCGCGGTGGTCTCGATCGGTGCGGTCACAGTGACCCGACCCCTCTCGCCGGTGGTGACCGGCCTACGACTGCCGCTGTCTGCGGCTTGGTTCAC
>NZ_KZ626871.1 GCF_002911015.1 Streptomyces populi
ACCCGGGGTCCGACGCGGTCACCGGCGTCCTGACCGTCGGCCGGCTGCTGGAGGTCACGGCGGTGGACCGGGTCGCCGTACTCGGTTCGCCCGAAGGGGCCTCCTCGGAGGCGGAGCTGGTCACCCGCGACCACGTGCGCCCGGAGTGGCGCGAGGGCCGTCTGGTCCTCGCGGCGATGCCGGCCGCCGGCGGCACCCTGGTGCCCTTCGAGGTGCCGGACCCGACACCCTGCTGCGCCGGTCACTGACGGTGCGGCCGGACGGCCGGGGAGAGCCGTCCGGCCGCACCCGGGACGCGGGCCTCAGTCCGTGATCTCGGAGAACACGAACGAGAACTCCGCCGGAGCGGGCCACAGTCGATACCGCGGAAGGGCGCCGGGACCGCACGACTGCGAACCGATGCCCTGCTGGCCGTGGTCGAGGTTGACCCAGACCGTGTCGCCGGGGAGCAGATCCGCCCGGTGCTCCGCCGCGTCCAGCTGCTCGGTCGTCCAGCGGCGCGCGGTGAACCAGAAGGCCGGGTCGCCCTCGATCCTCAGCCCGCCGATCTCGGCCCGGTGGACGCCGGGCCGGGCGCCGTTCTCCTGCGGGCGCACGTACGGCGTCTGTAGGGCGTCGACCGTCGACTCCCAGAGCCCGTACGCACAGGCCGATCCGGTGTCGGGGTATCCCTCCCCGGGGCCGCCGCCGAGCCAGGTCACCCGGTCGGCGGAGGCCGCGAGCCCGAGCCGGACGCCGAGCCGGGGCAGGGGAAGCGTCCACCGGCCCTCCGGCGTCACGGACACGGTCAGCCGCAGCCGCGTGCCGTCGGAGGTCCAGCGGTACACCGTGCGCAGGCCCACGTCCCGGGCCGCGGGCGCCACCCGGGTGCGTACGGTCAGGGAGTCGTCGCCCGCCTCCACCGCGTCCGGGCGGTGCCGCATCCGGTGCAGCCCCAGCGCCCGCCAGAGCGGACCGTGACGGGCGTCCGACTGCCAGTGCGCGCCGTTGTCGTTGTCGGTCGGGGCGCGCCACACGTCGAGGCGCGGACCGGTGACCTCGACCCCGCCGACGGCCAGCAGCGCACCGGTGCGGGCGTCGAAGGTTCCCGGCCCGAGCGTGATCACCCGCTCGCCGGGGACCGGAGGCGCGGAGGCGGTGACGGACGGCGGCGCCGGTTCCGCCACGGAGAGCTGGGTCCAGGCGACGACATGGCCGCGCGGTGCCCAGACCGTGTCGTCGGCCAGCACCGCCCGGACCGTCCACCGCGCTCCCGCGCCCCGTGGATCCACGGGCGGTGCGGGCAGTTTGACGTCGGCCGTCTCGCCCGGCGCCAGCGCGGGCACCACGAGCGGGCCCGACCCGGCGCTCCGGCCGTCCACCTGGTACGACCACTCGAAGGCCAGGTGGGAAAGGTCCGTGAAGTCGTACCCGTTGGTGACGCGCACGGTGCCGTCCCAGCCGGCGGCGGCCTCCCGGCGCCCACCGGGCGGGGAGAAGGAGTCCCCGCCGTCGACGCGGACGGGCTCGATCACCTTCTTGTACTCGACGAGACCGGGGGACGGCGTCCGGTCCGGGAAGAGGAGCCCGTCGCAGACGAAGTTCCCGTCGTGCAGTTCCTCGCCGAAGTCCCCTCCGTACGCGAACCCGTGGCGCTCGTCCGCGATGCCGTGGTCGATCCACTCCCAGACGAACCCGCCCTGGAGACGGTCGTACGAGGTGAACAGGCGCTGGTAGTCGGCGAGGCCGCCGGGGCCGTTGCCCATGGCGTGCCCGTACTCGCACAGGATGAAGGGAAGCCGACGCCTCTTCAGTCCTCCGCCGTCCTGGTGCCGGCCGATCCGTTCGACCTCGGCGTGATCGGTGTACATGCGTGAATAGACGTCCGTGTCACGGCAGTCGTGGTCGCCCTCGTAGTGGACGAGCCGTGAGGTGTCGCGGGCGCGGATCCACTCGGCCATCGCGGTGAGGCCGCGTCCGGTGCCGGCCTCGTTGCCGAGGGACCACAGGACGACGGACGGGTGGTTCTTGTCGCGTTCGACCGTGCGCGCGGCCCGGTCGAGCAGCGCGGGTGTCCAGCGGGGGTCGTCGGCGGGGTTGTCCCGCCAGGCCTGTTCGGTGAAGCCGTGGGTCTCCAGGTCGCACTCGTCGACGACCCACAGACCGTAGGTGTCGCACAGGTCGAGGAAGGCGGGGTGGGGCGGATAGTGGGAGGTGCGCACGGCGTTGATGTTGTGCCGCTTCATCAGCAGCACGTCCGCGAGCATGGTCTCCGGGTCGAGGGCGCGGCCCTTCTCCGGATGCCATTCGTGCCGGTTGACGCCTTTGAAGAGGACGGCCGTGCCGTTCACCTTGATCAGACCGTCGTGGAGCTCGACCGTGCGGAAGCCGATGCGCAGGGGGACGCGCTCGCCCTCGGTGACCAGTTCGCCGTCGTAGAGCCGGGGCGTCTCGGCCGTCCACGGCAGCACCGGCAGCGTCACCGGTGTCCCGGTCGCGACATCGATGTCCAGGCCGGGGACGAGGACCCGTCCGTCGACGTCGGAGTCGACGCGCAGGGTTCCGAGGCCCTCCCGGTGGTCGTACGAGGCGTGCACGAAGAAGTCGAGCGCGCTGCCCGGCGGCCGGTGCAGCAGGGTGACGTCGCGGAAGATGCCCGGCAGCCACCACTGGTCCTGGTCCTCCAGATAGGAGCCCGCCGACCACTGGTGCACCCGGACCGCGAGCACGTTGCCGTCCGGCCTCAGCAGGTGGCCCACGGCGAACTCGTGCGGCAGCCGCGAGCCCTGGAACGTGCCGAGGTCCGTGCCGTTCAGCCAGACCCGGGCACAGGACTCGACCCCGTCGAAGCGCAGGACCGTACCGCCGTCCGCCGGCCAGTCCGGCGGCAGGTCGAAGCGGCGCAGGTGGTCACCGGTCGGGTTCTCGGCCGGTACGCGCGGCGGGTCGACCGGGAACGGATAGAGGTGGTTGGTGTAGATCGGTGAGCCGTGGCCCTGCATCACCCAGTGGCCGGGGACCTGGACCTCGGCCCAGCCCCCGGGTTCGTACCCCTCGGCCGCGAAGGAGTCGTCCTCGGTGTCGGCGGCGGGGGAGAGCCGGAAGTCCCAGCGGCCGTTCAGGGAGAGGGACCGGGCGTCCGAGGCCGCGTACCAGGCGCGGGGCGGGAGGACGCCGCCGCCGGGGGAGACGTCCTCGACGTAGTCGGCGGGGGAGGGGGGAGAGGCCGGTGTTCCGGGAGAGGTGCGGAAAGACATGCGTCTCCTAGTTCAGCCCTTGATGCCGGTCTGCGCGATTCCCTGGACCAGCCAGCGCTGGAGGAAGAGGAACACGAACACCAGCGGCAGGATGGAAATGGCCGTGGCCATGAAGATCAGATGGAAGTTGACGGTCTGGTTCGTCATGTACGAGGACAGCGCCACCTGGACCGTCCAGGCGTCGGGGTCCTGGCCGATGACCAGCGGCCACAGGAAGGCGTTCCAGCCGCTGATGAACGTGATGGTCCCGATCGCGGCGAAGAAGTTGAGGGAGTTGGGCACGACGATGCGCCAGTACGCGCCCCAGTGGCCGAGCCCGTCCATGCGCGCCGCCTCCTCCAGTTCCTTCGGGAACCCCAAGAAGTACTGCCGGAAGAGGAAGCACGTGAAACCGCTGAAAAGCCCCGGAATGATGAGACCGCGAAGACTGTCCACCCAGCCGAGCGAGGACACGAGCACGAAGCTCGGCACGAAGGTCACGGCGGAGGGGACCATCAGGGTGACCAGCACCGCGTAGAAGACCTTGTCGGCGTGCCGGTACGGGATCCGCGCGAGGCCGTAGCCGGCGAGCGAGCAGACCAGCAGGGTGCCGAGGGTGTGCAGCACCCCGACGACGGCGGAGTTCCACAGGGAGCGGGCGAAGGGGACGGTGGGGTCGTCGAACAGCTCGGCGATGTTGCCCCACTCGAGGTCGGTGGGGAAGAACTTCCAGTTCTCGCCGGTGATCTCGGCGTCGGTCGACAGGGCGTTGCGCACGAGCAGGTAGAAGGGGACCAGGAACAGCAGGGCGGCGACCCCGGTGGCGACGTACAGACCCGTACTGCCGAGGGCGCCGCCGCGGTCGTTCCGCCGGCGCCTCTTCGGCGCGGCGTGGGTTCCCCGGTCCTTCGTGACGGCGGTCATCCGGCGTCCTCCCCGCGTCCGAATCCCATGAACCTGCCCTGGAGCAGGGTCACCATGCAGATGAGCAGCGTGAGGACGACCGCGCCCGCGCTGCCCGCGCCGTAGTCCTGCGCCTGGCCGAGCGCCGTGTAGTACAGCTCGACGAGCGGCGGGCGGCCCCAGGTGGTCTTCGAGAGCAGGTTGAAGAACTCGTCGAAGGCCTGGTAGGCGGCCACGAGGAGCAGCAGGATCACGGCCGTCGAGGTGGCGCGCAGCTGCGGCAGGGTGATGTGGCGGAAGGACTGCCAGCCGGGCCCGGCACCGTCGATCGCGGCGGCCTCGTAGAGCTCGGGCGGGATGTTCTGCAGGGCGGCCAGGAAGAGGATCATGTAGAAGCCGGCCTGGAGCCAGAGCCGCGCGGTCACGATGACCAGCCAGTACCAGGGCGGATCGGGGTCGGCCAGCCAGGCGATGTTCTCGGCCCCGAACCAGCCGAGGACGGTGTTCATCAGACCGAAGCGCACTCCGCTGAAGACGGACATCTTCCAGATCAGCGAGGCGGCGACGTAACTGCACGCGGTCGGCAGGAAGAACACCGACCGGAAGAACGCCCGCATGAACCGCAGCCGGTTCACCAGCAGCGCGAGTCCGAGCGAGAGCGCCCAGGTGAGCGGCACGATGAAGGCGGCGAAGACGGTGAACGTCACCAGCGAACCGGTGAACTTGCCGTTCTCCAGCATCTGCCGGTAGTTGTCGAGGCCGACGAACTTGTCGGGGGTGACGGTGAAGCGTGCCTCGAAGAAGCTCAGCCACAGGCTCCAGCCGATCGGCACGTACACGAAGACGGTCAGGCCGATGAGGAAGGGGCCGGTGAAGAGCCAGAAGGCGAGGGTGTTCCCGCCCCGCCGGAACCGTCGCGGCCGGGCCGCCGCGGCTTCGGCCGGGACGGATCGCGGGACACCGCGCGAGGTGGTGGTCGACATGTCGGGGCCCGTCCGCCGGCCTATCCGAAGAGCTTCTTGAGCTCGCGGTTCACGGTCACGTCCGCCTTGTCGAGCGCGGCCTCCGGGTCCCCGTCCTTGCGGACGCAGTCGGCGAAGACGTCCTCGAGCGCGGTGATCATGGACTGGGTCCAGCCGATGTTGTCGAAGTGCCCGTACTCACCGAAGAGTTTCACGCCTTCGGCGGGAAGACCCGACTTGAGCTTGTCGGCGGACGCGGCGAGCGAGGAACGCGGTGGGATGTGGAAGCCGTACGACAGCGACCAGTCCTCCTGGTACTTCTTCTGGTCGATCCACAGCCACTTCACGTACTCCTTGGCCAGGTCGACGTTCCGGCCCTTGGCGTTGACGAACATCGACCAGCCGCCGTTGTAGACGGACGGCTTGCCGGAGTCGGTGACCTTCGGGAAGGGGAACACTCCGATGTCGTCGCCGAGCGTCTTCTGCATCTGCGGCATCGCCCACATCCCGCAGAACTGGATGGCGCACAGGCCCTGGTCGATCGCCGACGGGTCCCAGTAGTCGGCCGGGGCGTCGAGGAGCAGATGGCCGCTGGTGAACAGGCTCCGCATCTTCTTCAGCCCCTCCTTGACCCCCTCGGTGTGGTAGGCGATCCGGTTCTTCCCGTCGAGGGTGTCGGCGCCCGCGGACCAGATCATCGGGTTGATGACCGCGTGCAGGTCGTTTCCGATGAACAGGCCCTTGACCTTGCCGGTCGTCAACTTCGCCGCGGCCTCGATGAGTTCGTCGAGCGTGGTCGGCACCTCGACGCCGGCCTTCTGGAGCAGGGAGGGCCGGTAGAAGAAGAACTGCGGGTCGTCGATCATGCGGACGCCGTAGATCTTCCCGTCGACCGTGTGCGAGGCGATGTCGGCCGGGTTGAAGTCGTCCTCGACCGGATCGACGATGTCGCTCAGGTCCGCCACCTGGCCGCTCCTGACGAGCTGGATCTGCGGGTGGAACTCGAAGACGTCGGGTGCGTTCTTCGTGAGCAGCGAGGCGAACAGCTTGCTCTCGAAGTCGCTGCCGGTGATCCACTGCGTGGTCACCTCGGCCTTGTCGTAGGCCTTCGCGTACCGCTTGACGGCCTGCTCGGTACCCGCCTCCCCGTAGGCGTGGAAGTACTGGACCAGTTCCTTGCCCGAACTCCCGCCCCCGGAGCGCCCGTTGTTGCTTCCGCAGGCGGCCAGCGGCCCGAGGGCGGCGAGGCCGGCGGCGGACCGCAGTACGGATCGACGGTCCCAGTTGCTGCTCAATGCCGACATGGTGACGTCCTTGTCTTGTGGGCGGTTCGAGTGCGCTGTGCATGCTGGTTGCGTGCGGCCGCGGGCCGAATGCGCCGTGCGGTGCGGGACGTTAACCTTCCGACAATCCTTCGGCAAGGGGTTGGACGAAGTCGGTGCGAAGCGTTGCCGGGGGTTCGGGATACCGGACGGCGCGGGTCGGAATCCATCGGAGCGATGGATCGTGAACCGTCAACTCACTTGAAAGCGTGGGTACTTGCGCTGAACCGTGCTGTCGGGGCCGATGCCGAGGTCACACCGGGGGAGCTGTGCGGCTCCTGGCGGCGGCGGTCCGCCCGGTCGGTCGCCGGCCGGCCGACTGGAGCGCCCCTTCGAGGGCGAACGTCGCCGCGCCCAGACAGACCGGGTCGGTCGGAATGGGGGAGAGGACGATCTCGGTGGCCGCGAGCGGACGCCGCAGCGCGTGCCGGGCCACGGCCTCGCGCACCGCGCGCAGCAGCGGTTCCCCGAGGGCGGCCGCGACCCAGCTGCTCAGCACGACCACCTCGGGGTTGAGCAGGTTGACCAGGTCGGAGATCCCGGCGCCGAGGTAACGGGCGGTGTCGCGCACGACCTCGACGGCCACCGGGTCCCCCGCGGCGACGCCCGCCGCGAGGGCGTCGATCGTCGCGGTCTGGTCCTCCGGGTGCAACAGCGTGCTCCCGGGGCTCAGTTCCCGCAGGTTCAGCATGATCCCAGGAGCCCCGACATACGTCTCCACGCAGCCGTGATTGCCGCAGTGGCACGGCCGTCCGTCCAGCACGAGGGTGGTGTGGCCCCACTCGCCCGCGCTGTTGCTGACGCCCCGGTGCAGCCCGCCGCCGAGCGCGAGACCGGCGCCCACGCCCGTGCCCAGATTGACCACGACGGCGTCACCGCGTCCGCGGGCCGCGCCGAACCACAGCTCGGCGACCGCGCAGGCGCGCAGCGGGTTGTCGAGGTGGAGCGGGTAGGCGATGTGCTCCGCGAGCAGATCGAGCAACGGCACGTCGTGCCAGTCCCAGTTGGGCGCGTACTCCGCGACCCCGGTGTCGCGGTCGACCTGCCCGGGGACGCTGACACCCACGCCCAGGACCCGGGCGTCCTCCACCCCGGCCTGCGCGACCACCGAGCCGACGGCGGCCGCGACGTGCCCGACCACCTGCTGCGGACCGCTCTCGCCGGGGCGCATGTCCTCGTCGGCGCGGGCGAGCACGTTCAGGGCCAGGTCGAACAGCTCGACCCGGACGTACGTCTCCGCGATGTCGACACCGATGAGGGCGCCCCCGGCCGCGTCGACCGCCACCAGCCCCCGCGGGCGGCCGCCCGCGGAGTCCTCGAACCCGACCTCGGTCAGCATCCCCAGGTCGAGCAGTTCGCCCACGAGCGTGGCGACCGTGGCCAGGCTGAGCCCGGTCGCCGCCGCCAGCTCCTGCCGTGAGGTGGGGGACTCGGCGATGATCTGGCGCAGCACCTCGTACCGGTTCGCGGTGCGGATGTCGCGTGACGTACCGCGCCTCATGGGACTCCCCCTCGCTCCCGCACACCGGCCGCCGGACGCGTCGGCCCGGCGCCGCGCCAGGCTATGGCCCGCCGGGGACATTCGACAAGGGGTTAGGAAATGGGGTGGAGGAAGGTCAGGACGGGGAGCCGAGGAAATCCCGTACGAAGGCGTTGGCGAAGGTCCCCGCCGGGTCGAGCCCGGCGGCCAGCGCCCTGAACCCGTCCAGCCGCGGCGACCGTTCGCGCAGCACCTCGGGCGGGACGGTGAACACCTTGCCCCAGTGCGGCCGCGGCCCGAACGGCTCCAGCGCCCGCTCGACCCGCCGCACCACCGGCAGCACGGCCGCGGTGTCCTCGATCCAGGTGAAGTGCACCGCCACGGTGTCCCGGCCGTACGCCGGACTCAGCCACTGGTCGTCGGCGGCCACGGTCCGCACCTCGCAGATCTGAAGCACCGGCGCGACCGCCGCGCGGATCGCGTCCAGGGCGTGCAGCGCCGCCATGGCGTCCGAGCGCGCCAGCAGGTACTCCGACTGCAGCTCGGCCCCGCTGCTCGGGGTGAACTCGGCCCGGAAGTGCGGCAGCCGCTCGTGCCAGGGGCCGGGGACCCCCAGCTGCTCGGTGCAGTTGCGGGCGGGCATGCCCGGCACCGGATGCACGGGCCCGGTCGCGGGCGCCGCCCACGGGAAGTCGGGCGACGGCCGGTCCGTGCGCCGCTTGAGCCACACCTGGCGGAAGCCGGGCCGCCCCCAGTCGGTGAACAGGCTCACGCTGTACGCGGATGCCGCGACCGCCTCGAAGTCGAGCCCTTCCAAGGGGAGTTCGGTGAAGACGTGCTGGCTCACCTCGAAGTCCGGTTCCAGGTCGAGGGTGAGCGCGGTGACCACGCCGAGTGCGCCCAGCGAGGTCACGGCACCGCCGAACCGCTCCTCGTCCCGGCCGATCACCAGGGTGGAGCCGTCCGCCGTGATCAGCTCGACCTCGCGCACGGCGGCGGCGAGCGACCCGTTCGTCACCCCGGACCCGTGGGTGCCGGTGGCGACCGATCCCGCGACCGAGATGTGCGGGAGCGAGGCCATGTTGTGCAGCGCGAGTTCGTGCTCGTGCACCCGACGGGCGAGCTCGGCGTACCGGACACCGCCCGAGACCCGTACCGTGCGGGCCGCCGTGTCGACGTCCACCGCGGGCGGCAGCGCGGCCAGTGACAGCAGGACGCCGTCGGGGCCCGGTTCGGCGATCTCGTTGAACGAGTGCCCGCTGCCCAGCACCCGGACCCGGGAGCTGCCCGCGACCAGGGCGCGCAGCGCGTCGAGCGAGGAGGGCCGGTGCAGCTCCCCGGCCGTGTACGTGATGTTGCCGGCCCAGTTGGTCAGGGTCCGAGTCATCCCTGTCGTCCCTCCCCGGGAGTCGCCGTGCGCGGCCGGTGCGACGGCCACCCGGGGAACCTACCCCGCCGGTCCGCCCAGGTGGCAGACCCGCTCCGTTGACCCTCCCGCGTGGCGCGACCTACCGTAGAGAGCGGTTGCTGTCGTCGGTGTCCCCGAAGCGGAAGGCCACCTCCTTGACCGAGCGTCCCGTGGCGGAACCGTCCGGGCGGCCCGTGGCGATGTTCGCCATGACCGCCGAGAACGTGACGAGGATCTTCCCGCCGGACGTCCTCGCCCGGCTGCGCGAGCTGGTGGACGTCGATCCCTCGTTCGCGGCGGGCGACTTCACCGGCCCGCGGGTCCGGGCCCGTCTCGCCGACACCGAGATCCTGATCACCGGCTGGGGGTGTCCCGTGCTCGACGCGGCCGTGCTCGACGCGGCCCCGAAGCTGCGGGCCGTGCTGCACGCGGCCGGCTCCGTGAAGGGCTTCGCGACACCGGCGGTGTGGGAGCGCGGCATCGTCGTCTCCTCGGCCGCCGCCGCGAACGCGCTGCCCGTCGCCGAGTACACGCTCGCCATGATCCTGCTCGCGGGCAAGGACGTCTTCGCCCACCGGGAACGCCTGCGCGCCGAACGGGCCTTCCCCTACGGCGAGATCCTCCCCGGCATCGGCAACTTCGGCCGCCGGGTGGGCGTCGTGGGCGCCTCGCGCATCGGCAGGCGCCTCATCGAACTGCTCCGGCCCTTCGACCTGTCGGTGAGCCTCACCGACCCCTACGTGGACGAGGCCGGGGCGGCGTCCCTCGGCGTTCCCCTGCTGCCACTGGACGAACTGCTCGCCGGCAGCGACGTCGTCACGGTCCACGCCCCGGGGACCCCGGAGACCCGGCACCTGATCGGCCGCCGCGAACTCGCGCTGATGCCCGCCGGATCGGTCCTCGTCAACACCGCCCGTGGCTCCCTGGTCGACCACGACGCCCTGATCGAGGCGCTGCGCGCCGGGCACGTCAGCGCGATCCTGGACGTCACCGACCCCGAGCCGCTGCCCGCCGACTCCCCGCTGCACGACCTCCCGAACGCCTTCGTCACCCCCCACCTGGCCGGATCGCAGGGCAACGAGGTCGCCCGCCTCGGCCTGACCGTGCTCCGGGAGGCCGAACGCCTGCTGTCCGGGAGGGTGCCGGAGTTCCGGATCGGCCTGGAGGACCTGGAGCGGACCGCCTGACGGCCCGCTCCCCGAGCCCGTCCGCCCCGTCGGGCGGGGCACACGCCCCGAGGGCCCGGCCGCCGGTGGGCGGGCCGGGCCGTCAGGGGGCGAGCCGGGCGCCGGGGACCGGGCCTGGCCCTCGGCCCTCAGCCGGCGGACCGGGCCAGGAACGCCTCCGTCGCCGCCACGAACCGCGCCGGATCGTCCAGCCACGGGAAGTGCCCGGCCCCGGACTGGACGACCAGCTCGGCGCGCGGGAACAGGGCGGCGACCTCGGCCGTCGCCGGGACCGGCGAGTTCAGGTCGACCTCCCCGGCGAGCACCAGCACCGGGGACTCCAGGCGGGCCAGCGCCGCCCGGGTGACCTCCGGGTCGAAGGCGCCGTCGGAGAAGCGGGCCGCGGCCTCCTGGTTGCGGTGCGCGTCCTCCGCGTCCCGGTGGGCCCGGGCGGCCGCGTCCCAACGTCCGTACCAGAAGGGGGCGATGGCCGAGAACGCGGCGGCGTCCCCCTTCCCGGCGACGATCGCCTCCAGCGCCGCGAACGCCTCGGGGAACCACGGCTCGTCCTTGCGCAGCAGCGCCGTCGCCCGCCGGACCTCGCCGGTGATCTCGACCCCGACGGCGTGGACGCTCGGCGTGATCAGCGCGAGGCGTCCGACGCGCTCCGGGTGACGCTGGGCGTAGAGCACGGCGAGATTCGTCCCGGCGGAGTGCGCGAGCAGGTCCATCCGGTCGAGCCCGAGGTGCTCGCGCAGGGCCTCGACGTCGTCGACCAGCCGGTCGCAGCGGTACGAGCCGGGGTCCGCCGGGACCGCCGACCCGCCGGTCCCGCGCGGATCGGCCATGATCAGCCGCCGGTGCGCGGACAGCCCGCCCAGGTTCCCGAGGTAGTCGCTGTCCTGCATCGGTCCGCCGGGCAGACACACCAGGGGCGGGCCGTCCCCGGAGGTGCCGAAGGCCAGCTCGGTCCCGTCGTACGCGGTGAAGGAAGGCATGGCGACGACTCTCGCAGCGGCGTCCGGACGGAGCAAGCGAGATCCCGGGCCGCGGCGGCCTCGCGCGCCGCGGGGGACCCGGCACGGCCGATGTCCGGGCGGGGGCATACCGTGAGGAGTCGAACACGACAGACGAAGCAGGTCGGGAGCGAGGAGAACGGGATGGGCAGCCGCACCGCGCTGGTCGAGGATCTGATGGAGCGGTTCCCGCACGTGCCGCGGGAAGCCGTCATCAAGGAGGACCTGCTGCGCGGGGGCGTGGCCTTCGACGCGTCCGCGCTCAGCGACAACGAGAACGGCGAGGTCAAACCGAAGTCGTACTTCATCTTCTCCTTCGACCACGGCACCCTGCCCGAGCTGGGCGAGGCCGCGCTCCGGCGCCCGCCGGAGGAGATCATCCTCACGGGTGGCCCGTACGACCTGCGCCGGACGGTCGTGTCCGTGCGGGTCAATCCCGCCTCGCCGTACCGCGTCGCCGCCGACGACGAGGGCGTCCTCGGGCTGTACCTGGACGGGAAGCGGATCTCCGACGTCGGCGTGCCGCCGATGCCCGAGTACTACCGGCACACCCTCTCGAACGGAAAGTCCGTGATGGAGGTGGCCCCGACCATCCAGTGGGGCTATCTCATCTACCTCACCGTCTTCCGCGTCTGCCAGTACTTCGGTGCCAAGGAGGAGTGCCAGTACTGCGACATCAACCACAACTGGCGCCAGCACAAGGCGGCGGGCCGTCCCTACACCGGGGTGAAGGACGTCGAGGAGGTCCTGGAGGCCCTGGAGATCATCGACCGGTACGACACCGCGAAGGCGTCGACGGCGTACACGCTCACCGGCGGCGCGATCACCAGGACGGTCGCCGGACGCGACGAGGCCGACTTCTACGGCCACTACGCCAAGGCCATCGAGGAGAGGTTCCCCGGGCGTTGGATCGGCAAGGTGGTGGCCCAGGCGCTGCCGCGCGACGACGTCCAGCGCTTCAAGGACCACGGCGTGCAGATCTACCACCCGAACTACGAGGTGTGGGACCGCCGGCTGTTCGAGCTGTACTGCCCCGGCAAGGAGCGCTACGTCGGCCGCGACGAGTGGCACAAGCGGATCCTGGACTCCGCGGAGATCTTCGGCGCGCGCAACGTGATCCCCAACTTCGTCGCGGGCGTGGAGATGGCCGAGCCGTTCGGCTTCACCAGCGTCGACGAGGCGATCGCGTCGACGACCGAGGGCCTGCGGTTCTTCATGTCGCACGGCATCACGCCCCGCTTCACCACATGGTGCCCCGAGCCGACCACCCCGCTGGGCAAGGCCAACCCGCAGGGCGCGCCGCTGGAGTACCACATCCGGCTGCTCGAGGCCTACCGCGCCACGATGGACGACTTCGGGCTCCAGTCGCCGCCCGGGTACGGCGAGCCCGGTCCCGGCCGCGCGGTCTTCTCCGTCAGCTCCTTCATGGACAGCCTGCCCGCGCAGGAGCCGGTCTCCCCGGTGTGACCCGGCGCCCCCGGGGGGCGCACCCGTACGGCCCGGACGCCCCGTCGGCGTCCGGCCGTACGCGTCCTGCCCCGTTGTGCCCGGTGCCGCCCCTTCGCGCCCGGTCTGCCGCGCCGGGGAATTGCAGGTCCTGTGAAGGTCGGAGTGATCTGTTCCCGTCCCGGGCGCCTTCCGTACGACACTCTGGCCACCGGAGTCCCGACACGGGCGACCGAGGGCCACCCCGGGCCGCGGACATCCGGATTCGGCCCGCCGACGTTCGACGGTCCGTCCCGTGATTGCGTGACCGCATGATGTGACGACGTCGCTTGTCAGTTGTGTCGAAAGCGTGAAAGGCTCTGGCCCGTTGTTTTCAAGGCCCCCAACTCTGTCTGAAAAACGGCGAGTTGGGTGTTGTCCGACGTTGCGCGCGGAAGCCGTGGATGCAGGAGCCCCCCATGCCAGACCTGCCGACCCCCCAGAACGCCGCCGAGGCCGCGCTGTTCTCGGAATGCTGGGACGCGGTCCTGTCGTACGCCGACCTGTGCACGTCCGGCTCCGCCGCGGCCACCCAGCTGGCCACCGAGGCGTTCACCCATGGCGTCCACGAGGCGCGCTCGGCCACGGCCCGCACGAAGAACACCGGCCGCAGGAACCCCCAGCTGCCCCGGATCCCCCTGCTGCTGAACTCCGTCCGGACCACCGCCGCCGCCTGGGAGGCGCACGGCCAGGGACACCGGCTGGACCCGGACCTCAGGCTGTGGCTCAACTCCGAGAAGGCCGCCCGCTACACCGGGCCCCCGCTGCACCGCCCGGTCGCGCTGCGTGGTCTGAAGGACCTCCAGGAACCCGACGCGGCCCTGTTGTGGCTGGTCGAGGTGGAGGCGCTCCCGCTGCCCGCGGTGGCCCGGCGGCTCGCCCTCGACCCGGTGGCGGCCGCCGAGGAACTCGGCCAGGTGCGGACGCTGTTCAGGGACCGGTGCCACCGCAACCACCTCGACACGCCGATGGACGCCGACTGCCGCAGCTACGCCCGGCTGCTCGACGCGGTCACCCGCTCGCCGGGAGCCGAGACGCCCGAGGACCTCTCGCGGCACCTCGCCCGGTGCGTGGAGTGCGCGGAGGCCGCGGCCTGCCTGCGGCTGCACGGCGGCGGGCTGCCCGCGGCGCTCGCGGGCGGGGTGATCGGCTGGGGCGGCCTCGCCTACCTGGAACGCAGGCGCCGCGCCGCCGAGGCGGGGCTGGCCGGCGGGCGTACGGACGCGGCCGCGGACACCGGGCTCGCCGAGATCGAGGAGGCCGCGCCCCGGATCGGCCGCACCGGACTGCTGGTCGCCGCCGTCATCGTCTCCGGCCTCGCCCTCACCGTCTCCCTGATGCCCTTCGACGGAGGGGACGACCGCGGCGTCTCCGCGCGCGGGGACGCGGCCGACCGCCGGCCGGTGGCCGACCCCGGAGTGTCGTCCCCGGCGGCGACCACCCGCGCCGAGGGCTCGCTCGTCTCGCCCGACCCCGTGGAGACCGGCGTCGACACGGGCTCGAAGTCCGACCCCGAACCCCAGGGCACGCCTTCGTCCCCGGCCCGTGCCACCAGCGCGACCCCGGGCTCCAAGGGCTCCACGAAACCTTCCGGCTCCACGAAGGCCCCCGCGTCCTGCGAGGTGAAGTACGCCGTCGTCGACCAGTGGACGGACGGCTTCCAGGCCAGCGTCACGGTCACGTCCGCCAAGGCCCTCGACTCCTGGCAGATCGGCTGGGCCTTCGACGACGGCCAGCGGGTCACGCAGATGTGGGACGGCACCGTCGCCCAGGACGGATCCCGGGTGACCGCGACCGCCGCCGACTACAACAGGTCGGTCGCCGCGGGAGGCTCCTTCGCCGTCGGCTTCCTCGGTACCTGGCACGACGGGAACACGTCCCCGGACGCCTTCACCCTCAACGGCGGACGCTGCACGACGGCTCACTGAGCCGCCGGTCCCACCGTCCCCGTCCCCGCCCTCGGGGACGGGGACGGGGACGGGATTAATTCGGTTGACGGGTCCGAGGGGACCCCGGATACAGTTCACACGTCGGTTTCGAGGCGTCGGCCTCGAACGAGTTCCACAGGAGGTGTGACCGATGGCTGTCTTTGCGACGGGCGCTGCCCGCATCCAGAAGTTCATCAAGTCCACCTCCGTGGCCGCCGGCTGACCTTCCTCTTCTTTCTTCGCGCCGCAGTGCGCGTCGCCGGGGCCGCCCTTGTGAAGGGTCTCCCTTGACTTCCAGCTCCGCTTTCCCCACCCCGTCCGCCTCTCTCGGACTCTCCCCGCTCGCTCCGTACGGCTGGGACGACGCCTGGGCGGACGAGTTCGTCCCCTACGACGCCGAGGGGCTCGTCGCCGGACGCGTGATCCGCGTCGACCGCGGTCAGTGCGACGTCGCCACCGCCGACGGCGTCATCCGCGCCGACACCGCCTTCGTGACCCCGCACGACCCGATGCGCGTCGTGTGCACCGGCGACTGGGTCGCCGTCGAACCGGCCGGCAACCCGCGTTACGTGAAGGCGTACCTGCCGCGCCGCACGGCCTTCGTGCGTTCCACCTCCTCCGAGCGGTCCGAGGGGCAGATCCTCGCGGCCAACATCGACCACGCCGTCGTGGCCGTCTCGCTCGCCGTCGAACTCGACCTGGGCCGCGTCGAGCGGTTCCTCGCGCTGGCCTGGGAGTCGGGCGCGCAGCCCGTGGTCGTCCTCACCAAGGCCGACCTGGTCCCGGAGGCGGCGACCCTCGCGCACCTCGTCCAGGACGTGGAGACCGCCGCGCCCGGGGTGCCCGTGCTCGCCGTCAGCTCCGAGACGGGCGAGGGGCTCGACGTCCTGGAAGCCGTGCTCGCCGGCGGTACGGCCGTGCTGCTCGGGCAGTCCGGCGCCGGCAAGTCGACCCTGGCCAACGTGCTGCTGGGCGAGGACGTCATGGACGTACAGGCCACCCGTGACATGGACGGCAAGGGCCGGCACACCACGACGACCCGCAACCTGCTCGTGCTGCCGGGCGGCGGTGTCCTCATCGACACCCCGGGGCTGCGCGGGGTCGGACTGTGGGACGCCGAGAGCGGGGTCGGGCAGGTGTTCTCCGAGATCGAGGAGTTCGCCGCCGACTGCCGTTTCCAGGACTGCGCCCACGTCGCCGAGCCCGGATGCGCGGTGCTGGCGGCCGTCGACTCCGGCGAGCTGCCGGAGCGGCGGCTGGAGAGCTACCGCAAGCTGCTCCGCGAGAACCAGCGGATCGTCGCCAAGACGGACGCGCGGGTGCGCGCCGAGATCCGCCGTGACTGGAAGCGCAAGGGGGCGGAGGGCCGCGCCGCCATGGAGGCCAAGCGCGGCCGCTGGTAGCCGGGGACGGGGTGGGGCGCGGATTCCCGGGCCCCACCCCGGTCCGCCGGGTCCGGTTCCGTCCTGTCCGGTTCCGCTCGGGTTCCGCCCTGTCTGTTTTCGTCCTATTTCCGCCCCGTCCGCCGGAGCGCGTGGTGGCGTGGGCACGGACCGTCGCCGGGGCCCGGACGCCGTGTCCGATTTCCGCCAGCCCCGTCGTCCGGGCCGGACCACACTGGAAGGGTGAACGACGAGGACACCAGGCACGAGGACACCAGGTACGAGGCCGTGCGGAGCCGGGACGCCCGGTTCGACGGGGAGTTCTTCTTCGCCGTGCGGACGACCGGGATCTACTGCCGTCCCAGCTGCCCGGCCGTGACGCCGAAGCGGCGCAACGTGCGGTTCTACGCGACGGCCGCCGCGGCGCAGGGGTCGGGCTTCCGGGCCTGCCGCAGATGCCGCCCGGACGCGGTGCCGGGTTCGGCGGCCTGGAACGTACGGGCCGATGTCGTCGGCCGCGCCATGCGCCTGATCGGCGACGGGGTGGTGGACCGCGAGGGCGTCGGAGGCCTCGCCGCACGCCTCGGGTACAGCGCCCGCCAGGTCCAGCGGCAGCTCACGGAGGAGGTCGGCGCGGGTCCGGTCGCCCTCGCCAGGGCCCAGCGGGCACACACCGCGCGGATACTCCTCCAGACCACCGAACTCCCCGTCACCCAGATCGCGTTCGCGGCCGGGTTCGCCAGCGTGCGCCAGTTCAACGACACGATCCGCACGGTCTACGCGTCGACGCCGAGCCAGTTGCGCGCCGCGGCGCCACGCACCGGTCCCGTCGCCCGCAGCGCGGCCACCCCCGCCGCGGGCGTCCCGCTCCGGCTCGCGCACCGGGGCCCCTACCGGTCCACCGCCGTCTTCGACCTGCTGGCCGCCGAGGCCGTCCCGGGCGTCGAGGCCGTGGCCGGCAGCCGCGGCCGACGCACGTACCGCCGGACGCTCCGGCTGCCGTACGGCACGGGAATCGTGGCCGTCGAAGAGCGGCAGGGCACCGCGGCGGTCCGCCACCGTGCCGGCGGGGCGGGCCGGACCGCGGGAGCACCGGGCCCCGGCGGCGCCGCCCACCCCGGCGGCTGGCTCGACGCCCGGCTGCACCTGACCGATCTGAGGGACCTCACCACCGCCGTGCAGCGGCTGCGGCGGCTGTTCGACCTCGACGCCGATCCCCACGCCGTCGACGAGCGGCTGGGAGCCGACGCGCGGCTGGGTCCGCTGGTCGCCGCGCGGCCGGGCCTGCGGTCGCCGGGCGCCGCCGATCCGGACGAACTGGCGGTACGCGCGCTGGTCGGGGAGGCGGAGGCCGGGCGGCTGGTGCTGCGGTACGGGAAGAGGCTGGACGCCGAGTGCGAGACGCTCACCCATCTCTTCCCCGAGGCCGCCGTGCTCGCGGAGGCGGAACCCGGCGGCCCGCTCGGCGCGCTGACCGCGGCCCTGGCCGACGGCGTCCTGCGACTCGACCCGGGCGCGGACCGCGAAGAGGCCCGGGCGGTGCTGCTCGCGCTGCCCGGAATGGACGAAGGCACCGCCGCCGTCATCCGCACCCGGGCCCTGGGCGACCCGGACGTGGCCCCGCCCGGCGTGGACGCCCCGGACACCTGGCGCCCGTGGCGTTCGTACGCCGTCGGACATCTGCGGGCGGCAGGAGAGCTGTGACCGACAGCCCGCGGCCCGGTGGGTCGGCCGGCCCACCGGCCGGTCGGTTCCCCGCCGCCGACTCCCCGGCCGACGGGTTCGCCGGCCGTCGGCTCGCGTCGGCCACCCCCCGGTGGGCCGGACGGCCGACCGTCGGGCCCACCGGGGGATGACCGACCCGTCGTCCTGGCGGGAGAACCCGGCCGGTCGCCGATCGGGTCGGGCGGTCGGCCCCCCGACCCGGCCCGACGGCAAGGGCGTTCAGTCCTCGAGGCCCCAGCTGTGGATCCGCCGGGGATGGATCCGGATCAGTTCCTCGCTGAAATGCGGACCCAAGTCGTGTGATCCGGTGAGGAGTTCGGCCTCCCCACGGATGTCGACGCCCCGGACCCTCCACGGCTCGAGGCTGACGATGTCGTCGACCACGAGAGCGACCTTCGGGTTCTTCTGGAGGTTGCGCCACTTCTTCGTGGTGCCCATCGAGTAACCGCCGATCAGGATCGTCCCGTCCTCCTGCGGGAAGAAGCCGACGGGGTTGGCCTGGGGCTGTCCGAGAGGGTCGACGGTGGCCAGCCGTCCCAGCCGCTGCGACCTCAGATACGCGCGCTCGGCCTCACTGAATTCGGTCATGGCAGCACCCAAACACGCCCCCGCCCCTCGGCGCATCGGGTTCCGGTCCTAGGGCCGAGGGAGGAGAACCGGTCCTGTCCCGGCCGTTCCCGTCCCGTCCGCCTCCGTCCACTCCCGTTCGGACGCGTCCGGCGGTGTGACGACGCGATGCGGGCGCCCGGAGCCGGGGAATCGATCGCCCCATGCCCCGCGCGATCATGTTCCGGCGTCTTCCCGTCCCCCTGGTGACCGCCCTGCTCCTCGCCTCGCTCCTCACCTCGACGGGCGCGATCACCGAAGCGCGGTCCGCGCCCGGCCGGAGCGCTCCGGAGCGGGCCCCGGCCTCGAGGGGGACCTGGACGGGAACCTGGGAGGCCGCGGCCTCCGGCACCGTGTCCGCGCTGCCCGGCGCCTCGATCCGCAACGTCGTCCACACCAGCGTCGGCGGCCGGGCCGCGCGGGTCCGTCTCTCCAACCGGCTCGGCACGAGAGCGCTCCGGCTCGGCTCCGTGACCCTGGCGCTTCAGGTGCCGGGCGAACCGGGGAGCCCCCGGGCCGTCGCGGACTCCGTGCGCGCGGTCACCTTCGCCGGCGCCGGATCGGTCACCGTCCCCGCCGGCCGGGACCTCGTCAGCGACCCCGTCGCCCTGTCCGTCCCCGCCGACGCCAACCTGCTGGTCTCGGTGCACACCCCGGCGGACTCGGGCCCGGCGACCTGCCATCGCTCCGCGCTCCAGACCAACTTCGTCGCCCCCGCGGGCGACCGGACCGCCGAGGAGAGCGGCGCCGGCTACACCGCCACCGTCGGCAGCTGGTACTACGTGACCGGCGTCGACGTGCTCGGCGCCTCCACGGCGGGCAGTGTCGTCGCGCTCGGCGACTCGATCACCGACGGCACCGGCTCCTCGCCCGGCGCCAATCACCGCTGGCCCGACCGGCTCGCCGCCCGGCTGCGCGGGCTTCCGGCGCACCGCAGGCCCGGCGTCCTCAACGCGGGGATCTCCGGGAACCGCGTCCTGCTCGACGGCCGGGGCCCGAGCGCGCTGACCCGCCTGGACGCCGACGTCTTCTCCCGTACGGGCGTCCGCACGATGATCCTGCTGGAGGGCGTCAACGACATCAAGGGAACACCGGAGCAGACGGACCCCCGCGCCCTGGAGGACGCCTACCGGCTCGTCGTGCGCCGCGCCCACGCCCACGGCATCAGGGTCATCGGCGCCACGATCACCCCGTACGGCGGTCACGCCGCGTACACCCCGGCCCGGGAGGCCGTACGGCGGGCCGTCAACGCCGCCGTCCGCACGCACCGGATCTTCGACGGGGTCGCGGACCTCGACGCCGCCGTCCGCGACCCGGCCCGCCCGGACCGGATCCTCCCCGCCTACGACCCCGGAGACCATCTGCACTTCAACGACGCGGGCACGCGTGCCCTGGCCGGCGCGATCGACCTGCGCTCCCTGCTGACACCGGCACCCCCTAGCCCCAGACCACCGCTCCCAGCCACGCGCCCATGATCAACAGGCAGGCGAAGAGCTCCGTCAGCACGCTCCAGCCGCCCGCCCGCATCGCGGTCCGTACCGAGGCCTTCGCCGGGCCGTGTCCGCCGAGGCGCAGCCGCTCGCAGAGGTAGATCCCGCCGATGAAACCGGCCACGGCGCCGACCACCGGGACCAGGAAGAAACCGAGGAACGACCCGCCGCCCGCGTACACCGCCATCCGGGTGGTGGCGCCGCTCTCGTGCAGCCGTCGTGGCGGCAGCATCCAGCGGATCGCCCGGGAGAGCAGCAGGACCGCGGTCGAGGCGACGAGGACGGCCCAGGACAGGGGCTGCGGGTAGCTCAGCGCCCACCACAGCACCGCCGACCAGACGAGCCACGACCCCGGCAGACCGGGCACCAGTACTCCGACCAGGCCGAGCAGGATCACCACGCCGACCAGCAGGAGTTCCCACACTCCCATCTGCCCAGCCTGCCCGAGCGGACGGGAGAGCGCAGTTCAGCCCCGCGCCACCCAGCCGCGCTCGTACGCGTGCCAGCCCAGTTGCAGCCGGGTCGTCACGCCGGTCAGCTCCATCAGGCGCTTGACCCGGCGCTGCACCGTCCTCAGGCCCAGGTCGAGCTGTTTGGCCACGCTCGCGTCGGTCAGCCCGGCGAGGAGCAGGGAGAGGATCTCCAGGTCGGTGGTGTCCGGGCCGTCCGGTTCCTGCTCCAGCACGCCCCGGCTGCCCAGCCGCAGCGGCAGCGCGTCCCGCCACACCGACTCGAACAGCCCCGACAGCAGCTCCAGGAGTCCGCTCGCGTGCACGACCAGAGCGGCCGGCTCCGTGGTGTGCGAGGTGAGCGGCACCATCGCGAGCGTCCGGTCGGCGATCACCAGCCTGGCCGGCACCCGGTCCACGACCCGCACCTGCTCGTCCCGGCCGAGCGCGGCGGACAGCTCGGTGATCCCGCCGGGCCGGCCGAGGACGGACCGCTCGACGACCGCGCGGTGGCGGACATCCCGGCCCGCGGTCCGTTCCCCGGCGTCGTCCGCGCCCGGGACCACCCCCGGGGCGCCGGTGACCAGCGCGCACACCTCCTCGCGGGCGCCCAGCCGGAGCTGCAGGAAGCGCTGCGAGACCGCCGCGGCGCCGACCACCGCCTCGACCAGGTCGTGCACGGCCGGTTCGCCCGCCGCGCCCCGGTACTCCTCGGCCAGCAGCGCGGCCGCCAGCTCGGCCTTCTCCAGTTCGTGGCGCCGCTGGGTGAGCAGCGCGCCGAGGGCGGCTCCGGGCGGGGCGGCGACCCAGCGGCCCGGCCGCGCCGAGGACTGCGCGGCCAGGCCGCGCAGCTCCAGCCGGCGCAGGGCGCGCTCCGTCTCGTACTCGCCGAGCGTGAGCCGGCGCGCGAGATCGGACACCTCGGCGGCGCCCACGGACACCAGCGCGCGGTACGCCGACTCGTGGGTCTCGTCCAGACCTATCGCTCCCAGCATGCGGCGGTGCTCCTCCCCGTGGACGCGTTCCCTCCGGCGGGCGGGGCCGTGGCGGGAAATCGGCCACGGCGCGAAGTCGCCCCGGCACATCATCGCCGTACCCCCCGCCCCCCTGACAAGCTCACGTCACCGAGCTGCCGACCGGTGTCCACGACGCCCCGACCGGGCCCGGCCTGCGGGGACCCGGCCGTGTCCGCTCCGGAGCCCGCAGGCCCGAATGCGCATTCCTGTTCGAGCGTTCACCCGGTGTGCCGTTCGACGGCCCGCACCTTGGCCGGTTTTTCCGGATGCCCCGTTTTCAACCGGCTGTCTCGGTGGACAATCGGGGGCATGAGCCAGCAGGGGGAGAAGCCCACCGGTCACGAGGACGACTGGTGGCGGCAGTTGTACGACGACTCCACCGAGGACACGGGGCCCGCGACCGTGGCCGATTCCCTCGACGACCGGTTCGCTTCGGCGTCGGGGACGCTCGGGGACGGCCTCGGCACGGGGCCGGGATCCGCGGCGGACGCCCGGCCCGTTCCGGTGCGGAAGGACATGCCGGAACGCAGGCCCGTACCGCCGGAGGCGAGGTCCGCCCCGGACCCGAGGTCCGCGGCGGGCGCGGCGTCCGACCCGGAGCACGGATCCGTCCGGCGGCCCGGCGCACGCGGGTTCGACGGTCCGCCGCGTCCCGAGCGGCCCCCCGTCGTACCGGAGACCCCGTCCCCCGGGCCGGGGAAGCGGCCGCCCCCGCCGCCGGAGCGGCCCCCCGCCGCACCGGGGCGACCCCGAGGCGCGGCCGCCGCCCGGCCCGGAGCGGCCCCGCCCGAGGAGACGGCCCCCGACGAGCGGGCGTCCCGGCCGGGCCGCTGGGAGCGGGGCCCGGTGCGGGGGCCCGGCGCGGACGCGAACCCGCCCGGCGGCGAGGCGCCTCCGTCGGAACCCGCCTCCTGGGAACCCACCTCGTGGGAGCCCACGCCCTGGGAACCCCCGTCCTGGGAGCTCCCGTCCTCCGGTCCGGCCCCGGCCACCCCCTCCGCCCTGCCGCCCGGCCCGAAACCGCAGGGGTTCACCGCGCAGGAGTCCGGCCCGCGCGCGTCCCGGGACACCGGGGGCGACACGCCGCCGGATCCCTCGGCCGACCGGGTGCCCGCGTCGAGGACGCCGTCGGACGTGCCGCCGAAACCCGTGTCGGCTCCCGCGACACCCCCGGGCCCGGCGCGTCCCGCACCCGCGGCGGACGCGCTGCCCAGCACCACCGGGGGCTTCCGGACACCGCCGCCCGAGCGGGCTCCCGAGGACACGCCCCCGGACGAGTCCCGCGGGACGGTCCTCTCCGTCGTCGAGCCACCGCCCTCCGCCGGCCACGTCGGCTCGCGCCCGCCCACCTACGACCCCGAACCGACCGCGCTGCCGGCCGCCGAGCCCGACGAACTCGGTGACCTGGTCGCCGACACGGTGCTGGACGGGGCACGGTACGGCACGAGCACCCTGCGGGCCGTGTCCCTGCGCGGGGACTCCGCGCGCTACCGGGGCGAGCCGCGCCGGGACGCGCTGCTCACCGCCCGGTTCGGAACGGGCGAGCAGGCACTCGTCCTGGTGGCGATGGCGACCGGCGCGCGCGCCACCCCGGGAGCGCACCGGGCCGCGGCGGAGGCGTGCCGGTGGATCGGGCGTGCCGTCGGACGCAGCCACGAACGGCTCGCCGAGGACATCAGGGCCGCCCGGCGCGGCGAGCTGAAGTCGGGACTGCACCGGCTCACCGACCGCAGCCTCGGCAAGCTGCGGGCGAGCGCGGCGGAGCAGGGCGTCGAACCCGAGGAGTACACCGCGGGCCTGCGCTGTCTGCTGCTGCCCGCCGATCCCCAGTGCCGTACCCGGGTCTTCTTCGGCGTCGGCGCGGGCGGACTGTTCCGGCTGCGGGACGGCGAGTGGCAGGACATCGAACCGCGGGTCTCGGACGTGACCGGGGAAGCCGTCGTCGGCTTCGGGTCGCCGCCCCACGAGACCCCCGAGGGCGACCGGCTCACCATGGACCTGGGCATCACGACACCACCGAGCCCGTACGAGCCCGCGCCCCGGCCGCCGGGGGCCCCCTTCCGGTTCCGGGCCTCCGTAGCCCGCCCGGGCGACACGCTCCTGCTGTGCACGGGTGGCCTCGCGGAGCCGCTGCGCGGCGAACCCGAGCTGGCCGAATACCTGACGACGCGGTGGTCGGCGGGGGAGCCGCCCGGCCTCGCGGCGTTCCTCGCGGACGCGTCGGTGCGGGCCAAGGGGTACGCCGACGACCGGACGGCCGCCGCCGTGTGGGAGGCGTGACCGCGCGCGGTGTGAATTCATGAACCCGAGGGGCGAGCCGGGGAACGGGGGACCCGGAGGCCCGAGGGCTTCGAGGATCACGAAGAGGTGCGTGCAGCATGGCCAAGCAGAACGTCGCCGAGCAGTTCGTCGACATCCTCGTCCGCGCGGGCGTCGAACGGCTGTACGGGGTCGTGGGTGACAGCCTCAACCCGGTCGTGGACGCGATCCGGCGCAACGCGGCCATCGACTGGATCCAGGTCCGCCACGAGGAGACCGCCGCGTTCGCCGCGGGCGCCGAGGCCCAGGTCACGGGCAGGCTCGCGGCCTGCGCCGGCTCCTGCGGACCGGGCAACCTCCACCTCATCAACGGCCTGTACGACGCGCACCGCTCCATGGCCCCGGTACTGGCCCTCGCCTCGCAGATCCCCTCCGGCGAGATCGGCCTCGGCTACTTCCAGGAGACCCATCCCGACCAGCTCTTCCGCGAGTGCAGCCACTACAGCGAACTCATCTCCAGCCCGAGGCAGATGCCGCGCCTCCTCCAGACCGCCATCCAGCACGCGGTGGGCCGGTCCGGTGTCAGCGTAGTCTCGCTGCCGGGCGACATCGCCTCCGAGCCCGCCCCGGACAAGACCGTCGAGACCGCCCTCGTGACCTCCCGGCCCACCGTCCGGCCGGGCGACGCCGAGATCGAGAAGCTCGTCGCGATGATCGACGAGGCGGAGAAGGTCACCCTGTTCTGCGGCAGCGGCACGGCGGGCGCGCACGCCGAGGTCATGGAGTTCGCCGAGAAGATCAAGTCGCCGATCGGGCACGCGCTGCGCGGCAAGGAATGGATCCAGTACGACAACCCGTTCGACGTCGGCATGAGCGGGCTCCTCGGCTACGGCGCGGCCTACGAGGCGACCCACGAGTGCGATCTCCTCGTCCTGCTGGGCACCGACTTCCCGTACAACGCCTTCCTCCCCGACGACGTCAAGATCGTCCAGGTCGACGTGCGGCCGGAGAACCTGGGGCGCCGGTCGAAGCTGGACCTGGCCGTGTGGGGTGACGTCCGGGAGACGCTGCGCTGTCTGACCCCGAGGGTGCGGCCCAAGGGGAACAGGCGATTTCTCGACAAGATGCTCAAGAAACACGCGGACGCCCTCGAGGGGGTCGTCAAGGCGTACACCCGCAAGGTCGACCGGCACGTCCCGATCCATCCCGAGTACGTCGCCTCCGTGCTCGACGAACTCGCCGACCAGGACGCGGTGTTCACGGTCGACACCGGTATGTGCAACGTCTGGGCGGCCCGTTACATCTCGCCCAACGGCAGCCGTCGTGTGATCGGTTCGTTCTCGCACGGGTCGATGGCGAACGCGCTGCCGATGGCGATCGGCGCGCAGTTCACCGACCGGGAGCGCCAGGTCGTGTCGATGTCCGGCGACGGCGGATTCTCCATGCTGATGGGCGATTTCCTCACCCTCGTGCAGTACGACCTGCCGGTGAAGGTCGTCCTCTTCGACAACTCGTCCCTCGGCATGGTCGAGTTGGAGATGCTGGTCGCCGGACTGCCCTCCTACGGCACCACCAACAAGAACCCGGACTTCGCGGCGGTGGCCCGCGCCTGCGGGGCGTTCGGCATCCGGGTCGAGAAGCCCAAGCACCTCGCCGGCGCCCTCAAGGACGCCTTCCGCCACAAGGGTCCGGCCCTCGTCGACATCGTCACCGACCCGAACGCGCTCTCCATCCCGCCGAAGATCAGCGCCGACATGGTGACGGGCTTCGCGCTCTCGGCGTCGAAGATCGTGCTGGACGGGGGCGTCGGCCGGATGGTGCAGATGGCCCGCTCCAACCTGCGCAACGTGCCCCGCCCGTGACGCCCGTCCGGCCGGGTGCGGGCCCCGCCCGGTCTCACCTCAGGGTCCAGCCGCCGTTCGCGTACCAGTAGTACGGCAGGCCCTCGATGCCGCTGGTGCGGAACGGGGCGCCTCGGTCGTCGATCCGGACCGTACCGGTGCGCCCCCGCGAGGACCAGTCGAGCTCCAGGTACCAGCGGCAGTCGCAGCCCTTGGTCAGGGCGTCGACCATCAGCACCTGCGGGTCCTGCACGGACACCCGGAAGGGCGGGCGCAGGATCCGGGGGCCCGTTCCGTCGTCGCTCGAGACCGGGCTGGCGACGGGCCGGTCCTTGTCCAGATCGACGGTGAAGGCGCCGACTCCCAGGCCGCCGCCGCACCCCCCGCCCGTGGCGTAGGCCACGCCCTTCAGCGGGGCCGACCGCCCGACGACGCGCACCCGCAGCGCCTCCAGGACCACGGCCGCGTCGGACCGCCCCTGCACGGTGATGTCCACGAGCGTCTCACCGCCGTGCACCGCGTTCTGCGTCTGCGCCCACGGGGAGGCGTCCTGCGGGGCCGGGGGCGGCGGCACCTGTTCGGGCGCCTTGTCGATGACGTAGGTGTGACCGCAACCGATCGACCAGCGATGGGAGTTCACGGTCCAGGTGAGCGGGGGGCCGGCGGAGACGCTGGTGGGGGAGGGGCTCGTGGACGGGCTCGGCGAGGTGGCGCGGCTGCCGGACGGGCTCGGGGACGGGGAGCCCGACGGCCGGCCGTGCGTGGCCGAGGGGGAGGCGGACGGTGTCGCCGTGCCGTGCCGCGCGCCCGCAGCCTTCGCGGTCGGAGTGACGGCCACCCGGTCGGCGGCGTCCTTCGAGGAGTGCCCGGAGGGCAGGGCGGACAGGCTGCCCAGGGTGGCGACCAGCGCGGTCACCACGGCCGAGGTGACCACGGCGCGACGCCGGAACCGGCGCGTCCGCGGCGCTCCGGCCCGTGCCGGGGAGCCGTCCGCGGGGTGTGCGCCGGGAACGGGCGCGAGGTCCGTGACCGGCGGCAGGGCCTCGACCGCGTCCGGTCCGCCCGGGGGCGGCAGGGTGCCGTCGGTCCCCGGCCCGCTCGAGCGCACCGGAACGCCGACGCCGACCGGTCCGGTCCCGGACTCCGGCGCCCGCGCCGCGTCCGGCCGGGGCTCGGAGCCCGGGGTTCCCGGCGCGTCCGGTCCGGCCTCGGGCTCCGGGGCTTCCGGCGCGTCCGGCCAGGCCTCCGGCGCGGCCTCTCCCGTGTCCTGCCCGGACCCGGTCCCCGGAGTCGTCCGGGAGCGTTGGCGGGCGGCCACCGCCAGGATCCACAGCCGGTGCAGTTCGACCCGTTCGGCCGTGCTCGCCCCGCACATCGCGGCGAACTTCTCCACGGACGCGAATCCGAGCGGCACCGCCTCGCCCGCGCAGTACCGGTGCAGCGTCGAGGCGTTCATGTTCAGACGGCGGGCGAGCGCGGCGTAGCTGTGGTCGGTGCGGCCCTTCAAGTGCCGCAGCAGCGCCGCGAATTCCTCGATCTCGTCCTGGGATGACACCGTTTCCTCCGCTCCCGTCCCAGGACGGCATCCCAGGCACTCCTCATGTAGGAGGTCACAGGGCCCGGGACGGTTCCATCCTTGCGGACCCGTCCCCCGGCCCCGCTCTAGCGGGCGGGCCGCAGCCGCAGGGTGAGGATCTGGAACGGCCGCAGCTCGATCTCCGGCGGGGCCTCGCGCAGCGGACGTTCCAGCAGATCGGTCACCTCGGCCCGGGAGACCGGGAAACCGGCGGTCACCTTCGCGCGGGCCCGCCCGCCCCGTGACTCGTACAGCCGCACCACCACATCGCCGCTGCGGTCCTCGGCGAGCTTGACCGACTCGACGGTGACGGCCGGGTGGTCCACGCCCACCAGCGGTTCGAGCGCCGGTGCCGCGGCCCGGCGCAGCGGCAGGTTGAGCGCGAGCCCCTCCGCCACGGCGTCCCCCACACCGGCGCCCGGCAGCAGCGCGTACGTGAACCGGTGCGTGCCGAGATCGGTCTCCGGGTCCGGACTGTGCGGGGCGCGCAGCAGGGTCAGCCGTACGGTGGTGCCGAGGCCGTCGGCGCCCGGGGTGCGGGTCACGTCGTGGCCGTACGTCGAGTCGTTGAGCACCGCGACGCCGTACGACTCCTCCGCGACCCTGAGCCAGCGGTGGGCGCAGATCTCGAAACGGGCCGCGTCCCAGCCGGTGTTGGCGTGGGTGGGACGGTGGACGTGCCCGAACTGGATCTCGGCGGAGGACCGTTCGGCCTGGACGTCGAGCGGGAAGGCGGCCTTGAGGACCTTCTCCGACTCCCGCCAGTCGATGTCGGTCACGATGTCCAGCCGTCGGCTCGCGGCGCTCAGCCCGATCTCCTGGGTGATCCGGGAGGAGCCGAAGGCCCGGACGACGCGCACGGTCGCCCGCAACGGCCCGCTCTCCACCAGTTCCACCGACTCGGCGGCCGTGAGGTCCGTGCGGGTGCGCCGGTAGTGCCGGTCGATGTCCCAGGCGTCCCAGGCGTTGGGGTGGTCGGGGTGGAGCTGGAGCAGGTTGCCCCGGCCGCACAGCACCTCCCGGTCGTGCGCGAGGTCCCGTACGAAGGCCAGCAGCCCGTCGGCGTCGACCCGTACCCGCAGCCGGCCGTTGTCCAGCACGATGGTGCCCTCGTGCCGTTCGGCCCGGACGGCGGCGGGGCCGCCGGCCCCGGTGGGCAGGAGGGTGCCGCCCAGTCCCGGTACCGTCACGAGCGCGTCCCCGACCACTTCGGTCCGCTCGTACGGCGAGGCGTTCAGCACCGACGGCGAGCCGGGCCCCAGCGCCCGTACCGCGTCGGCGGTGAGCTCCTCGAGTTCCGCGAGCACCCGCGTGTACGTCTCGCGTGCCTCCCGGTGCACCCAGGCGATCGAGGAGCCGGGCAGGATGTCGTGGAACTGGTGCAGCAGCACCGTCTTCCAGAGCCGGTCCAGCGCGTCGTACGGGTAGGCGTACGACGGGTCGCGCACGGCGGCCGTGGCACACCACAACTCGGCCTCGCGCAGTGCGTGTTCGGAGCGGCGGTTGCCCTGCTTGGTCTTGGCCTGGGTGGTGTAGGTGGCCCGGTGCAGTTCCAGGTACAGCTCGCCCGACCACACCGGCGCGCGGGACCCGTACTCCTCCTCGGCGGCGGCGAAGAACGCCTCCGGCTTCTCGATCCGGACCGTGGGGGAGCCCTCGAGGGAACGCAGCCGGCGTGCCTTCTCCAGCATCTCGCGGGTCGGGCCGCCCCCGCCGTCGCCCCAGCCGAACGGGACCAGCGAGCGGCCGGCCAGCCCCTTCTCCGCGAAGTTGCGTTCCGCGTGGGCGAGTTCACGGCCGTGGAACTGCGCGTTGTAGGTGTCCACCGGAGGGAAGTGGGTGAAGACCCGGGTGCCGTCGATGCCCTCCCACCAGAAGGTGTGGTGGGGCATCCTGTTGCTCTGGTTCCAGCTCAGCTTCTGGGTGAGGAACCAGCGGACACCGGCGAGCTTCGCCAGTTGCGGGAAGGCCGCCGTGTAGCCGAAGGAGTCCGGCAGCCAGATCTCCTCGGTCTCGACGCCCAGTTCCTCCCGGAAGAAGCGCTTGCCGTGCACGATCTGCCGGGCCAGTGCCTCGCCACCGGGCATGTTGGCGTCGGACTCGACCCACATGGAGCCCACCGGGGCCCAGTTGCCCTCCTGAACGGCCTTCTTGACGCGTTCCCAGATGTGCGGCTGGTGCTCCTTCACCCAGGCGTACTGCTGGGCCTGGGAGCAGGCGAAGACCAGCTCCGGGTAGTCGAGGGCCAGCGCGGTGACGTTGGCGAAGGTGCGGGAGGCCTTGCGGACCGTCTCGCGCAGCGGCCACAGCCACGCCGAGTCGATGTGCGCGTGTCCGGTCGCCGAGACGTGGTGCGCGCTGGCCGAGGCGGGTCGCGACAGCACCTCCGCCAGCTCCGCCCGTGCCGCGGGGGCCGTGCCGGACACGTCGTGCAGGTCGAGGGCGTCGAGCATGTTCTCCAGGGCGCGCAGGATCTCGTGCCGGCGCGGCCGCTGCGGGTCCAGCTCGTACATCAGCTCCGAGAGGACCTCGACGTCGAGGACCAGGTGCCACACGTCCTCGTCCGGTACGGCGAGATCGGCAGCCGCGAATCGGTAGATCGGCGCATCGCCGGCGGTCAGCACGTCTCCCAGCCGCGTGGGCTCGAAGCCGTGCAGGACGGCGGGGTTCGCCGCCGCCTCCAGCAGCAGGCGCACCGCCTCGCCGCCGTCGGCCGGTGCCCCGACCGTCAGGTGGCGGTTGCGCGGGTGGATGCCCTTGAGGGGGACGCCCGCGGTGTCGTACAGCAGCCCCTCCGCCTGGAAACCGGGTCCGTCCCCGGTGAACCCGGGGTCGATCACCACCTCGACGGGGCGGCCCGCCCACTCCTCGGGCACCCGGCCCTCGATGCGGAACCAGCTCGTCGACCAGGGCTTTCCCCAGAGCGTGCCGGTCGTGAAGGGTTCGTAGGAGGCCTGGAGGGCCTGCCCGACGGGCACCGGCTCGCCCGGCACGTGCCACACCGAGAGCGTGAGCGGCACCCGGTCCCCGTACTGCGCGGGGCGCAGGAACTGCCGCAGCGCGCGCTCCAGACGAGCCTCCACCAGCGAACGGTCGTCGTGCACGGCGGCTCCTCGGCGCTCGGACGGCTCTGTCGAACCCTTCACTTCCCCGCGGGGGCGTCGCGCACCCGTGACCGTACGGCAGCTGGTTGACGATTCGACATGACTGTCACGATCCAGAAGAGGGCATGGATCCCGTGAACGTGTTCGAGCAGAGGGGACCCGACATCGGCACGCAGGCGGGGGTCATGAAGCGGCAGGCACCAGGAGGTGGTCCCATGACCAAGGGGGCCTTCTCCACCGATCCAGTGGAGGAAGCGTCCGACGGGGCGATGGACGGACCGGACGGCGCGCAGCTGAGGCGCCGGCTGGGGAAGGCGGATCTGAGGGCGGTGCCCGAGGCGCGCAAGGCGCTGAGGGAACTCTTACGGTACTGGGGGAAACCGGGCGGGGCCGAGACGGCGGAGCTCTTGACCAGCGAGCTCGTCACCAACGCACTGATCCACACGGACGACGACGCCGTCCTGACGGCGACGGTCGGACCGCGCGGACTGCGCGTGGAGGTCCGGGACTTCGTGGCACGCAGGCCCAGACTGTGCGTACCGGACGCCGACGACGGTACGCACGGCAGAGGTCTCGTCCTCGTCCAGTCCCTGGCCGACGCGTGGGGCGTACGGTCGCACGGGGTGGGCAAGGCGGTGTGGTTCGAACTGAACGGCGGCGCGGTGTAGGAACACCGCGCCGCCGTCGTCGGGTGAGGGGCCCGCCCGGAACGCCGGCCGGGACCGGACACGACATCGTCCTTCCGGGCCGTCGCCCGGGACCGGGCGCGTACGGCTCAGCCGAACTGCTGCTCGAGATCCTTGAGCTTGCGCTCCAGGGAGTCGAGCCGGGGCAGGGCCATCGTGTCGTCCTCCGTGGTGAGGTCGACGGTGATCGGATCGGAGCTCTTGCGGACGGGGGAGAGGGAGGGCCGCGACCGCACGGGCAACTGCTCCGCGGTGGATATGGCGGGCTCCGTGGAGGCCCCGGCGGGTGCCCTCTCCACGGTCGTGGCCTCCAGTTCCCGGGCGGCGCCGCGTCCGGGGAAGCCGCGGTGACCACGGCTGAGTGCCTTGAGGTGCGCCCGCTCGACCCGCTCCTCGTTGCGGCGGCGCAGCCGGTTCTGCTCCTTCTGGCGCCGGTCCTCACGCACCTCGTCCACGGCTTCGTCCAGGGACCGGACGTTCTCCAGGAGCATCAGCGACCACGCGCTGTAGGTCTCACGGGGCGCGCGCAGCCAGCGCACTATACGGATCTGGGGCAGCGGACGCGGCACCAGACCCTGCTCGCGCAGGGCGGCACGACGGGTCTGCTTCAGAGCCCGGTCGAACAGGACGGCGGCCGACAGGGACATGCCCGCGAAGAACTGCGGAGCGCCGGCGTGGTCCACGCCCCGGGGCGCGTGCACCCAGTTGAACCAGGCCGCGGCACCGGCGAAGGTCCACACGAGTATGCGGGAGCCGAGCGCCGCGTCACCGTGGCTGGCCTCGCGCACCGCGAGGACGGAACAGAACATGGCCGCGCCGTCCAGGCCGAACGGGACCAGGTACTCCCAGCCGTCCGAGAGGCCGAGGTTCTGCTGGCCGAAGCCGACCAGGCCGTGGAAGGAGAGTGCCGCGGCGACGGCGGCACAGCAGAACAGCAGGACGTAGGACGCCGTGCCGTAGACGGCCTCCTTACGCCTGCGGCGCTCCTCGGTGCGCTCCCACGAGTCGTCGCTGCCCGTGCCGTCCCCGGACCGCTTGCCGCGTGCGAGCACCGCCACCGCCGCCAGCAGGCCCAGGAGCAGAACGGCACCCGGAAGCAGCCAGTTCAGCGATATGTCGGTCAGTCTCATCTGGGGTCCCTTGCATTGGGATAGGGCGTGACGCCCGCCATAGTGGCCCAATCACATCGGCCCTCAGGGGGTTTCGGGGCAAGAGGCCGCCAAGGAAGTGCGAGAAGGTGCGCAGGGCGACTTTCTGCTCGAACTGCCGCGCGAGGGACGGGAGTTGAGTACGAATTAAGACTACCCGTACGGATGGTTCCGCGGATAGTTCCCGTGACAAGTGAGGAATTCGTGAAGTACCTGTGATCCGTGGGCGAGCCGCGAGCGCGCCGGGGCGCGGCGGTCTGTTCCGGGCTCGGGGCGCGTGCGGCCGCGCCCCCGTCCCGGGCGTCTCAGCTCGCGGCGGAGGCGGTCAGCCTGGCGACCCGGTCCGTGTCGCAGGTGCGCGGACAGGTGACGCAGGTGTCGGCGGGGCGCAGGGTGTAGAAGAGGCAGCAGCTCACCCGGTCGCGGGTGGGCAGGGACTCCCCGGCGGGACCGGTCAGCTCGCGGAAGGCCGCCGTGCCGACGTACGGGCGGGTCGAGCCGGGCAGCAGCAGTTCCAGCTCGCGCATCGCGCGCCGCTCCTCGCCGAACAGGTGGGCGACGTACCAGAGGCCCTCGACCACCTCGTCGGTCGCCATGCCCCACAGCGCCCGGCCGCGCCGCCGCATCCGCGGCCCGAATCCGCCGAGGACGGGCTCCAGGTGCTCGGCCACCGCCGCCCGCACCTCCGCGCGCAGCGCCTCCTCGTCGGGTACGACCCGGGCGCCCGGCAGGACGGCGGCCGGATCGTCCGGCAGGCAGGCGAACGTGGTGATCCGGACGGCCATCCGGCCGGACTCGCGGTGGAATGTGACGTCCTCCACAGGCAGCCGGGGCACCCGGCGCCGCAGGAACCACGGCACGGTGATCAGCAGACAGGCCGGCCAGGCGTACCGGTGCAGTCCGAAGCCGGCCACGACGTCGGGCCGTGCCCGCGTGCCGTAGTCCCGGATCACCTGGGCCTCGTCCCAGGCGAGGAACGCGTCGAGGTCCGGCCCGCCCTCGGCGAGCCGGGCGGCGGCGGCCCAACCGGCGCCCCCCGGGGCCGTTTCCCCCGCTCCCAGCTCGGTGACGCCCAGCCCGGGGAAGACCTCGCTCAGCCGCGCGTAGGCGTCCGCGACGGGCGACACGGCGACGGACGGCGCGTCCGGACGGGCCGGAGCGGCCGTGGCCGCCGGGGCGGTCGTCGCGGTGTCGGCGGACAGGGTGGGAGCGGACATGCGGAACCATCGCTTCACGATCGTTAGCAGGTAAGCCTTACCTTACCCCGCTTCCCGGGTGTTTGAACTGGGGCCGTGTGCGCCTATCGTGCTTGACGGATCGGTAACAACCGATGTCATGACCCCAGCACCACCGACCCGGAGGAGGACCCGTGGAGCAGACCGGCCGGCGCGGCGCGTACGACTCCGCCGGGCCGTGGACCCCGGGTGCCGGTCCGGTCGCCTTCCGGGTCCCGCAGCAGCCGGGGCCCGCGGACGCGGGGCGGGCCAGGGGAGTGCCGACGGGCGTCGTGGGCGACGGTCCCGGCACCGGCCGGAGTGCCGGACCGGGCGGCGGTTCCCCCGCGGTCCCGGCCTCGGCCCGGGGTGAGCACACGCACAGCGAGGCGCCGATCCCGCACCCCCGCACCGAGGACACCACCCGCCCCGCCGTGCGCGCCGACGAGCACCGCCCCGCCGCGGACGCCGAGAACACCCGGCCCGTGCGCGCCGACGAGCACCGCCCCGCCGTACGCCCGCGGGACGCCCGTCCCGTACCCGTGGACGAGGTCCGGCCGGAGGAGGAGGCCCGTCCGGCCGTACGCGAGCCGAACGCCCGCCCCGCGCGCGGCTACGAAGCCCCTTCGGCCGTACGTCCGGAGAGCGCCCGGCCCGTGCGCGCCGGGGAAGCCCGCCCCGCCCCGCGTGCCGAGACCGCCCGGCCCGTCGTGCAGCGCGCCTCCGTGCGGGGGCAGATCCTCGACGCCCTGCGTACCGCGCTCGTCGCGGGTGAACTCGCCCCCGGCGAGGTGTACTCGGCGCCCGCGCTCGGCGAACGCTTCGGTGTGTCCGCGACACCCGTCCGGGAGGCGATGCAGCAACTCGCCCTCGAGGGCGCCGTCGAGGTCGTCCCCAACCGGGGCTTCCGCGTCGTCGAGCGCGGCACCCGGGAACTGGCCGAACTCGCCGAGATCCGGGGGCTGATCGAGGTCCCGGTGATGCTGAGGCTCGCGCGCACGGTGCCCGCCGCCCGCTGGGCCGAGCTGCGCCCGCTCGCCGAGGCCACCGTGCGGGCCGCGTCCTCGGGCTGCCGCGCGACCTACGCGGAGTCCGACCGGACCTTCCACCGCGCGGTCCTCGCCCTCGCGGGCAACGCGCAACTGGTGCGCATCGCCGACGATCTGCACCGCCGTGCCCAGTGGCCCCTCGTCGGCGGTCCCGTCTCCCGGGGCCGCGCCGACCTGGTGGCCGACGCGGCCGAACACACCGCGCTGCTGGACGCGCTGATCGCCGAGGACCTGGCGGTCGTCCAGGCCCTGGTGCAGGAGCACTTCACCGGCGCGTCCTGAGGCGCCCGGGCGCCGGGCGTCCGGGGAGGCCCGTCCCCGTCCGGCTTCGCTGCCCACGGGGAAGCCGCAGGCGGCAGGGCCGCCCCGCCGTGCGGTCCGTCCCCGGCGCACGGGCCGCGCGGGGCCCGCCGGACGCCGGAGCGGACGTGAGGCGTGCCGCCCCGCCCCCGCGCGTGGCGTGGTGTTCCGGCCGTACGTGACCGTGCCGGGCGACGGGGTCCCGCGGCGGGCGCGGTGTCCGCCCGCCCGGGTGCGGTCAGGCCGTCGCCGCGGGAGGTGACAACTGGCCCGCCAGCCACAGGGGGACGCCCCCGAGCAGCCGGAACAGCCGTCCCGCCTCCGCCCGCAGCCGTGACGCCTCCGGCTCGCTCTCGGCGTCGGCGAGCGAGGCCAGCGCCGGTGCCGTACCGACGAGATAGCCCAGCTCCTCCCGGATCCGCAGGGATTCGGCGAAGCCGTGCCGGGCCTCCGCCAACTCCCCTTCGCGCAGGGCGATCCCGGCGAGATGCCGCCAGGTGAAGGAGAGCAGCAACGCGTCGTTCCGGTCGGTCGCGCCCGCGTGCGCCCGCCGGTACGCGGCGCGGGCCGCCTGCGGCGCGTGCGCGAGGTTCTCGGCGAGCAGCCCGCGCCGGAAGTCCAGCAGGGCCCGGCCCGGCGCGCCCGGCGCGAGCAGCGCCGCGGCCCGGCCGAGCGCCGCACGCGCCTCGTCGGCCCGGTCACGCACGCCCAGCAGGGTGGCGGCGTAGGCGAGCTGGCCCCGCTCGCAGGCCGCCGCGCCCCGCTCGTCGTCGCTCTGCGCCAGCGCCTCGGCGGTGCGCAGCGCGTCCTCCGCCTCGGCCCAGCCCTGCTCGGTGTAGAGACAGCGTTCGACCAGGAGCGACGCTCTCTGCAACGCGGGCGCCGCCGCGTGCGGCTGGATCAGCGCGGCCGCGTCGGCCCAGCAGGCGCGCGAGCGCAGCCGCCATACCGCGGTCTGGAGTGGATCGTCCCCTGCAGTCGTTCCGGTACCAGACATGGCGGTATGCGCCACGTTGCCCTCCCCGAGCACACCATTGAGCTGTTGAGTGGTGGCATCTCAGCACGGATCACGGGGCCCGGCCAAGAGGGTGGGTGAAGGATTTCACAAAGTCGCCGTTCCGTGCCGGGACGCCCGGGGCTCCTGGGATCAGCTCATGCGCAGTGCCAGGAAGAAGTCCAACTTGTCTTCCAGGCGCGACAGATCACGACCCGTCAACTGCTCGATGCGGCCGACGCGATAGCGCAGCGTGTTGACGTGGAGGTGAAGACGGGCGGCGCAGCGCGTCCAGGAGCCGTCGCAGTCCAGGAACGCCTCCAGGGTCGGGATCAGCTCCGCGCGGTGCCGGCCGTCGTACTCGCGCAGCGGGTCCAGCAGACGGGCCGTGAAGGCGCGGCGCACGTCGTCCGGGACGAACGGCAGCAGCAGGACGTGCGAGGCCAGCTCCTGGTGCCCGGCCGCGCAGACCCGCCCGGGGCGCGCCGCGGCGACCCGGCGGGCGTGCCGGGCCTCCTCCAGGGCGCCGCGCAGTCCCTCGGCCGAGTGGACGGCGGCGCTGACGCCGATGGTGAGCCGCCCGTCGTCGTTCAGACCCGCGGACAGCGGCTCCCGTACGGAGGCGAGCAGGGTGTCGGCGTGCAGACCGGGCTCGGGGCCGTCCTCGTCGGAGGAGACCGCCGGAAGGGGGACGAGCGCGACCGCCTCCGCGCCCGTGTGGGCGACGGCGATCCGGTCGGAGTGCTCGGGTCCCGTCGCCAGCGGGTCGACGAGGATCTCCTCCAGCAGCGCCTGGGCGGCCGGGCCGCCCTCGATCTCGCCGCCGTCCCACTCGACGCGCGCCACCACGACCTGCCAGTGCGGGGCCGCGCCCAGGCCCGGCAGCAGCACCGGAGCCGCGACCCGCAGCCGGGCCGCGATCTCGGCGGGCGCGGCCCCGGCCTGGACCAGTTCGAGGACCTCCTGCGCGAGCCTCCGCCGGACCGTGCGCGCCGCGTCCCGCCGGTCCCGTTCCACCGCGATCAGCTGGGTGACGCCCTGGAGCAGGTCGAGCCGCTCCTCGGGCCAGTCCCCGGCGTCCGCCTCGACGGCGAGCAGCCAGTCGGAGAGCACGCTCTCGCGGACGTCCCGGGAGCCGCCCGCCGCGCGCCCCGGGGAGCGGACCGGGAAGAGCGAGTACGTCGCGGGGCCCACCGTCACCCGGTGCGGTCCCCGGCGCCCGGTGCGGACCGCCGCGAGATGGGCGGCGGCCAGCTCCGCACGGATGTCCGCGGGCAGCGCTCCGCCCGAGAGCTTCGAGCCCGCGACGGGCCGTCCGGCGGGGGAGAGGACCCAGGCCCGCAGGTCGAGGTCGGTGCCGAGGAGATCGAGGACCACGTCGGGGCCGCCGCCCGCCGGGCCCGAGGTCATCATCCGCCGGTGCCGCTCGACCACGGCGGCCAGGTCCCCCGCGCGCTCGCCCGAGACCTGGCGCACGACGTGCTCGGTGATCGTGGCGAAGGCGACCGACTCGTTCACGGCGAACAGCGGCAGCCGGTGCCGGGCGCAGGCGACGACCAGGTCGTCGGGGATGTCGCCGAGCTCCGCCTCGCCCGCGGCCAGGGCCGTGACCCCGGCGCCCGCGAGGATGCGGACGAACGGCTCGGAGTCCCCGGCGTCGTGCCGCCAGGCGAGGCCGGTGAGGACCAGTTCGCCGCCCGAGAGGTAGCGGCTCGGGTCCTTGAGGTCGGTGGTCATCACGCCGCGCACGGTGCGGTCGAGCTCGCCCTCGCCGCCGAGCAGCCGCAGGCCCAGCGCGTCCGTGTCCAGCAGTGCGCGCAGCCGCATTCTCGTCGCCGCCGTTCTTTGTCTCGAAATCTACGATGGACCGATGGTGAGGCCTGTCGGCGTCCCGGGCTCCGCGGAGCCGTCCGCGGGTCCCGGGAACCGGCGGTGCCCGCCCCCGGACCCTCTGTTCCCAGAGGGTCGGGCCCTCTGATCCCGGGGAGCCGGGTCCCCTCCGGCTCCAGGGGGCCGTGTCTTTGTTTCCGGAGGAAAACGAAGAGGTTGCTGATGGCCTCGGTTCATACGAATCTACAAGATGCGCGCGCTGGCCAGCGAACTCCTTCATGGTTTCCGTGACTGACCCCGGCGCGGGACGGGGTTGTCTACTGACCCCACTCCGCTGTCGAGACCTCATGGACGAGCCGAGGACGCCGCACCCGATCTGGCTTGATCAGAACGCCCACGACACGAATGAAGAGAGCCGTTCATGGACTTCCTTCGCCCCGCGAGCTGGGAGGAGGCGCTCGCCGCCAAGGCCGAGCACCCCACCGCCGTGCCGATCGCGGGCGGCACCGATGTGATGGTCGAGATCAACTTCGATCACCGCAGGCCCGAGTACCTCCTCGACCTGAACCGCGTCGGAGAGCTGGGCGAATGGGAGGTCGGCGAGAGCGGCGTGCGCCTGGGCGCCTCCGTCCCGTACACCCGGATCATGGAGAACCTGCGCCGAGAGCTTCCCGGGCTGGCGCTCGCCTCCCACACGGTGGCCTCCCCGCAGATCCGCAACCGCGGCGGCGTCGGCGGCAATCTCGGCACCGCCTCCCCGGCCGGCGACGCCCATCCCGCCCTCCTCGCGGCGGGCGCCGAGGTCGAGGCCGAGTCGGTGCGCGGTTCGCGGCTGATCCCGATCGACGACTTCTACACCGGCGTGAAGCGCAACGCGCTCGCGCCCGACGAACTGATCCGCGCCGTCCACATCAAGAAGGCGGACGGGCCGCAGCAGTTCTCCAAGGTCGGCACCCGCAACGCGATGGTGATCGCGGTGTGCGCCTTCGGCCTGGCCCTGCACCCCGAGACCCGTACGGTCCGCACCGGGATCGGTTCGGCCGCGCCGACCCCGGTCCGCGCGAGGGCCGCCGAGGAGTTCCTGGCCGCGGCGCTCGACGAGGGCGGCTTCTGGGACAACGGAAAGATCATCACCCCCTCGGTGGCCAAGCAGTTCGCCGCGCTGTGCTCCGCCGCCTGCAACCCGATCGACGACGTCCGCGGCACGGCGGGCTACCGCCGCCACGCGGTCGGCGTCATGGCCCGCCGGGCGCTGACCTGGACCTGGGAGTCCTACCGCGGCGCCGCCGCCCGTACGGAGGGAGTCGCGTAATGCGTGTCAGCTTCACGGTCAACGGCCGCCGCCAGGAGGCCGACGACGTCTGGGAGGGCGAGAGCCTCCTGTACGTCCTGCGCGAGCGCCTCGGCCTGCCCGGTTCCAAGAACGCCTGCGAGCAGGGCGAGTGCGGCTCCTGCACCGTCCGCCTGGACGGTGTGCCCGTGTGCTCCTGCCTAGTCGCGGCCGGCCAGGTCGAGGGCCGCGAGGTCGTCACCGTCGAGGGGCTGGCCGACTTCGCCAGGCGGCGTGCGGAGCACTCCGGTTGTACGACGGGTACCTGCGACTCCGGTGACGGAGAGGGTATTTCGCTCGACGAGGCCCAGCTGGGGGTCCCCCCGGGCGAAGCCTGGGGGAGGGCCGCAAAGGGCCAGGACTCGCAGACCGGCGAGGGGGTCGAACTCTCGCCCGTGCAGCAGGCGTTCATCGACGCCGGAGCCGTCCAGTGCGGTTTCTGCACCCCGGGCCTGCTGATCGCGGCGGACGAGATGCTGGAGCGCACCCCGAACCCGACCGACGCGGACATCCGCGAGGCGCTCTCGGGCAACCTGTGCCGCTGCACCGGCTACGAGAAGATCATGGACGCGGTCCGCCTCGCGGCCGCCCGGCAGTCCGAGGCGGTCTGACCATGGGAACGACCGGTACACCCACGAACATCACCCAGGGCTCCGGGACCAGGGGCGGCATCGGCGAGTCCACCCTCCGCCCGGACGGCACCCTCAAGGTCACCGGAGAGTTCGCGTACTCCTCCGACATGTGGCACGAGGACATGCTGTGGGGCCAGATCCTGCGCTCCACCGTCGCCCACGCCGAGATCGTGTCCATCGACACGGCCGAGGCCCTGGCCACCCCCGGCGTGTACGCCGTCATGACGTACGACGACCTGCCCACCGACGTGCGCCACTACGGCCTGGAGATCCAGGACACCCCGGTCCTCGCGCACGGCAAGGTGCGCCACCACGGCGAGCCCGTCGCCATCGTCGCCGCCGACCACCCGGAGACCGCCCGCCGGGCCGCCGCGAAGATCAAGGTGGAGTACCGCGAGCTGCCGGTGATCACGGACGAGGCGTCCGCCACCGCGCCCGGTGCGGTCCTCGTCCACGAGGGCCGCACCGACCACCACGTCGGCCACGTCCCGCACCCGAACATCCTGCACCGCCAGCCGATCGTCCGCGGCGACGCCGGAGCGGCCGCGCGCCGGGCCGACTTCGTCGTCCGGGGCGAGTACACCTTCGGCATGCAGGACCAGGCCTTCCTCGGCCCCGAGTCCGGACTCGCCGTGCCCGCGGAGGACGGCGGCGTCGAGCTCTACATCGCCACCCAGTGGCTGCACTCCGACCTGCGCCAGATCGCCCCGGTGCTCGGCCTGCCCGAGAACAAGGTCCGGATGACCCTCTCCGGGGTCGGCGGAGCCTTCGGCGGCCGCGAGGACCTGTCGATGCAGATCCACGCCTGCCTGCTGGCCCTGCGCACCGGCAAGCCCGTCAAGATCGTCTACAACCGCTTCGAGTCCTTCTTCGGACACGTCCACCGCCACCCCGCCAAGCTCACCTACGAGCACGGGGCGACCAAGGACGGCAAGCTCACGCACGTCAAGGCCCGGATCGTCCTGGACGGCGGCGCGTACGCGTCGGCCTCCCCGGCGGTCGTCGGCAACGCCTCCTCGCTCGGCGTCGGCCCGTACGTGGTCGACGACGTCGACATCGAGGCCCTCGCGCTCTACACCAACAACCCGCCCTGCGGCGCCATGCGCGGCTTCGGCGCGGTCCAGGCGTGCTTCGCCTACGAGGCCCAGATGGACAGGCTCGCCGACGAGGTCGGCATGGACCGGGTCGAGTTCCGCCGGCTCAACGCGATGGAGCAGGGCTCGCTCCTGCCGACCGGGCAGCGCGTCGACTCACCGGCCCCGGTCGCCGAACTCCTGCGCCGCGTCAAGGCGATGCCGCTCCCGCCCGAGCGGCAGTGGCTCTCGGCGGGCGAGGAGGCGGACGTACGGCAACTGCCCGGCGGTCTGTCCAACACCACGCACGGCGAGGGCGTCGTCCGCGGGATCGGGTACGCCGTCGGCATCAAGAACGTCGGCTTCTCCGAGGGGTTCGACGACTACTCGACCGCCCGGGTCCGCATGGAGGTCGTCGGCGGCGTGCCGGTCGCCACCGTGCACACCGCGATGGCGGAGGTCGGCCAGGGCGGTGTCACCGTCCACGCGCAGATCGCCCGCACCGAGCTGGGCGTCGCCCAGGTGACCATCCAGCCGGCCGACACCCGGGTGGGCAGCGCCGGTTCGACGTCCGCCTCCCGCCAGACGTACGTCACCGGCGGAGCCGTCAAGAACTCCTGCGAGCTGGTCCGCGAGAAGGTCCTGGAGATCGGCCGCCGCAAGTTCGGCGCGTACCACCCCGCGTGGGCCACGGCCGAACTCCTCCTGGAGGGCGGCAAGGTCGTCACCGACGGCGGTGAGGTCCTCGCCGACCTCACCGACGTGCTCGAGGACGAGGCCGTCGAGGTCGAGGCCGAGTGGCGGCACCGTCCGACCGAACCCTTCGACCTGCGCACCGGGCAGGGCAACGGGCACGTCCAGTACTCCTTCGCCGCGCACCGCGCCGTCGTCGAGGTGGACACCGAGCTCGGCCTGGTCAAGGTCGTCGAACTGGCCTGTGCCCAGGACGTCGGCAAGGCGCTCAACCCGCTGTCCGTCGTCGGCCAGATCCAGGGCGGCACCACCCAGGGCCTGGGCGTCGCGGTCATGGAGGAGATCATCGTCGACCCGAGGACCGCGAAGGTGCGCAACCCCTCCTTCACGGACTATCTGATCCCCACCATCCTCGACACGCCGACCATCCCCGTCGACGTGCTCGAACTCGCCGACGACCACGCCCCGTACGGGCTCCGTGGCGTCGGCGAGGCCCCGACCCTGTCGTCCACCCCGGCCGTCCTCGCGGCGATCCGGAACGCGACGGGTCTGGAGCTCACCCGGACGCCGGTACGCCCCGAACACCTCACGGGGACCGCGTAGGCGCCGGGCGGTCGTCTCCGGGCGGCGCGTGGAACATCTCGCCGCGCCGCCCGGAGCACCCGGTCGCCGTACCGCTCACGGAACCGGGCCGCCGACAGACGGTCGGCAGACAGCAGACAGCAGACAGCAGGCACACGGAGAGCAGCGAGCGACAACCACGCACCGCACCGGACTTCCTCACGTTCGTCCCGGGCCGTCCCCCGGGTCGTGCGGCCGAAAGACCTTCCCAAATCCCTCAGCCGCGAAGGCGGCTGAACAGCCGTCAGGACGGCTGTGCGGGTGCCCCTTTGAACCTTGGGAGCAGGCCCACATGACCCAGCAGTCACTGGAGCCGGAGACCACCGCGCAGGACGCGGGCGCGGGCAGCCGCGTTCCGGCGGTACGGTCCCGGCTCGACCGGTACTTCCACATCTCCCGGCGGGAGAGCTCGATCGCGCGCGAGGTGCGCGGCGGCGTCACCACCTTCATGGCGATGGCGTACATCCTGCTGCTCAACCCCCTCGTCCTGTCCGGCAAGGACGTGGCGGGGGACACGCTCGGCCAGAAGGCCCTGATCACCGCCACCGCGTTCGCGGCGGCCTTCACCACCCTGCTCATGGGCTTCGTCGGCAGGGCGCCGCTCGCCCTCGCCGCCGGACTCTCGGTCTCCGGCGTGCTCTCCTCGCAGGTCGTCCCGCGGATGACCTGGCCGCAGGCCATGGGCATGTGCGTGATGTACGGCGTGGTCATCATGCTCCTGGTCGTCACCGGCCTGCGCGAGATGATCATGAACGCGATCCCGCCGGCGCTCAAGCACGCCATCACCATGGGCATCGGCCTGTTCATCGCACTGATCGGCCTGGTCAAGGCCGGTTTCGTGCACCAGGGCAAGGCGACCCCCCTCACCCTCGGCCCGACCGGCGAACTCGTCGGCTGGCCGGTGCTGCTCTTCGCCGCCACACTGCTGCTGATCTTCGCGCTCCAGGCGCGCGGTGTCCCCGGCGCGATCCTCATCGGCATCGTCTCCGGCACGGTCGTCTCCGTGCTCCTCGACGCGACCGGCGTCATCGCCCCCGGGCAGTGGGCCGGCGGCGCCCCCGAACTGCACGGCAGCGCCGTCTCGGCCCCGGACTTCTCGCTCTTCGGCAAGGTCGAGTTCGGCGGCTGGAGCCACGTCGGCGCCATGACGGTCGGCATGATCGTCTTCACCCTGGTGCTCGCCGGGTTCTTCGACGCGATGGCCACGATCATCGGCGTCGGCACCGAGGCCGGACTGGCCGACGACCGGGGCCGGATGCCCGGGCTGTCGAAGGCGCTGTTCATCGACGGCGCGGGCGGAGCGGTCGGGGGAGTGGCCGGAGCCTCGGGCCAGACGGTGTTCGTCGAGTCCGCGACCGGCGTCGGCGAGGGCGCCCGTACCGGCCTGTCCTCCGTCGTCACCGGCCTCCTCTTCGCGGCCTGCCTGTTCTTCACCCCGCTCACGGCGATCGTCCCGGGCGAGATCGCGGCGGCGGCCCTGGTGGTCATCGGCGCCATGATGATGACGAACGCGCGCCACGTCGACTGGGCCGACCGCGCCACCGCCGTCCCGGTCTTCCTGACGGTCGTGATCATGCCGTTCACCTACTCGATCACCGCGGGCGTGGCGGCCGGTGTGATCAGTCACGTCGCCGTCAGGACCGCCCAGGGCAGGGCCCGGGAGGTCGGGGCCCTCCTGTGGGGTCTGACGGCGGTCTTCCTCGTCTACTTCGCGCTCCACCCGATCGAGGGCCGGCTGGGCGTCCACTGACGCCCGGACCCCTTCCACGCAACCGCCGTCAAGGAGACCGAGACATGCTGGACATCGCCGAAGAACTGCACCGGTGGGTCGAGCAGGGCCGCGACTTCGCCGTCGCCACCGTGGTGGCGGTCGGTGGCAGCGCGCCCCGCCGGCCCGGCGCCGCGCTCGCCGTCGACTCCGACGGCACGGCGATCGGCTCGGTCTCGGGCGGCTGCGTGGAAGGGGCGGTCTACGACCTGTGCGCCCAGGCGCTGGAGGACGGGGAGACCGTCCTCGAACGCTTCGGCTACAGCGACGACGACGCCTTCGCGGTCGGCCTGACCTGCGGCGGCGTCATCGACGTCCTGGTCACCCCGGTCCGCTCGCGCGACACCGACCGCCGCACGGTGTTCGCGGCGGCCCTCGCCGCGGCGGCGGCCGGTGAGGCGGCGGCCCTCGCCCGTGTCGTGAGCGGCCCCGCCGAGCTGATCGGCCGGGCCCTCCTCGTGCGGCCCGACGGCTCCCACGAGGGCGGCTTCGGCGCCCACCCCGGACTCGACCGCACGGTGACCGGTGAGGCGGCGGCCCAGCTGGACGCGGGCCGCACCGCCACCGTGGAGATCGGGGAGCAGGGCTCTCGCTGCGGAGCACCGCTCACGGTCCTGGTGGAGTCCTCGGTCCCGCCCCCGCGGATGATCGTCTTCGGCGCGATCGACTTCGCCTCCGCGCTGGTGCGCGTGGGCAAGTTCCTCGGCTACCGGGTGACGGTGTGCGACGCCCGCCCCGTCTTCGCGACGGCGGCGCGCTTCCCCGAGGCGGACGACGTCGTCGTCGAGTGGCCCCACCGCTATCTGGAGCGCACGCGGGTCGACTCCCGCACGGTCCTGTGCGTCCTCACCCACGACGCCAAGTTCGACGTCCCGCTGCTGAGGCTCGCCCTGCGGCTCCCGGTGGCGTACGTCGGCGCCATGGGCTCGCGCCGCACCCACCTGGACCGGAACGAGAGGCTGCGCGAGGTCGGCGCCACCGAGATCGAACTGGCCCGCCTCAGGTCGCCGATCGGCCTGGACCTGGGAGCGCGGACCCCCGAGGAGACGGCGCTGTCGATCGCCGCCGAGATCGTGGCCGACCGGCGGGGAGGGAGCGGGGTCCCCCTGACCGGGGCGCACACCCCCATCCACCACGACACGCCCGCGGCCCCGGCGCGCCGGATCGGGTCGGTGGCCTGAGACGCGGTCACGGTGCCACGCACGGTCACGGCGCCGCGGGGCCGGCCCCGGGAGCCCGGGAGGCCGTACCCGCCCGCGCCGCAGGCCGCACCGGGCCCGGGACGGAGCTCCCGCCCTGCGGGCCGGAGCAGGGAAGCGTCCCCGGAAGGGGCGCGGGCCGAGGATTCCCGCGCCCCCGTTCTCCCGGACCGGCCTCAGGGCCGTCCCGCCGCTTTCGCCGTTGTTCTTCCGTACTCCGTATTGACGCACGCGCGCCTCTCGGCGAACCTCCTGTGGGAGCGCTCCCGCAAGTCCCTCGTGACCGTTGCGACCCCGGAGTGAACCGGTATGAGACGACGCATCCCCACCTGGCTCGCCGCCCTGTCCGTCGGACTGGCGGCCCTGTCCGCCGTACCGCCGGCACACGCCGCCGGGTCCGCGCACACCGCCGGAGCCGCCGGCCGCGGACCGGCGCTGTACGTCCCCGACGCCAATCCGGCGGCGTACCGGCAGGCCCTCGATCTGGCCCGCGCGGGCCGGCTGCGCGACGCGGCGGCCGTCGTGGCGATGGTGAACACCCCGCAGGCCGTCTGGTTCGGTGACCAGACCCCGGCCGAGGTGGAGAAGGAGGTCCGCGCGGTGGTGCGCGACGCGGGCCGCGACGGCGCGGTCCCCGCGCTGGCGCTGTACGACATCCCCGGCCGGGACTGCTCCAACTACTCGGCGGGCGGCGCCGCGGACACCGCCCAGTACCAGGCGTGGATCGACGCCGTGGCGCGCGGGATCGGGCGCGGCGACGCGATCGTCACCCTGGAGCCGGACGCCCTCGCCCTGCTGCCCTCCGACTGCGGCCAGGACGACGCGCAGGGCACGAAGACCGCCGCGCGCTACACCGAGGTCAACTACGCGGTCGACGCCCTGGAGCCGCTGCCCGGGACACGCGTCTATCTCGACACCGGCCACCCGGGCTGGCACTCCGTCAACTCCATCGTGCCGCGCCTGATCGAGGGCGGGGTGGCCCGGGCCTCCGGCTTCTACACCAACGCCTCGAACTACAACACCGACGACGCCAACTCCTGGTACGGCAAGCTGATCTCGTCCTGCCTGGCCTACGCCGACGGCGGCGGTGACGTCGCCCAGTGCCCCAACCAGTACTGGTCCCGCGCGGACGCGCAGACCTGGCTCGACGCGCACGTGTCGGTCCCGCCGTCCCGGATGAAGCACTTCGTCACGGACTCCAGCCGCAACGGCCGGGGCACCTGGACCCCGCCGCCGGGCAAGTACAGCGACGCGCAGGACTGGTGCAACCCGCCGGGCCGGGGCCTCGGCGCCCGTCCCACGCTGCGCACCGGCGACCCGCTCCAGGACGCCCGGTTGTGGATCAAGACGCCCGGCGAGTCGGACGGGCTCTGTCTGCGCGGAACCGCGGGCCCCGAGGACCCCGAGCGCGGCACGGTCGACCCGAAGGCGGGGGACTGGTTCCCGCAACAGGCCCTGGAGCTGGCCCAGTTGGCCGAACCGCCGCTTCTCCCCGGCAGCTGACCGGAAGCTTCTCCCCGGGAGCCGGCCCGCCGCGAGACCGGTCCCCCGGGGCCGGTCTTCCCGGGCCGGTCTCCCGGGCCCGTCCCTCCGAGGGGTGCCCCCCGGAGGGACGGGCCCGCTCACCCCCGCTCCAGCAGTCCGTCCATCGCCCGCCCGAACATCCACCGTGCCGACCGGCCCAGCAGCCGGTCGGTGAACCCGGGCAGCCCGCGCACGCTCAGATCCTCCCGCCAGACCACCCGTGAACCGCCGCCGTCCACCGGGTGCACCTCGAACTCGGCCCAGCCCGTGACGAACGTGCCGCGCTTGACCAGCCGGCACGTTCCCGGGCCCCCGCCGTCCGGCGGGCGCCAGTCGACGACCTCCATCGGATCGTCGAACGCGAGCGGTCCGAGCCCCGACCGCGCCACGAAGACCGTCCCCTCCCGCGTCGGCGCCGGCGTGCGCACGGTGACCCGGGTCAGCGGGACGACGTCCGCGTGCCGGGGCCAGTCGGTCAGCCGCCGCCAGCTCTCGGCGACGGGGTGCCGGGACACGCGTTCCAGGGTGAAGAGGACCACGGCGTGATCGTAGGCGCCCGAAGGCCCCGGAGCGGGGACGGACTCTCCCGTGCCCGGCCGGTCCTCCATCAACACCCCATTGGAGTAAGGGCGTTGATGGCGGGCGACACGCATCGAGCCGCTCCCCGGGCCGGACGTCCCCGCGTTACGATGCGGCCGGACGTGATCGACGATCGCCCGAGACGCCGCGCCCTGACCGCCCCCTCCCGCGACAGGAGTCCACGTGCCGGACCAGCCCTTCGTCCTCGACTCCGCAGGTGCCGACATCCACGGGGAGGCCGAGCGGTTACGCGGCCCGCGCCGGACCCCCGAGGGCACGCGAGACGCCCCCGCCGCCGCCCTCGTCGAACTCCCCGGCGGGATAACGGCCTGGTTCCCGACCCGGTACGAGACGCTCAAGCGGCTCCTCGCCGACGACCGGGTCTCCAAGGACCCCGACCGGCACTGGCCCGCCTGGATCGACGGCGCCCACCACGAGAGCTGGGTCGCCCTCTGGGTCGGCGTCACCAACATGTTCACCGCCTACGGCGCGGACCACCGCAGGCTGCGCAAGCTCGTCTCCCCCGCGTTCACCAAGCGGCGCACGGACGCGCTGCGGCCCCGGATCGAGGAGATCGCGGCCGAGCTGCTGGACCGCATGGCCGAGGCGCCCGAGCACCGGGCCGACCTGCGTTCCGCCTACGCGCACCCGCTGCCGATGCGGGTGATCTGCGAGCTCTTCGGCCTCCCGGAGGAGCAGCGCGCCGACGTCGCGCGTCTCATCGAGGCGAACATGGACACCACCCTCACCCCCGAGCGGGCCATGGCCACCTACCGGGAGATACACGAACTGCTCGCCCGGCTCGTGGAGGCGAAGCGGGAGCGGCCCGGCGACGACATGACGACCGCGCTCATCGCGGCCCGTGACGAGGAGGGGTCCCAGCTCGCCGAGGCCGAGCTGATCGACACCCTGCTCCTGGTCATCGGCGCGGGCCACGAGACGACCGTGAACCTCATCGGCAACGCGGTCCACGCCCTGCTCGCCCACCCCGACCAGCTCGCCCGCGTGCTCGCCGGAGAGGTGCCGTGGAGCGAGGTCATCGAGGAGACCCTGCGCTGGGCCCCCTCGATCGCCAGCCTCCCGCTGCGTTACGCCGTCGAGGACATCGAGCTCGCCGACGGGACCCTGATCCCGCGCGGCGACGCGATCCTGGCGACGTACGCGGCGGCGGGCCGGGACCCGTGGCGGCACGGCGAGAGCGCGGACCGCTTCGACATCGGCCGCCCGGACAAGGAACACCTGGCCTTCGGTCACGGCGTCCACTACTGCATCGGCGCGCCGCTGGCCCGGCTGGAGGCGTCCATCGCGCTCCCGGCCCTCTTCGAGCGCTTCCCCGCTCTGAGCGAGGACACCTCGCGGGACCCCGCGCGCCTCGCCGAGTCCTTCATCGGCCACGGCTACCGGACCCTGCCCGTGCGCTGGAACTGACGGTCCGCGGGGCACCCCCGCCCGGTGCTCACGGGGTGCCGGACCGTTCCTCCGGTCGCTGCTCCCGTCCCGGTCCGCGGCCGGGGCGGTGCACACCGGCCGTGCGGCTCACGAGCAGCGCCATGGCCACCAGCCGGCGCCAGTCCAGGGCGGGCTGGACCGCGGGGACGCCCGGACGGTCCTTCGGGACGCGCACGCGCAGCGCGCCCGGTTCGACACGGCACCGCACCGGGGTGGGCAGCACCATGGCCTCGCCGTCGATGCCTGCCTCCAGTTCGCCGCCGTCGGCGGTCACGACCACCTCGCGCGCGGTGAGGACCGCCAGGCCCTGGGGCGCCGGGGCGAGCAGCAGTGCGGCGGCCTCGACCGCGCTGTCCACCTTGACGCCGAGGACGCCGAGCAGCCCCGAGTCCAGCCGCTCGCGCCGGCCGAGCCCCGCCGGATCGTTCGTGCGGTAGGGGTTGTTGCTCACCAGCACCGCCTGCGGCGCCTCGAGCGTCGTGCCGGCCGCGTGGGCGGTCAGCACGGGCCCCCGTTCACGGGTGAGCAGGTCCGGGAGGAGTTCCAGGATCGTGCCGATCTTGTCGTCCCGGTAGGCGGGATCCTGGACGACCGCCGCGTACGCGCCGAACGAGGCGTTGTTGACGAACGGGTGCTCCCCGGCGAAGCCGAGGTCCACCCGCAGTTCGACCCCGTCCGTCAGCGCGTCGAGGCAGGTGGAGGGGTCGTCGCGGTCGAGACCGAGGTCCATGGCGAAGTGGTTGCGGGTGCCGGCCGAGACGACGAGGAACGGCAGGCCGTGTTCGGCGGCGACGGCCGCGACGAGCGCCTGCGTCCCGTCCCCGCCCGCGACGCCCAGCAGGTCCGCCCCGTCCGCGACCGCCCGCCGGGCCAGCTCGGTGACGTCCTGGTGCTGCTCCGGGTCGAGGAGCACGACGCGGGCACCGAGCCGCTCGGCCTTCTCCACGAGACCGAACCGCTCCACCTTGCCGCCGCCGGACCGGGGGTTCATGAGGACGAACGGCTTCCGCGGCGGCGGGGCGCGGTGCTCCCTCATGGGCCTGCTCCGGCCGCGGGCGCTGCGCAGCGCGTAACGGCCGCACCACACGGCGACGATCCACAGCAGGGGGGACAGCAGCAGGGTCCACAGCAGCGTGACCGCGAGGACCACGACGGCGGCGAGGGGGAGGAGCACCGCGAGCAGCCCCGCGATCCAGCGCACCGGGCCGCGCCGGGTCAGCGCCCACCACAGTGCCGCCGCCGCGACGGCCATGGCGGCGAGAGCGGCCAGCAGGAGCAGGAAGCCGCGTACGCCTCCGAAGGCGAGCGGCAGCGCCACGGCGAGCGCCGCCGATGCCAGCGACGCCCTCGCCGCCCACCGCTCGCGGGCCGGCGGCCCCGTCTGCGTGCTCATCGTTCCTCCACCGGTCGGTCCGTCCGGCACCGCGGCCGCCGTCGGAGGAGGACGCCGTCGTGCCGGTCACGCGAACCAGATGCCCGGGCGCCGGACGTCCATGTCCGACGTGCCGGGACGGCCCGTACGGAGTCACGCTGTCACGAGCCGGGCTCCGGCACCACGAGACGGAGGGCGTCCCGGCCCGTTTCCTGCCGCGGCACCCCGGTGGTCACCGCCCGTCGGCGGGATCCGTCCGCCGTGCGGACGGTCCGGGGCGGGTGCGTGCCTCCGGCGGGATCAGCGTCCCGTGCCCGGCTCCGCACACGACCACCGCGCTCACCTGCTCGCCGCAGTCCGCGTGCACGACCTCCAGCGGCGGTCCCTCGGGGTCCGCCGTGTAGCGGTCGCCCCACTGCTTGAGGGCGATCATGACGGGCCACAGTTCCCAGCCCTTGCGGGTGAGCCGGTACTCGTGCCGGGTGCGGCTGCCGGGCTCGCTGTACGGAACGGTGTCCAGGATCCCGGCGGCGACCAGCTTCCGCAGCCGGTCCGCCAGCACGCTCTCGGAGAGCCCGACGTGCCGCCGGAAGTCGTCGAAGCGCCGCACGCCGTTCATCGCGTCCCGCAGGACCAGCATCGACCACTTCTCGCCGATCAGGTCGAGCGTCCGCTGGACCGTGCAGTTCTCGGTATTCGTGTCGAGCCACGTCATGGGCCCCATCGTAGGCTGGCTGTGAGATTGACAGCCAGCCGTCCCGCTGGCTAGCTTCGGAAAACATAGTCAGGTGGCCGAGGCGGGAGAGTGACGGAACCATGGGCAGGTCTCGTACGTACGACTGGGAGGACCCGGCCGTCTCCGCGGACGCCGTCGCCCGGTACAGCGGCCTCGACTTCCTCCGCGAGATGCAGGCCGGCCGGCTCCCCGCGCCGCCGGTCTCCGCGACCCTCGGCATGACCCTCGAGGAGGTCGAGCACGGCCGGGTGGTCTTCGCCCTGGTGCCGGGGGAGGAGCACTACAACCCGATCGGAAGCGTCCACGGAGGCATCTACGCCACCCTGCTGGACTCCGCCGCGGGCTGCGCGGTGCAGTCCGTGCTGCCCCGGGGCACCGGGTACACCTCGCTCGACCTGAACGTGAAGTTCCTGCGGCCGGTCACCGTGGACACCGGCAGGGTCCGCGCGGTCGGCACCGTCCTCAACAGCGGCCGTCGTACGGCCCTGGCCCAGGCGGAACTCTTCGACGGGGCCGGCCGGCTGCTCGCCCACACCACCAGCAGCTGCCTGCTGTTCCCCGTCTGACCCGCCGGAGCCGGGGCGACGCCGGGTGGGGCGGCCGTCCCGGATCCCCGCGGCGGGTTCCGCCGGGCCGGCCCGTGGTCCCGGGGATACCGTGACGGCGTATGAGGACCAGCCTGCCGGGACTGCCCCTGGACGTCGTGCCGCGCATGGTCGTCGCGGTGGGTCTCGGAGCCCTGACCGGCGCGGTCGTCGGCCTCGCGAGCGGCCTCCTCCTGGGGCTGCTGGCCGGGACCGCCGCGACGGAACTGTTCTTCGTCCTGGCGGGCTGGGCGGTGCTGTGGCCGATGACGGCCGCGGCCACCCGCGCCAACGCGCGGCGCGAGGACCTGCGCCCCCTGACCGACGAACTCGTGGTCGTCGCGGTCGCCCTGTGCGGACTGTGCGCCATCGTGCTGATGCTCCTGAACGGCCGCTCCCGCCACGGCGACGCCGTCGCCCTGACCGCCCTGTGCGGGGTGTTCATGGCCTGGGCCGCCCTGCACCTGATGTACGCCACCCGCTACGCCTGCGTGTACTACGAGGCGGACGGCGGCATCGACTTCAACACGGACGACCCGCCGGCGTACCGCGACTTCTTCTACTTCAGTCACAACCTCGGGATGACCTACCAGGTGTCCGACACCGGTGTCTCGAGCTCGCGGATCCGCACGATCGTGCTGAGGCACTGCCTCCTGTCGTACGTGTTCGGCACCAGCATCCTCGCCACGGCCGTCAACTTCGTCGTGGGACTCGTGAAGCACTGACGGCGCCGGGACGCGCCCGGTTCTGGTGCGGTTCGCCCCGGGACGAAGCAGGATGGGAGGAGGAACCGACCGGTCCGTGCGCGACGGACACCTCCGCGTCCCCGAGGAGGACGACCCTTGGCCGAGCCACAGGCCGTGATCTCCCGACCGGCCGGGGCCACCGTGTTCCTCGTGGCCACCGTCACCCCGGGGCACGAGGACACGGTCCGCGGTCTGCTGGAGGACGTCTCCGGGCTGCGCCGTTCCGTCTCCTTCCGGGCCCCCGACGGCGAACTCGGCTGTGTCGTCGGCATCGGATCGGCGGCCTGGGACCGGCTGTTCAGCGGACCGCGCCCCCAGGAGCTGCACCCGTTCGTGGAGTTGGCGGGCAGACGGCACCGGGCCCCGTCCACGCCGGGGGACCTCCTGTTCCACCTCCGGGCCCGCCGCACGGACCTCTGCTTCGAACTCGCCCGGCTGATCATGGAGCGGCTGGACGGCGCGGTCACGGTCGTCGACGAGGTCCACGGCTTCAAGTACTTCGACGAACGCGACCTGCTCGGCTTCGTCGACGGCACGGAGAACCCCGAGGGCCAGGAGGCCGTCGACGCCGTGCTCGTCGGCGCCGAGGACCCGGCCTTCGCGGGCGGCAGCTACGTGATCGTCCAGAAGTACCTGCACGACCTGCGGACCTGGAACGCGCTGCCGTCGGAGGAGCAGGAGCGGGTCATCGGGCGCACGAAGCTCGCCAACACCGAACTCCCCGACGACGTCAAACCGGCCGACTCCCACGTCGCGCTCAACACCGTCACCGACGAGGACGGCGACGAACGCAAGATCGTGCGGGAGAACATGCCGTTCGGCAGCCCGGGCGGGAACGAGTTCGGCACCTTCTTCATCGGCTACGCCCGCACCCCCGAGGTGACCGAGCAGATGCTGCGCAACATGTTCCTCGGGGACGGCCGGGCCCCGCACGACCGCATCCTCGACTTCTCGACCGCGATCACCGGATGCCTCTTCCACGTGCCGGCCGCCGGCTTCCTCGACGACCTTCCCGCGGCCCCGGGCGAGCGGGAGGCGGACGAGCCCGCGGCGGACCTCCCCGCCGCGGGCGGCGAGCGGGCCCCGGCGGACGGCTCCCTGGGGATCGGCAGCCTCAAAGGAGCCCGAACATGACGACCACCCCCGAGGACACCGCCGCCGGAGCTGCCGGGACCGGCAACCTGCACCGTGAACTCGCCCCCGTCACGCCCGCCGCGTGGGCCGAGATCGAGGACGAGGCGCGCCGGACCTTCCGGCGCAACCTCGCCGGCCGCCGTGTCGTGGACGTCACGGGCCCCGACGGTCCCGCGCTCGCCGCCGTGGGGACCGGTCACCTGTCCCGCATCGACGGGCCGTCGCCCGGTGTCGCGGCCCGGCTGCGCCAGGTCCAGCCCCTGGTCGAGCTGACGGTGCCGTTCCGGGTGAGCCGCGACGCCGTCGACGACGTGGACCGGGGTGCCAAGGACTCCGACTGGCAGCCGGTCAAGGACGCGGCGCGCACCATGGCGTTCGCCGAGGACCGGACCGTCTTCGACGGATACGCAGAGGCCCGTGTCGACGGTCTCCGCGCCCGCACCTCCAACCCCGTGCTCAGCCTTCCCGCGGAGCCGCGCGACTTCCCGGACGCCGTCAGCCGTGCCCTGAGCACCCTCCGGCTGGCCGGGGTGCAGGGCCCGTACGCGCTGCTGCTGGGCGCGGAGGCGTACACGGCGGTCAGCGAGACCTCCGACCACGGCTACCCCGTCGCCGCCCACCTCGGCCGGCTGCTCGACGGCCGGCTGATCTGGGCGCCCGCCGTGGAGGGCGCCTTCCTGCTCACCACCCGGGGCGGCGACTACGAACTGCGCCTCGGCGAGGATCTCGCCATCGGTTACACCGCCCACGACGCCACCGGCATCGACCTGTACTTCCGCCAGACCCTGACGTTCCTCGTCCACACGGACGAGGCCGTGGTGGCGCTCGACCCGTGGACCGGTACGGACGGGGAAAGGGACGGGGACACGGTCTGACCTCGCCCGGCGCGCGGGCGTTCCCCGGCGGTCCGTGCTCCGCCCGGGTCCGCCGGCCGGACCGTATCCGTTTTCCGGCCTCCGCCAACGTCTCCTGCCTTTTGGCGAGTTCTTTCTTCCTCGGGGGAAAACCGCAGGCCAGGGCCGTTGCGGCGGGTATGTCCGCTCCGGTTGCGGAGCAATAGGCGCCGCGAAATGGTGGAAGGACCCATCGCCGCACCGGGAGCTGTCCATGTCGATGTCGTCGTACGGATTCGGCTCGTCCGATCCCTTCGGTGAACTGCTGAACCGCTTCTTCGGGATGTCGCCCGCGTCCTCCCCGCCGGCGGTGCAGCGGGTGCCCGTCGGACGACTGCTGACGGAGTCCTCGCGGGAACTCCTGAACCTGGCCGCGCAGCGGGCCCAGCAGGACGGGACGCCGGACCTCGACACGGAACACCTGCTGTGGGCCGCCACGAAGGTGGAACCCTCGCGCTCGCTGCTGGCCCGCGCGGAGCTGGACCCCGACGCCCTCGCGGTCCAGCTGGCCGAGGTCCTTCCCCGGGAGAGCAGCGAACCGTCCTCCGAGCCCGGTCTGACCCCGGCGGCCAAGCGCACCCTCGCCGCCGCGTACGCCCGCTCGCAGGCGGCCGGGGTGTCCTACATCGGACCCGAGCACATCCTCGCCGCCCTGCTCGGCGACGCCGACACCGGCGCCGCCCGGTTGCTGCGCGCCGACGGACAGGACGCGCAGAAGCTCGCCGGCCTCACGGAGCGGACGGCACGTCCCGAAAACCGCCAGGCCGAGCCCGACAAGCCCGCCACGACCCTCGACGAGTTCGGCCGGGACCTCACCGAGGAGGCGAAGGCCGGCCGGCTCGACCCGGTCGTCGGGCGCGCCGAGCAGATCGAGCAGACCATCGAGATCCTCTCGCGGCGCTCCAAGAACAACCCCGTGCTCATCGGCGAGCCGGGCGTCGGCAAGACGGCGATCGTCGAAGGGCTCGCGCAGCGCATCGTCTCCGGTGACGTCCCGGACACCCTCAAGGGCAAGCGCGTCGTCTCGCTCGACCTGTCCGGCATGGTGGCGGGAGCCCAGTACCGCGGACAGTTCGAGGAGCGGCTGAAGAAGGTCATCGAGGACGTCCGGGCCTCGGAGGGGGAGATCGTCCTCTTCATCGACGAACTGCACACGGTCGTCGGCGCGGGCGCCACGGGCGAGGGCTCCATGGACGCGGGCAACATGCTCAAACCCGCGCTGGCCCGCGGGGAACTGCACGTGGTCGGCGCGACGACCATCGACGAGTACCGCAAGTACGTCGAGAAGGACGCCGCCCTCGAACGGCGCTTCCAGCCGGTGATGGTGCCGGAGCCGTCGGTCGAGGAGACCGTGCAGATCCTGGAGGGGCTGCGGGACGCCTACGAGGCGCACCACCAGGTCCGCTTCGCCGACGGCGCACTGGCCGCCGCGGCCGAACTGTCCGACCGCTACGTCAGCGACCGGTTCCTGCCCGACAAGGCGATCGACGTGATGGACCAGGCGGGCGCCCGGGTGCGGCTGCGCGGCGCCGTCCGCTCGACCGAGGTCGCCGAACGCGAGGACCGCGTCGCGAAACTGCGCCGTGAGCGCGACCAGGCCGTGGCCGCCGAGGACTTCGAGCGCGCGGGACAGCTCAAGGGACGGATCGCCGAGGCGGAGGGCGAGCTCGCGGGCATCGAGGAGCGGCGCGCCGGTGTCGTCTCCGTGACCGCCCGTGACATCGCGGACGTCGTCTCCCGGCGCACCGGCATCCCGGTGTCCCAACTCACCGCCAGCGAGAAGGAGAAGCTCCTGAGGCTGGAGGACGAGATGCACTCCCGGATCGTCGGCCAGGACGAAGCGGTCACCGCCGTCTCGCAGGCCGTGCGGCGCAACCGGGCGGGCATGGGCGATCCGAACCGCCCCGTGGGCTCCTTCCTCTTCCTCGGCCCCACCGGCGTGGGGAAGACGGAGCTGGCCAAGACCCTCGCCGAGCAGCTGTTCGGCGACGAGAGCCGCATGGTCCGCTTCGACATGAGCGAGTTCCAGGAGAAGCACACGGTCGCCCGTCTCGTCGGCGCGCCTCCGGGATACGTCGGGTACGACGAGGCGGGGCAGTTGACGGAGAAGGTCCGCAGACAGCCGTACAGCGTCGTCCTGTTCGACGAGGTGGAGAAGGCGCACCCCGATGTCTTCAACACGCTGCTCCAGATCCTCGACGACGGACGCCTGACGGACGGCCAGGGCCGCACCGTCGACTTCCGGCACTGCGTCGTGATCATGACGTCCAACATCGGCGCGCACCGGATCCTGGACCACAAGGGCGACGTGTCCGATCTCAAGGACGCGTTGATGGGCGAGCTGCGGACCCGGTTCCTGCCCGAGTTCCTCAACCGCATCGACGACATCATCATCTTCCACGGCCTGAAGGAGGACGACCTGGCGCGGATCGTCGAGCACCTCCTCGGACGGAGCGAACGCCGGGTGCACGCGCAGGGCATGAAGCTGGAGGTGACGGATGCGGCCAGGAAACTGCTGGTCGCCCATGGGCATCAACCGGAGTTCGGTGCCCGCCCGTTGCGGCGCACGATCCAGACGGAACTCGACAACGGCATCGCGGAGCTCCTGCTCGGCGGTGAGGCGGAACCCGGCGACACGATCGTCGCCGACGACCGGGACGGTTCCGTGCACTGCACCGTGCGCAAGAGCGTCCCGGGCGACGGCGTCGCGGACGACGGCGCCGAGGCGGCGTGGTGAGGCGGAGAGCCCGGCGAGGCGGAGAACCCGCCGACGACCCGCGGAACGAGTGATCAACGCACGACGAAGGACGGGACGGAGGACTCCTGACACCGAAGACGTACCCGGGCGCGCGAACGCCGGGTAGTGGTTTGAGGAGGCTGCGCATGACGCACCACAAGTCCAACCGGGCTGTCGAAGGAGATCCGGAGCACGCCCACAACAGGGGCATGCCCCTGCGGTACGACGACGACGAACTCCACGCGCGCACGGTCCGCGCGCGGCGCGAGGCCGGTCTGCTCGGCGGCCCCATGGAGGACCCCGAAGCCGATTACCGGCGAGAGCGCGTGGAGATCGATCTGGAGGTGGGTGCGGGCCGGATCCCGACGGGCAACTTCACCCGGCGGACCCGGGATCCCTATCCGCCCTCCAGTTACGGGGACTGAACTCACCGCGGGGAAGGGGTGGTTGGACCCCGGGACGCGGGTCCGGCGGGCCGGTGCCGACAGGCGCTACCGGCCCAGGGAGACCACGACCGCGCTCCGGGGTCCCTCGGGTGCCCGGAAACTCACGGTGTCTCCCGTCCGGTGCCCGAGGAGGGCGCGTCCGAACGGACTGTCGGCCGTGACGAGCGTCCGGTCCAGCGCCGCGGCGCCCTCACCGATCTGAACGGTGTCCGTCGTGCCGTCCGAGAACCGGACGGTGACCGTGCTGCCCACGCCGACCGTGTCGGTGGGCGGCGGACCCGCCACGTCCGCCCCCGCGAGCCGCGTGGTGATCCGGGAGATCCGGTCGTCCAGCCGCCGCAGGGCGTCGGCGCGCTGCAACTCGTCCGCGGCGTCGGCCTGGTCGCCCACCTGCGCGTCGGAGTCCCGCAGGGACGCCGCGACCGTTTCGCGTTCGGTGCGGAGGTCGGCGAGTTCCTGCTCCAGTGCCTGCCGGGCAGCCTCGCTGATCGGTGCTGGTTCGCTGGACATGCCTACTCCTCGGTGTGCGGAAGTCGGGTCGGACGGGAGCGTTATCAGCATATCCGTGCGCTTATGTGTACCAACGGGTCGGATCGCGGCGGAATGTGATGTATGGAATCGTGGATCGCCGGAGTTCAGGACGCTTCGCGCCGTCCTGCGAGTGAGGGAGGTCCCATGTCCTCGAAGCGACGCCGGAAGAAGAAGAGCCGCCGCAAGCACGCCGCGAACCACGGACGGCGCCCCCAGTGCTAGGGCCTGTCTGACAATTCGCGTCGGACGGTTCCCGTCCGCCCGGCGGCGTCCGGCGCACCCCCTCGCCGCACCGGCCGGAAGTCCGAGCGCGTTTCGTACGAGGGCTTCCGGCCGGCGTGCCGGGCTGGCGGTGCGCCGGACGGCCGGGTGCCGGGCGGCCGTTCCGGGGAGCGGCCGCCCGTGACGACATGCTCCTCCGCCGTCGTGCGTACCCCCACTGCGCCGATCGGGCCCGGCGCCTTCCCTCGCCCCGAGCGCACGCTCCGGCCCGAACGGCCGCGCGCGACGGTCGCGTCGACCGCTGCCGTCCTCCGCGCGCAGGACCTGCCGGCCGGACGGAACGGCGTCGAGGGCGCGTACCGCTTCGGGAAACGCAAACGCCGTCGCGTGGAAACCCCGGCCGTCGGTCCGGCCCGCGCCCGTGCCATTTCCTCACGCAGGGTGACGATCGGTAGCGCTCCTCACCCGGTCGGCGACCTCGCGTGCGGTCGCGGGCCGTGCCGCGCGTCGGGGTGAAGCGCCGGTCCGCCGGGTGCTCGGCGGCGGTGCGCGTCCATGCTCCGCGCGGACACCGGACACCGATAAACGGACGTCATGCCCGGTGCCGACCGTCGGTTGTCGCGCGCCGCCCCGGCCGCGCCCGTCGGCCGCCGTGCGCCGCCACTCCGTGTTCCCCCGTCGTCGTGCCCCGCCCCTCGCCGCCCGTCGCGGCGTTCCGGGGCGGGAGGGGCGGAGCGCGGCATCGTCACGGAAAAGCACCGGACCGTCCGAGGGGGAAACGTCCGCTTCACCCTTCGCGCACGCGACAACGTGAAGACCGAAGACACCCGGAGGAGCTCGCGGGAGCGATCCCTTCCGCGTGTTTTCCGACAGTGGCGGAGGCCGCCTTTTCGGCCAGGTGCCCCGGGTGTCGAACCGTCGTGACGGATACTCGCGGACACTGTTTCGGCATTGCCCGGCGAGCCGGTTCGACGGGTGTGCGGACCGCGCCGATCGGCAATCAAAATCGGAACTTGACGCGTTGGCCGACCGGTTGTCGCGTGAAAGGCCGACTCTCCCTCTTTCGGGCGGCCGGCGGACTGGAATCGATGCGTGTCCGGGTGCCCGATTTCACCTCGTAGTTCAGTACATGCACCGCCACGGAGGCCTCGGCGGCGACATGTTCCGGCAACAATGGCCAGTTCACGACGGGTGCTCGAGCGGTTCTCGAGAAAAGATCCAGCCAGTTGGAACGTCCCGTAAACCACGCTTGACGCGTCTCGGGAGGGATGTTAGAAAAAGCGACGGAAAACCTGCCGCCTCTGGTAGCGGCAGAAGAGAGGTGGGGGGCACTTCCTGGGGGGACGTGTACGGGGGCTTCCGGCATTCACTGCCGGATCACGCGTGAATGTGCAGCTCAATCATTTTGGCGCCAGTTTCTCTGTTGTTTCTCGGCGTGGTCGTCGAACCCGACGACGGGCCTGAGAGAGGGCGCTTTTCCTTCGCACACCCGAAGCGGTTCTCGGCGTGCTCCGCATGCCGTCCGCTTTCTTTGCCTGCCATTTTCGGCCTACTGAACGGTGTGGAACGTGAAAGCATATTTGGCCATCCTGCGCATCGGTGACTACCGACTGCTCTGGTCGGCCCTCGTCCTGAATCTTCTCGGGGACGGCGCCACCTATGCCGCCCTCGCGTGGATCACGCTGGAGAAGGCGGGGGCCGCCGGGCTCGGCGTCCTCGGCGTGTGTCTCACCCTCCCGGTGATCCTGGGAGGGGCCGTCGTCGGACCGCTGCTCGACCGGTTCTCCCGGCGCAAGCTCTTCATCTACGACTCGGTGTTCCGCGGTTTCGTCGTCGCCCTGATCCCCCTGCTCGCGGCGATGGACGCGCTTCAGACCTGGAACCTGTACGGAGTGGCGCTGATCTACGGGCTGCTCAAGATCATCCCGCTGGCGGGCACCCCCGCCGTGCTGCCCGAGCTGGTCCCCGAGGACAAGCTCCAGGCGGCCTCGGGGCTGGAGTCCACGGCGATGGGCGCCGCCAACGTCGTCGGCCCTGCCATCGGCGCGGGCCTGATCACCGCCTTCGGCGCTCCTTACGTGCTCGTCCTGGACGCCGTGACCTACCTGGTCTTCGCCTTCCTGATCAGCCGCATCAAGGCACCCATGGGCCGGCCCGAACCGGTGGCGGCGTCCGACGCCCAGGAAGCCAGGCCCGGCTGGGCCCCGGTGTTCCGGCTCATCGTGCGCGACCGCTTCCTCCTCGTGCTCACGCTGTCCTTCGGCGCCTTCAACGTCTCGGCGGGCGCACTGATCGTGGCCCTCCCCTGGCTCGCGAAGTTCGAGTTCGACAGCGGCCCCGGCATCCTCGGTCTGATGCTGGCCGTCATGGCGGCGGGCGAGCTCATCGGCTCCCTCGTCTCGGGCGCGGTGAAGACCTCCGAGCGGCAGATGCTCCGCATCGGCGTGTTCCAACTCCTGTCCGGCGCCGTGCTGTTCCTGCTCCTGCCGAGCATGCTGCCGTGGATCCTGCTCGGCCTCGCGCTGAACGGCATCCTCTCCGCGCCGATGACGGTGCTCGGCGGCGTGGTCCGCATGACCCGGGTGCCCAACGCGATGCGCGGCCGGGCCATGACGCTGATGCGCACGGTGATGGCCGGTTCCCTGCCCGCCGGTTCCGCGCTCGGCGGCGTGCTCCTGAGCGGCAGTCACTACGACGGCCTCATCCTGGTGGTCGCCGCACTCGCCGCGGCTCCCGGCGTGCTCACCGTCCTGCTCTTCCGCCGCACCCCGTTCCGGCTGGGGGTGACAGCAGCCGATGACCAGCGTGTCCAGCGGGGCCCCGACCTCGACTCCGATGCCGTCCACGCCACTTCCTGAACCCCGGGCCGGCGAGGACGGTGACGCCGTACTCCTGGTCACCGACCGTCCCCGCACCCGGGAGTCCGCGTCCGGCCCCCTTCGCACCCTGCGCGTTCCGGGCGCGGGCGGACCGACGGCCCTCGCGGCCCTCGCCGTCCTGCTGCACCGGCACACCGGACAGCTCCGCCTGCTCCTCGACATCGGCACGGCCGAGGACGGCGCGGGCTCGCTGACCCTGACCGTGCACCCGGACGAGCCCGTCGCCGCCCTGCTCGCCAGGACGGAGCGGGTACGTCCGCAGGGACCGCCCACCGGTACGGCCGTGCGGTACGCGGACACCCCGGGCCCCGTGCCCGACGGGCCCTGCGAGCTGTTCCTGACGCGCGACGGCGAGGACCTGCTCCTCGGCTACCGCGCCTCGCTCTTCGAGGACGCCACGGCGGCCCGGCTCGCCGATCGACTCCGTCTGATCGGCGACTTTCTGACGAGCCGTCCGACGGCTCGCACCGGGGACGTGGAACTCCTCGCCGAGGGCGAGCTGGACCAGGTCGTCGGCTCCTTCAACGACACCGCGCGCCCCTACCCCGACACGGCCACCATCCACGGCCTGTTCGCGGAGCAGGCCCGGCTGACCCCGGAAGCCGTGGCGCTCGACTGGCGCTCCGAACGGCTGACCTACCGTCAGCTGGATCTGCGGTCGGACGAACTGGCGCGACGCGTCGTGGCCGCCGGGGCGGCCCCCGGCGACCGGGTGGCGCTGCGCACCGGGCGCACCCCCGACTTCGTGGTCGGCGCCCTGGCCGTCCTCAAGGCGGGCTGCGCCTACCTCCCGCTGGAGCCCGACTACCCGGCCGAACGCGCCGCCTGGCTGCTCGCGGACTCCTCCGTGCGCGTCCTGGTCGCGGCCGGCGACCTGCCGACGGACCTGGCGTTCGAGGGGACGGTTCTCGCCCCCGGGCCGGAGGCGGCGGACGAGGACGCCGCTCCCGGCACGGTCGCCGTCCCGGTGGCCGCCCACGACCTCGCCTACGTGTGCTACACCTCGGGCACCACCGGGAAACCCAAGGGCGTCGAGGTCGTCCACCGCAACGTGGTGCGGCTGGTGAAGGGCGCGGACTACGTGCGCTTCGGGCCGGACGTCAGGATCCTGCCCACGGGTTCGATCGTCTTCGACGCGAACACCTTCGAGATGTGGGGCGCCCTGCTCAACGGCGGTTCCCTGCGGCTCGTGGACAGCGACACCGTGCTCGACGCGTCCTTGCTCGGACGGGAGCTGGCCGAGCACCGCATCACCACGATGTGGCTCACCTCGCCCCTGTTCAACCAACTGGTGGAGCAGGACGCGAGCATCTTCCGCCCGCTGCGCGAACTGGTGGTGGGCGGGGACGCCCTGTCGTCCGCGCACATCGGGAAGGTGATGGACGCCTGCCCCGGGGTGACCCTGGTCAACGGCTACGGCCCGACGGAGAACACCACGTTCTCCGTGACGCACCGGCTGGACCGGTCCGACCTCGGACGCATCCCGATCGGGCGCCCGATCGCCAACTCCACCGCGTACGTCCTGGACGAACGGGGGCGCCCGTGCCCGGTCGGGGTGCCCGGCGAGCTCTGCCTCGGCGGAGCCGGGGTCGCCCGGGGCTACCTGGGGCGTCCGGAGCTGACGGCCGAACGCTTCGTGCCCGATCCCTTCGGCCCCGAGGGGGCCCGGCTCTACCGCAGCGGCGACCTCGCGCGCTGGCGGCCCGACGGCGTGATCGAGTTCCTGGGCCGACGCGACTTCCAGGTCAAGGTACGCGGCTTCCGGGTCGAACCCGCCGAGGTGGAGGCGGCCATGCTCGCCCACCCCGACGTGGCCGAGGCCATCGTCGTGGCGCGGTCCCGGCCGGGCAAGGGCGACAAGCACCTGTGCGGCTACTACGCCGGTCCGCGCCCGCCGGAGCCCCGTGACCTGCGGGACCTGCTCGCGGCGGAGCTGCCGGGGCACATGGTCCCGTCGTACCTCGTGCCGCTGCCCGCGCTGCCGCTCAACCACAGCGGCAAGGTGGACAGGTCCAGGCTGCCCGACCCCGACGGCGCGCACCTGCTGTCAGGGGCGGACCACGTCGCTCCCTCGACCGAGGACGAGCGGACGGTGGTCGAGCTCGCCGAACGGGCCCTCGGGATCAGCGGCATCGGCGTCCACCACGACCTGCGGGACCTCGGAGCGGACTCGCTCACGGCGACCCTGATCGCGGTGGGCCTGCAGGAACGTCTCGGCCGGCACTTCCCGGTCAGCGCCGTCCTGCGCGCCGGTACGCCCGCCCGGATCGTGGAACTGCTGCGGGAGGCCGGCTCCGGCCCCGGCCACTCCGTCCCCGCCGCGCCCGAGCGGGAGACCTACCCGCTGACCCCGCAACAGCGCCAGCTCTACTTCGAGCAGGCCAAGGACCCCCGCGCGGTGCACTACAACGTGCCGATCGGCCTCGACCTGCCCGCCGACACGGACCCCGAGCGGCTCGCCCGGGCCCTGTCCGGGCTGGCCGAGTGCCACGAGGCGCTGCGCACCCGCTTCGTCGTCGAGGGCGGCGAGGTACGCCAGCGCGTGGAGCCGGGCATCGACGCCGAGGTGCGGGTGCTGGACGGACCCCCCGGCCCCGTCGAGGAGTTCGTGCGCCCCTTCGACCTGGAGCGCACCCCGCTGTGGCGGGCGGACGTGCACCGCACCCCGACCGGGGTGACACTGCGCATGGACCTGCACCACATCGTGGTGGACGGGTTCTCGCTCGCACCGCTCCTGGAGGATCTGGCCGCACTCTACGCGGGTGGATCCCCCCGGCCGCCGACACCCCGCTACCGGGACTACGCGGTGTGGCTGACCGGCCCGGCCGGGACCGCCCTGCGGGCGGCCCAGCAGCCCCACTGGCAGAAGGTCTTCGCCGAGCCCCTCGACCGGACGGACCTGCCGACGGACACCGCACGGCCCGCCCTGCGCGAACTCGACGGCGACGTGGTCGAGTTCGAGATCGACACCGAACTCACCGCGGGGCTGCGCCGGCTGGCCAGGGAGCACGGGGTCACGCTCTTCGCCGTCCTCGCCTCCGCGTACGGTGTGCTGCTCGCCGCCCTCAAGGGCACCAGGGACGTCACCCTCGGCACGCCCGTCTCGGGCCGCACGGCTCCCGGACTCCACCGTACGGTGGGCATGTTCGCCAACACGGTGGTCCTGCGCGGCACCGCCGAGCCGGACTTGCCCTTCGACGTCTTCCTGCGCCGCTTCGCCGAGGCGGCCGAGGACGCCTTCGCGCACCAGGACTTCCCCTTCGAGGACCTGGTCGCCCAGGCGGCACCGGTGCGCGACTACAGCCGCACCCCGCTCTTCGACGCGCTCGTCGCGCTGCACAGCGGGCGTTACCTCACGGTCGACTTCCAGGGCGCCAGGGTCCCCCTGCGCCTGGAACAGACCGGACAGGCCGTGTTCGACCTCGACCTACAGGTCCACGAGGTCGCCGGCTCGCTGCGCGTGGCCTGGCGGTACGCCTCCGGGCTGCTGCGCCGGGACACCGTCGGCGCCTGGCGGGACGACTTCGTCCGTCTGCTGGACGCGGTCGCCGCCGATCCCTCGGCCACGCTCGGCACCCTCTTGCCCGCACTCGTCCGCGCGCCGGAGACCCCGGCGCCGACGCCCGGCCCCGTTCTCGACCTCGACTTCGACTTCTGACGGTTCACGGACACGACTACCGACGGTTCACAGCTCAGTGCAGGAGAAACCCATGCCACTGCTCGACCCTGAGGCCAACCACTCCGTTTCGACCCCCCAGGCCGCTTACTGGCGATCCCAGTTGGCCTCGCTCACCCAGGTGCCCGGCTTCCTGGCCGACTTCCGTCCCCGCCCGGCCGAGGGCGGGCAGGCACACCCGGAGCACGGCACCCACGCCGTACGCCTCGGCACGACGCTCACCGAGCGGCTCGACCGGATCAGCCGCGACCAGCCGGAGATGCTCTCCATCGTCCTCGTCTCCGCCCTGGCGGCCCTGCTCGGCCGTCACACCGGCGAGGAGGAGGTGACGATAGCCCAGCCGACGCGCGGTGCCGCGCCCGAGTTCGCGGGCGGCCCGCTGCCGCTGCGCGTCGGGACCGGCGGTTCCCTGCGGGAGCTGCTGGGCCGGGTGGCCGCCTCCGTCCGCGAGGCGGAGGAACACCAGGACTGCGCGGTGGCCGCCCTGGCCGCCGAGCTGGGCCACACCGACGCCTTCGCCACCGCGGTGACGCTCGACGGGTTCCACGACGTCCCCGACACCTCCGGCGACGGCGTCCGTCTCACCGTCTCCCGTGACGCCGCGGAACTGGTCGTGACCCTCTCCTACGACACCGCCCGCTACGCCGGGGCGTCGATCGAACGCATCGGAGCGCACTACGCCCTGCTCCTGGAGCGGGCCGCCGCCTCGCCCGACACGCCCGTGGGCGAGATCGACCTGCGGACCGCCGAGGACGAGGCCGTCGTCGCGGCGGCCAACGCGACCGAGCACCCCTTCGACACGGAGGCCACCCTGCACGGCCTGTTCGCCGCGCAGGCCGCCCGGACCCCGGACGCACCCGCCCTGCTGAGCGACGACCGGACGGTGTCGTACGCCGAACTGGACGCACGCTCCAACCGGTTGGCCCGTACCCTGCGGGAACGAGGGGTCGGCCGGGACTCGATCGTCGCGCTGGTCGCCGAGCGGTCGCCCGAGATGATCACGGCGGTCCTGGCCGTGCTCAAGGCCGGCGGCGCCTACCTGCCCGTCGACCCGTCGTACCCGCAGGCCCGCATCGACCACCTGCTCTCCGACAGCGCCGCCCGACTCGTGCTCCACCAGGCCCGGTTCGCCTCCCTCCTCGGCGGCGCGCCCGGCCTCGACCTGGACGACGAGGCGTCGTACGCGGCGGACGGTTCGGCCCCGGAGGCGGTCTCCGGCGCGGGCGACGGGGCCTACGTCATCTACACCTCGGGCTCGACCGGGCGCCCCAAGGGCGTCCTGGTGGAGCACCGCAGCGCGGTCAACCGGCTCCAGTGGATGCAGCGCGCCTACCCCATCGGCCCCGACGACGTGGTGCTCCAGAAGACGTCGATCTCCTTCGACGTGTCGGTGTGGGAGCTGTTCTGGTGGTCGTTCACCGGAGCGGCGCTCGCCCTGCCCGCGCCCGGCGTGGAGAAGGACCCGGCCGCGCTCGTCGCCGCCCTGGACCGGCACAAGGTCACCACCACGCACTTCGTCCCGTCGATGCTGACGATGTTCCTCGGGTACCTGGCCCGGTTCGGCGACGGTGCGGGACCGGGCGCCCTGCGCCAGGTCTTCGCCAGCGGCGAGGCCCTGGGCACCCCGCAGGCCGTCAAGTTCGCCGAACTCCTGCCCGGCGCACGGCTGATCAACCTGTACGGGCCGACCGAGGCGACCGTCGACGTCACGCACCAGCCCGTCGAAGGGCTCGACGACCGGGCACGGCTGCCCATCGGCCGCCCGATCGACAACATCAGGCTGTACGTGCTCGACGCGGACGGGTGCCAGACACCGGTCGGAGTACCGGGCGAACTCCACGTCGCGGGCGTGGGCGTGGCGCGCGGCTACCTGGGCCGCCCCGAACTGACCGCCGAGAAGTTCGTCTCCGGCGAGGCGGTGCGCGCGGCGACGGGCGAGGACCGGCTGTACCGCACGGGTGACCGGGCGCGCTGGCTGCCCGACGGCACCGTCGACTACCTGGGCCGGGTCGACCTCCAGGTGAAGGTGCGCGGGTTCCGCGTGGAGCCGGGCGAGATCGAGGAGCGGCTGCGCGCCCACGACGCGGTGCGGGACGCGGCGGTCGTGGCCGTCGACGACGGATGGCAGACGTCGCTGCGCGGATTCGCCGTCCTGGACGGCGAGGCGTCCGAGGCACAGCTCAAGGAGCACGTGCGCGCCGCGCTGCCCGAGTACATGGTGCCGGGCCGGATCGTGTCCGTGGCCGAACTGCCGCTGACCCCGAACGGCAAACTGGACCGGGCCGCGCTGCGCCGTCCCGAGGCACTGCGCAAGCAGGCCCCGGCGCACGTCGCCCCGCGCGACGAGCGGGAGAGGACCCTCGCGGAGATCTGGAAGGACGTGCTGGGCCGGGAGAGGGTCGGCGTCCACGACAACTTCTTCGCGCTGGGCGGCAATTCGATCCACTTCGTGTCGGTGCTCGCCAAGTCCCGCGAGGCGGGGCTCGACTTCACCTTCCAGCAGTTGTTCAGGCACCAGACGATCGCCCTGCTCGCCGAGTCGATCGCGGCGGAGGCGGAGTCGGCGACGGTCGCCGAGGACGTCGCCGCGCGGGGCGCGTTCCAGCCGTTCGAGCTGATCTCCGAGGCGGACCGGGCGCTGCTGCCCGCGGACGCGGAGGACGCCTACCCGCTGTCGATGCTCCAGGCGGGCCTGATCTTCCAGACGGAGATCACGGGCGGTCTCGGCCAGTACCACGACGTGCTGAGCTACTCGATCACGGGCGCCTTCGACACGGAGGCGTTCACGGAGGCCGTGCGGCTGCTGACGCTGCGCCACCCGATCCTGCGGACGACGTACCACCTGACGGGCTTCAGCGAGTTCCTCCAGATCGTGCACCGGGACGTCCCGCCGCCGCTGACCGTCGCCGACCTGCGTCACCTCGACGGGGCCGGACAGGAGGCCTGGCACGAGGACTGGCTGGCGCGCGAGAAGGCCCGCCGGTTCGTGTGGGAGGAGGGCGGCCTGGTCACCCTGCACGTCCAGGTGCTGAGCGACGAGCTGTACCGGTACACCGTCAGCCAGCACAACTCGGCTCTGGACGGCTGGTCGATCTCGCTGCTGCACACGCAGCTCTTCGAGCTCTACCACCAGGTGCGCGAGGGCCGGGACACGGCGCGGCCCGCGGTCGACAACCACCTGCGCAACTTCGTCGGCCTGGAGACGGAGGCGCTGCGGTCGCCGGCGTCACGGGACTTCTGGCTGGAGGTGATGGAGGACGCGATGCCCGCCGACGTCCCGCCGAAGGCGGACGCGGTGGCGACCGACGACTTCCAGGTCGTGCTGCGCGACGTACCGCTGCCCGCGGGGCTCACCGAGCGCGTGGAGGCGACGGCCGACGCCCTCTCGGTGCCGTTCAAGGACGTGCTGCTGGCCGCGCACATGAAGGTGCTGAGCCTCGTGTCGGGCCAGGACAAGGTGATGACCGGCTACGAGCACAGCGGCCGGCCGGAGCTGCCGGGCGCGGAGACGACGCTGGGCCTGCACCTCAACACCGTCCCGTTCCAGGTCGATCTGAGCGGGGGCAGCTGGGCGGACCTGATCCGGGGGGTCTACCGCGCGGAGCTGGACCTCCTGCCGCACCGCCGGTACCCGATGGCGAAGATGAAGCAGGACCTCTCCACCCAGCGCACGCTGTTCGAGACGACGTTCAACTTCACGCACTTCTACCTGCTGAAGAACCTCCAGCAGCTGCCCGAGTTCTCGCTGCTCGACATGCGGGTCGACTCGGAGACGGAGTTCCCGTTCCGCACGGAGTTCTCCCGGCACTTCTTCGACGACGAGGTGCAGCTCTGCCTGCACTACCACACGCATCTGTACGACGAGGAGCAGATCGACCGCATCGGCGGCTACTTCGTCCGCGTCCTCGAACTGATGGCGAGCGAGCCCGACGCGCCGCACGACGCCAGGCGGCTGCTGGCCGACGAGGACCTGGCACTGCTCGGCCGCGACCGGGCCGACGAGGCGGACGTCGTCGCGCGGGTGTCCGGCGGCACGGCCGGCGAGGCCACCGTCGCCCGGATCCGGGAGGCGTGGCAGAGCGTCCTCGGACTCACCGCCGGGGAGATCGGGGCGGACGACGACTTCTTCGCGCTCGGCGGCAACTCCCTGTCGGCACTGCGGGTCGTCCTGGAACTCGACGGCCTGGTCACGCTCTCCGACCTGACCCGGGTCCCCCGGCTCACCGAACTCGCCGCGCTCGTCGAGGGGCGGGACCACGAGGAGACCGGGGAGGAGCTGCTGCACCTGCTCACCTCGAAGGCCGAGGGCGCCAGGGCGGCCGTGGTGTGCGTGCCGTACCCCTGCGGACACCCGGTGAACTTCAAGCCGCTCGCCGAGGAGATCGAGAAGCTCGACCCGTCGCTCGTGGTGTACGGCCTGGAGCCGCCCGGCCACAACCCCAGCCGGCCCGGCGAGTTCACCGACGTCGTGGAGACGGTGACGCGGACGGCGGACGAGATCGAGCGGAAGGCCGACCTGCCGCTGATCCTGTGGGGGCACTGCGGTGGCGCCGCCGTCACGGTGGAGCTGGCCCGCGTCCTGGAGGAGCGGGGCTTCGACCTGCGGCACGTGTTCATCGGGTCCAAGCTGCTGCCGCCCGCGAAGGACATGCAGGAGTCGATCGACATGATCGAGACCTGGACGGACGACGAGATCATCTCGTACATGGTCGAGGAGACCGGCTACACCGAGCTGGACGGCCTCGACCGGCGCTACACGTCCTTCATGGGCGACCTGTTCCGTCACGACGTGTGCGGGGGCTACCGCTACTTCATCGGCGTGACCGAGGAGGAGCCGGACTGGCGCATCGAGGCACCCTTCACGGTCGTCGTCGCCGACGACGACAAGGGCCTCGCGCACGCCGCCGGGGAGTACCGCTGCTGGGAGCGCGTCGCGAAGGACGTGAGCTTCCGTGAACTGGCGGGTGGCGGGCACTACTTCGTGCGCGGAAACCCCGCCGGTACCGGTGAACTGATCGCGCGGGCGTGGGCGTCCGCCGCCGAGTTGGAGGGCTGACATGCAGATCCCCGTCCTGTGCTTCCCGTTCGCGGGCGCCGGAGCCTCCGCGTTCCGCCGCTGCCAGGAGTACGGCAGCGACACCGTCCTGATCACCCCGGTCCAGCTCCCGGGCCGCGAGGAGCGGTTCGGCGAGCCGCTGTACACCGACGTGGTGTCCGCCGTCGACGACCTGCTGCCCACCGTCCTGGACCAGGTGGCGGGCAGCCCGGCCGTCGCCCTGTTCGGGCACAGCCTCGGCGCGGTCCTGGCCTACGAGATGACCCACCGCATCAGCGCGCTCGGCGGCCCCGAGGTCGTCAAGCTCTTCGTCAGCGGCTCGCCCGGACCGTGGACGCAGCGCGAGACCCGGGCCACCGGCCTGACCGACGACGAGTTCCTCCAGCAGGTCAAGGAGTTCGCCGGGTACACGCACCCGGCCCTGGAGCACCCCGACCTGCGGGAGATGCTGCTGCCTCCGCTGCGCGCCGACGTGGAGATGCACGAGAACTACCGCGCGCCGTCCGAGATGCCGCTGGACGTACCGATCGTCTCCATCCGGGGCGAGGTCGACGAACTGGTGGACCGCGCCCAGGCCGCCGAGTGGGATGCGGCGACCACGGCCGGCTGCCGTCAGGTCGAACTCCCGGGCGGCCACATGTACCTGGTCGACTCGCCCGCCGGTCTGGTCCGCCTCCTCGACGAGGAACTGGCCGCCCAGGGGGTGGGCCGGTGAACGCCGTGCGCACCGCCGCCCCGCTCACGGGCAAGGTGGCACTCGTCACGGGCGCGGCCCGTGGCATCGGCCGGGCGTGCGCCCTCGCGTACGCCCGGGCCGGGGCGGACCTGCTGCTGACCGACATCGGTGACGACCTCGACGGCGTCCCCTACCCGCTGGGCACGCGGAGCCAGTTGGAGTACACCGCCCGGATGTGCCGGGAGGAGGGCGGCACGGTGTCGACCGCCATGGCGGACGTCCGCGACCTGGAGGCCGTGCGCGCGGTCGTGGAGGGCGCCCTCGACCGGTTCGGCCGCATCGACGTCCTGCTCAACAACGCTGGTATAGCCGCCCCGTCGGGCAAGACGGTCCACGACATCACGCCCGACGAGTGGGACCTGATGCTCGACGTCGACGTCTCGGGTGCCTGGCGGATGATCCGGGCCGTGGGCGCGGCGATGACGGCCCAGCGCGCGGGCAGCGTCATCAACGTGGCGTCCACGGCGGGCCTGGTCGGCTACCGGCACTTCGCCGGGTACGTCACCGCGAAGCACGCCCTGGTCGGCCTGACCAAGGCGGCGGCCCTGGACCTCGCGCCGTTCGGGGTACGGGTGAACGCGCTGTGCCCCGGCTCGGTGCGCGACGACGACGCGGCCGAGGGCCGGATGCTCACGGAGATCGCCCGGTCCCTGGAGGTACCGGTCCAGGAGCACGAGGAGACCTTCGTGGCGGCGCAGCCCATGAACCGGCTGATCGAGCCGGAGGACGTGGCCGGTGCCGCGGTGTGGCTCGGCTCGGACGACTCGCGCCAGGTGACGGGCTCCACGGTCACCGTCGACGGCGGGTTCACGAGCCGGTGAGCGCCCGTGAGGAGTACCCGGAGGGGAAGACGATGAACGACACGGGACGACTGTGCCAGGCGCTCGCGCTGCGGGTGCACACGGGCGCCGACCCCGAGCGGCTGCGCCGGAACCTGGCGCTCGCCGCCGACGGCGCGCGCCTGTGGGTCGAGGACGTGCCCGCGGGAGCGGACTCCGGCACCGCCGCACTCCACCGCGAGCGGGAACTGTCACGGCCGGCCGACCCGCGCACCGGACCCGGGCTGCGCACGGTCCTGCTGCGGTACGAGGACGGGGCCGCGGACCTGGTCGTGGTGGCGCACCGGGCCGTGCTCGCCGACCCGTACGAGCTGGCGCAGGCGCTGCTCGTGGAGCCGGTGCGGCCGGCCGCCGTACCGCGGGAGCACGGCGAGCGGCTGCGTACCGCGCTCGCCGGACTCGACCGGACCGAGGCACCGGAGTGGGGGCTCGGCACCCCGGGCGCCACCACGACGGGGCTGCACCGCTTCTCGGTCCCGGCCGACAGCGGCGCGCCCGCCTCGCTCACGCTCAGGGCCGCACTGGGGCTGGTCCTCGCGCGCTGCACGGCCGGCGCCGAGGTCACGCTCGGCGTGGACGCCGAGCGGGCGCTGACCTTCACGGTCGACGCGTCCGCGACGGTGGCGCAGTACCTGGAGCAGGTGGACCGGGCCGTGCCCGCGACCGGCCGGGCGCCCCTGGTCGGTCTGACCACCACCGAGACGCCCGAGGCCCTGACCGGCGAGGGCGTCAAGGCGGAGCCGCTGGCGCACCGGCCCTTCCTGGACCCGGTGCACGCGCTGTCGGTGCACGTGGCCGACGACGGCTCCACGGTCCTGGGGGGAGTGGTCCAGCACCGTCACTCCGCGTTCGCGGACGCCTCGGTCGCGTGGCTGACCGGCATGCTGGTCACGGCGCACCGGGCGCTGACCGGCGCGGACCCCGGGACCCGGGTCGGCGACATACCCCTCTTCGACGAGGAGCGGCTGCGCGAGCTGGCCGTGCTCGGCGGCCTGGGCCGCGCGCCCGAGGTGCCGGACGAGCGCATCGAGCAGGTCGTGCGCGCCTGGGCCCGGAACACACCGGACGCGCCCGCCGTGTCCTTCGAGCAGCAGGAGTTGACGTACCGTCAACTGGTCGAGCGGGGCGACGAGTACGCCGCCGCGCTGCGTGATCTGGGGGTCGTGCCGGGCGACCGGGTCGGCGTCTGCCTGGAGCGGTCGCTCGACCTGGTGGTGGTGCTGCTCGCGGTGCTCACCTGCGGGGCCACGTACGTCCCGATGGACCCGGCCTATCCGGCGGACCGTCTCGCCTACACCAGCGAGGACGCCGAACTCACTCTGGTCGTAACGGAGTCGGAGACCTTCCCGCGGCGGGACGGCGCCCGGACCGTACGGCCCGACGAGCTCGCGGGGAACGGCCGGGAGCCGTTCGAACCGGCCGACCTCCCGGCCGACGCCGCCGCCTACGTCATCTACACCTCGGGCTCCACCGGCCGCCCCAAGGGCGTCGTGGTCCCGCACCGCAACGTCGGCGCGCTGATGCACGCCACGCGGGACGACTTCGGGCTCGGCGGTGACGACACCTGGACGCTCTTCCACTCCAGCGCCTTCGACTTCTCGGTGTGGGAGATCTGGGGCTGCCTGATGACGGGCGGACGCCTGGTCGTCGTGCCCTACTGGGCCTCGCGCGACCCGGCCGAGTTCGCGGCGCTGCTCGCCGCCGAGCGGGTGACGGTGCTCAGCCAGACACCGAGCGCCTTCGCCCAGCTCATGACCGCCGACCGGGAGAAGCGGGTCTCCGACTCGGTGCGCCTGGTCGTCTTCGGCGGGGAGCCGCTCGACACGAGGCCGCTGCGCTTCTGGCTCGACCGGCACCCCGAGTGGGCGTGCCGCCTGGTCAACATGTTCGGGATCACCGAGACGACCGTGCACGTCACCGCGCAGACCGTCACCCGCCGCGAGGCGCTGGCGGGTTCGCGCTCGGTCGGGCCCGCCCTGCCCGGCTGGCACCTGTACGTCCTCGACCCCGAACGCCGCGAGGTGCCCCCGGGAGTCGCCGGCGAGATCTACGTGGGCGGTCTGGGGGTGGCCGGGCAGTACCTCAACCGCCCGGAGCTGACTGCCCAGCGCTTCCTGCCCGACCCGCACGCGCCCGGCCTGATGTACCGCAGCGGCGACCGCGGGCGGCTGCTGCCCGACGGACGTCTGGAGCACCTCGGACGCCTCGACAGCCAGGTGAAGCTGCGCGGCTTCCGCATCGAGCTGGACGAGATCAGGGCGCGCCTGCTGGACGCGCCGGACGTGGGGGCCGCCGCGGTCGTCCTGAGGCAGACGGGCGACGCGGCCGACACGGCGGGTGCCCGCCTCGACGGGTACGTCGTCTTCCGCGACGGGGCCGCCGGCGACACCGCGGAGGTGCGGCAGCACGCGGCGCGCTTCCTGCCCGAGCACATGGTGCCGTCCACGCTCACCGCGCTGCCCGCGCTGCCCCTGACCCCCAACGGCAAGGTGGACACGGCACGTCTGCCCGAGCCGCTGACGCAGGGACCGGACGAGGGAGCGCCGCCCGAGGGCGACGACACCGAGTCCCGGCTGCGCGCGGTGTGGGAGAAGGTCTTCGGCTTCCGGGTCGGCCCGGACGACGACTTCTTCGCGCTCGGCGGCAACTCCCTCCTGGGCGTACGGCTGCTGGTGGCGCTGCGGACGGCGGGCATGCCCTCGTTCCCGCTGCCGCAGCTGTACCTCCACCGGACCGTGCGGGCGCTCGCCGCGCACCTCGACGGAGCGGAGGCCCGGCCGTGACGCTGCTGCTGGTCGGCGCCGGCTCGCAGGCGTACCGCGAGTACCTGCTGCGTTCCGTCGCGAAGGAGTACGAGGTCCATCTCCTCGCGGATCGGGCGCCGTTGTGGGAGGAGCCCTACCTGAGCGGGCACACGGTGGTGGACACCACGGACGTCACGGCCATGGCCGAGGCGGTACGCGGACTCCCCTACGAGGGAGTGATGACCTGGGACGACACCCGGGTCGTCCACACCGCCGAACTGGCGCGGCTGCTCGGTCTGCCGGGCAGCCCGCCGGAGGCGACGCTGCGCTGCCGCGACAAGTGGGCCACCCGCGAGGCGTTGCGCGGGGCAGGGGTGCCGCAGGCCCGGTCCGAGCTGGTCAGGTCGCTGCCCCAGGCGCGGGCCGCGGCCGCCCTCGTCGGCTACCCGCTCGTCCTCAAGCCCCGTGCGCTGAACGCGAGTACGGGCGTGGCGAAGGTCGACGAACCCGCCCTGCTCTCCAGCCGCTTCCGCCTGGCGCGCGGGGCGACGGCCCCGGGCGCGGTGGAGGTGGCACCGGGGGACGTCCTGGTCGAGCAGTACCTGGACGGTCCCGAGATCAGTGTCGACGCCGCCTGGTACGAGGGACGGATGCACCCCGCCTTCGTGGCGCGCAAGGAGTGCGGCTTCCCGCCGTACTTCGAAGAGACGGGACACCTGGTCGACGCCGGGGACCCGCTGCTCACCGATCCGGCCGTGCTCGACGTGGTGACCGCCGCGCACGCGGCGGTCGGCTTCACCACCGGCTGGACGCACACGGAGCTGCGGCTCACGGCGGAGGGCCCCAAGGTCGTCGAGATCAACGCGCGGATCGGCGGGGACCGCATCCCCGACATCGGGCGCCTCGCGCTCGGCGTCGACGCGGCGCTCGTCGCGGCACGGGTGGCCTGCGGAGTGCGGCCGGACGTACGTCCGGACCGGCGTGCCGTCGCGGCCGTGCGCTTCCACTACCCGCGGGCGGACTGCATCGCGCGCGAGGTCGTCATCGACGCGCCCGCGCTGCCCGCCCCGGTGGACACGGCCCTGGCCATCGCGTTGCCCGGCCAGGAGCTGCGCCTGCCGCCGAACGGCCATGTGTCCAGCCGCTACGCACTGGTCACGGCGGTCGGCGCGACGCACGAGGAGTGCCGCTCCGCACTGGACAAGGCGTCGACCGCCGTACGTCTGGAGGTGCTGCGCACCCTGTGACACGGGGGCCCGGCCAGCGAGGGAACCGTCCCCCGGCCGGGCCCTCGCACCACCCCTCGCGAAGGGGTGCTCGAACACCCGGCGCGACTCCGGTACGCGGCGGAACGATGATCTCGCGTCGGCCGCCGCCCTTCATCCCCCTCACCCCGGTCCCGTCCCTTGACGACCTTGCCGCTGCCCAGGGCGGACTTGAACGGTCGGCCCCGGAGCGCACCGGATCCAGCTCGGGAAGATCGCCTGCCGTCCCCTGCAACCGTTGGTCCGGGCGTCCCGTCTCACCGGGCAGATCGAAGCGCGAACCATCAGGGGGAGATCCGTGGCCGTCATCGTCCTGTCCGGGGTTCTGCTGCTCGTCGTCCTGGGATGCGTCTGCGTGTTCCGGGACGCCAGGGGCGGTGGCCCCCGCTGGGTCCACGTCGTGGCGGTCGTGACGCTCGCGGTCGGCGAGGTGGTGAGCAGCTCCGGCAGACGCGGTCGCCGCGGCGGCGGTGGTGGCGGTGACGACGACTGAGCAGCCCCGTGTCCCGTACCGCCGAGGGCTTCCGGACTGCCGTCCGCGGGTGGGGTTCCCGGCGGTCGCGTCCGCCCCGTGACGCCCCGGCGCAAGCCCCGGGCGGCCGGTTGCTCAGAGCCAGTCCTTCCGTTTGAAGACGAAGTACAGGCTCGTGCAGACGACGGCCATCAGGACGATCGCGAAGGGATACCCGAACGCCCAGTGCAGCTCCGGCATGTGGCTGAAGTTCATGCCGTAGATCGTGCCGACCAGGGTCGGGGCGAACAGGATGGCCGCCCAGGAGGAGATCTTCTTGATCTCCTCGTTCTGCTCGAAGCCCGCCTCCGCCAACGCCCGCATCTCGGCGTTCTGCTGCTGGGTGACGAGGGTCGCGTTGACGGTGAGGATGTCGGTGAGGGCCTGGCGGAAGCCGTCGACCCGCTCGCTGGTGTGGGTGACGTGGTCGGCGACGTCGCGCAGGTAGCGCTGGAGTTCCTCGTCCGTGCGGTACTTGGCGAAGCCGGCCATCAGGTTGTGCAGCATGCCGACCAGCGGGCGGGTGGCGCGCTGGAACTCGACCATCTCGCGGGAGAGTTCGTAGATGCGGCGGGACACCGCGGGGTCGCCGCGGAAGACCTCGGTCTCGATCTCGTCGATGTCGTTCTGGACGCCGGAGACCACCGGCACGTAACCGTCGACGACGGAGTCGAGGATCGCGTACAGCACGGCCTCCGGGCCGAGCCGCAGCAGTTCCGGACTGCCCTCCATGCGGCGGCGCACCGCCGAGAGATCCGGTGCCGCGCCGTGCCGGACCGTGATCACGAAGTCCGGTCCCACGAACACGTGCAGTTCGCCGAAGTCGACCTCCTCGGCCGCGTCCAGATAGCGGGCCGCGCTCAGGACGACGAAGAGCGTCTCGCCGTACCGCTCCAGCTTCGGACGCTGATGCGCCTCCATCGCGTCCTCGACGGCCAGCGGATGCAGATCGAACTCGGCGGCCAGGGAATGGAGTTCGGCCGCCGTCGGACGGGCCAGACCGATCCACGCCATGCCGTCCGGCTGCTCGCGCAGTTCACGGAAGGTCTCGGCCAGCGAAGCGGGCGCCGACACCCGCACTCCGTCGCGGTACAGGGCGGACTGGACGACGCTGACGACCTCGGGGGGCCCGGGTGCCGGGGACGGGCCGTGCGGGACCGACGGCCGCGGGGCGGGCGCGGGCGGCGGGGTCAGGGCGCGCCGCCACAGAGACCTCCGCGCGGCCCTCGCGCCCTTCGGACCCCCGGAGTCCTTCGCCTCCGTGGAGCCGTCCGTGCCACTCGTGTTCCGCGGGTCCTCCGAGGACGGGCGGGCGCGTCGCTCGGACATCGCGGCTGCCTCCAGGGTCGGACGTACGTCTGCGCGATCTCCGGGCAGGATATACGGGGCAAACGGTCCGCGGGCCGCCGTCCGGACGGGATCGGGTGAGAGTTGCGGACAGGAGGTGTCCGCGAGCGGCGCTAGCGTGCCGGGTATGACGAAGACGACCGCGACGGCCCCCGTGCTCGGCACCCGCGCCCTCAACCGCGCGACCCTCGACCGTCAGCTCCTGCTGCGCCGCTCCCCGTTGTCCGTGACGGCCGCCGTCGAGCACCTCCTCGGCCTCCAGGCGCAGAACGTGAAGCCGCCGTACTACGCCCTCGCGGCCCGCCTGGACGGCTTCGGGCCCGAGCCGCTCTCGACGGCCATGGAGGAACGCGACGTCGTCCGGATCGTCACCATGCGCTCCACCATCCACACGCACACCGCCCAGGACGCCCTCACCCTGCGTCCGCTGGTGCAGGCCGCCCGCGACCGGGAACTGGTGCACTTCCGCAAGGGGCTCACCGGTGTCGACCTGGACCGGCTCGCCGCGATCAGCCGGGAGCTGGTGGAGGCCGAACCGCGCACGATGAAGCAGCTCCGGGGGGAACTGCTCGCGCACTGGCCGCAGGCCGACCCGTTCGCCCTGACCGTCGCGGCCCGCTGCACCCTGCCGCTCGTCCAGGTCACCCCGCGCGGGCTGTGGGGCCGCAGCGGCCAGGTCGCCCTCACCACCGTCGAGCACTGGCTGGGCCGCCCGGCCGAGCCCGCCCCCGCGCCCGACGCGACCGTGCCGCGCTATCTCGCCGCCTTCGGCCCCGCCTCGGTCAAGGACATGCAGACCTGGTCCGGCCTGACCCGGCTCCGCGAGGTCTTCGAGCGGCTCCGGCCCGGTCTGGCGGTGTTCCGCGACGAGAACGGAGTGGAGCTCTTCGACCTTCCCGACGCGTCCCGGCCCGACCCGGACACCCCCGCCCCGCCCCGCTTCCTGCCCGAGTTCGACAATCTGCTGCTGTCCCACTCCGACCGCTCCCGGGTCGTCCCCGCTGACCTCAAGGGGCGTACCTGGCGGGGGAACCAGGCCTACCGCACCCTGCTCGTCGACGGTTTCGTCGCCGGCCTGTGGAAGCTGGAGGAGGGTGCGCTCGTCGTCGAACCCTTCGGGAGGCTCACGAAGGCGCAGCGCGACGAGGTCACCGAGGAGGGGGAGCGGATGCTCACGGCGATGCACGCCGGGGAGGGCCACGGCGTCCGTTTCGGCACGGTCGCGCGGCCTTGAACGCCGGCGGACGGTAGGGCGCGCGGGGAAGCCGTCCGCCGGCAGGTGTGCGGGAGGCCGAACCATTGGATGAGGGGCGTTGCGGACCGCTCGTGGAGGCTCGCAACGCCCCTCGGCTTGTACCTGAGGGGTACTCAGGAGATCATCTTCTCCTACGAGTTGACCTGCTCGGTCACCAGGCTGGAGAACGTCGTCAGGCGGGTGTAGACGCCCGGGTAACCGGCCTCCGCGCAACCCTCGCCCCAGGAGGTGATGCCGGCCAGCACGCCGTTGATGAGCAGCGGGCCGCCGCTGTCGCCCTGACAGGTGTCGACGCCGCCGGCCGCGTAACCGGCGCAGACCATGTCGGAGGCGACGTAGTCGGAGCCGTACGAGCTCGTGCAGCTGGAGTCGGACACGATCGGGACGGTCGCGGTGCGCAGCTGGTTGGAGGAGCTGCCGTTCTCCGAGGTGGTGCCCCAACCGACGATCCGGGCCGTGGTGCCGGCCGCGTACAGGCCGGTGTCCGAGGGCGAGACGTACGGCGCCGGGGTGTACGGCATCGGCGTGGACAGGGTCAGCACGGCCACGTCGTCGCCGTCGGTGGCGTCCCTGTAGTCCGGGTTGATCCAGATCCTGCCGACCCTGCCGACGGTGCCGTCCGTGCCGTTGAGGTACGTCCTGCCGCCCACCACGCGGATGCTGCTGGTGGTCTCGCCCGACACGCAGTGGGCGGCGGTCACGACCTTGTCGGCGGCGACGAGGGTGCCGCCGCAGAACTGGTTCTGCCTGGCGTCGGTGATCTGCATCATGAACGGGTACGCGGTCGTCGTGGTCGTCGTGCCGCCGACGATGGGCTGAGGAGCGGCTGCGGCGGAGGGGGCGCCGAGCAGCGTGGTGGTGGCGGCTGCGGCGGTCGCCGCACAGACGGTGGCGCTCTTCTTGACGCGGTTGAGCCCGAACATCGGTCTCCTTGAAAGTTGCCGGTGGGGGGACGCGCGGGTGTGGGGGGACTGAGTCACGGCACCTCTGGGTGGGGTGTCGTAGGCCCGAGCGAGCGGCACGGCCACACGCTAGGGGGTGGGACCGCTCCCTCCCAATGGGGGAACCCCCTAGTGGAGCCGGGGGAGGGAAAACCCTTGCACGGCGCAGGCCGTGTTTGACGGGGGCGCCGTCCGGTTGGTCCCGGCCCGGGGGCCCCGCCCGTCCGACGCACGTTCACCCGGAGGAGTCACCCAGCAGCCATACCGCCCCGGCCCGGGGCTCTACCGCCACGGGCCGGAGCGTCACCGCCTTGGCCCGCAGTCTCACCGGTCCGGCCGCTTCCCGCAGGACCCACGTCATCGCTTCGGCCCGGCGGCCCCTGACCCGACCGCGCCCCGCCACCGACGGCACGACGAACGGTCCCCGGTCCGGCCGCAGGTGTCGGCGGTGGTGCGGCGAACGGCTCCCGGTCCGGCTGCGGCTCGCCGGAGACCGCCCGGTCCGAACGGCCTTCCGGCTGCGGCCCGCCGGAGCCGGCTCCCCGGCGTCGCACGGGACGACGCGCCACCGGTCCGCGACCGCGTCAGTCGGGCCTGCGCTCCGCCGCCAGCCGCACGATGTCGACCCGCGACCGTATCCCCAGCTTCCGGTACACCCGGGTGAGGGTGGCCTCCACGGTCTTGACGCTGATGAACAGGCGCCCGGCGATCTCGCGGTTGGTGGCGCCCTCCATGACCAGGGCGGCGACCTGACGCTCGGTGGCCGCGAGGGTGTCGAGGGCGGCGGGGGCGAGGGGCGGCGCGGCCGGCGGGTGCGCGGCCGCCGCCTCGATCTGCCGGAGCCAGGGCAGCGCACGGCACCGGCGGAACAGCCGGGCCGCCTCGTCGTAGGAGGCGGGCCCGGGTACGACGGTCCCCCCTGCCCGGGCGGAGCCGGCGGCCTGGGGGAAGGTGCGCAGACCGGCGAGGGCGTACGCGGCGCGGGCCTCCTCCAGGCCGTAGCCCAGCTTGCCGAGGCGGTCCTGCGCGGAGGCCAACTGGCGTTCCGCCGGTCCCTGTTCGCCGCGCGCGGCCCGGACCAGCGCCTCGGCGCGGTCGAGCACGGCGAGCACGCTCTCGCGTTCCAGCCTGAGCGCGCGCCGGCGGGTCACGTCGATGACGTCCTGCGCCTCCGCGGTCTCGCCGATCCTGACCAGGGCCTCGGCGAGGTCCCCGTGCCAGCGGCCCCGGGCGGGGTCGATGACACCGAGCCCCTCCTCCAGTTCCCGGACCCGGCGCAGGGAGCCCACCGCGGCCGACGCGTCCCCGGCGACCAGTTGGGCGTGCCCGAGGGCGCCCAGGGCGCGCGAGAGGTAGACCATGTCGCCGTCCTCCTCGGCGCGGTCCACGGCCTCGCGGGCGAGCGAGAGCGCCCGGTCCACGTCACCGCCCGCCGCCTCGGCGAGCGAGGTGAACATGGCGGTGGCCGCCTCGCCGATGCCGGTGTCGCGGGCCAGCCGCAGGCTCTCCCGGGCCAGGTCGAGGGCGCGGCCGCAGTGACCGGAGCGCAGCTCGGTCTCGGCCAGGCCGCGCAGGAAGTGCAGTTCGCTCTCGACCATGCCGCGCCGCTGCACCTCGCGCAGCAGCGTGGTGATGGCGGTACGGGCCTCGGCGAGCCGGTCGCCCATGATGAGCCAGCGGAAGCGGGCGGCGCCGGCGCCGTTGTGGTCGCAGGCGACCCGCGGGTCCTGCGGCTCACGCATCGCCCGCTGGATCGTCGAGGGCGCGTCCGGGTGCCCCATCAGGGTCTCCATCTGCGCCTGGAAGCCGAGCGCGAGGAGTTCGGTGCGCCGGTCCCCGGCGCGTGCCGCGAGCCGCGCGGACCGGGCGGCCTCCTCACGGGCCTTGGTCATCTCGCCGTCCATCAGCAGGGCCCGCCAGCCGAGCTGGTAGCGCACGAGGGCGACCAGGCCCGGATCGTCGCCCGCGTCGGCGAGCGCCTGCGGGAAGACGGCGTCGATCTCGGCCATGGCCTGTCCGGCGGAGTCGACGACGATCATCCAGGCCCGGACCCGTTCGGCGGGGGCGGTGGCTCGTGACAGCACCTGGCGGGCGATGTCCCGGGCGAGGTCCGTCTCCCCGGCCGTCAGCGCGTCCTCGGCGGCCCCCAGCCGCCGCTCGTCCGGGCCGGGCAGCGCGTCGGCCGGCGTGTGGCGGGCGGCGAGCAGTCCGAGCCCGACGGCGACGGAGGGGGCGCCGCGGTCACGGGCGGCGGCCGCGGCCTCGCCGAGCCGGGCGGCGACCGCGGGGTCGGTGCCGATGGTGGCCAGCGCGAGGTGCCGGGCCCGCTCGATGGGGTCGGAGGCCGCGCGGGACAGGGCGGAGTGCGCGGCGCGCCGCTCCTGCGCGTCGGCCTCCGCGTACAGGGCGGCCGAGACGAGCGGGTGCGCGAAACGGATGCCGGGCGCGTCGCGTTCGGTGGAGAGGAGCCCGAGGGCGGCGGCCGAGCCGGTCTCGGCCTCGGCGTTCTCCCGGCCCGCCGCGTGCAGCAGGGCCAGGGTCGGGCGGGCTCCCGCGCTCGCCACCAGCAGGGTGTGGCGGGCCTCGGCGGACAGCATGTCCAGGCGGCTCAGGACGAGTGCGCGCAGGGACGTCGGCACGGGCAGCGGCTCGCCCGGACTCGGCCGGGTGGGGGACTCGGCGAGGGCGCGGCCCAGCTCCAGCGCGAAGAGCGGATTGCCGCCGCTGGTGCGGTGGATGTCGCGCACGGTGGAGCGGGGCAGGCCGGTGTAGCCGCGCCGCGCGAGGAGTTCGGCCACCTTGGCGCGGGCCAGCGGGGCGACCCGCAGGGCCAGGGTCTCCGGGACAGACGCGCGGAGAAAGCGGTCGTGGTCCTGTGCCTGGGGCTCGGTCTCCGTACGGACCGCGGTGAGCATGCGGACCGGGGTGCCGCCGAGCCTGCGGGCGGCGAAGCCGAGGAGTTCGGCGCTGGCCGGGTCGAGCCACTGCAGGTCGTCCGCGACGATCAGCACCGGCCCCCGCGCGGCCAGGGCGCGGAACGCCGACAGCACCGCGAGCCGCAGCGCCAGGCCGTCGCGCTGGAGGGTGGACTCACCGCGGCCGGTGAGCGCCGACTCCAGGGCGGTGCGCTGCGGGGCGGGCAGCCGGTCGGCTATCTCGTCGACGACCAGGCCGAGGAGGTCGGCCAGGGCGAGGAAGGGGAGATGGGATTCGGACTCGGTGGCCGAGCAACGCAAGACGGTCCGCGCCGATTCGGCGCATTCGGCGGCCAGCGCCCGCAGGACGGTCGACTTTCCTATTCCCGCCGGCCCGTGCACGAGCACACTGCCGCCCCCGGACAGCTGCTCGCGTGCCCCCGCGAAGAGTTCCTCCCGGCCGATGACCAGGTCGGGGCGTGATCTGGCAGGTTCATGGAAGTCCCCTCGCACGGTCACCGCTCCCCTCGTGTGTCGTGTCCTGGCCAATATTAGGCAAGGTCTCTTTGAATTTCGGACAGTCCGGGTGGTGAGGGAAATAACAGATGTTGCGCATACGTCATTTCACCGTCCGGACGATTGAATGGAGGGTGCCGAAGCGGACGGTGCGCTAAGGCAGCACCCCGGCCCGGCGCGCGGCGACGACCGCCTCCAGACGAGTGTGCGCGCCGAGCCTGCGCATCGCCGAACGCAGGTACCCCTTGACCGTCTCCGGACGCAGCCCCAGCCGCTCGGCGGCGGCCGCGTTGGTCGCCCCCGCCGCGACGCAGGCGAGGACGTCCACCTCGCGCGGAGCCAGCCCGACCTCGCGCGGCGCCCCCGCGGACGGGGCCACCGCACCGGCCAGCCGGCCGCACACCGAGAGCAGCTCGGCCCGCAGGCGCGGGTCGGCGATCCGCGGGGCCAGCGCCCGCAGCGCCCCGTGCGCCTCGCGCACCTCCTCCCAGGCCGCGTCCTTCGCCGCTCCCGCCGCGGGGCCGGGCCCGCGGACGGCGTCGAGCAGATCGCGGGCCTCGTCCCGGACGACCAGCGCCTGCTCCACGTCCCGGGCCGCCGCGACGGCCGCTCCCAGCGCCCGGTCGCCCAGCGGCCGGGCCGTCCTCAGGGCGCCGTACAGCACTCCGCGCACCCGGCGCCGCACGACGACGGGGACCGCGAGCACCGAGCACAGTCCCTCCGTCGCCACCGCCGTGTCGTACTCGTGGCTGATCTGCCGCGAGGCCGGGTAGTCGCTCACCGCGCAGGGCCGGGCGAGGGCCACCGCCTTGCCGCCCAGGCCGTTGCCCGAGGAGACCGCGAGCGCGCTCAGGGCGGGCGTCGCCGTACCGCTCAGCTCGCTGATGCGCACCAGCCGCCCCCCGGGGTCCACCAGGCCGCCGAAGGCCACCGGCAGTCCCGTGGCACGCCGCAGCCGTACCAGCGCGGCGCGCACTTCCACCGACTCGGCCGTGTCTGCTGCCACCTGCTCACCCCTTCGTCGCGGCGCACCCCCGTTCGGGGGTGGTGAGACCTGCATCACGGAATACACGATGGTAGGCGGCGGTCCGGCAACGAGGAGGACACATGACGGCGACGACGGGCAGGGCGGAGGAGTTCCGTGCCGCACGGGACTTCCTGCTGGAGCACCGGACGGACCACACCACGGCCTACGAGGGCTTCCGCTGGCCCCGCCCGGAGCTCTTCAACTGGGCCCTCGACTGGTTCGACGTCATCGCGCGCGACAACGACCGCACCGCCCTGCACATCGTGGAGGAGGACGGCGGACGTGTCGAGGTCTCCTTCGCCGAGATGTCCGAGCGCTCGAACCGGGTGGCCAACTGGCTGCGCGAGCGGGGCGTGGGCGCCGAGGACCGCGTCCTCGTCATGCTCGGCAACCAGGTCGAGCTGTGGGAGACGGCGCTGGCCGCGATGAAGCTGCGCGCCGTCGTCATCCCGGCCACCCCGCTGCTGGGCCCCGCCGATCTGGAAGACCGGGTCGAGCGCGGCCGGGTGCGGCACGTCGTGGTGCGGGCCGAGGACGCCGGGAAGTTCGACGCGGTGCCGGGGGACTACACCCGGATCGCCGTCGGCGGCACCCGCCCCGGCTGGCACGCCTACGAGGAGACGGCCGACGCCGACGCCGTCTTCGAGCCCGACGGACCCACCCACGCCGACGACCCCCTGATGCTCTACTTCACCTCGGGCACCACCGCCCGCCCCAAGCTGGTGGAGCACACCCACGTCTCGTACCCGATCGGCCACCTGGCCACCATGTACTGGATCGGGCTGAAGCCCGGGGACGTCCATCTGAACATCTCCTCACCCGGCTGGGCCAAGCACGCCTGGTCGAACCTCTTCGCGCCGTGGAACGCGGAGGCGACCGTCTTCCTGTACAACTACACGCGCTTCGACGCGGGCCGGCTGATGGCGGAGATGGACCGGGCCGGCGTCACCACCTTCTGCGCCCCGCCCACCGTGTGGCGCATGCTCATCCAGGCCGACCTGGGGCTGCTGCGGACCCCGCCGCGCGAGGTCGTCGCCGCGGGCGAGCCGCTGAACCCCGAGGTCATCGAGCAGGTCAGGCGGGCCTGGGGCGTCACCATCAGGGACGGCTTCGGGCAGACGGAGACCGCCGTCCAGGTGTCCAACAGCCCCGGTCAGCGGCTCAAGACCGGCTCCATGGGCCGTCCCAGCCCCGGTTTCCGCGTCGAACTGCTCGATCCCGTCACGGGCGCGCCCGGCGCCACGGAGGGCGAGATCTGCCTCGACCTGTCCGAGCGCCCGGTGGGCCTGATGACCGGCTACCACGGCGACCCCGACCGCACGGCGGAGGCGATGGCGGGCGGCTACTACCGCACCGGGGACATCGGCTCGCGCGACGCCGACGGCTACATCACCTACGTCGGCCGCGCCGACGACGTGTTCAAGGCCTCCGACTACAAGATCTCGCCCTTCGAGCTGGAGAGCGCGCTCCTGGAGCACGAGGCGGTCGCCGAGGCCGCCGTGGTCCCGGCCCCCGACGAACTGCGCCTCGCCGTCCCGAAGGCGTACGTCGTCCTCGCCGCCGGGTACGAGCCCGGCCCCGACACCGCCAAGCTCCTCTTCGAGCACGCGCGCACGGTGCTCTCGCCGTACAAGCGCATCCGCCGTCTGGAGTTCGGCGAGCTGCCCAAGACCGTCTCCGGCAAGATCCGCCGGATCGAGCTGCGCGAGGCCACGGCCGCCGGCTCGGACGCCGAGTACCGCGAGGAGGACTTCCGATGAGTGAACTGTCGTACGCGCACGGGACGGGCGGCACGGCGCTGCTCGGCGACACCATCGGGGCGAACCTGGAGAGGGCCGTCGCCGCCTGGCCGGAACGGGAGGCGCTGGTCGACGTGCCCTCGGGGCGGCGCTGGACGTACGCGCAGTTCGGCGCGGCGGTGGACGAGCTGGCGTACGCGCTGCTCGCGTCCGGGGTCGCCAAGGGCGACCGGGTGGGCGTCTGGGCGGTCAACTGCCCCGAGTGGGTGCTCGTCCAGTACGCCACCGCCCGCGTCGGCGCGGTCATGGTGAACATCAACCCGGCCTACCGCACCCACGAGGTCGAGTACGTCCTGAACCAGGCCGGGATCTCGCTGCTGTTCGCCTCCCTCAGCCACAAGACCAGCGACTACCGGACGATGGTCGAGGAAGTGCGGCACAGGTGCCCGGAGTTGAAGGAGACCGTCTACATCGGCGACCCGGGCTGGGACGCGCTGATCCGTCGGGGCACCCCCGACCTGCGGGGCGAACTCCAGGCACGTGAGGCCGAGTTGTCCTGCGACGACCCCATCAACATCCAGTACACCTCGGGCACGACGGGCTTCCCCAAGGGGGCCACGCTCTCCCACCACAACATCCTCAACAACGGCTATTTCGTGGGTGAGTCGATCGCCTACTCCGAACAGGACCGGGTCTGCATCCCGGTGCCCTTCTACCACTGCTTCGGCATGGTCATGGGGAACCTCGCCGCCACCTCGCACGGCGCGTGCATGGTGATCCCGGCCCCGTCGTTCGACCCGGCGGCGACGCTGCGGGCCGTCCAGCAGGAGCGGTGCACCTCGCTGTACGGCGTGCCCACCATGTTCATCGCCGAGTTGAACCTCCCCGACTTCGCGGAGTACGACCTGTCCACCCTGCGCACCGGCATCATGGCGGGCTCGCCCTGTCCGGTCGAGGTGATGAAACGGGTGGTCGCCGAGATGCACATGGAGGAGGTCTCCATCTGCTACGGCATGACGGAGACCTCGCCCGTCTCGCTCCAGACCCGCCGGGACGACGACCTCGAACACCGCACGGGCACCGTCGGCCGGGTCCTGCCGCACCTGGAGGTCAAGGTCGTCGACCCGGTGGACGGGGTGACCCGGCCGCGCGGCACCGCCGGGGAACTGTGCACCCGCGGCTACAGTGTGATGCTCGGCTACTGGAACGAACCCGAGAAGACGGCCGAGGCCGTCGACGCGGGGCGCTGGATGCACACGGGCGACCTCGCCGTGATGCGCGAGGACGGGTACGTCGAGATCGTCGGCCGCATCAAGGACATGATCATCCGGGGCGGCGAGAACATCTACCCGCGCGAGATCGAGGAGTTCCTGTACGCCCATCCGAAGATCGCCGACGTCCAGGTGGTCGGGGTCCCGCACGAGCGCTACGGCGAGGAGGTGCTCGCCTGCGTCATCCCGCGCGACCCGGCCGACCCCCTCACCCTGGACGAGCTGCGCGCGTTCTGCGAGGGCAGGCTGGCGCACTACAAGGTCCCGAGCCGGCTGCGCATCCTGGAGACCTTCCCGATGACGGTCTCGGGGAAGGTGCGGAAGATCGAACTGCGGGAGACGTACGCCGAGTAGGCGCCCGGAGCGCTCCCGGTGCGGTGCCCGTGGCCGGTGGTCAGTCCGTGACGGCGATGAGTTCGTCGGCCGGGCTGTTCACCGGCCGGGGGGTGCCCGTGAGGTCCAGGACGAAGAGGGGGACGCCGAGGGCGTCGGCGCGGGCGCGGGCGTCCTCGGCGTACCCGGTCAGGGAGAAGAAGACGCAGTCCGAGGATTCCGTCATGGCGGTCAGCCACAGGCACTCCACGTCGCGCAGCGAGGCCGGCCGCGCGGTGGGGTCCACCTGGGCCAGGATGCCGCGCGCGGCGAGCCCGATCCCGGTCGTGGGCCGCTGGTCCGCGCGCCGGATGTCGCGGTAGCCGAGCCAGCCCAGATACAGCGCGGCGGCGGTGACGGCGTCGCGCGCGGTACGGATGGTGACGGGCCGGAACGCGGGCCTCCGGCCGGCCTCGCCGTCCCTGCCGTCCCCGCCGTCACGACCGGGCCGCCCGCTTCCACGGCGGTCCGAACCGGTTCCGCCTTCGGCCTCCCCTTCAGGGGGAACGCCGACGGAGGCTTCCCGGTCCCGCCCGGGTCCGCCACTCCGTGCCGGGCCGGCCTTTTCGTCGTGGAGTTCGCCCTCGCCGCCGCCCCGGAACGCGTCGGCCGCCGCTCCCCGGTTCCTGCCGCGGTCGCCGTCCTCGGCGGCCCGGGGCGCGGCGGGGCCGGGGTGCCGTCCCGGGGCCGTTCGCAGTGGGATGCGCAGCGTCGTCCCGCAGGAGCAGCCCAGTTCGGGGTGGGGCCACTGGGTCTCGCGGCCGCAGGCTTCGCACCGGACCGCGGTCCATTCGTCGTCCCACGCGCGATGGACGACGGGGGCCGGTTCCGCGAGCCGGTCGAGCGGTGCCGCCACGGGCGATCCGCACACACAGGGGTAGGACGGCACCGCGTACAGGTGCTCGCGGCGGCAGGCCGGACACCGCACCGGCACGCTCTCGGGCATGGCCCACTCCAGAAGCTCACATCGGATCGGCGCGTCCATCGTCCTCCTGCCGGGCGGTGTCCGGCAGCGAAACGCCGCGACGCGCACCGGCTCGGCGCACCGCCCGCCCTTGACGCTCCCCGCCCCGAAGCCTACATTCCTTCCAGATAGTAGAAGTAATTTTCCATGATGCGGAATAATCGGCTCTCCGCGGGGCGCGGCGGGAGCACGAGTCCGACAGTCCGGGCAGGAGTACTCCATGGCTCGTATGACCGCTGCCCGCGCGGCAGTCGAGATCCTCAAGCGCGAGGGCGTGACCCACGCGTTCGGCGTTCCGGGCGCGGCGATCAACCCCTTCTACGCGGCGCTCGAGGCGTCCGGCGGGATCGGCCACACCCTCGCCCGGCACGTCGAGGGCGCCTCGCACATGGCGGAGGGCTACACCCGGACGCGCCCGGGCAACATCGGTGTCTGCGTGGGCACTTCGGGCCCCGCCGGAACCGACATGATCACCGGCCTCTACTCCGCGAGCGGCGACTCCGTCCCGATCCTGTGCATCACCGGCCAGGCGCCGACCGCAGTGATCCACAAGGAGGACTTCCAGGCCGTCGACATCGCCGCGATCGCGCGCCCCGTGACCAAGGCGGCGGTCACCGTGCTGGAGGCGGCGCAGGTTCCCGGTGTCCTCCAGCAGGCGTTCCACCTCATGCGTTCCGGGCGCCCCGGGCCCGTCCTCGTCGACCTGCCCGTCGACGTCCAGCTCACCGAGATCGAGTTCGACCCCGGGACGTACGAGCCGCTCCGGGCGTACAAGCCCGCCGCGACCCGCGCCCAGATCGAGAAGGCGGTCGGGATGCTGAACGCGTCCGAGCGCCCGCTGATCGTGGCCGGCGGCGGGGTCGTCAACGCCGACGCCGCCGAACTCCTCGTCGAATTCGCTGAATTGACGGGCATTCCGGTCGTCCCCACGCTCATGGGGTGGGGCGTGCTGCCCGACGACCACGAGCTCAACGCGGGCATGGTGGGCCTACAGACCTCGCACCGCTACGGCAACGCCACCTTCCTGGAGTCCGACTTCGTCCTCGGCATCGGCAACCGCTGGGCCAACCGCCACACCGGCAGGCTGGACGTCTACACGGCGGGCCGTACCTTCGTGCACGTCGACGTCGAGCCCACCCAGCTCGGACGGATCTTCGCCCCGGACCTCGGCATCGCCTCCGACGCCGGGGCCGCCCTGGAGCTCTTCGTCGAGGTGGCGGGGGAACTGAAGGCGGCGGGCGGACTGCCCGACCGTTCCGCGTGGGCCGCCTCGGCGCAGGAGAGGCGGGCCACCCTCCAGCGCCGGACGCACTTCGACGACGTCCCGATCAAGCCGCAGCGCGTCTACGAGGAGATGAACAAGGCCTTCGGCCCCGAGACCCGGTACGTCACCACCATCGGTCTCTCGCAGATCGCCGGCGCCCAGCTGCTGCACGTCTACCGGCCGCGCCACTGGATCAACTGCGGTCAGGCGGGCCCGCTCGGCTGGACCGTCCCGGCCGCGCTCGGCGTCGCCAGGGCCGACCCCGGCGCGCAGGTCGTCGCGCTCTCCGGCGACTACGACTTCCAGTTCATGATCGAGGAACTGGCCGTCGGGGCCCAGCACCGGATCCCGTACGTCCATGTCCTCGTGAACAACGCCTACCTGGGCCTGATCCGGCAGGCGCAGCTCGGTCTGGACATCGACTTCCAGGTCAACCTGGAGTTCGAGAACATCAACTCACCGGAGCTCGGCGTCTACGGCGTCGACCACGTCAAGGTCGTCGAGGGCCTCGGCTGCAAGGCGATCCGGGTCACCGACCCGGGCGAACTCGGCGCCGCCTTCGAGCGGGCCAAGAAGCTCGCCGCCGAGTTCCAGGTCCCCGTCGTCGTCGAGGCGATCCTGGAGCGCGTCACCAACATCTCCATGAGCAGGACGAACGACATCGGAGACGTGGTCGAGTTCGAGGAGATCGCGACCGAACCGGGCCACGCGCCCACCGCGATCAGGACACTGAAGGTCTGACGCGCACCGCCCACGTCCCCTCGGCCGCCCGCACCTCCCGGCCGTCCGCACCCCCCCGGCCG
>NZ_KZ626872.1 GCF_002911015.1 Streptomyces populi
GCCCCGGAACCTTCCGGGGCGCGACGGGTTTTGTGGCTGTGGCTGTGGCTGTGGCTGTGGCTGTGGCTGTGGCTGTGGCTGTGGCTGTGGCTGTGGCCGGTGGCTGTGGCCGGTGGCCGGCGCCGTGTCGCTCGCGCCTCAGCGGCGCGCGGTCACGGTTCCCTCCACCGCGAACAACTGCTCCTCCACGTGGTCGAGGGCGAGCCGTAGCGCCCCGGTCGCCACGGCCGCTTCCCCCAGCATCGAGAGGGCCACCTTGGGCGGACGCAGGCAGTAGCGCGCCAACTCCGTCCGCAGCGGCTCCAGTACGCCGTCCAGACCGGCCGCCCAGCCGCCGATGACGACCAGCTCCGGGTCGAGGGCGAGGACCAGGGCGGCCACGTCGTGCACCAGGCGCTGGATGAAGCGGTCCATCGCCGCGCGCGCCCGCAGATCGCCGCCCTTGGCCAGCGCGAACACCTTCGCGACCGCCTGTTCGTCGAGCGGGTGCAACGGCTCGTCCGTTGTCGACAGCAGCGTCTCGGGGGTGACGTCACGGCCCAGCAGGTGCAGCGCGCCGATCTCGCCGGCCGCCCCGCCGAACCCCCGGTGCAGCCGCCCGCCGATCAGTGCGCCGGCGCCCGGACTCAGCCCCGCCAGGACGAACACCACGTCGTCGGACTCGGTGGCCGCGCCCTTCCAGTGCTCGGCGACGGCGGCGGCGTTGGCGTCGTTCTCCACGAGCACCGGGCACTTGAAGGAACGGCTCAGCCGCTCGCCCAGCGGCAGGCCCGTCCACTCCGGCAGCGCCGTGCCCAGGCGTACGGTGCCGTCCGCCTCCACGATGCCGGGGCTTCCCACACCCACCGCGCGCAGGGAGCTACGGGCGACACCCGCCCTGCGCAGCAGTTCGGCGACCGCCACCCGCAGCCGCTCCAGCCGCTCGTCGGCGGACGCCGTCTCGTCCACGTCCTTGGCCGTCGCGCCCATCACGCGCCCGTCCAGGCCCGCGAGCAGCGCCGCGACGCGGTGCGGGCCGATCTCCAGGCCCAGCAGATGTCCCGCCTCGGCCCGGAACCGGAACCTGCGCGCCGGACGCCCCTGGCGCCGCGCGGCGCCCTCCTCGGCCGCCTTCTCGACGACGAGCCCGTTCTCGATCAGTCCCTCGACGACCCCTTCGACCGTCGGCCGTGACAATCCGGTCACCCGGGTGATCTCGGTGAGGGTCGCGCAGTCCGTGGCACGCAAGGCGTGCAGGACCACCGCGGAATTGATCCGTCGCAGCAGAGAGGGATCCCCGCCGGTCAACCGCCCCAACGCCCGTCCTCCCAGCTAGTACGCGTGTTGGCCGGATCGTACTCGTCGTGGGGAACCCCGGCGAGGGCCGGGGACCCTTTCCCGTTCACGGGCCGCCGTCAGCCCGGCGCCACGAACCCCGACTCGTAGGCCGCGATGACCGCCTGAGTGCGGTCCCGGGCCCCCAGCTTCGCCAGTACGGAGCTGACGTGCGACTTGACCGTCTCCGTGCCGACGACCAGCCGCGCGGCGATCTCGGCGTTGGACATCCCCCGGGCCATCAGCCGCAGCACGTCCGCCTCGCGCTCGGTCAGCGCGGCCCGCTCCATGACCGCCCGCGCCGCCGGACTGGCCCCGCCGTCCCCGTGGTCGGCCGCCAACTGCCTCACGGAGGCGGGGAACAGCAGGGACTCGCCCTCGGCCACCAGCCGCACCGCGTGCACGATCTCGGCCGGCCGCGCCCGCTTCAGGAGGAATCCGTCGGCCCCCGCGCGCAGCGCCTCGTAGACGTACTCGTCGTTCTCGAACGTCGTCACCACGAGGATCTTGGGTGGGTCGGCGACGGTCCGCAGTATCGCGCGGGTGGCCTCGATGCCGTCCATCAGGGGCATGCGGACATCCATGGCGACCACGTCCGGCCGCAGCTGCCGGACCAGCGGGATCACGGCGGCTCCGTCGGCGGCCTCGCCGACGACCTCGATGTCGGGCTGCGCCTCCAGGACGGCGCGCAGCCCCGCGCGCACGAGGGGTTCGTCGTCGACGAGCAGAACGGTGACCGGCATCCGGCCAGCGTAGATCAGTGCAGCGGCAGCTCTGCATGCACCTGCCAGTCGCCTTCGTGCGGGCCCGTCCGGGCGCTGCCGCCCAGCAGCGCGGCCCGCTCCCGTATGCCGCGCAGGCCGCTGCCCCGTCCGGATCCGGACCTGCCGTCCGGCAGCGGATTGCGGACCTCCAGGGAGAGAGTGCCGTCCCGGACCTCGACGCGGACCCGCACCGGAACGCTCCCGGCGTGCCGGAGCACATTGGTGAGCGCCTCCTGGAGGATGCGGTAGCCCTCCCTGGACACCGGGCCGGCCACGGTCTCCACCGGACCCGACACCTCGGCGTCCACCTTGGCCCCGGAGGTGCGCGCCGACTCCAGCAGCCGGTCGGCGTCGGCCAGCGTGGGGCGCCCGCTCACGGGGCGCTCCGCCTCGCGCAGCACCCCCAGGACGCGCTCCAGGTCCTCCAGGGCGGCCCGTCCGGTCTCCTCGATGGCGGCCAGGGCACGCGCGGTGAACTCCGGGTCGCCGGCCGCGCGCGCGGCACCGGCCTGCACCACCGCGACGGTGAGCGCGTGACCGATGGAGTCGTGGAGCTCACGGGCGATGCGGTTGCGCTCCAGGAGCTGCTCGGTGCGCTCCTCCAGTGCGGCGAGCCGCTCGGTGGGGGAGGGGCCGAGGAGCCGCCGGGCGAGCGCCGTGATGAACTCGCCGAGCCCGACCACCGCGCCGTACAGGGCGATCAGGGGCAGCGGAATCAGCAGGGCGCAGCTCCAGTGCGGGTCGAGGAGCCGCACCACGGGGTCACCGGACGGCCAGTGGCCCAGGGCCGCCCTGGTGAGGTCGACGGCGAACACGGGCAGCCACACGGTGACCATGGAGGCCGCCACGCCCAGCAGCAGGCGCGCCTCCAGCCAGAGCACGGTCCGCCACCGGTCCCGCCATCCGGCCGAAGGGGCCACCGAGAACCCCGGGTCCTTGCCGTCCCGCTCGCCCGGCGCCAGCATGAACCGCGCCTGCACCCCCTCGCCCCGCCGCACGGCCGGGATCAGCCCGAGCGGAACCAGCACCACCGCGGGCACCCACGGCTTCGACGAGTCGATGAACAGCCACACGCTGACGAACAGCATCGGTACCCACAGGTGCAGCAGGCGTGTGTACGTCGTCCCCCACAGCAGCGGGCGCAGGAATCGGGCCATCGCGCCATCGTGCCAGGGGGCACCGACGGCGGACCTCCCCCGGGCGGGGGAGACGATCTCCACCCGTGGGGGAGGTGGACACCGGTGCCCGGCGGCCAGGCTGTGCCCATGACCAGCATCGACGTCCAAGACCTGACCAAGGAGTACGGCACCCGGCGCGCGGTGGACCACCTGTCCTTCAGCGTCCTCCCGGGCCGCGTCACCGGATTCCTCGGCCCCAACGGCGCCGGGAAGTCCACCACCATGCGGCTCGTCCTGGGCCTGGACCGGCCCACCTCCGGCACCGCCACCATCGGGGGCCGCGCGTACGCCGCCCTCGAGGAGCCGCTGCGGAAGGTGGGCGCCCTCCTCGACGCGGGCGCCGCGCACGGCTCGCGGACCGCCCGGAACCACCTGAGGGCGCTCGCCGCCACCAACCGCATCCCCGAACGCCGGGTCGACGAGGTGCTGGAGGAGACGGGCCTCGCCCCGGTGGCCCGCCGCCGGGTCAAGACGTACTCCCTGGGCATGCGCCAGCGTCTGGGCATCGCGGCCGCCCTCCTCGGCGACCCGCCCGTGGTGCTCCTCGACGAACCGTCGAACGGGCTGGACCCGGAGGGGATCATCTGGATCCGGGAGCTGCTGCGCCGGCTGGCCCGCGAGGGGCGCACCGTCCTCGTCTCCAGCCACCTCATGAACGAGACCGCCTCCTTCGCCGACCAGCTCGTCGTCCTCGGCCGCGGCAGGCTCCTGGCCGACATGCCGATGCGCGAGTTCATCGACGCACGCGTACAGCCCCGTGTCCGGGTGCGCGGCACGGACAGCCGCGCGCTCGGGAACCTGCTCGCGGAACACGGCATCGAGGCCGCCGAGGGCGAGGAGGGCCGCTGGACCGCGCTGGACGCGCGACCGGAGGACATCGGCCGTCTGACCGCGGCCGCCGGCCTCACCGTTCTCGAACTCGCTGCGGAGGAGGGCACGCTGGAACAGGCCTACCTGGACCTGACCGCCACCGAGACCGAGTTCGCCGCCGCCCCCGTTCAGCCTCAGGAGGCCTGACCATGTCCTTCGCACCCGCACTCCGCGCGGAACTGATCAAGATCCGGACCCTGCGCCCGCTCCTGTGGGGGCTGCTCGCCGTCCTCGCGGCCACGGTGGCGTTCTCGGCACTCGCCGGGCTCGACGACTCGGCCGACCCGGACTTCGACCCGCTCTTCTCGGCGTTCTTCGGCGTCAGCTTCGGCCAGATCGCGGCCATCACCTTCGGAGCCCAGGCGGTCTCGGCCGAGTACCAGGGCGGCGCGCTGCGCGTCTCGCTGGCGGCGGTTCCCGGCCGGGGGCGCTGGTTCCTGGCCAAGACGGTGGCCATCGGCGCCCCGGCCCTAGGCATCGGCCTGGTCACCGGCGTGGCCGGCCTGGTCGTGGGGACGTCCGTGCTCGGTTCCCGGGCGGACGCACTGACCTGGGCGGAAGAACTCCGGGGAGTGGTCGGCTGCGCGGTCTACCTGATGCTCATGGCCCTCTTCGCGGCGGGCCTGGCGGCCGTCCTGCGCAGCGGGGTCGCCACGCTGAGCATCCTGATCCCGTTCCTGCTGATCGTGTCCTTCGTCGTCGGGAACGCGTCCGGGAGCGTGGCGGACTTCCTGCCGGACAAGGCAGGCCAGACGGTCCTGCACGAGACGTGGGACGGCGCCCTGGGACCCTGGAGCGGGCTCGCCGTGACCGCGCTGTGGACCGCCGCGGCGCTGGGCGCGGGCGCGTGGTGCGTCCGGCGCAGGGACGCGTGAGCGCGCCGGTTCCACGGCGCCCCGCCTCCGGTCGGGGACGGCGAACCGCCGTCCCCGACCGGAGGTCCCGGTCACGGTGGGGGACCCGCCACGGCCTACCGGGGCCGGACCGCGGCCTCCCGCAGCCGGCCGAACTCCTCGGCCATCGTCGCGGCCGTCCAGTGCGCGTTGAGCCCGCTGGGGTTGGGCAGGACCCACACCCGGCTCGACCCGATCGTCCGCTCCTGGGGACCGATACGGGCCCCGCGGTCGCCGAAGGCCGCCCGGTACGCGGTCACCCCCACCACGGCCAGCCACCCGGGGCGGAGCCGTTCCACCTTCTCGGCGAGCAGCCGCCCGCCCTCGCGGTACTCCTCGGCGCTCAGCTCGTCGGCCCGGGCGGTCGCCCGGGCCACCACGTTGGTGATGCCGAGTCCGTAGGAGAGCAGCTCGTCCTGCTCGGAGGGCCGCAGGAGCCGGGGGGTGAACCCGGAAAGGTGCAGCACGGGCCAGAACCGGTTGCCGGGCCGGGCGAAGTGATGGCCGGTGGCCGCCGTCATCAGACCCGGATTGATGCCGCAGAAAAGCACCGAGAGGCCGTCCGCGACGACATCCGGCACGAGCCGGTCGCGGGCGGCCTCCAGGTCCGCTCGGGTGAGCCTGGTCAGAGGATCGCTCCGGGCGTGTAGCCCGCGGCCTCCGGGTGCTGCTTCACGATCTCCTCGACACGGCCGACGACGACGGTCACATGGTCGGCCGCGGCCCCCGTGAAGGACAGCTTGTCGGCCATCAGCTCGTCGAGCTGCGCGCGGTCCAGCGGGATCCGCTCGTCCGCGGCGAGCTTGTCGAGCAGCTCGTTGCGCTCGGCGCCCTGCTCGCGCATGGCGAGCGCGGAGGCGACGGCGTTCTCCTTGATCGCCTCGTGGGCGACCTCACGGCCGACACCGGCGCGCACCGCGCCCATCAGGACCTTGGTCGTCGCGAGGAACGGCAGGTAGCGGTCCAGTTCGCGGGCCACGACGGCGGGGAAGGCGCCGAACTCGTCGAGGACGGTCAGGAAGGTCTCCAGCAGACCGTCCAGTGCGAAGAACGCGTCCGGCAGCGCGACGCGGCGCACCACCGAGCACGACACGTCGCCCTCGTTCCACTGGTCGCCGGCCAGCTCGCCGGTCATCGACGCGTAGCCGCGCAGGATGACCATCAGGCCGTTGACGCGCTCGCAGGAGCGGGTGTTCATCTTGTGCGGCATCGCGGAGGAGCCGACCTGGCCGGGCTTGAAGCCCTCGGTGACCAGCTCGTGCCCGGCCATGAGCCGGATCGTCTTGGCCGTCGAGGACGGGGCGGCCGCCAGCTGCACCAGCGCGGTCACGACGTCGTAGTCCAGGGAACGGGGGTAGACCTGGCCGACGGAGGTGAAGGCCTGCGAGAAGCCGAGGTGCCCGGCGATCCGCTGCTCCAGGTCGGCGAGCTTGGCCGCGTCGCCGCCCAGCAGGTCGAGCATGTCCTGGGCCGTGCCGACCGGGCCCTTGATGCCGCGCAGCGGGTAGCGGCCGAGGAGCTCCTCGAGGCGGCCGTACGCGACGAGCATCTCGTCCGCGGCGGTCGCGAAGCGCTTGCCCAGGGTGGTGGCCTGCGCGGCCACGTTGTGGGAGCGGCCGGCCATGACCAGCTCGGCGTACTCGCCGGCGAGCTTGGCCAGGCGGGCGAGGACCGCCACCGTGCGGTCGCGCACCAGCTCCAGCGAGAGGCGGATCTGTAGCTGCTCGACGTTCTCGGTGAGGTCGCGGGACGTCATGCCCTTGTGCACGTGCTCGTGGCCGGCGAGGTCGTTGAACTCCTCGATCCGCGCCTTCACGTCGTGCCGGGTGACCTTCTCGCGCTCGGCGATGGAGGCGAGGTCGACCTGGTCGAGGACGCGCTCGTAGTCGGCGATCGCGGCGTCCGGCACCTCGATCCCGAGGTCCTTCTGGGCCCGCAGCACGGCGAGCCAGAGCTGACGCTCCAGCTTGACCTTCTGCTCGGGGGACCAGAGCGTGGCGAGCTCGGCGGAGGCGTAGCGTCCGGCGAGAACGTTGGGGATACGGGGCTTTGCAGGCGCGGCAGTCACGTGTACGGAGCATACCGGCTGTTCGGCGCGGGTTCTGTTGTGTCCGCGGCGCCCCGGACGCGCGGGTCGGGGCGGAGCGGCACCCCCCGGCGGACCGGGGTGTGCGTGAGAGGCGCGGGGACGGGACGGAGGTGCCGCGCGCGGGCGCGCACCACAGACCGCGTCGTCGCTCCTGCCGTCCGCCGGTGGTCCCGGCGGAAAGACGCTCGATTCCTTTGAACAGAGGGGAGTCGTTCGCCGTATTGATGGACGGATGTCGTGATGGAACGTTTTCGCAGGGTCGTGTTCAGGATCCAGAACGCGGGGGGCGGCTTCCGTACCCCGCTTGGGCGTGCGGATCGGGGTGGGACTGCTCGCTGCCGACAACAGCGCGCAGACCCCCGTACGTCTTCGAGGTGAACCGGTCGTGGGCGAAGGTGAGCTCTGCCGTGATCAGCTGGTTGCGCTCGTCGTTGACTTCCTCGATCTCCTGCATGAGCTCGGAGTTCTTGGCGCGCAGTGCCGTGTTCGCGTTCCGCGCCTCGTCGAGGGCTCGGGCATGACTGCCGAGTCTGATGGCTGTGATGGTGGCCCTGCGGGCCATGGCCTTCTCTCGCTGGGACAGGTCCTGTTCGCGTCTGTGCATGTCCAGCTCAAGGCGTTGTCGGTGTTCCGCCAGGATGCTGAGATCATGCCGTGTGCGGGCCTCGACCTGTCTGACCGTGCGGCGGAGAAGGGCAGCAAGTGCCCCTGCCACGCCCATGGTTAACAGGCCGATCCCGACTGTCGCCAACTCCCATGTATGGTGCCGGACGCCCATGCCCACGAATGTCCAGCCGGCTGTGCAGCTGGCGGCGGACGCGAGTGCCAGTCTGTACGCCACGTTTCGTTACCCCCTTGCAGTGGCCCCCCGGTTGTCGTCGGCGTCGAGATCCTTCTGGAGCTCGATAGCTTGGACGATGTTCCCGCTGAGCATTGTGCGGATTCTGAGATCAGTGATGCCCCATGCGTCCATTGCCTCCTCCGGGGTGAGTGTTACTGAGGCTACCCTCCGTGTCGCAGGCTGAGGCCCGTGTTCCGGTGGAAGCATGCCGCTGTTCACCAACATCTCTCGCTGGTCGAGGCCGAGTACTGACGCCCAGGTGGTCAGTTGCGAGGGAAGGGGGAGGGTTTTTCCTTCCAGTGTCCTGCTGATCGTCGTCAGGCTCACTCCAATCGAGATGGCCAGTTGGGCCCGGCCACCGGCTCGTGGACGGACGTCGTACCCGGCCGCTGTCGCGGCGTTCGTGAGGTACTCGCCCACCCTCCTTGCGAGAGCTTGTCGCTCACCGCGGGACTCGTGGGGGGACTCTTCCATGCTCCGCATGTTTCGGAGAGTAGCGCGCGTGTATGCAACTTGCACGCGACTTGCATGCGTGCATCTTCGCAGGTCAATAGGTGTTTGGGTGTCGTGCCAGGCCACGGGGGACGGCTCGCACTCCAGTTCCCGGCAAAAAGTCTCGCCGTCATCCGGGCGAAGCAACTTGCGCACGTGTACGCAAGTTGCATATGTTGCATGACTGTGAGTTAGTCGCACGTATGCAAGTCCCTTTGAGGGGACCCTATTTGCACCGCCTCGGCATCGGCTCGAGCAGGCTCCGGAGCTGCGAGGCGCCAGCGGGGGGACGCCTCGAAACCTTCGGACACGACGACCCGGTCATCCGGCGCCCGAACCCGGCCATGGCCGGAGCGGACCGTCGCAGCACCTGCCCACCACAGTTCATCCACTCATGAACGGAGTAGGCCTTGATCGCCGAGGCTAACGCCGCCACACCGCGGTTCGACACCAGAGAACAGGCCCTTGTCACCCGTGCGCTCGCGGGTGACCGGGACGCCTTCGGGGAGCTCTACGCCCTGCACCACCCCGCGGTACTGGCTTACGTACAGCGCCGTGTACGCAATCGGCAGGTCGCCGAGGACATCACCGGCGAGACCTTTCTCAACGCCTGGATGAAACGCGGGACCTTCACCTACCGCGGCATCGGCTTCGTCGGGTGGCTGATCACCATCGCCCGGAACAAGGTCATCGACCATTGCAAGAGCGCGCAGCGCCGTGAGTTCGTCGTCGAGGACATGCTCGGCTTCGACGAGGACCTCACGGTCAGTACCGAGGACACCGTACTGATCAGTCTTGACGAGGAGTTGTTGCGCCGAGCCCTGGAGCAGTTGCGGCCGCCGCAGCGCGAAGTCCTCACGCGCCGTTTCCTGATGGAGTTCTCGGTGCTGGAGACGGCGCGCCAGATGGAGCGGTCCGAAGGGGCGGTGAAGACCCTGCAGTTCAGGGCTCTGGCCAAGCTGCGCAGCGAGTACCTGGGGGTGGCGGCATGACCACCGTGCCCGGGATCCGTTCGGCCGTCGAAGCCAATCTCGCCGAACAACTCAGCACGTTCGCCCGGGAGTTCGTCGCCGACCTGGAGGCGCAGGGGCGTCTGGTGGAGGCGGGCGGGGCCGGCGTCCTCGAACGGCTGCGGACGCAGGTCGAGACCTGGCAGAACTGCCCGGAGGCCTACCACGCCGCCGTCGACACGATCGTCGAGGACTGCGGTTACCCGAGCGAGGTCGCGATGCGGATCGCCACCGCGCTGAACCGCAAGGGGCTGATCCCCGGCGACGACGCCGAGCCGCGCCACCACCGGGAACCCGCGTCCGGCCGCGAGGAGCCGGGCCCCGGGACCGGGGGGCCCGAGCCGCGGCACGACCGTGCTTCCGTACCGGACCACGAGGGCCCTGTCCGTGGTGGTGAGGGACCGGTGCCCCGCCGCGATCACGGTCCCGCGTCCGTGCCGGTCCTCGACGTCCGGGGCCCCGAGCCGCGGCCCGACCGGGACTCCGCGTCCTCGCCGCTCGTGCCGACCGCGCGCGGTGCGATCGTCCTGCACCTCGCCGACCGCGGTGCCGGACGGGTCGTGGCGGAGCACGGGGCGGCGCCGGTGCCGAAGCGCGTCGACGGCGAGGTCCCGCGGGTGCGGCCGGCCGCCGCGCGGTCGCGCGCGGTCGGATGGGGCAGCGCCTCCGCCCGTGCGGTCTCCGTCGCCGCGGGCCTCCAGGCCGACCACCTCGCGCGCCTGGAGGCCATGCAGATCACCGCGGACGGCGAGCGGGTGACGGTGGCGGTCAAGGCCACCTGTCTGGCCGACTGGGAGTACTGGCTCGACGCCATCGGGGCTCCCCGCAACGTCCGGACCAGGACGGCCGGGCACGCCCAGGTCGCCGCGGGAACCCTCGACGGGGTCGCCGTCCACCTCACCGCGCACGGCGTCCCCGAACTCCTCCAGGAGGCGAACGACGCGGCCGCCGATCCCTTCTACCTCTGGGGGCGGATCTACGACCTCGGGGTGGGGCAGGTCGACCGGACCGACCGCGTCTGGCTGTCCCTCGGCCGACGGCAGGACGAGCGCGGGATGCCCCTGCTGATCCTGCGCGGCACGGACGGCCCCCCTTATCCGCTCTCTTCGATCATCATGGCGCACGGCCCGCTGACGCCCACCCCCCTGCCCTCCGGCGGAATGGCCGGGGACAGTGCGTGACCGACGCCGGGGCGCCGCCTCGACTGGCTGTTTCTCACTCGTGGTGCCCCGCGCCTCTGCATGAGGTGAACCGGGGCGACGCGTCCATGAATGCTCACGTTCCGTGTACTGCACTTGGCGCAGAGCGACCCCTGCCCACAGTAGGTGCGGTCGCTCGGCGTGGCTGGTTTCCCACCCTGTCGGCAGTCGGCCGCAAGGGTGCCGATGGGGCACATCGGCCCTGATCGGTCCACCGGTGGCGTGTCGGTGCCAAAAGGTGCGCATGAGCCTTTGCCCCGGCCACGCCCATGGACAGATGCCGACAAGTTCCTCGAGCGGTGCTCGGGGGCGTACTTCTCAGGTCCCCGCATGAGTGCTTGGATATCGATTCCGGCTGGAACTCCCGGCTGGCCTGTTACTTGCCATCCCCTCCGGGTGGCGAGACGGCTCCTCTCCATGCTCCGCAAAGCTGGAGGGGCCGTCGGCGGGGCCCGGCGTACGCGCCGGGCCCAGCCGTAGTTCCGGGGCGCGTGGGCGAGAGCGGAAACGGCGCCCCCGCGCTGTCGAGCGCCCCCCGTGCGCCCTGTGGCGGGCGAGGGGTGAACCGGTAGCGTCCTCTTCATGCGGAGCATGGGCCGCCGTGTCACTCGAGAGAGCGGCACGGCGGAAGCCGCCCGGCCGGTGTTCCTCCCGGCTCCCGCGACCACCGTGCCCGGCCTCCTCCACGCGCGGACGGGGCCCGCGGTTCCCGGGCCCGCCCAGGTGGATCACGGGATCAGCCGCCGTGACCGCCCGTGACGGGACCGTCGTGGACGGGCCCCTCGTAGGGCAGCAGCTCCGGCCGCTTCGCCGGCCGTCCGTCGCCGGACGAGCGCCCCGTCAGCCGCCGCCCGATCCACGGCAGCAGGTGCTGCCGGGCGAAACGCGCGTCGGCGGTGCGGCGGGACACCCAGCCGGGAGGCGGGGTGGGTGCCGACGGGACGTGCCAGTCCGGGTCCTCGGCCTCGTACCCGAGGGTCTGCCACACGGCCTCCGCGACCCGGCGGTGCCCTTCGGCGGTCAGGTGCAGCCGGTCGACGTCCCACGCGCGGGGGTCGGCGAGCGAGGGTGCCCCGTAGAGGTCGACCACCAGGGCGCCGTGCCGCTCGGCCAGATCGTCGACGGTGGCGAAGAGCTCCTCCATGCGGGGCCGGAAGCGTTCGAGGACCGGGCCGTCGCGGCCGGGGCTGCGCATCAGGACGAGTCGCTCGCAGGCCGGGGCCAGCCGTTCCACGGCCTCCTCCAGGAGACCGCGGACACGCCCCATGTCGACCTTGGGCCGCAGGGTGTCGTTGAGGCCGCCCACCAGTGTGATCACATCGGGCCGCATGGCGGCGGCCACGTCCACCTGCTCCTCGACGATCTGCCCGATCAGCTTGCCGCGCACCGCGAGGTTGGCGTAGCGGAAACCGGGCGCGCGGGCCGCCATCCGGCCCGCGAGGAGGTCGGCCCATCCCCGGTACGAGCCGTCGGGCAACAGGTCCGACATGCCCTCGGTGAAGGAGTCGCCGACCGCGACGAGGCTGGTGTATGAGGCATTCATCTGCATGGCGAGAAAGATGGTAACCCGAACACATACCCATCGGTCGGTCGGACGGTCCTACCTGCGACGGAGGCCGGGGCGCCTCCCGCCCCGGCCCCGGAAAGGCCCTACGCCGGCTGCCCGAACAGCTCCCTCAGGACGTCCTCCATCGTCACCAGCCCCGTGAGCCGTCCGTCGCTGCCCATGACAGCCGCGAGATGGGTACGGCTGCGGCGCATCGCGGTCAGGACGTCGTCCAGGGGAGTGCTCTCCCGTACGCGGGCGATCTGCCGCATGTCCTCCACGCGGAACGGCACCTCGCGCGGAGCCGCGTCCAGCGCGTCCTTGACGTGCAGATAGCCGACGATCCGGCGCCCCTCGTCGACGACCGGGAAGCGGGAGAACCCCGACTCGGCCGACAGCCGCTCCAGTTCCTCCGGAGTGACGCCGACGCGCGCGTAGACGACGCGTTCCACCGGGAGCACGACGTCGTGCACGGGCCGGCGGCCCAGCTCCAGGGCGTCGCGCAACCGCTCCTGGGCGCGGTGGTCGATGAGCCCCGCCGCGCTGGAGTCCTTGACCAGGCGGGAGAGCTCGTCGTCCGAGAAGGTCGCCGTGACCTCGTCCTTCGCCTCGACCCGCAGCAGCTTCAGCAGTCCGTTGGCGAAGGCGTTGACCGCGAAGATCACCGGGCGCAGCGCACGGGAGAGCGCGACCAGCGGCGGTCCGAGCACCAGCGCCGTCCGCACCGGCTCCGCGAGGGCCACGTTCTTCGGCACCATCTCGCCGAGCAGCATGTGCAGATACGTCGCCAGGGTGAGCGCGATGACGAAGGAGACCGCGTGGCCCGCGCCCGAGGGGACGCCCACCGCGTGGAACACCGGCTCCAGCAGGTGCGCGATGGCGGGTTCGGCGACGATGCCGAGCACCAGGGTGCACAGCGTGATGCCGAGCTGCGCGGTCGCGAGCAGCGCCGAGACGTGTTCGAGGCCCCAGAGCACGCTCCGCGCCCGCCGGTCGCCCCGCTCGGCGTGGGGTTCGATCTGGCTGCGGCGCACCGAGATCAGCCCGAACTCGGCGCCGACGAAGAAGCCGTTCACGACGAGGGTCGCGAGTCCGATCAACAGTTGTACGGCGGTCATCGCGTGCTCTCCTCGGCGTCGTGCGGGGCGTGCAGCAGCACCCGTGCGGCCCGCCGTCCCGAGGCGTCCACGACGTCGAGCCGCCAGTCGTCGGCCTCGACGGTGTCCCCCTCGGCGGGGATGCGGCCGAGCTCGGCCGCGACGAAGCCGGCCAGGGTCTCGTACGGCCCGTCGGGCACCCGGAGCCCCACGCGGGCGAGCTGGTCGGTACGGGCGGACCCGTCGGCCGAGTACAGCGTCCGGCCCTCCTCGTCCGTGCCCGCCGGGGCGAGGTCGGGCGTCTCGTGCGGGTCGTGCTCGTCGCGTACCTCGCCGACGACCTCCTCGACGATGTCCTCCAGGGTGGCGACACCGGCCGTACCGCCGTACTCGTCGATGACCACGGCCATCGTGCGCTTGCCGGCCAGCCGGTCCAGGAGTCTGTCGACGGTCAGCGACTCCGGTACGAACAGCGGCTCGCGCATGATCTGCGAGACGGGCGTCTGCGTCCGGCTCGTGGCGTGCACGGTCAGCACGTCCCTGATGTGCGCGACCCCGACGACCTCGTCGAGGCTCTCGTGGTAGACCGGGAATCTGGACAGGCCGGTCGCCCGGGTCGCGTTCGCCACGTCCTCGCAGGTGGCCTGGACGTCCAGTGCGATGACCTGGACGCGCGGTGTCATCACGTTCTCCGCGGTCAGGTCGGCGAGGTTCAGGGTGCGCACGAACAGCTCGGCGGTGTCCGCCTCCAGCGCGCCCTCCTTGGCGGAGTGCCGGGCGAGCGCCACCAGTTCCTGGGGACCGCGGGCGGAGGCCAGTTCCTCGGCGGGTTCGAGGCCGAAGCGGCGCACCACGTGGTTCGCGCTGTTGTTGAGGTGGGCGATGAAGGGGCGGAACGCGGCGCTGAACCAGCGCTGCGGCGTCGCGACCCGCTTGGCCACGGCCAGCGGCGACGAGATGGCCCAGTTCTTGGGCACCAGCTCACCGACGACCATCAGGAAGATCGTCGAGAGCGCCGTGCCGATGACCAGCGCCACCGAGTTCGACGCGGAGGGCGGGACGCCCAGCGACTCCAGGGGGCCCGCGATGAGCTTGGCGATCGACGACTCGGAGAGCATGCCGACCACGAGGTTCGTCACGGTGATGCCGAGCTGGGCGCCGGACAGCTGGAAGGTGAGGTTGCGTACGGCCTTGAGGGCTCCGGAGGCGCCCCGCTCGCCGCGCTCCACGGCACGTTCCAGTTCGCTGCGTTCGACCGTGGTCAGCGAGAACTCGGCCGCCACGAAACCGCCACAGGCCAGCGACAGCAGAACTGCGACCAGCAGGAGGAGCACTTCGGTCATCGGGTCACCTCCGTCCCATGGTCGGCCAGGGACACGGGGATCGCGCGATGTCCGCGGACGCCGTGGGAATCACGGCCGCGGGTACTGGGAGGCTCGCCCATGGGCGGACGCTCACACCTTTCGTCGGAGGAACGATGGTCCAACAAGGGTAAAGGATCGGCAAAGGGGATTCCTCGGCGGCCGCCGCCCGGCGGGTGCGGCCCTCCTCCGCCCCCGCCGGGGAGCGCTAGTCGGTGAGCGGCTTCACCCAGCGCCGCCAGTGCTCCTCCGGCGTGTACCCCGCGGCCCGCCAGGCATGGTGGGCGGTTTCGTTCCGCTTCAGCACCATGGCGTCCCCGCGCCGCCCCCCGAGCCGTACGAAACGTTCCTCCGCCGCGGCCAGCAGCGCCGAGCCGATGCCGAGGCGCCGTCGGTCCGGACGGACCGCCAGCCGGTACAGATGGCAGCGCCAGCCGTCGAAGCCGGCGATCACCGTGCCCACCAGCTCCCCGGCGCGCTCCGCGAGCAGCAGGGCCCCGGGGTCCCGGGCGACGAGCCCTTCCACGCCGCTGCGGTCGTCACTGATGCTGGTGCCCTCGGCGGCCGTCTTCCAGAAGGCGAGCACGGCGTCGAGGTCCTCGGGCCGAGCGGCCCGTATGCGCAAGTCGGTCATGGTCCGATCCCACCACGCGGGCCGCGGGACGGAACGGCATTTCCGCCATGCGGACGGTCATCGGCCGCGCAGCTCGCGGACCACGGGAGCGAAGGCCTCGAGGTTCGGCTCCAGCACCGTCAGATACGAGAATCCGTAGCGCTCCCGCAGGTCCCGGACCTGATCGACGATCTGCTCCACGGTGCCGATCAGGACGACGGGCAGCTCCAGCACCTCCCGCTCGGTCAGGTGCGGAAGCCGGGGCAGCCACGGCCGGACGGCGGCACTCCGGTCGTCGGCGACGGCGACGATCTGGACCAGCAGATTGAGCTCGGCGGGTTCCTCGCGGGCGGCGGACGCCTTCCGGTGGAGCGCGACGCGTTCGTCGAGCTCGGCGGCCGTCAGCGGCTCCAGCGTGCCGTTCCCTCCGGTGCGCGCGCCCGTGAACGCCGTGATGTCCGCGTGCTCCGCGGCGATGCGCAGCATCCGGTCGCCGTTGGCCCCGATCAGCAGGGGCACCCGCGGCGGCCCGCCGTCGCCCGGCCCGGGAGCCTTCCCGCCCGGCCACGGCGTGCCGTGGCGGAGCGGTCCGTCCGGGCCGAGGAGGTGCTTCAACTCCTCGACCGTGCTCAGGAGACGGTCGACGCGCTCGCGCGGGGTGCCCCAGGGCAGGCCCGCCGTCTCGTGCTCGGCCGCCACGTATCCGGTGCCGAGGCCGAGTTCGAGACGGCCGCCCGTCAGGGCGTCCGCGGTGGTCACCTCACGGGCGAGCAGCGCGGGGTTCCAGAAGCCCGTGTTGAGCACGAACGTGCCGAGCCGGGGCCGCTCGGTCGCCGCCGCGGCGGCGACCAGCGAGGGGAAGGGGGCGGGCATCCCCAGATGGTCCGCCACGGTGATCACGTCGTAGCCGAGTTCCTCGGCGCGGCGGCACCTGGCGGTCCACTCGGCGGCGGTCGCCGGGGCGATCAGGCTGACACCGAAACGGAACGGGCGCGACATGGGTCATCCCTTCCTCGGGGGACTCGCCCCGGCCGCGGCGGACCGGGGAGAACGGGCGGGCGGTCCCCGGCCCTGGCGGACCGGGTGGGCAGTGGCCGCTTCCCGGTGCCGACGGGCCGGGAAGCGGGAGTGGGCGGGCGGTCCGTCCCCGTCCCGGCCGGCGGGCGCGAGCAGGTGGGCCCGTCCCGGCCCACGTGGGCCGGGACGGGCCCGTGGTCACTCGTGCGCGATGGCCGCGAGCACGTTCATGCGCGACGCCCGCAGCGCCGGAAGCAGCGCCGCGACGATACCGACGACGGCCGAGCCGATCACGACCGCGACGATCGTCGTCCAGGGGACGGCGAGCGCCTTCATGCCCTGTAGCGCGAGCACCTGCTGGACGCAGACACCCCAGACGATGCCCAGTGCCAGGCCGAGGACCGCGCCGAACACGGCGATGACCACGGACTCCAGACGGATCATCCGGCGCAGCTGGCGCCGGCCGAGACCGATGGCGCGCAGCAGTCCGATCTCGCGGGTGCGCTCCACGACCGACAGGGCGAGGGTGTTGACCACGCCGAGCACGGCGATGACGATCGCGAGCCCGAGCAGCGCGTACACGAGGTAGAGGAGCACGGCGATCTGGTCGTGGACCAGCTTCTTGTAGTCGGCCTGGTCGCGGACCTGGACCTGCGGATACGGCTCCAGGGTCTTCTCCAGCCGGGGACGCAGCTTCTCGGGGGAGGTGCCCGGGGCCGCGTTCACGTACAGCGCCGAGTCCTGCCCGCCGGGCACGTACTTCTCGATCGTGCCGAAGCCGAAGACGAGTCCGCCCTGCGTCCCGAAGCCTCCGCCGCCCTGGTCGGTGAGCGCGCCCACCGTCAGTTCGGTCGTGCGGCCGGCGGGGAACTCGACCGGGATCGTGCTGCCGACCCGCACGTCGTGGTCGTCGGCGAACTTCACGTCCATGGCGATGCGGCCCTCGCCGAGCGCCGCGGCCGTGTCGCCCCGGGCGTACGTGATGTGGGCGACGTCGTCCAGCTTCGGATCGTAGGCCGCCGCGGTCGTCTCCATCCGCTTGCCGTCGGGCAGCTTCACCGCGACCGGCGTGAACCGCTGCCGGACGACCAGTCCGACCCCCTCGGTGGCGCGCACCTTCTCCGTGACCTCGTGCGAGAACGGCACGAAATTGGCGTTCTGGAGCACGAAGTCGGCGCCGAGGGTCTTGTCGATCTGCTGGTCGAAGGACTTGCTCATGGACGCGCTGGCCACGGACATCCCGCCGACCAGGGCGAGACCGACCATCAGGGCGGCGGCGGTGGCGCCGGTGCGCCGCGGATTGCGCAGCGCGTTGCGCTGGCTCATGCGGCCCACCGGGCCGAAGAGCGCGGGGAACGCGCCCCCGAGGACGCGGATCACCGGGCGGACGAGCAGCGGTCCGGCGATCACCGTCGCGATCAGGGTCAGGACGACACCGAGTCCCAGCAGCGAGGCCGCGGTCGAGGTCTTCGTCGAGGCCGCGCATCCCGCGAGGGCCGCGGCCCCGGCCGCGCCGACGACCCCGCCCACCACGGCCCGTACCCGCAACGGCCGTCCCACGCCCGCGACCTCGGCGTCCGAGAGGGCCGCCATGGGGGAGACGGCCGCCGCGCGCCTGGCCGGCAGATAGGCGGCGACGTACGTGACGCCGACGCCGACGACGTACGCGGCCACGGGGGTCCCCCAGCCGATCACCATCTCCGTGGACTTGAGGTTCATGCCGAAGGCGGTCATCAGCTTGATCAGCCCGACCGCCAGCCCGATCCCGGCCGCGAGGCCGAGGGTCGAGCCGACCAGGCCCAGGAGCAGCGCCTCGGTGAGCACCGACCGGCGCACCTGGCGACGGTCGGCGCCCAGCGCCCGCAGCAGTCCGAGCTCCCGGGTGCGCTGGGCGATCAGCATGGAGAAGGTGTTGACGATGAGGAATATCCCGACGAGCACCGCGATCCCGGCGAAGCCGAGCATCACGTACTTGATGACGTCGAGGAACCCGCCGAGCGACTCGGCGGACGACTTCGCCTGCTCCTCGGCGGTCTTCACCTCGTAGGCCCCGGTGCCGAGTTCGGCCTGGACGCGCTGCTTCAACCGGGCGTCGCCGACCCCCTTCGCGGCGTCCACGGAGATGCTCGTGGCGAGTCCGGGGCGGCCGAGCAGCTTGGTCTGCGCGGTCGGGGTGTCGAGGAAGACCAGCGCGGCACCGGGGTTGGTGGTGGTGAAGGTCGCGATGCCGACGATCCGCACCCGGAAGGAGCCGGGCTGTGCCTGCACGGTCAGGGTGTCGCCGATGCCGAGGTGCTTCTTGTCGGCGGTGTCCGCGTCGAGCAGCGCCTCGTCGCCGCCGTGCGGCTCGTGCCCGGAGGTCAGTTTCACCGGACTGCGTTCGGTGAGCTCCCAGTTGGTGACGATCGTGGGAGCGCCCGTCGTCGGCCCGACCGACTTGTTCGCGCTGTCGACGACGGGGGCGTTCTCCACCGACGCGTCCACGTGCGTGGCGGCGACCCCGTCGACCTTCGCGAGCCGGTCCGCGAGGGAGGCCGGAACGGTCTCGGTGGCCCCGGTGGGCAGTTGGGACTTCAGGTCGTTCTTCGGCTCCACGGTCACATCGGCCGCGGTGGAGGCGAAGAGCCGGTCGAACGTACGGGTCACCGTGTCCGAGAAGATGAGACTGCCCGCGACGAACGCCACGGACAGCACGATGGCCAGGGCCGAGAGCAGCAGCCGCCCTTTGTGCGCGAGGAAGCTGCGCAATGTCGCCTTGAGCACGAGGGCCTCAGTCCTTGTCGAGGGTCACGTCGCCGGAACCGCCGGGAGCGGTGTCGCCGGAACCGCCGTGAGCGGTGTCGTCGACGGCGGCGACGGGAGCCGTGCCGTCCGCGCCGCGGACGCCCTCCGTGGGGTCCCCGCCGTCTTCGGGCGCCGCTCCACCGGGCGTGCCGCGCCCGCCGTCGAAGGTCACCCGGGCCGTGTCGAAACGCTTCATCCGCTCCAGCACGGCTTCCGCCGAGGGCCGTTCCATCTCGTCCACTATCCGTCCGTCCGCGAGGAAGAGCACGAGGTCGGAGTGGGCGGCGGCACCGGGGTCGTGCGTGACCATGACGACGGTCTGGCCCAGCCCGTCGACGGCCTCGCGCAGGAACCCGAGGACTTCGAGGCCCGCCCGCGAGTCCAGGTTCCCGGTCGGCTCGTCCGCGAAGATCAACTCGGGCCGGGAGGCGAGCGCCCGCGCGCAGGCGACGCGCTGCTGCTGTCCACCGGAGAGCTGGGCGGGCCGGTGCTTGAGGCGCTCGCGCAGCCCGAGGGTGTCGATGACCTGGTCGAGCCACTTCTGGTCGGGCTTCTGGCCCGCGATGTCCATGGGCAGCGTGATGTTCTCGGCCGCGTTCAGGGTGGGGATCAGATTGAACGACTGGAACATGAAGCCGATCCGGTCCCGTCGCAGCCGGGTCAGTTCGCGGTCCTTCAGGCCGGTGATCTCGGTGTCGCCCAGCCACACCTGTCCGGCCGAGACGGTGTCCAGGCCCGCCAGACAGTGCATGAGGGTGGACTTCCCGGAGCCCGAGGGGCCCATGACGGCGGTGAACCGGCCGCGCGCGATGTCCACGTCGACCGAGTCGAGTGCCAGTACCGCGGTCTCGCCGGAACCGTACGCCTTGGTCAGGCCGCGGGCGCGGGCGGCGATCCCGTCCCCTTCCGCGCGGCCGGGAATCTGCTCCGCAGCAGCTGTGGACAAGACCGCCTCCTCTGTGATGGATGCCCGGACTCCTCGTCCGGCCCGAGCGTAGTGTGACCGGGGGCACACCCGGTATCCCCCCTAGGTGCCGAGCGGTCTCCGTCCCAGGGTGGGTCCCTGATATCGATGTAAGGGGCACTCTCCACCGCGGCTCTCCACCCTCGGCATCTTCGCCTCGGCGTCTTCGCGTCCGCGTCCTCGCCTTCGCGTCTTCGTCCTACTGTCTTCGTCGGCCGGGTCTCCGCCCCGGACCGGGCCCCCTTGCCGGTGCTAGCGGCATCGCGCTAGCTTCGAAGGATGGCGAAGACTCAGCTGAACGTCCGGGTGGACGAGGGCACCGCGAGAGCCGCCCGTGAGCGAGCCCTGGAACGGGGGATGAGCGTGAACCGCTACATCGAGGAGCTGGTCCGGCAGGACACCGGGGAAGTGGGCCGCACCTTCGTGGAGGCCGCCGCCGATTTCATGAAGCAGTACGAGTCCGTGTTCGCCGAGGAGTTCGGCCCGGACCGTGAAGGCACCAGCGAAGGTCGTCGTTGATCCGTTGAGCAGTCTCAGAGTCGATCTTGCCTGGCTCCTCATGATCGCCGAACAGAAGACCCCCGGAGACCCCCAGGTCACCGACTGGGGAGCCCTCGTCGCCGCGGTCGCCCGGCACGAGGCGGAGATCCTCGGCATCCCGGTCTACGACAGCCCGCACGCCCGCGCCGCCGCACTGCTCCAGCTCCTGCTGCACGTCCCGGCGCTGGAACGCTCCAACGCGATGTTCGCCTCGGCCGTCGCCTACGCCTATCTCGTCGCCAGCGGCCTGAAGGTCGTCACCTCGCCCGAGCAGGTGCGGGACCTGGCCCGTCTGGTGAAGAACGGCGAGGCCACCGTGCACGACATCGCGCACGAACTGCGCCGCTGGAGTCTGTGACACCCACGGCGCCCGGCCGCCGCGGGACCCGTCAGCCGAGCGGCCGGCGGGCCGTGCCCAGGACGCAGTACGACGTGGGCAGGCGCGGGCCCTTCTCCGGCATCAGCAGCCGCCGGTACGGGCCCAGTTCGAACCCGGCCGCACGCAGTGCGGCGATCGGCTCGCGGGCCACGTGACAGCCGCCGCACAACCGCGGCCACACCGTGGCGTCCAGGCCCCGCTGGACCGCCCCCATGACCCGTCCGCCGCCCCTGCCGTGCTCGAAGAACCGCACCGTGCCGCCCGGCCGCAGCACCCGCCGCACCTCGGCGAGCGTCCTCGGCACGTCCCGCACGCTGCACAGCACCAGCGAGAGCACGGCGGCGTCGTACGCCTCGCTCTTGACCGGCAGGGCCTCGGCGGCGCCCGGCGCCACGTCGACGGGCACCTCGCAGCGCAGCGCCGCCTCCACCGCCAACTGCCGCAGCAGGCGCTCGGGTTCGATGGCGACGACCTCCGAGACGGTGCCCGGGTAGTGGGCGAAGTTCAGACCGTTGCCCGCGCCGATCTCGATCACCCGCCCGGACAGCCCGGCGAGCAGTCGGTCGCGCACCCCGCCGATCCCCATCCGGGTCTCGGCGCGGACACTGAGACGGGCGTAGGAGCGGGCGAACACCGGATGGTGCACGGCCTCCGCGGAGACCTTGCCGGAGCCGGCCGGCCGGAGCGGCTTGAACGGCATGACGGACCTCCCGGGAGACGGGGCTCACCGGGATTGTCCCCCCTGGACGGCCGCCGCACGCCTCGCCCGTCGGGGGCGAGGCGGTTTCACCCGGCCGGGGACGACCACGGCCGGGTGACGGAGCCGGTGTCAGGCCGTGTGCGCCGCGGCGAAGACGCCCGCGTTCCAGCGTCCGCCCAGCCGGTGGTCCAGCCAGCCCGGCGCACCGGCACGGAAGTCCGCGGGCGAGAGGATCCCCGCGCCCTCCGGGACCGCGCCCAGCAGGGGTGCTCCGGACACCGCGGGCAGGTCCGCGAGGTTGCACCGCATCGCCAGGTCGGGGGAGTCCGGCCAGCTCCCGATCACCACGCCCGCGAACTCCAGTTCCCGCAGCCGTAGTTCACGAGCCGTCAGTTCCGTCGTGTTGAGCGTCCCCAGCCCGGCCGAGGCGACGACCAGCACGGGAGCGTCCAGCAGCCGGGCCACGTCCGCCAGCGTTCCGTCCGCGTCGTCGAACCGGACGAGCAGACCGCCCGCGCCCTCCACCAGCACCAGATCGTGTTCGGTGGCGAGCTTCGCCGCGGCCTCCGCCGCCGCCTCGGGGGACACGGTCGGCAGCCCGGCCCGCCGGGCGGCCGTCGCGGGCGCCAACGGCTCGGGATAGCGGCCCAGCTCGAGGGTGGTGACGGCACCGGCGAGCCGGGCCACCTCGTCGGCGTCGCCGCGCTCGTGCGGGCCCACGCCCGTCTGCGCGGGCTTCAGGACGGCCACGGACCGCCCGGCGGCGAGGGCCGTGGCGGCGACGGCGGCCGTGACGACCGTCTTGCCCACCTCCGTGCCCGTCCCCGTGATCACCAGTACCGCCATCTCAGCCCTCCCGCGCCGCCGCGCACACCGCGCGTGTGATCCGTGCCAGGTCCGTGTCACCGGTGACGTACGGCGGCATCGTGTAGACGAGGTCGCGGAACGGCCGCAGCCACACGCCCTCGCGCACCGCGGCCGCCGTCGCCGCCCCCATGTCCACCTCGTGGTCGAGCTGGACGACCCCGATCGCGCCGAGCACGCGTACGTCCCGGACGCCCGGCAGCGAGGCCGCCTCCGCGAGGCCGTCCCGCAGCCCCGCCTCGATCCGCTTCACCTCGGTCCGCCAGTCCTGCCCCAGCAGCAGGTCGACGGAGGCGCACGCCACCGCGGCGGCGAGCGGATTGCCCATGAAGGTCGGGCCGTGCGCGAGCACCGGGACCTCACCGCGCGAGATGCCCTCGGCCACCCGCGAGGTGCACAGCGTCGCCGCCATCGTCAGATAGCCGCCGGTCAGCGCCTTGCCGACACACATCACGTCCGGGGTGACGCCCGCGTGGTCCGCCGCGAACAGCTCACCCGTACGGCCGAAACCCGTGGCGATCTCGTCGAACACGAGCAGGACGTCGTGCGCGTCGCAGGCCTCGCGCAGCACCCGCAGGTAGTCGGGGGAGTGGAAGCGCATCCCGCCCGCGCCCTGCACCACCGGCTCCACGATCACCGCGGCGAGTTCGTCGGCGTGCCGCCCGATCAGCTCGCGCAGGTGGTCCGCGTACGACTCCTCGTACGCGGCCGGCGGAGTGTCGGCGAACACCTGGCGCTGGAGCACGCCCTGCCACAGCTCGTGCATCCCGCCCTCGGGGTCGCACACCGACATGGGCTGCCAGGTGTCCCCGTGGTAGCCGCCCCGCCAGGTCAGCAACCGCTGCTTGCCCGGACGGCCGAGCGAGCGCCAGTACTGGAGGCACATCTTGACGGCGACCTCGACCGAGACCGAGCCGGAGTCGGCGAGGAAGACGTGCTCCAGGCCCTCCGGCGAGATGTCGACCAGCCGCTTGGCCAGCAGGACGGCGGGCTCGTGGGTGAGCCCGCCGAACATCACATGGCTCATGCGCTCCAGCTGGCCGCGCGCGGCGTCGTTCAGGACCGGGTGGTTGTAGCCGTGGATGGCCGACCACCAGGACGACATGCCGTCGACCAGCTCGCCCGTACCGTCGGCCAGCCGCAGCCGGACCCCGCTCGCCGACTCCACGACCAGCGGCTCCTGGCGGCCGGGCATGGGCCCGTAGGGATGCCAGACGTGCCGCCGGTCGAGGTCGAGCAGTTCCCGCACGGACAGGTCAGGCATTGGGCGCGAGGTCCGTTCCGGCGCCGCGACGGCGTACGGAGACGAGGTCGGTACGGGCGTCGGCGGGAGCCTCGGCCGCGGCCGAGGGCACCGAGCCGCACACGCCGCCGCCCCCGTGGGACCCGCAGCCCGCCTCGGCCGCCGCTCCGCAGCCGGCGCCCTCGTGCGATCCGCAGCCGCCTTCCGCGTGCGATCCGCAGCCGCCGCCGGACGGGGCGCGGTGCTCGGGCAGCGTCACCTCGCCCGCGTTCTCCACCTCGAAGCCGGCGTCGGCGATCATCTCCAGGTCGGCCTTGCCCGCCTGGCCCTCGCTGGTGAGGTAGTCACCGAGGAAGATCGAGTTGGCGAGGTGCAGGGCGAGCGGCTGCATCGTGCGCAGGTGCACCTCGCGGCCGCCGGCGATCCGGACCTCGACGTCCGGGCAGACGAAGCGGACCATGGCCAGGATGCGCAGACAGCGCTGCGGGGTGAGGTTCCACTCCTTGGCGAGCGGGGTTCCCTCGAACGGGATCAGGAAGTTCACCGGAACGGAGTCGGGGTCGAGCTCGCGCAGCGCGTACACGACGTCCACGAGGTCCTCGTCCGACTCGCCCATGCCCGCGATCAGACCCGAGCAGGCGGACAGCCCCGCCGCGTGCGCCTTCTGGACGGTGTCCACCCGGTCGGCGTACGTGTGGGTGGTCGTGATCTCCCCGTACGTCCCCTCGGACGTGTTCAGGTTGTGGTTGTAGGCGTCCGCGCCCGCCTCGCGCAGCCGCTCGGCCTGGCCGTCGGAGAGCAGACCGAGGCAGGCGCACACCTCGACGTTCTCGTTCTGGTCCTTGATCGCCTTGATCGTGTCGGAGACCCGGTCCACGTCGCGGTCCGTCGGACCGCGCCCGCTGGCCACCAGGCACACCCGCTTGGCGCCCCCGGCGAGACCGGCCGCCGCGGCCTTGGACGCCTCCTCGGGCTTGAGCCAGGTGTACTTGAGGATGCCGGCCGTCGAGCCGAGACGCTGCGAGCAGTACGAGCAGTCCTCCGGGCACAGGCCCGACTTCAGGTTGACGAGGTAGTTCAGTTTCACCCGTCGGCCGAACCACTGCCGGCGTACCTTGCCGGCCGCGGCCACCACGTCCAGCACGTCGTCGTCGGAGGTGGCCAGTACGGCCAGTGCCTCGTCACGGGTCGGCAGCTCGCGCCGAAGCCCCTTGTCCACCAGCGTGTTCAGCAGGTCCATGAGGTCCGATCCTGGACCATGCGACCGCTCCCGGCCAAGGAGAGTTTGCACAACAGAGATGGTTCGACGTGTGGGTATTGCCACATCATGCGCCGACGGGGTGACCGCTAGGGTCTGTTCACTGCCTACAAATCACCGCCACCGCACCGCAGCGAGACCCGGAGGAAACATGGCGTTCGGCTGGATCGACGAGCAGGCCGAGGCGCGCCGCAGGGCCGGACTCGTGCGGACGCTGCGCCCCCGTCCGGCCCGGTCCCCGCTCCTCGATCTCGCGAGCAACGACTATCTCGGTCTCGCCCGCCATCCGGAGGTGACCGAGGGCGCGGCCGAGGCCGCCCGTACCTGGGGCGGCGGCGCGACGGGCTCGCGGCTCGTCACCGGCACCACCGAGCTCCACGGCGAGCTGGAACGCGAACTGGCCGACTTCTGCGGGTTCGAGTCCGCGCTCGTCCTGTCCTCGGGCTACGCGGCCAACCTCGCCGCCGTCACCGCGCTCGCGCCGTTCGGCTCGCTGGTCGTCTCGGACGCGGGCAACCACGCCTCCCTGATCGACGGCTGCCGACTGGCCCGCGGCACCACGCAGGTGGTCCCCCACGCGGACCCCGACGCCGTGCGCAAGGCCCTCGGCACCCACGACGGACCGGCCGTCACCGTCTCCGACACGGTCTTCTCGGTGGACGGCGACGCGGCCCCGCTCGCCGGACTCGCCCGTGCCTGCCGGGAGCACGGGGCCGGACTGATCGTCGACGACGCGCACGGCCTCGGTGTCCTGGGCGACGGCGGCAGGGGCGCTCCGCACGCCGCGGGGCTCGCGGGGGACCCGGACGTCGTCGTGACCGTCACGCTCTCCAAGTCGCTCGGGAGCCAGGGCGGTGCCGTCCTCGGACCGGCGGCGGTCATCGACCACCTGGTCAACGCGGCGCGCACCTTCATCTTCGACACGGGCCTCGCGCCCGCGGCGGCGGGAGCGGCCCTCGCGGCGCTGCGGCTGCTGCGCCGTGAGCCCGGGCGTGCGGCGCGGGCGCGCGAGGTGGCCACGGCACTGCACACGCGGCTGACGGCGGAGGGTCTCTCCGCGGTACGGCCGGACGCGGCCGTCGTCTCCGTGCGGGCACCGTCCCCCGAACGGGCGGTGCGATGGGCGGCCGACTGTCGCGAGGCGGGCCTCGCCGTCGGCTGTTTCCGTCCCCCGTCGGTGCCCGACGGTGTTTCGCGGCTGCGGCTGACGGCCCGCGCGGACCTCACCGAGGAGCAGATCGAGCACGCGGTGGACGTGATCAGCCGGAACCGGTGAAACGGTGGAGCGATCGATCGACGAGCGGGTGGGGCGATCGGCCGGTGGTCCGCAGGGGCGGCCGGCCGGTGGTGCGGTGGAACGGTGAACCGTGCGGGGTCAGTTCAGCCCGGTGATGAACCCCTCCCAGACGCCCGGGGTGAACAGCAGGGCGGGTCCCGCCGTGTTCTTGGAATCGCGCACCGCGACCATCCCGGACCACGGTCCGGTGCTCGGGCGTGCGGTCTCGACGCAGTTGTTCATCCCGGTACTGCGGCTGCTGCGCAGCCATCGCACATGGTGCAGTGAAGTGCTGGAGCGTACGTACCGAGGCATTGCGGACATGACGTGCGCCTCCTTACGTGTCGTCACCTATCGCGGCGATGTAGTCCAACGAGTCCTCGGGTGAAAGGGCGTGGAACCGAAGGGCGTCGAAGGCCTCGGCATAGGCCCGGAGGTCTTCTTTCCGCTCGAGATAGAGGCTACTCGTCAAGTGGTCGAGAACAACCACGTCCAGATCAGTTGTGTTCGGAAATGAGAAAATAACGAAAGGGCCGGTCACTCCGATGTGTGCCCCGGCGGCGAACGGCAGTACCTGGAGCCGTACTTGGGGCAGGGTGGCGGCCTCCCGCAGCCGGCGCAGCTGGCGTGCCATGACGTCGGGGCCGCCGACCTCCCGCCGTAACACCGCTTCGTCCAGGACGGCGGACAGCTCCAGCGGCGGATCCGAACGCAGGACGTCCTGCCGGGCCAGGCGCACCTCGACCAGGGCGTCGAGCTTGCTCTCCTCCAGTCCGTCCACGGCGGCCCGCGTCACCGCGCGGGCGTACTCCGGCGTCTGCAGCAGCCCGGGTACGACAGAGGTCTCCAGGGTGCGCATGCCGCTGGCCCCCGACTCCAGGCTGATGAAGTCGCGGTAGGCCTGCGGGAGCACGCCGCGGTACGCGTGCCACCAGTGGTGGCGGCCGTTCCCCTCGGATCCCGCCAGCACGACGAGGAGTTCGCGCAGTTCGGGGTCCTCGACGCCGTACGCGTGCAACAGGCGTTCCACGTCGGCCGGTTTCACCCCGCTGGTGCCCGTCTCGATGCGGCTCACCTTCGACTGGTGCCAGCCGAGCAGGCGGGCCGCCTCTCCGCTCGTGAGACCCGTGCCGGCGCGCAGTGCGCGCAGTTCGGCACCGAGCTTGCGGCGGCGCACCGCGGGACCGTGCTGCATGACTGTTCTCCTTACTCCTTCCAAGTCGTCCGAATACGCTCTGCCGACGCAGAGTTCACCGCATCGAGCGACAGATATATGCATTACTCGGTGGATCGCACCCGCGACCGGCCCGGTAATGGCAGTCTGGCGCAAGCACCAGTCCGGGACCGTACTCGAACCATCCGCTCGGTGTCGGGTTCCGGTCCCGTGGGAAAGGGACGAACGTCGCCATGGCAGACCATCAGGAAGCATCCGTCACGCTGCCGAGCGAACCGGCCTCGGTTTCCGTGGCCCGTAAATTCGTCGCCGAAGTGCTGGCCGAATGGGGCCTGCCGCGCGACTGCGAAGACGCCGAGACGGTACGTCTGATCGTGTCCGAACTGGCCACCAACGCCGTTCAGCACACGTTCGGACAGTCGCCCACCTTCACGGTCGGTGTGCGCCTCGACCGGGAGGAGCGCCTGCGCATCGGGGTCACCGACAGCCATCCGCGCTTTCCGAAGCGGTTGCCCGCGGCCGTCCAGCAGGACAACGGCCGGGGCATGGTGATCATCCGCTGGCTGACCGCCGAATGCGGCGGCAGGCTCACCGTCCGCCCGACCCGGGAGGGCGGCAAGACGGTTTCCATCGAAATCCCGTGGACGGTACCGGTCCGGACGGTGCCGACCGGGTGGCCTCAGGAGCCCTGAGGCGCGTCGTCCCGATGTCCCCGGACATCCGGCCGGCCGCCGGTCCGGTGCCGTCCGGCCCGCCCGAAGGCACCCCGCAGCAGGGCGCGGAACGCGTCGGCCGCGGGCGCCGTCACATCCGTCCGGTGGGCGACCGAGATCGTGCGGCGCAGATCTCCCGGCTCCAGCAGCCTGGTGCCCACCGGCGTCGCCGCCGTCGCCGCCACCATCTCCGGCACGACCGCGACCCCGAGTCCGGCGCTGACCAGCGCGCACACCAGGGCGTACCCGGGGGTCTCGACGAGCACGGCCGGTGTGGCCCCCGCCTCGGCGAGCGCGGCCTCCACCCCCTGCCGGGGAGGGTGGTCCGGGGCCATGCTGATCAGCGGCTGCCCGGCGAGCTCGGAGAGCGGCAGCCGCGTCGAACCGCCCGCGAGAAGGTGACCGGGAGCGGTCACCAGCACCAGTTCCTCGACCAGGACCGGCTCGACGCCCACGGACGAGGGGAGCGGTACCGGCGGGGCGGGCTGATAGGTGTGGGTGAGCGCCAGGTCCACCTCGCCGGCCGCGACCGCCGCGATCCCGTGCGGCGGTTCGTGGTCGGCGACCGCGAGCGCCACGTCCGGGTGGGCCCGGCGGAAGGCGCTGAGCACGGGCGGCAGCAGATGGATGCCCGCCGTCTGGAAGGTGCCGAGCCGCAGTGTGCCGCCCGACAGCCCCGTCAGACGGGCCAGTTCGTGCCGGGCCAGCTCCATCTCGTCGAGGACCCGGCGGGCCCGTACGACCAGCAGTTCACCCGCGCCGGTGAGCCGGGTCCCGCGGTGGGAGCGCACCAGCAGCGTCGCCCCCGTCTCCCGCTCCAGCTTCGCCACCTGCTGGGACAGCGCCGGCGGGGTGTAGCCGAGGCGCTCGGCGGCCCGGGTGATCGACCCCGCCTCGGCGACCGCCACCAGCGCCGCGAGCCGCGTCGGGTCGTACATCGCGGCCCTCCCGGATCCGGTGGCACCCTGCCAGGTCTAAACGACCGCTTAAGACCGGCCCAGGATATTCGACATACCTGCTGAAGGCCCGTACCGGGCAGCCTGGGGGCATGGACGCACAGCTCATCGCCTTCACGGGCGTCGCCGCGGGCATGGTCGCCATGCCCGGCGCGGATTTCACCGTCGTCGTACGCAACGCGCTCGTCTCCCGCCGGGCGGGCCTCGCGTGCGCCCTCGGCATCACGGGCGGGCTGCTGATCCACACCGCGCTCGCCGTCGCCGGGGTCGCCGCGGTCCTGACCGCCGTGCCGACGCTCTTCAGGACGCTCCAACTGCTCGGCGGGGCCTACGTGCTGTACCTGGGCCTGCGCACGCTCCGCTCGCCGGTCCGTCCGGGCGGGGCGGCGGCCGGAGGAACGGACCCGGGGCCGCGCGACACGGCGGCGGGGGAGCCGGGCTCCGCCGCGGCACCGCACGGGGCGGGGGCGCGGGGGGCGGGCCGGGGCGCGCGTCCGCTGAGGCAGGGCTTCGTCACCAACGCGCTCAACCCGAAGGCGCCCGTCACCTTCCTCAGCCTGCTGCCGCAGTTCGTGCCGGCGGGCAGTCCCGCGATGCCGCGGACCCTGCTGCTCGCGCTGATCGTGGTCGCTCTGGCCCTGGTGTGGTTCCCGGCGGTCGCGCTGCTGGTGGACCGGCTCGGGCGGTGGCTGCGCGGACCGCGGGCCGCACGGGCCGTGGCGGGGCTCACCGGCGGCGCCCTCACCGTTCTGGGCCTCGTCCTGCTGCTGGAGCCCCTGAGGAGCTGAGAGGGCGTCACGACGGCCGTGAGGAGGGCCGGCCCCGGGGCGGCGAGGTCCGCCGCCCCGGAGGCGAGGATCAGCCGACCCTGCCGTACCAGACGCTTCTCGTCCAGATCTTCTGGAGCTTCACCACTTCCCCGGTCTTCGGGGAGTGCCAGATCTTCCCCTTCCCGGCGTAGATGCCGACGTGGTACACGTTCCGGCCCGAGTGGAAGAACACGAGGTCACCGGCCTTGCGGTGCGAGGCCGAGACGTGGTGCGTCTTGTTGTACTGGGCCGCGGCCGTACGGGGCAGCTTCTTGCCCGCCTTCTTGTACGAGTAGAGCGTGAGCCCTGAGCAGTCGAAGCGGTGCGGTCCGGTGGCGCCCCACTGGTAGGGGGAGCCGTGCTTCGACGCCGCGACCTGGAGTGCCCTCGTCGCGACGGTGGCCGCCTCGGCCTCGGATGCGGCGCCGGGGACCACGAGGCTGCCGCCCACCGCGGCAAGGGTGAGCGCCGAGGCCGTACCGGCCCGGGTCCACAGCGACGGGACACGATTGAGCGCAGTCATGCGCAACCCTTCGTCAGCCGCCTGTGAAGGATGACCTGTCGGATTCGGGCTGGCGAAGTTGCCCGGCCGCGGTTGCGGCTTCACCCCAAGGACCGCCCGGAACTGTTCCGGCGGCCCGTCTAGCTGGGTCCTCCACTCCTGCCGATCCACTCCTGTCGACCGGTCATCCGGGCAGCGGCAGGACTCGGCGTCCGCCCGGACCGCCCCGCCGCTGTGGCGGGGGCTTGTCGTCGGAAGGGATCTTCACTCATGAGGGGCGGAAAATCCGAGCGGAATCGGCGTTTTGTGGGCTTACTCACCACTCACCCGTTCGGGTGAACAGACCTGCGTTCGAGCACGTGTTGGAGACACCGATGAGGCCCGCACCTGCGGTGGAGGGCCTCATCCGGCCTCCGTGGTCCGCGCGTTGCGCAACTCGGAGGGGTCGTGGAAAGGATCGTGAAATACGCCATCGGGGGGTACACCATCCGGTCCGTTTGAGTCGTGGGCCGGACGGTGCGGGGCTCCGGCGCGCACCGGCCCGCCGGTGCGGGTCCGTCAACTGCCGGACCCGGGCGGCACGGTGACCCTGGCCGTCCGCCGTTCTCCGCCGAGCACCCGCAGGGCCTGGGCCAGCGTCGGGGCGTGCACCTCGCTCTCGCCCCGCTGGTGCATCAGGGCGAGGGCGTCCCGCAGCGCCTCCGCCTTGCCGACCAGTGCCTGAGCCGCCCTCAGGCCGCGATAGGTGTCTCCGGGGCGGGACGGGTTGATGCGGCCGACCAGGTCGACCACGTCGAGATAGCGGTCGATCAGCTCGGCCTCGGCGCGGGTCAGCGCGGGCAGCGGGGGTAGGTCCGGGATCATCGGCCGCGCACCTCGCGTCCGGCGTCCGGCGCGGGCCTGCGGCTCGGGACGACCCGGTCGACCAGCCCGTAGGCCCGTGCCCCCGGCGCGTCGAAGATCTTGTCGCGCTCGATGTCCGCGGCGATCCGCTCCGGGCTCCGCCCCGTGTGGCGCCCGAGCATCTCCTCCAGGATCCGGCGGGTGCGGGCCAATTCCTCGGCCTGGACCGCCAGATCGCCCGGATGGCCCTCGATCGGTTCCGGGACCGACGGCTGGCGCAGGAGGACGCGGGCCCCCGGCAGCGCGAGCCGTTTGCCCGGAGTTCCGGCGGCCAGCAGCACCGCCGCGGTCGAGTCCGCCCGGCCGAGGCAGATCGTCTCGACGTCGCAGGTGACGAACCGCATCGTGTCGTAGATCGCGGTCATCGCGCCGAAGGAGCCGCCCGGGGAGTTGATGTACAGCGAGATGTCCCGCTCGGGCGCCTGGTGTTCGAGGTACATGAACTGCGCCGTCACGTCGTTCGCCGAGGTGTCGTCGATCGGTGTCCCGAGGAACACGATCCGCTCGCCGAGCAGCTTCGCGTACGGATCGAGGGTCCGGTGCCCCGTGCTCGTGCGTTCGGTGAACTCGGGCAGGACGTGACGGGCGGACGGGCTGTCCATGGCGTGCCTCCTCAGGTCGACGTCTGTAAAAAATGTACAGGACGTACGTCCTTGTGGGAGAGGGTCATGCCGAGAGCGAAAACGGTGGTGCCGTCGGACGCGAAGGGGGCCGAGGGTGCCGCGCACCGTCGGCCGGGGGGATCCCGCACCCCCGCGGGGTGCGGGAGGCCCGGTCTAAGCTGGACGTCATGGCCTACGAGATTCCGGTGACGCAAGCCAGGGCTGAGCTCGCCGAACTGATCAACCGCGTCGTGTACGGCGGTGAGCGCGTCGTCGTGACGCGGCACGGGAAGCCGCTCGTCGCCCTGGTCTCGGCCGCCGACCTGGAGCGCCTCGAGGAACTCCCGGAGTCCGCCGACGAGCAGGTGATCAGCTCTCTGGCCGGCGTCCGTGACGTGGCGTCCGCGCCCCGCGAGCACCAGCGGTTCGGCATCGCCGCGGAGCACCGGGGGCCCAGCGCGTCCTAGCTGCCGCATACGGAACCGGTCTCTGCCCGCACCCGGGAACGGGGCCGGTGCCTCCTGGCCGCCGCGGGGCGGGCGAGCCCAGCGCCTGCGAGCCGCACTCGGTCACGGGAGCCCGGCGCCTCCTGACCGCCCCCGCATACGGGGCAGGCGCCTCCTGTCGGCCGGTGGTCCAGGCGGGTCCAGCGCTTTCGAGCCGCCCGGCGTCTCTCGGCCGTCTTCGCCCGTGCCGGGGAGCCGCCCCTGTTCTGCCGCAGGCGCTCCAGCGCGTCGGGTCGACCGCCGTATACGTCCCGGTGGTGGCCGGATCCTCCCACCGTGGGGTGGCGGCGTGGTCCGCCTGGGCGGATTCGGGCAAGCGGGGCGCTTCCGCGGGCCCGGAGGGGCCCTGCGGGCCGGGCCGGAAGGGATCACAGGCCGGTTAACGTCCTCGAAACCCCGTCCGGCTAGCGTGCCCATCCACGCCGCCAGGGACCTCGGTGGCCGCGGCCACCGGCCCCGCACGGTCCGGAGCGAGGATGTGAGGTGGGACGTCGTGCAACTGACCCCGCACGAGCAGGAGAGGCTGCTGATCCACGTGGCGGCCGATGTCGCCGAGAAGCGCCGGGCCCGCGGACTGAGACTGAACCACCCCGAGGCCGTCGCGCTGATCACGTCGCACATCCTCGAAGGCGCCCGTGACGGCCGTACCGTCGCCGAACTCATGTCCTCCGGGCGCAAGATCCTCACCCGGGACGACGTCATGACGGGCATCCCCGAGATGATCCACGACGTCCAGGTCGAGGCGACCTTCCCGGACGGCACCAAGCTGGTCACCGTCCACGACCCGATCGTCTGACGGAGGGGGAAGCGCCGTGATTCCCGGAGAGTTCCTCTTCGCCGACGAACCCGTCGTGTTCAACGAGGGGCGCGAGGTCACCCGGCTGACCGTCCTCAACGCCGCCGACCGCCCCGTGCAGGTCGGCTCCCACTACCACTTCGCCGAGGCCAACCCCGGTCTGGACTTCGACCGCGCCGCCGCGTACGGAAAGCGGCTCGACGTCGCCGCCGGGACCGCCGTGCGCTTCGAGCCCGGGATCCCCGTCGAGGTCGGACTCGTCCCGCTCGCCGGCGCCCGCGTGGTGCCCGGACTGCGCGGGGAGACCGGGGGTGCCCTCGATGCCTGAGATCTCGCGCGCCGCGTACGCCGACCTGTTCGGTCCGACCACCGGCGACCGCATCCGCCTCGCCGACACGGACCTGCTGATCGAGATCGAGGAGGACCGCTGCGGCGGGCCAGGACGCGCCGGCGACGAGGCGGTGTTCGGCGGGGGCAAGGTCATCCGGGAGTCCATGGGCCAGTCCCGGGCCACGCGCGCCGAGGGCACCCCGGACACGGTGATCACCGGCGCCGTGATCGTCGACCACTGGGGGATCGTCAAGGCCGACGTCGGCATCCGCGACGGCCGGATCTCGGGCATCGGCAAGGCCGGCAACCCGGACACCATGGACGGGGTCCACCCCGACCTGGTGATCGGTCCCGAGACCGAGATCATCGCGGGCAACGGCCGGATCCTGACCGCGGGTGCCATCGACGCGCACGTCCACCTGATCTGTCCGGGGATCGCCGACGAGGCCCTCGCCTCCGGCGTCACCACGCTCGTCGGCGGCGGCACGGGACCCGCCGAGGGCTCCAAGGCGACCACCGTCACCCCCGGCACCTGGCACCTGGCCCGGATGCTGGAGGCGATGGAGGGTCACCCGGTCAACTTCGGGCTGCTCGGCAAGGGCAACACCGTCTCGCACGAGGCGATGCTCTCGCAGATCCGCGGCGGCGCGCTCGGCCTGAAGATCCACGAGGACTGGGGCTCGACGCCCGCCGCGATCGACGCCGCCCTCACCGTCGCCGACCGCACCGGCGTCCAGGTCGCCATCCACACGGACACCCTGAACGAGGCCGGGTTCGTCGCCGACACCCTCGCCGCCGTCGCCGGACGAGGCATCCACGCGTACCACACGGAGGGCGCGGGCGGCGGGCACGCGCCGGACATCATGACCGTGGTCTCCGAGCCCCACGTCCTGCCCAGCTCGACCAACCCGACCCGGCCCTACACCGTCAACACCGCCGAGGAACACCTCGACATGCTGATGGTCTGTCACCACCTGAACCCGGCGGTTCCCGAGGACCTGGCCTTCGCCGAGTCCCGTATCCGGCCCTCCACCATCGGGGCCGAGGACATACTCCACGACCTCGGCGCCATCTCGATCATCTCCTCCGACTCCCAGGCCATGGGTCGCGTCGGCGAGGTCGTGATGCGGACCTGGCAGACCGCCCACGTGATGAAGCGCCGCCGGGGCGCCCTGCCGGGAGACGGCCGCGCCGACAACCACCGGGTACGTCGCTATGTCGCCAAATACACGATCAACCCGGCGCTCGCGCAGGGCCTCGCCCGCGAGATCGGCTCCGTGGAGACCGGCAAACTCGCCGACCTGGTGCTGTGGGAGCCCGCGTTCTTCGGGGTCAAGCCGCACCTGGTCGTCAAGGGCGGCCAGATCGCGTACGCGCAGATGGGCGACGCCAACGCGTCCATCCCGACCCCTCAACCGGTGCTGCCCCGGCCGATGTTCGGGGCGATCGGGCGGGCCCCGGCCGCCAACTCGTTCAACTTCGTGGCGCCGCTCGCCATCGAGGACGGGCTGCCGGAGCGGCTCTCGCTGGGCAAGCGGTTCGTCGCCATCGAGTCGACGCGGGCGGTGACCAAGGCCGACATGCGCGAGAACGACGCCCGGCCCGACGTGCGGATCGATCCCGACAGTTTCGCCGTGCACATCGACGGGGAGCTCGTCGAGGCGACTCCGGCCGCCGAACTGCCCATGGCCCAGCGTTACTTCCTCTTCTGATGTCCCGGGCGGCACTTCTCGTCCTGGCCGACGGCCGCTTTCCCGCCGGAGGGCACGCGCACTCCGGCGGGGCCGAGGCCGCGGTCCGGGCCGGACGGATCACCGGGGCGGCGAGCCTGGAGGACTTCTGCCGGGGGCGGCTGCACACGAGCGGGCTCGTCTCGGCCGCGCTGGCCGCGGCGGCGGCGCTCGGGGCCGACCCCGTCGCCCTGGACGCGGCCGCCGACGCCCGCACGCCCTCGCCGGCCCTGCGGGTCGCCGCGCGCCGGCTGGGCCGGCAACTCGTACGGGCGGCCAGGGCGACCTGGCCCTGCACCGAACTCGACGCGCTGGCACGCCAGTTCCCCAAGGGGGCTCATCAGCCGGTCGTGCTGGGGGTGGCGGCACGGGCCGCCGGCCTCGGGCCCGAGGACGCCGCCTACTGCTCCGTGTACGAGTGCGTCAGCGGGCCCGCGTCGGCGACGGTACGGCTGCTGAGCCTCGATCCCTTCGACGCGACGGCCGCGCTGGCCCGGCTCGCGCCGGAGCTGGACGTCGTCGCCCACGCGGCGGCGGACGCGGCGCGGCGAGCCCTCGCCGACGGTGTCGAGACGCTTCCCGCCGCTTCGGCGCCGCTGCTGGAGATCGGTGCGGAGGCGCACGCGGCCTGGCCGGTACGGCTGTTCGCGTCCTGACGGCCGCACGCTCCCGGACCGCCGGGGACCGGCCGTCCCCCCGAGTCCCCCCACACACACGCTCACACGCCGAACGAAGTCGGAGTCGCACCGTGCATCTCGACCACACCCACGACGGGCCGTCCGCGGTCAGCGCCGACGCGCGTCGGCCCGACGGAAGGCGGCGTGCCCTGCGCATAGGGCTCGGTGGTCCCGTCGGTTCCGGGAAGACCGCCACCGTCGCAGCGCTCTGCCGGGCGCTGCGCGACGAACTGTCCCTCGCCGTCGTCACCAACGACATCTACACCCGTGAGGACGCCGAGTTCCTGCTGCGGGAGGCCGTACTGCCACCCGAGCGGATCACCGCCGTCGAGACCGGCGCCTGCCCGCACACCGCGATCCGGGACGACATCTCCGCCAACCTCGAAGCGGTCGAGGACCTGGAGGACGAGACCGGGCCACTGGACCTGATCCTCGTGGAGTCCGGCGGTGACAACCTCACCGCGACCTTCTCCAGGGGACTCGTCGACGCGCAGATCTTCGTGATCGACGTCGCGGGCGGGGACGACATCCCGCGCAAGGGCGGACCCGGTGTCACGACGGCCGACCTGCTCGTCGTGAACAAGACCGATCTCGCACCGTACGTGGGTTCCGACCTGGAGCGGATGGCGGCCGACGCCGAGGCGCAGCGGGCCGGACTCCCGGTGGTGTTCCAGTCGTTGCGCACCGGGAGCGGTGTCACGGCGGTCGCCGGCTGGGTGCGGGAACGGCTCGCGGCGTGGACGGCGTGACGACGGCGGGAGTCCGCGCCACCGCGCGGATCGAGGCCGGGGACGACGGCCGGGGCGGGACCTCGCTGCCGGTGCTGGAGGGGCAGGGCCCGCTCGCCCTGCGCCGGGTCCGGGGCGGCGGGTCCGAGGCGCGTGTGATGCTGGTCGGGGCGATGAGCGGCCCGCTCGGCGGTGATCACCTCACCGTCGAGGCCCGGGTCGGGCCGGGCGCGCGGCTGCGGGGCGGCTCGGCCGCCGCCACCATCGCGCTGCCCGGACAAACCAAGGGCGAGGCCCGCTACGACGTACGCCTCGACGTCGCCGACGGAGGCGAACTGTGCTGGCTGCCGGAACAGTTGATCTCCGCCGGCGGCAGCGAGCTGTCCGTCTCCGTGCGCGTCGGGCTCATGGGAGGCGCCCGGCTCGTCCTCCGGGAGGAGCAGGTGCTCGGGCGCGTGGGAGAGGAACCCGGGCGGCTCACCAGCCGTCTCACCGTGCGGCGCGACGGACGGCCCCTGCTCGACCAGGAGCTGGCCTGCGGTCCGGGAGCGCCCGGTGGCTGGGACGGTCCCGCCGTCCTCGCGGGCCATCGGGCGCTCGGGCAACTGATCGTCGTGCGACCGGAGTTCGAGAGGGAGATGCCGGCGGCGCGACCGTTCGGAGAGTACGCCGCGCTCACCCCGCTCGCCGGACCCGCCGTGCTCGTGACGGCGCTGGCCCCCGACGCGCTGCTGCTGCGACGCGTGCTGGACAATGCGCTGGGCGATCTCACGTGACGTCAACTATGTTTCCGGGAAGGCTGATTCACATCAGGTTCACCGCTCACCGGAACACGGCGTACCGGCTATCGGATTGGTAAAGAACACCGGTCACGTCTGTTCTCAGGGACCTCACAGCCGAAAGGATCCCCGTACCAATCACCATGAGGTACGGGGAGGTCACACTTGAGGTCCAAGAGACCGACGAAACGGGTGGCGGCGTTCGGTTCGGCCGGAGTGCTCGTCACGGCGACCCTGATAGCCGGCGCCGTCGCGGCGCCGGCGGCCACCGCCGACTCGCTGTACGGCCACGGGCAGAGCCGTGAGCAGCGCGGAGCGGCCGTCGCCGCCGAGCGGGCCGCCAAGGCCGGGATCGACTGGCAGGACTGCCCGGCCGACTGGGGCTTCGAGAAGCCGATCCAGTGCGGCTGGGTGAGCGTGCCGCTGGACTACGCGCACCCCTACGGCAAGCAGCTCAAGCTGGCCGTCGACCGCATCGGGAACACCGGCACCAAGGAGGAGCGCCAGGGCGCGCTCGTCTACAACCCGGGCGGTCCCGGCGGCTCCGGCATGCGCTTCCCGCGCCGTGTCACCACCAAGAGCCCCCTGTGGGCGAACACCGCCAAGGCGTACGACTTCGTGGGCTTCGACCCGCGCGGCGTCGGCCACTCGGCGCCCATCTCCTGCATCGACCCGCAGGAGTTCGTCAAGGCGCCCAAGGCGGACCCGGTCCCGGACTCCGAGGCCGACAAGCGGGCCCAGCGCAAGCTGGCCGCGGAGTACGCCGACGGCTGCGCCGAGCGCAGCGGCAAGGCCGTGCTGGCGCAGATGACCACGCCCAACACGGCACGCGACCTCGACGTCATCCGGGCCGCGCTCGGCGAGAAGAAGCTCAACTACCTGGGCGTCTCCTACGGCACGTACCTCGGAGCCGTCTACGGCACGCTCTTCCCGGGGCACGTGCGCCGCATGATCGTCGACAGCGTCGTCAACCCGTCGCGCGACAACATCTGGTACCAGGCCAACCTGGAGCAGGACATCGCCTTCGAGGGCCGCTGGAAGGACTGGGAGGACTGGGTCGCCAAGAACGACGCGTCCTTCCACCTCGGTGACACCCGCGCCAAGGTGCAGGACCAGTGGCTGAAGCTGCGCGCCGCCGCGAAGAAGAGCCCGCTGGGCGGTGTCGTCGGCCCCGCCGAGCTGATCTCCTTCTTCCAGAGCGCCCCGTACTACGACTCCTCGTGGGTGCCGGTCGCCTCGGTGTTCAGCAAGTACGTCGCCGGTGACACCCAGGCGCTGGTCGACGCCGCGTCCCCCGACCTGTCGGACACGGCGGGCAACATCTCCTCGGAGAACGGCAACGCCGTGTACACGGCCGTCGAGTGCACCGACGCGCAGTGGCCCACCAGCTGGAAGAGGTGGGACCGGGACAACACGTGGCTCCACAAGGACTACCCGTTCATGACGTGGGCCAACGCGTGGATGAACCTGCCGTGCGCCACCTGGCCGGTCAAGCAGCAGACCCCGGTGAACGTGAAGACCGGCAAGGGTCTGCCGGCCGTCCTGATCGTGCAGTCCACCAACGACGCCGCCACGCCTTACGCCGGCGCCGTCGAACTGCACAAGCGGTTCAAGGGCTCCCGTCTGATCACCGAGCAGGGCGCGGGCTCCCACGGTGTGACCGGTCTGGTCAACCCGTGCATCAACGAGCGGGTGGACTCCTACCTGCTCACCGGCAAGACGGACGCCGCCGACGTGACGTGCACCCCGCACGCCACTCCGAAGCCGTAGTCCCGACAGCACGAGGGGCGGCCGGTCCATCCCGGCCGCCCCCTTCGCCGTGCGCGGTGCGCGTGCCCGTGCCGACCGCGTCAACTCATCGGCATCCGGGGGAACCTGCGCCCCGACTCGGCCTTCGCCGCGGCCTCCTCGGCCTTGACGACGGCCGCGTACCGGTCGACGTACTCCTGCTCGGACAGAGCGAGGATCGCGTACATGATCTCGTCGGTGATGGCGCGCAGGACGGCCTTCTCGCCCTCCATCCCGGCATAGCGCGAGAAGTCGAGGGGCTTGCCGAACCGGATCGTCACGGGATGGATCCGCGGGAGCTTCCGGCCCGGGGGCTGGGCCTCGAAGGTGCCGATCATCGCGCAGGGGATCACCGGGGCCTGGGCCCGCAGGGCCATCACCGCGACGCCGACCTTGCCCTTGTAGAGCCGCCCGTCGTGCGAACGGGTGCCCTCGGGGTAGATGCCGAGCAGCTCGTCCTTGCGCAGCACTCCGAGCCCCTCGTGGATCGCGGCCTGCCCCGCCTCCTTGCCGGAACGGTCCACCGGGATCTGCCCGATGCTGCGGAAGAAGGCGGCCGTCAGCCGCCCCTTGACGCCCGGACCGGTGAAGTACTCGGCCTTCGCGAGGAAGGTGATCCGGCGCTTCAGGATGGCCGGCATCAGGAAGTGGTCCGCGAAGGACAGATGGTTGCCCGCCACGATGGCGGCACCCGACGACGGTATGTGCTCAAGGCCCTCGATCCGAGGCCGGAAGACCAGCCTCAACAGCGGACCCAGAAGCACATATTTGAGCACGTGATAGAACACTGGGGCACTCCTCTTTTCCCCTGGGGAGCGATCAGTGTAGGCGCGGCCGTCGTCGGGCGTAACCGCTGCGGTGTCACTCTCTGTGGCCTCTTGGCCGGTATCAGACCCCTCGCGTCAGAACTTTCTCCAGGGACCCGAGAGCCGACAGGAGTTCCTCGGCCGTGATGGTGAGCGGCGGTGCCAGCCGGATGGTCGAGCCGTGGGTGTCCTTGACCAGAATCCCCTCGTCCATCAGGCCCTGGCTGATCTCCCGGCCCGTGCCGATGGACGGGTCGATGTCGACGCCCGCCCACAGCCCCCGGGAGCGGAAGCCCTCGACGCCCCGGCCCACCAGGGCCGCGAGCCCGTCCCGCAGCACCACGCCGAGCTCGGCGGCCCGGCGCTGGTACTCACCGGTCTCCAGCAGGCCCACGACCGCCGAGCCGACGGCCGCGGCCAGCGGGTTGCCGCCGAACGTCGAACCGTGCTCACCCGGACGCAGCACGCTCAGCACGTCCCGGCGTCCGACGACCGCGGAGACGGGCACGATGCCGCCGCCGAGCGCCTTGCCGAGCAGCAGCAGGTCGGGAACGACCGACTCGTGCTCCACCGCCAGGGTGGTGCCGGTGCGGCCGAGGCCGGACTGGATCTCGTCCGCGACGAACAGGCAGCCGGCCCGGCGGGTGAGCTCGCGGACCCCGGCGAGATAGCCGTCGTCCGGAATGATCACACCGGCCTCGCCCTGGACGGGCTCGATCAGCACCGCGGCCGTCGTCTCGTCGATCGCCGCCTCGAGCGCGGCGAGGTCGTTGTACGGCACGACCCGGAAGCCGGGCGTGAAGGGGCCGAAGCCCTCGCGGGCGCTCTCGTCGGTGGAGAAACTGACGATCGTGGTCGTACGGCCGTGGAAGTTGCCGGCCGCCACCACGATCGTGGCCCGGCCGGGCTCGACGCCCTTCACCTCGTACGCCCATTTGCGGGCCACCTTGACGGCGCTCTCCACCGCCTCGGCGCCCGTGTTCATCGGCAGGACCATGTCCAGGCCCGTCAGGGCGGCCAGGGACTCGGCGAACCCGGCCAGCTGGTCGTTGTGGAAGGCCCGCGAGGTCAGGGTGAGCCGGTCCAGCTGGCGGTGCGCCGCCTCGATCAGCACCGGGTTGCGGTGGCCGAAGTTGAGGGCCGAGTAGCCCGCCAGCATGTCGAGGTAGCGGCGCCCCTCGACGTCCTCGACCCAGGTGCCCTCGGCGCGCGCGACGACCACGGGCAGCGGGTGGTAGTTGTGCGCCAGGACGGGTTCCTCGGCCCGGATCAGTTCCTCGGAGCTGCGTGCGTCGGCGCCGGCGGACGTGGTGGCGCGGGCGGGAGCGGTCATGAACGGATCTCCTGTGTGCAGCACTTGATGCCGCCGCCGGCCTTGTGGAACTCCGACAGGTCGACGGGGACGGGGACGTAGCCGTGGGTCACGAGCTGGTCGGCGAGGGCCTCGGCGCGTGGCGCGATGAAGACGTGGCGCCCGTCCGAGACGGAGTTGAGGCCGAAGGCGAGGGCGTCCTCACGGGTGGCGAGCACCGCGTCCGGGAACAGCCGGCGGAGCACCTCGCGGCTGCCGGGCGAGAACGCCTCCGGGTAGTACGCGATGTTGTCGTCGTCGAGGACGAACAGCGCGGTGTCCAGGTGGTAGAAGTGCGGGTCCACCAGGCGCAGTCCGATCACCGGGACGCCGAAGAACTCCTGGACCTCGCGATGGGCCTCGGGCGTGGTGCGAAAACCCGTGCCCGCGAGGACGAAGCGGCGCGTCGGGACGAGATCGCCCTCGCCCTCGCACACCGACTCGGGGCGGTAGACGTCGAAACCGGCCGTCTTGAACCAGGTCTCGTACGCGGTGGACTCGGGACGGCGCTCCGGTGCGTGGAAGGAGGAGCCGAAGACACGGCCCTCCAGGACGAGCGCGCAGTTCGCGGCGAAGACCATGTCGGGAAGCCCCGCGACCGGCTCGACGGAGTCGACGGTGTGACCGTGCGCGCGATAGGCGCTGATCAGCGCCTGCCATTGGGCGAGCGCGAGCTCGACGTCCACAGGGGTGTCGGGACGCATCCAGGGGTTGATCGCGTACTGCACGGCGAAGTGTCTGGGTTCGCAGACGAGAAAGCGCCGGGGGCGCGGCACACGGCTTTCGGACACAGAGAGGTTCCTCCGCTTCCTGCGGTGTCATCTGGTGGGATGTCTCCACGGTAAGAAGCGGGGGACAGGCACGACAAGCGACGAGAGCTGCGCGTATACGCAGTACCGTTGCGTGATCAGCGGGATCAGCGCACGTTTCCTGCGTCGTCCGGAGCCGCCTGGGTGGCCCCCGCCTCCGGGGCCTCGGGCAGCAGATGGGACAGCACCATGTAGCTGATCGTCTTCCGGATGAACGGCTCCACCCGGATGCGCTCCAGGACCTCCTCGAAGTGCTCCACGTCGACCGCCCGTACGTGCAGCAGCGCGTCCGCGCCCCCGGTCACCGTCATCGCGGCGGTGATCTCCGGATGGTTGCGCACCACCTCCGCGAGCCGCCGGGGCGGTGCCGCTCCCTCGCAGTACACCTCCACGTACGCCTCCGTGCGCCAGCCGAGCGCCGCGGGCTTCACCGTGGCCGTGAACCCGGTGATCACACCCGTCTCGCGCAGCCGGTCGACCCGGCGCTTGACCGCCGTCGCGGACAGTCCGATCGCCGCGCCGATCTCCGCGAAGCTCGTCCGGGCATTGGCCATCAGGGCGGTGATGATCTTGCGGTCGAGTTCGTCGAACATCGCGGGCTTGCTGTTCATGGGCGCACTGTATCCAGCGGCGACCCCCACCCGGCCGGGCACGACGGCCGTGTCCGGCACATGTCCAGCCGTGCGAATCACTCCTACACTCCACTCTCATGCTGCGCGCGCTCGCCGTCGACGACGAACGACCCTCCCTCGAGGAACTGCTGTACCTGCTGAACGCCGACCCCCGGATCGGCAGCGCCGAGGGCGCGGGCGACGCGACCGAGGCGCTGCGCCGGATCAACCGGGCGCTCGAGAGCGGACCCGGCGGCCCCGAGGCGATCGACGTCGTCTTCCTCGACATCCACATGCCCGGCCTGGACGGGCTCGACCTGGCCCGGCTGCTCGGCGGGTTCGCCCAGCCGCCGCTCGTCGTGTTCGTCACCGCCCACGAGGGATTCGCCGTCCAGGCCTTCGACCTCAAGGCCGTCGACTACGTCCTGAAGCCCGTACGCCGCGAACGGCTCGCCGAGGCGGTCCGCAGGGCCGCCCAACTGCGCGACACCACACCCCTGATACCCGTCCACGAGCCCGACCCCGACCACATGTCCGTCGAACTCGGCGGCGTGACACGCTTCGTGGCCGTCGAGGACATCACGCACGTGGAGGCCCACGGCGACTACGCCCGGCTGCACACCGCGCAGGGCAGCCATCTGGTGCGCATCCCGCTGTCCACCCTCGAGGAACGCTGGCGCTCCCGCGGTTTCGTCCGCATCCACCGGCGCCACCTCGTCGCCCTGCGCCACATCGGCGAACTCCGCCTGGACGCGGGCACGGTGAGCGTTCTGGTCGACTCCGTCGAACTCCAGGTCAGCCGTCGGCACGCCCGCCAGTTGCGCGATCTGCTGCTGCGCCGGACCACGAGCTGAGGAGCACCACGTGCCACAGGACCCCGTCGAACGCCGCGTGGTCGTCACCGGAGTGCCCCGGCGCGTCCGCCGGACCTCCGGCCACCACAGGCCGAGGACCGAGATCGACGAACAGACCACACTCGGCCACACCTACGTACGCTCCCTGATGCGCAGTCAGCTACGGGCCGCGTGCGTCACGTTCGCCGTCCTGGTCCTGCTCGTCGGACCACTGCCGCTGGTCTTCGCCGCGATGCCCGACGGCGCCGGCCCGGAATGGGCCGTCCTCGGCTTCGGCCTCTACCCGCCGCTGGTGCTGCTCGCCCGCTGGTACGTACGGCGGGCGGAACGCAACGAGAGGGACCTCGTGCGCCTGGTCGAGGACCGCTGACCCGTGAACGAGAACTACTCCGTCCCCGCGGTCGCCCTCGTCGTCCTCGCGACCGTCCTGGTCGGCGCCTTCGGACTGCGCATCTCCCGGACCACCTCCGACTTCTACGTCGCCTCGCGCACCGTCGGCCCCCGGCTCAACGCGGCCGCGATCAGCGGCGAATACCTCTCCGCCGCCTCCTTCCTGGGCATCGCCGGCCTGGTGCTCGTCCAGGGACCCGACATGCTCTGGTACCCCGTGGGCTACACCGCGGGGTATCTCGTGCTGCTCCTGTTCGTCGCGGCACCCCTGCGCCGCTCCGGCGCCTACACGCTGCCCGACTTCGCGGAGGCCCGGCTCGGCTCCCAGGCCGTCAGACGGCTCGCCGGGGCGTTCGTCGTCGGTGTCGGATGGCTCTATCTGCTGCCCCAGCTCCAGGGCGCGGGACTGACACTGGCGGTACTGACCGACGCACCCGACTGGTTCGGCGGAGTCCTGGTCGCCGTCGTCGTGGTGGCCACGGTCGCCGCGGGCGGCATGCGCAGCATCACCTTCGTCCAGGCCTTCCAGTACTGGCTCAAGCTCACCGCCCTGCTCGTCCCCGCGCTCTTCCTGATCCTGGCCTGGCAGTCCCACGGAGCTCCCCGCGACGCCTTCGGGGAACCGCCGGCCTTCCGCGAACAGCGCCTCGTCCGGATCGGCTCGACACTCGACCTGAGGCTGTCCCGGCCGCTCACCGTCACCGCGACCGGCACCGTCGACGGCCGGCGGTACGAGGACGCGCGCGTCCGGCTCCCGCGGGGCACCCACCGCATCGGCGGCGGCACCCGGCTGACCTTCGCCCGGGGCACCCCGGTCCCGGCGGCCGAACGGGGCGGCGGCGACGCCCTGGCGGCCTCACCGGCCGCCGGGCGCGAGGAACGCCCGCTCTACGCCACTTACGGACTGATCCTCGCCACCTTCCTCGGCACGATGGGCCTGCCGCACGTCGTCGTCCGCTTCTACACCAGCCCGCACGGCGTCGCCGCCCGCCGCACCACCGTCGCCGTGCTCGGCCTGATCGGCGCCTTCTACCTCCTGCCGCCCGTCTACGGAGCCCTCGGCCGGCTGTACGCCCCCGAACTCAGCCTCACCGGCGACGCGGACGCCGCCGTGCTCCTGCTGCCCGACAGGATGATCGGCGGAGTGGGCGCGGACCTGCTCGGGGCGCTCGTCGCGGGCGGCGCCTTCGCCGCGTTCCTCTCGACGGCCTCCGGACTGACCATGGCGGTCGCGGGCGTGCTCACCCAGGACGTACTGCCCGCCCGCGGCGTACGGCACTTCCGGCTCGGCACCGTCCTCGCGATGGCCGTACCGCTCGCCGCGAGCGTGCTGGTGGGCGGACTGCCCGTCGCCGACGCCGTGGGCCTCGCGTTCGCCGTGTCCGCGTCCTCCTTCTGCCCGCTGCTGGTCCTCGGCATCTGGTGGCGGCGGCTCACCCCGCCCGGGGCGGCGGCCGGCATGCTCGGCGGCGGGGGCGCGGCACTCGTCGCCGTCGGCGCGACCATGGCCGGCTATCCGGGGACGACGGGCACGTTGCGCGCGCTGCTCGCCTGGCCGGCGCTCTGGTCGGTGCCGCTCGGTTTCGTGACCATGGTGCTGGTGTCGCTGGCCACCGCCGGCCGCGTACCGGCCGGGACGGCGGCGATACTCGCCCGCTTCCACCTCCCGGAGGAGCTCATGGAAGGCCAGGTCCGGGAGGTGGCCGGCGGGACGGGGGCACTGCCCGCGCGAGCGAAGCCGAGCGTGGGGGAGGGCGTGGCGTGCACGAAGGAGGCCGGACCGTGAGGGCCCCGGCCGACGGGCCGCGAGGCGAGGGTCCCGGGCCCGGGGCGGCGCGGGACCGGCGGTGGGCCGGGCCACCGTGCCGGTGCCGGTGCCGGTGCCGGTGCCGGTGCGGGGGCGGGTACGAGTGCGGGGGCGGGTACGGGATCGTGGACGGGTACGGGATCGTGGACGGGACGGTGAGCGGGTGAGCGGCTTCGTCGCCGGACTGTGCGTGGCCGTACTCCCGTTGCTGGCGGCCGGGTTCTGGCTCGGCAGGCGCACCGCGCGGCCCGAGAACCTCGGAGGACTCGGCACCCCGGTCGAGCACGCCACCTTCCAGACCCTGCACACCGCCTCGCTCGCCGCGCCCCCGCTGCGCGCCGGACTCACCGAGGAGACGGCCCGCCGGTCCGCCCGGCGGCTGCGTACCCTGCTCGGCACGGACGCCCTGTGCCTCACCGACCGGGAGACGGTCCTCGCCTGGGACGGCGTGGGGGCCCACCACCGCGCCGAGGTGATGGAACGCCTCGGCGGCCCGCTGGAGACCGGCCGCGGCGAGGCCTTCCGGCTCACCTGCGACGAGCCCGACTGCCCGCTGCGCTGGGCCGTGGTCGCCCCCCTCACCGTCGACGAACGGGTGCACGGAGCGCTCGTCGCCTGTGCGCCCCGGGAGTCCGCGGTGCTCGTACGCGCCGCGGGCGAGGTCGCGCGCTGGGTCTCCGTCCAACTGGAACTGGCCGACCTCGACCGGTCCCGGACCCGGCTGATCGAGGCCGAGATCAAGGCACTGCGAGCCCAGATATCCCCGCACTTCATCTTCAACTCGCTCGCCGTGATCGCCTCGTTCGTCCGCACCGATCCCGAGCGCGCCCGCGAACTGCTCCTGGAGTTCGCCGATTTCACCCGCTACTCGTTCCGCAGGCACGGTGACTTCACCACCCTCGCCGACGAACTGCACGCCATCGACCACTACTTGGCGCTCGTCCGGGCCCGCTTCGGCGAGCGGCTGTCCGTCACCCTGCAGATCGCACCCGAGGTGCTGCCGGTCGCGCTGCCCTTCCTCTGCCTCCAGCCCCTGGTGGAGAACGCCGTCAAGCACGGACTGGAGGGCAAGACCGACAAGAGCCACATCAGCATCACGGCACAGGACGCCGGTGCCGAGGCGCTCGTGGTCATCGAGGACAACGGCGTCGGCATGGACCCCGAGCGGCTGCGCCGCATCCTGTCCGGCGAGGTCGGCCCCTCCGGGGGGATCGGACTCTCCAACGTCGACGAACGGCTGCGCCAGGTCTACGGCGACGATCACGGTCTGGTCATCGAGACCGCGGTGGGAGCGGGAATGAGGATCACCGCCCGGCTCCCCAAGTACCGGCCCGGCGTCCACTCCGCGGCCCGGCGCCCCCGGCAGTGAGCGGCCCCGGCCACCGTCGCGGCCGGGACCAGGTCCTTCGGGCCGAGGTCAGGTGCTGTGGGAGACCACCATCCCCAGCGTGATCAGACCGAGCACGACCCAGCCGAACCACAGCCAGCCGTTGCTGCCCAGCGCCACCGTGTAGGCCGTCACCGCGACGAGCCCGCCCACGGTGAGCACCCCCATCGTCTTCGTCGAACCGGGCATCGCAGCACCCTCCTCCAGGCGGGTCCGCGACGCGGGCCGTGGCCTTCGGGGCCATTTTCACCCGGAGTGAGTCACATCGCCAGAGCCGTGCGGACTACCGGGTCCCCCGTGACGGGCGCTGCCCCTTCTCGATGAAGCAGACCACCAGGCGGTACGGCCGGGCCCACACCCCCACACTGCGCACGCCGTGGCTCCAGTACGACGAGGGGTCGTAGCCGTGCCGCTCCGGTGGCGCGTCGAGCGCGCACCGGTCGTTCGCCTGCTCCAACGGGTCCGTCCCGAGGGGGTGGGCGCCGAGGTGGGTGATCTCGACGACCTTGCCCACCTCCTTCCCGTCACAGGCGACCAGTTCGAAGTGCGTACCGACACGGGCCTCTCCTCCCACATGGCCCAGACAGTCGCCCCGCTGCATCTGGGTCGCGTCCGTGAAGGTCATCCCGTACCCGCGCAGCTCCCCGAGCGGACCGAACACCGGGCCGTGCACGCCCGCGAGCAGACAGGCGACGGTACCGCCGGTGGTGCCGAAGCCCTCCCGGGTGGGCACGACGGCCATGCTCCTGACGTTCCACGCGAGCTTGTGGGCGGTGTCCCTGGTCCGTTCCGCGCACCGTCGCGCACCGTCACGGCGGGCCGCCTCGAACGAGGGCGCCCTGTACACCGCCATCACCTGGGCGTCGGGACCGTGGCGACAGCCCGGGTCCCGTGTCAGCCGTGGCACGTCGGTGGTCTTCGACAGGGCCGGCTCACCGAGGACGCAGTCGCCCCGGCGCAGCGGTTCGGCGAGTCCGACCGCGTCGCCGTACGGCAGCCGGGCCACTCGGTGCGCCTCCGCGTACCAGACGACCACACCGGCCGTCAGCGCGAACGCGAGCAGGGCCGCGGCCACGGCCCGCAGGGCGTACGGCGGCTTTCGCCTGCGCCGTCCGGGAGGGCCGGGGACCGGGGCGGGCGGTGCTCCGTACCAGGGCGGCCCGTGGACCTGCCCGGGCGCCGGCCACGGGGTGTGCAGCGCGCCAGACGCCGGACGGTGGAACCCCTCCCCGGGCGTGGCCGTGCCGGAGTCCGGCCCCCGGCCCGCGGGCGCGTACGGGCTGTGCCCCTCGGCCGTCGGCGGGTATCCGTACTCCCCGGCCGGCGCCGAGCACGCGTGTCCCTCGGCCGTCGGCGGGTGCCCGTATCCTCCGTCCGCCGACGGGTACGGGCCCGCGGCGGGGGAGTGCCCCGCCGGTACGGCCGCTCCCTGGTCCTGCGCCGGTCCCTGGCCCCGGACCGGACCGTACGCGGCCGCCCCGGAAGGCCCGTCGAACGTGACGAGCCCCGACCACGGAGGCCGCGAGCCCGGGTCGAGACGGGTCGGGGGATGGGGGTGCGGCGTGAGGATCCCGGCCAGCGCCGACGCGGTGTCCTCCGCGGACAGCCGGAGGGCGGGATCCTTGGCCAGCAGCGCCTCGACGACCGGCCGCAGGGCGCCCGCCCGAAGCGGCGGAGGGGCCTCCTCCAGGACCACGGCGGTGATGGCGGCGAGATCGGTGTCCCGGTCGAAGGGCCCGTGGCCCTCCACCCCGAAGTACAGGGTGCAGCCCAGTGAGAACAGGTCCGCCGCCGCCGTCGGCGGACCTCCCGTCGCCCGTTCCGGGGCCAGGTAGCCGGCCGTGCCCACCAGCACGGACGTCTGGGTCCAGCGCGTCTCCGGAGAGTCGGGCTGGACCGAGATCCCGTAGTCGGTGAGCAGGACGCGGGCCTCCGGGTTCCCGGTGCGGTCCGGGGCGAGCAGGATGTTGGCCGGCTTCACGTCCCGGTGCATGATGCCGTGCTCGTGCCCGGCGGTCAGGGCGTCGAGCACCGCGACGCCGATACGGGCGCAGGCGTCGGGGGCGAGGGGGCCGCTCCGGGCGACCCGGTCGCGCAGGTCCACCGCGCCGGCCACGTACTCCATCACGATCCACGGCAGGCCCTCGTGCTCCAGGACGTCGTGGACCGTCACGACGTGCGGATGCCCCCGCAGCACCGCCGCGTGCCGGGCCTCGGCGCGGGCCCGCGCCGTCCGCGACTCGTGGTCCGCGCCGCTCCCGGGGGAGTCGGGGAACCTGATCTCCTTGAGCGCGACGTCGCAGTCGAGCCGCTGGTCGTGGGCGAGCCACACGTGCCCCATCCCGCCCGACCCGACCCGGTCCACGAGCAGATACCGGTCGGCGATGAGCCGGCCCACGCCCGACTGGGGCGGCCCCGGCGCCATCAGGTCGTACTCCCCGCGGAGGCGGACGGTTCCGCGGGGCCGCCGGCGTCCGTGGAGCCGGTCTCGCCGGTCTCACCGGTGGCGGTGCCGGCGGAGCCCGCGACGGTCTCGCCGTCCGTGGGACCGGTACCGATTCCGTCCGTGGCGGTCCCGCTCGCGGTGATGGTGGTCCGGCTCGTGGTGGCGGGCTCCGTGGTGGTGCCTTCCGTGGCGCCCGGCGTGGTCCCGTCCGTGCTCGCGCCACCGGCAGTGGCACCGGTCGTGGCCCCGGTCGGACTTCCGGTCGTGCTTCCGTCCGTGGCTGTGGTGCTTCCGGCGGTCCCCGGGTCGGGCTCGCCCGTGTCGGTCCCGCCCCCGGTGGGATCTCCGGGGGAAGTCCCCGCGTCGGTGTCGTCCGGGCCGGGACCGGACGTGTTCGGGCCCGGTGTCAGGCCGCCGGTGTCCGTGGGGGTGTCCGGGCTCCCGTCGCCGCCCGGGCCGGACACGTGCAGCGTCACCTGGCCGCCCCATTCCAGGGCGCTGCCCTCGGCGGGCCGGGACGAGGTGACCGGGGAGTCGCCCGGGGGCAGGGAGGCGCCGTCGAAGGAGACGGCGAGTCCGGCCCGCACCAGCCGTTCGCTCGCCTCGGCGAACGTCAGTCCCGTGACCGGCGGCACGGTCGTCCCCTTCCGCGCGTCGAACGGCGTGTCCTTCTCGCCCCCCGTGCCCAGCGGGCGCGAGATCCCCCGGCCGGGGTCGTCGACGTCCACCAGGCGGAGCCGGTGGAGGGGTTCCTCGCCGGGGGGCGGCTCGACGACGACGATCCGGTCCTCCCGGAAGCCGGACCATTTCCTGTTTCCGTCCTTGAAACCCACCGAGACCTTTTTGATGTCCGCCTTGGAGGGGCGCAATGGATTGCCGCAGGAGCACTTCACCGCGGGCAGCCCCCGACGGTCGACCAGAACGGCGATTCCGGACTGGAGCAAGGATTCGAAGGGGACGGCCTTGCCGTGCTTGTAGGCATGATTCGTCACGAGGGTGTCGTGGCGCAGGACGACGGGCGTGAGCCGGTCGACATATCCGGGGATCTCGTCCGGACGGATATCCAGGACGCGTGCCCATTCTCGCGCCCTGGCCGAGTTCTTGGGATCGGTGAGGAATTCCTTGAGTCGTGCGACGACACAGGTGCCGGGCCGGGCCGAGCCGCCGAAGTCGGGGGCGGGCCCGCCGGTCCGGTCCGGCCCCGGTGTCCCGTCGTTCCCGCCGCCGGTGCTTCCGCCCCGGCCACCGGTGCCGCCACCACCGGGTTCACTCGGGGCGTCACCTCGGGCCGTGCCCCCGTACAGCCCCGGGCTGTTGCTGGCCTGCACCCCGCCGACCGGCCGGGCCGGCCGTGCGCCGGTGGCGTCCTTTCCGAGTGCGCCGTCCTCCTCGAAGAAGGGATCGGCCTGCGAGACTCCCGCGGCCACGGCGCGAATGGCGAACATGTGATCGGATTTTCCGCATCCACTGACGACCAGTGCGGAAACCAGTAGCAGGACCGTTCGGCGTACCGCTGTTAATCCGGCCCTTCGCATGGATGCGCGAAACGTCATGGCCGCTCCCCCTTGCGATTTCCCCCTGGACTCCGCGGTCCGGAGAGCGGACGCGGAGCTTCACCTCCATGCTACTGAATGGAAATGCCTTTCAGGCAAGTGGAATCGATGCGGTGAATTCAGCGACCGCGTGCGTTCAATGAGGCCAGATAGGCGTTGTACGCCTCGAGTTCCTTGTCGCCGTCCCGGTCCGCGGCGCGGTCCAGGCGCTTGGCCTGCCGCTGCTCGGAGTTGTACCACTGGAAGAGCAGCGCGAGCAGGACGAGGACGGAGGGGATCTCGCTGAACGCCCAGGCGATGCCGCCGGCGGCGGTCTGGTCGGCGAGCGCGTCGATGCCGAGGGAGGCCGGCGGATTCTTGTACGACTCGACCATCGGGCCCGAGGCCATCATCAGCGCGATGCCGAAGAACGCGTGGAACGGCATGCCCGCGAACAGCTCCAGCATCCGCATCAGATGGCCCGGCCGGTGCGGGCCCGGGTCCACGCCCATGATCGGCCAGAAGAAGAACAGGCCGACGAGGAGGAAGTGGCACATCATCACGACGTGACCCGTGGTGGAGCCCATCAGGAAGTCGAAGAGCGGGGAGAAGTACAGCGCGTACAGGCTCGCGATGAACATCGGGATCGTGAACGCCGGGTGCGTGACGATCTTCATGTACCGGCTGTGCAGGAACATCAGCAGCAGCTCGCGCGGCCCCTTGCCGCCGCGCTTCGCGGCCACCGGCAGCGCGCGCAGCGCCAGTGTGATCGGCGCCCCGAGCAGGATCAGGATCGGCGAGAGCATGCTGATCACCATGTGCTGGACCATGTGCACGCTGAACATGACCATGCCGTAGTCGTTCAGCCGGGTGCACATGACGAGCATCACCGTCAGCACGCCGACGAAGAAGGAGGCCGTACGGCCCCACGACCACGCGTCGCCGCGCCGGGCCAGCCGTACGACTCCCCAGCCGTAGAGCCCGAGCCCGAGCAGGCACGCGACGAGGAAGAACGGGTCGGCGGACCATGCGAGCCCCCGCCCCAGCGTGAACGGCGGCAGATCCATGGTCATGCCGTGCCCGCTGTGATCCATCCGCCGGCTCCTGTTTCGTACTGGTTGTGCGCTGTCTGTCCGCACCAGAGTAGAACCGCCCCCGGCCGCGACTGCGACCGGGGGCGGTTCTCCCGTGTACGTCTCAGAGCACGCACTCCGCCTCGGCGTAGCGCTCGTCCGGAACCGTCTTCAGGGTCTCGACCGCCTCGGCGAGCGACACCATGACGATGTCGGTGCCGCGCAGCGCGGTCATCATCCCGAACTCGCCCCGGTGCACGGCCTCCACGGCGTGCCATCCGAAGCGGGTCGCGAGCACCCGGTCGTACGCCGTCGGGGTGCCGCCGCGCTGCACGTGACCGAGGATGACCGGCCGGGCCTCCTTGCCGAGCCGCTGTTCCAGCTCGATGGAGAGCTGCCGGGCGATGCCGGCGAAGCGCTCGTGGCCGTAGATGTCCTTGCCGCCCTCGTCGTAGGCCATCGAGCCCTCGCGGGGCTTGGCGCCCTCGGCGGCGACGACGATGGCGAACCGCTTGCCCGCCTCGAACCGCTCGCCGACCCGCGCGGCCAGCTCCTCGATGTCGAAGGGACGCTCCGGCACGACGATGGCGTGGGCGCCCGCGGCCATGCCGGAGTGCAGCGCGATCCAGCCGGTGTGGCGGCCCATGACCTCCACGATCAGGACGCGCTGGTGGGACTCGGCGGTGGTCTTCAGCCGGTCGAGGGCCTCGGTCGCGACGCCGACGGCCGTGTCGAAGCCGAAGGTGACGTCCGTGACCGCGATGTCGTTGTCGATGGTCTTGGGCACACCGACGATCGGCAGGCCGCCGTCCGACAGCAGGCGGGCCGCCTTCAGCGTGCCCTCGCCGCCGATCGGGATGATCGCGTCGAGCCCGAGGTCCGCCACGTGGCCCTTGGCCCGCTCCACGCCGTCGCGCAGATGCGCGGGCTGGACCCGGGAGGAGCCGAGCATGGTGCCGCCGCGGGCGAGGATGCCGCTCACGGCGTCGAGGTCGAGCTTGAGGTAGTCGCACTCCAGGAGACCCCTCCAGCCGTCCCGGAAGCCGATGACCTCGTCGCCGTGGTCGACGACGGCACGGTGTACGACCGACCGGATGACGGCGTTCAGGCCGGGGCAGTCGCCGCCGGACGTGAGGACACCAATGCGCATAGCCCGAAATACCTTCTCAACGTGGTCCGGGGACCGGACCACGTTGTCCGGCGAGGATCGCGGCCAGCCTACCGGCGGGAGGGGCCCGCGCCGTACTGTGCGTCCGCCTGCTGGACGCGCCCGCTCACCTGTGCGGATGCCGTTTCAGACGGGCTCCGGGAGGGCCTGTGCGGACCGTTCGGTGAACCCGTACGGACCGTTCGGTGAAGCGGAAACGATTCCTCTCCGGAAACGCCAAGAGGAACCGTTCCTCCATGAGAAACGGTTCCTCTGACCGCCGGAGCGGGCCGGCCCTACGCGGGCTGCTGGGCGGACGCGATGCGCTCGGCGCGCAGCGCCTCGTACCAGCGGTCGTCGGTCGGCGGCAGCGCGTTGACGTCGAGGGCCAGCTTCAGCAGCAGGTCCGCGATCTGCGGGTTGCGGGCGAGGACGGGCCCGTGCATGTACGTGCCGAACACGGTGTCGTTGTACGCGCCCTCGGTGCCGTCGCCCGTGCCGTTGCCCCTGCCGAACCGCACGTTCGCGAACGGGCGGGCGGTGGGACCGAGGTGGGTGACGCCCTGGTGGTTCTCGAAGCCGGTCAGCTGGGGCAGGCCGAGCCGCGGGTCGATGTCCGCGAGGACGTCGCCGACGCACCGCTCGCCCTCACCGCGCACCGAGACCACGTCGAGCAGGCCGAGGCCCGGCTCGCGCTCACCGAGGTCGTTGATGAACTCGTGCCCGAGGATCTGGTAGCCGGCGCAGACGGAGAACACGATCGCGCCGTTGCCGACCGCGCGCTCCAGACCGCCGTCACGGCGCAGCCGCTCCGCGGCGAGCCGCTGCGGCCGGTCCTCGCCGCCCCCGATCAGGTAGATGTCGCCGGAGGTCGGGATCGGCTGGTCGCTGCGCACGTCGACGCGGGCCACGTCGAGGCCGCGCTGACGCGCCCGGCGCTCCACGACGAGGGCGTTGCCCTGGTCGCCGTAGGTGCTCAGCAGGTCTGGGTAGACCCACACCAGACGCAGGCTGTTGTCAGTCATTCTCTTCGTCCTCCGTGGCTCAGTTGCCGACACGACGCCTCAAGTCCTGGAATGCGGTGTAGTTCGCGATGACCTCGATACGTCCGGGCGGTGCCATCTGCACGGCCTGGTCGAGGGTGTCGCAGACCTGGAACTGCTGGTTCGCCACTTCGAGGCGGACGGCGAGGTCGAGCTTGCGGTCGCCGAGAACGAAGATCGGGTGTCCGGTCAGGCGGGTGTAGTCGACGTCCCACAGCCAGGAGGTGTCGGTGCCGTCGGCGCCGCGCGCGTTCACCGACAGGATGACCGGGGTCGGCGGCGGGTCGATCAGGGAGAAGGTCTCCAGCCAGCCCGCGGGGTTCTTGGCGAGCAGCAGACGCAGGTCGCGCTCCATGAACTGGACCACGTCGTAGCGTCCGGCCACCGCCTGCACCTGGTACATGCGCTCCAGGGCGACCTGCGGCGGCACCCCGAAGACGGCGGCCACGGCGGCCGACGAGGCGGCGTTCGCCTTGTTGGCCCGGCCCGGGAGCTGGAGGTGGATCGGCCACGCGGAACCGTGCGGGTCGAGGACGTGGTCCCCGGACAGCGCCCAGGTCGGCGTCGGACGGCGGAAGCCGCACTCGCCGCAGAACCAGTCGTCGCCGGGGCGCTGCATCACACCACCGCACGACGGGCAGGACCAGGCGTCCTCCTTCCACATCTGGCCGGCCGCCACCCACATGACGTTCGGCGAGGAGGAGGCGGCCCAGACCACCAGCGGGTCGTCCGCGTTGGCGACCACGACGGCCTTGGAACCGGCCAGCCCCTCACGCCAGTGCTCGGCCATCATCCGCGTCTCGGCGGCGCGGTCGAGCTGGTCGCGCGAGAGGTTCAGCAGCGCGATGCACTTCGGGTCGGTGTCACGTGCCACACCGGCGAGGTACTTCTCGTCGACCTCGATGACCGCGAACTTGGCGTCCGAGCCCCCGGCCAGCGCCGAGGTGATGCCCGCGGGCATGTTGGCGCCGAGCGCGTTGGACACGACCGGGCCCGCGGCGCGCAGCGCCTCCGCGATCAGCCGGGTCGTCGTGGTCTTGCCGTTGGTCGCCGACACCAGGACCACGTCCAGGTGCGTGGCGAGCCTCGCCAGCAGGTCGGGGTCGAGCTTGAGCGCCACCCGGCCGCCGATCACCGATCCGCTGCCGCGTCCGGCGGCTCGCGAGACGGCCGCCGCCGCCTTGCCCGCCGTCACGGCCAGCTTGGCCCGCGGCGACAGCGGGTCCGAGTTGCCTGACATCGTTTCTCGATCCTCCTTGCGTACGCGCCGCGCCCCTGCCCCCGGCACATGTGGGGGCTCAGCCTATCGAGATCCGCTCACGGGCCCGAATCGCGGCACCACCTCGGTGCCGGCGCGACCTGCGCGCGCCTACCAGGACCGTACCCTTGCCGCCATGCGACACGGTTCCATCCCGGGCACCCACGGACGCGTCCGGCCCCTCATCCTGCTCGGTGACCCCCTCCTGCGTACAGCCTGCGAGGACGTCACCGAATTCGGCCCCGAGCTCGCGGAGCTCGTCGAGGACATGTTCGCGACGATGTACGCCGCCGAGGGCGTCGGTCTCGCCGCGAACCAGATCGGCGTCGGTCTGAGGGTCTTCGTGTACGACTGCCCGGACGACGACGACGTCCGCCACGTGGGACACGTGGTGAACCCCCGTCTCGTCGAGGCGGACGGCGTGGTCCTGCGCGGACCCGAGGGCTGTCTCTCGCTGCCCGGTCTGGAGGCCGGGACCGAGCGGTACGACCACGCGGTCGTCGAGGGCCGGGCGCTCACCGGCGAGCCGGTCACCGTGCACGGCACGGGCTGGTTCGCGCGGTGCCTCCAGCACGAGTGCGACCACCTCGACGGCGGGGTGTACGCGGACCGGCTCACCGGGTGGCGCCGGCGTCGCCATCTGCGTCAGGTGGCACGGGCTTCCTGGAGCGGCTGAGGGCGGCCCGGCGCCGTCGGCCGTTCCCGGCGGGCGGCGCCGGGCCCCGTGACGGTCCGGCGGCCGGTGCCGGACGCTTCCGTCGGCCCGGTGGCCGGCGCCGTCCGTGTCCTTTGACGAGGTGTCCGCCTGACGGGGTGTCCGTGTGAGCCCCGGTCAGAAACCCGGGCCGCCGACACGGTCGCCCGCCGCCGCGAGGCGGCCCCACAGCAGGTCGGCCAGGCTCCGCACCAACTCGGCGCGCGAGCACGGGCGTTCGCCGAGCCACCAGTCTCCGGCGGCGTGCATCATGCCGACGATGCCGTGGCCCCACACCCGTGCCAGCTGCTGGCTGCCCGGTCCGAGATCCACCCGCTCCTCGATGACCTCGGCCAGTTCCTCACCCATGCGGCGCAGCACCGGCGCGGAGTACTTGCCCACGTCGAACCCCGGGTCGCCCGGCTGGCCGCCCTCCGCCGGATGCATCAGGAACCGGTACACCTGCGGCCGTGCCTCGATGGCGGCCAAGTACGTGTCGAGCGTCGACTCCACGCGCTCACGCCGTTCGGCCGGGGCGTCCAGTGCCGCCCGCAGCGCTTCGAGGAGCGCGTCGGTGTGCCGCTTGGCGAGGGCGGCGTAGAGGCCGCCCTTGTCGCCGAAGTGGCGGTACAGGATGGGCTTCGTGATGCCGGCCTCCGCGGCGATGGCGTTCATGGAGGCCCCGGGGCCGTCACGGAGCACCACTCTGTCGGCGGCTTCCAGCAGTTCGCGCCGGCGGCGGTCGGCGGACCTCTGCTGATCGGTCCGCTGTGTGGTGTCCATGTGCTCTCCCCACCCGTGGTGATTCGGTGACGCTTGCGCAAACTAACACTGATCGTCGTATGGGTATCGAACGGGATGCCGAGCCGAACTCGGGAGTTGACTTTTCTTACTAGCCAGTAACACACTCCAGTTACCGCAAGTAACAGCTTAGTGCAGCGCTGGAGGGGACATGGCCGAGTTCACCATGGAGCTCAACGACGAACAGAAGGAGGTCCGGGACTGGCTGCACGGCTTCGCCGCCGATGTCATCCGTCCCGCGGCCGCCGAATGGGACGAGCGTGAGGAGACTCCCTGGCCGGTCATCCAGGAGGCCGCGAAGGTCGGCATCTACTCCCTGGACTTCTACGCCCAGCAGTACTTCGACCCCACCGGCCTCGGCATACCCATGGCGATGGAGGAGCTGTTCTGGGGGGACGCGGGCATCGCGCTGTCCATCGTCGGCACCGGCCTGGCCGCCGTGGGCGTCCTCGCCAACGGCACCGAGGAGCAGGTCGGCACCTGGATCCCCCAGATGTACGGCGATGCCAACGATGTCAAGGTCGCCGCCTTCTGCTCCTCCGAGCCCGACGCCGGTTCCGACGTCGCCTCGATGCGCACGCGCGCCGTCTACGACGAGGCCAAGGACGAGTGGGTCCTGAACGGCACGAAGACCTGGGCCACCAACGGCGGCATCGCCAACGTCCACGTCGTCGTCGCGGTCGTCGACGCGGAACTCGGCTCCAAGGGCCACGCCTCCTTCATCGTGCCGCCGAACACGCCCGGCCTGTCCCAGGGCCAGAAGTTCAAGAAGCACGGCATCCGCGCCTCGCACACCGCCGAGGTCGTCCTGGAGAACGTCCGCGTCCCCGGCTCCTGTCTCCTGGGCGGCAAGGAGAAGCTCGACGAGCGCCTCGCCCGTGCCCGTGAGCGCGTCAGGGCCGGTGGCGGCGAGCGGGTGAAGAACGCCGCGATGGCCACCTTCGAGGCCTCCCGCCCGGCCGTCGGCGCCATGGCGGTGGGCACCGCGCGGGCCGCGTACGAGGTCGCCCTCGACTACGCGAAGACGCGTGAGCAGTTCGGCCGCCCCATCATCGACAACCAGGGCGTCGCCTTCCAGCTCGCCGACATGCGCACCTCGATCGACGCGGCGCGGCTGCTGGTCTGGCGGGCGTCCTGGATGGCGGTCAACGGCAAGCAGTTCACCGCGGCCGAGGGCTCGATGTCGAAGCTGTTCGCCAGCGAGACGGCGAAGAAGGTCACGGCCCAGGCCATCCAGATCCTGGGCGGCAACGGCTACACGCGCGAGTACCCGGTGGAGCGGATGCACCGCGACGCGGCCATCTACACGATCTTCGAAGGCACCAGCGAGATCCAGCGCCTGGTGATCGCCCGCACGCTGTCGGGCATGCCGATCCGCTGACGCTCCGCCGCACGGGCCGGGGGCCGGGAACGGCCCCCGTCGTGTCCCCCGCTTCCGTGCCGGTACCCGCGCGGTACGGGGGCGAGCGCGTCCGGGCCGCCCTCCCGGCTGCCGTCACCCCACCGGACCTGGGACTTCGCGTCGCAGCGCGGTGAACCGGCGATGACCGTGCACTCTGGTCGCGGGGGCTCGGAGTCAGCCGGACCGAAGGAGCGCGCGATGACGCGGACGGCCAGAGAACTGCTGGAGGGCGTCACCGGGAAACTCGCCCCGGACCCCCATGCCAACCGGCTGCTGCCCCTGGTCGCCCGGGGCGCCGCCCAACTCGGCACGCTCGCGGCCCTCGCCCTGGAACAGCGCCATGTGATCGCAGCGGACCACCGGGCCTTCGTCCACCTGGCCGAACGCTCGGCGGCCGACCCGGCGACCGCCGCCTTCTTCGAGATGCTCGCGAAGGACGAGGTGACGGCCGGTGAACGGCTCACCGCGTTCGCCGCCGCGGTGGGGGCCGACGAGGCGAGGGCGGCGGAGTACGAACCGCTGGCCGACTGCCAGGCCTATCCCGCGTACGTCGCCCTGCTCGCGCTGAACGGGGAGCCGGCCGACATGGTCCTCGCGCTCGGCGCCAACGTCGCCGCGTGGGGCGGTTACTGCGAGACCATCGCCGAGGCCCTGCGCCGTCACTACGGCTTCGACGACGAGGTCTGCGGTTTCTTCGACTTCTTCGCCGAGCCGGCGCCCGAGCTGGAGAGCAGGGCGCTGACCGCGGTGCAGGCCGGTCTCGACGCCGAACGGATCTCGATGGACGACGTCCTGCGCCACGGGCGACTGCTCCAGGCCTACGAGGCGAAGTTCTGGCACGCGCTGTGGGAGCTGGACCAGAGGGTCGCCTGAGCCCGGCGGGCCGGGCCACCGGGCCGGGTCCGCCGGACCCCGGCCCCGGCAGGGGGCCGCCCGGTGGTGACCGTCGGTGCACGGCGGGGGCCGTCGACGGGGCCGGCCCCGACGGTGACCACGGGCCGGTGTGTCCGGCCGTGACCACCGGCCGGACGGCGTCCCGCGGGGGACACCGTCCGTGGCTCCGGCTCGGCGCCGTCGCCGGGGTTCAGCGGCCGTTCGGCCCGCTGCTGTGCGCGATGCAGGCCACGTCGATCCGGTCGGCCAGCTTGGCCAGTTCGATCGTGAGAGCGGCCACCGTGTCCTCGTCGAGGCCGTCCTGGCCGGCCTCCACCAGATGCAGCCACCGGCCGCCCACCGTGCGCAACAGCTTGCTGACGTCGGCGGCCGCCACCTGCAACGTGCCGCGGTCGTCGACGATCAGGGGGAGGGTCACTTCGCGGTTCACACGAGGGATCGTAGCTGCGGAACGCTCACGCTCCGTGCCATACGGTGGTGATGTTGCAGAACTCGCGGATTCCGTGCCCCGACAGCTCACGCCCGTAGCCGGACCGCTTCTCCCCGCCGAAGGGGAACGCCGGGTGCGAGGCCGTCATCCCGTTGACGAACACCCCGCCCGCCTCGGAATCACGTACGAACCGCTCCACCTCGGCCGCGTCACGGGTCCACAGGTTCGAGCTCAGCCCGAACGGGGTGTCGTTGGCGAGGGCCACCGCCTCGTCCAGGCCGGCGGCCCGGTACAGCGTGGCGACCGGCCCGAACGTCTCCTCCAGGTGGATGCGCATGCCGGGCGTGATGCCGGTGAGCACGGTCGGCGCGTAGTACCAGCCGCCGTCGAGACCCTCGGGGCGTCCGCCACCGCACAGCACCGTCGCGCCCTTCTCCACGGCGTCGTCCACCAGCTCCTCCAGGTCGGTGCGGCCCTGTTCGGTGGAGAGCGGCCCGATCTCGGTGTCCTCCTCCAGCGGGTCGCCGATCTTGAGGGCCCGCATGCCCGCGGTGAACCGCTCCGCGAAGGCGTCGAACACGTCGGCGTGCACGATGAACCGCTTGGCGGCGATGCACGACTGCCCGTTGTTCTGCGCACGCGCGGTGACGGCGACCGTCGCGGCGCGCTCCACGTCGGCGGACGGCATCACGACGTACGGGTCGCTGCCGCCCAGCTCCAGCACCGTCTTCTTCACCTCGTCCCCGGCGACCGAGGCGACCGCCCGGCCCGCCGGTTCGCTGCCGGTGAGGGTGGCCGCCTTGACCCGGGGGTCGCGCAGGACGCCCTCGACCGCCCCCGACCCGATCAGCAGCGTCTGGAAGCAGCCCTCGGGGAAGCCCGCCCGGCGGAACAGGTCCTCCAGGTACAGGGCGGTCTGGGGCACGTTCGAGGCGTGCTTGAGCAGTCCCACGTTGCCCGCCATCAGTGCGGGCGCGGCGAAGCGGACCACCTGCCAGAGCGGGAAGTTCCACGGCATCACCGCGAGCACGGGGCCGATCGGCCGGTAGCGCGCGAGGACCCGGGAGGCCCCGGAGTCCGCCGCGTCGGCGGGGGCGGCCAGCTCGTCGGCGAGCAGGTCCTCGGCGTGGTCGGCGTACCAGCGCATGGCCTTGGCGCACTTGGCGGCCTCCGCCCGGGCCTGCTTGACCGGCTTGCCCATCTCGGTGGTCATCACCCGGCCGATGTCCTCCAGGTCCTCGTCCAGGAGACCGGCGGCGCGGTGCATGAGCCGCGCCCGCTCGGCGAACGAGGTGGTGCGATACGTGCGGAACGTGGCCTCGGCGGCAGCGAGCCTGCGCTCGATCTCCTCGGCGCCGAGGGCGTCGTACGTCTTGAGCGTCTCGCCGTTCGCCGGGTTCACCGTCGCGATGGGCATGCCGACCTCCTGAAAGCGGACTGTTCCCCGACCCTCCCGCGCGGTGCGGTGCCGCGCAACGCGGGCGGGCCCGAGGCGAGCCGACGCTCCTGGCCGAACGCCGACTCTTCAGACCGAGTGCTCAGCCAGCCGGTCGAGAAACACGGTCTGGGCGGTCACCAGCAGAGTCCGGGCCCGCTCCGGGGTCATCCACTCCACCCGGTCGAGTTCGGGGAACTCCTGGCGCCGCCCCGACCTCGGCGGCCACTCCATCGTGAACGTGCCGGGGACCACGGCCGCCGGATCGAGGTCCGCCTCGACCGCCCAGGCCGTGACGACCTTGCCGTTCGTCTGGGTGACCTCGCCGAGCGCGATCGCCTCCCCGTCGGGCGGCGGCAGTCCGAGTTCCTCCCGGAACTCGCGCCGGGCGGCGTCCCAGGCCGTCTCGTCGGGCCCGTACTCGCCCTTGGGGAGCGTCCAGGCCCCGGCGTCGCGCCGCGCGAAGTACGGGCCGCCCATGTGGCCGACCAGCACCTCCACGCCGTGGCCGGTGCGCCGGAACAGCAGCAGTCCCGCGCTCCTCCTCCCGTGCTGTGATCCGCTCATCGCGTCACCTCCGGGTGGGCGGCCAGCAGGGTGTCGACGGTGTCGGCCTCGGCGGCCGGCTTGTCCTCGCGGTAGCGCACGACCCGGGCGAAGCGGAGGGTGACCCCGGCCGGGTAGCGGGTGGAGCGTTGCAGACCGTCGTACGCGATCTCCACGACGAGCTCGGGCCGCACGGTCACCACGTGGCCGTCGTCGGCGACGGCCAGCTCCCGGAGGCGTTCGGTCTGCCAGGCGAGCATCACGTCGGTCATGCCCTTGAAGGTCTTGCCGAGCATGGCGAAGGAGCCGTCACCGGTGCGGGCGCCCAGGTGCAGGTTGGAGAGCTTGCCGGTGCGCCGCCCGTGTCCCCATTCGGCCGCCAGGACGACCAGGTCGAGGGTGTGCACGGGTTTGACCTTGAGCCAGGAGGCGCCGCGCCGGCCCGCGCCGTACGGGGCGTCGAGGGCCTTCACGACGACGCCCTCGTGCCCCCGGGCCAGGGTGTCGGCGAGGAACGTCTCGGCCTGTCTGGTGTCGTCCGGCCCCCGCACGAGCGTCCGCCGCACCCGCATCGGCTCGGGCACCAGCCGTGCCAGCTCCGCGTGCCGCTCGGTGAACGGCAGGTCCAGCAGGTCCCGCCCGTCGACGGACAGGGCGTCGAAGAAGACGGGGGAGACGGGCACGGTCTCCGCGGCCGCCGCCACGTCCACGCGCGACCCCACCCGAGCGGCCGTCTCCTGGAAGGAACGCGGCCGCCCCCGGTCGTCCAGCGCGATCACCTCACCGTCCAGGATGAACCGCTCGCCCCGCAACTCCCGTGCGACAGAGATGAGTTCGGGAAGTCGGTCGGTGATGTCGTCGAGGGTGCGGGTGTAGACGCGGACGTCCTCGCCGTCCCGGTGCAGCTGCACCCGGATACCGTCGAGCTTCTCCTCGACCGCGCAGGCGCCGAGCTTGCCGACCGCCTCGGAGACGGAGGAGGCGGTGTGGGCCAGCATCGGCAGCACCGGGCGGCCGACGGTGAGCCGGAAGCCGTCCAGGGCTCCCGGACCGTCCGCCAGGAGGGCCCGCGCCACCGCCGACAGCGAACCCGCCAGCATCACCGCCCGGCGTACGTCCCCCGCGGGCGCGCCGGTCGCCTCCGCCAGCCCCTCGGTCGCGAGTGCGTCCAGCGCGCCCTGGCGCACCTCACCGGTGAGCAGCCCGAACAGGAAACGCTGCTCCTCCTCGGTCGCCGCCCCCATCAACTCACCTACCAGACGGGCCCGTTCGGCCTGTGAACCGGCGCCGGAGACCTCGCCGAGCGCGGTGAGCCGGGTGTCGACCTCGCGGACGGTGAGGGTGGGGGCGGCGGCGGGGGCGACCGGGGTGCTCAGCACCTTCCAGCCGACACCGACGCGGCCCTGCGGGAGGCGGCCCGCCAGGTAGGGGATCACGACGGGCGCGTCGTCCGCCTCGGCGTCCCGGAACAGCTCCGCGAGCAGAGCGGTCTTCCGGGACCGCGCCGAGGTGGCGGCGACCTCCTGGGACACGTGGGCGAGCCGGCTCAGCAGCATGCAGCCATCGTGCAACGCGAGTGCCCGCCGCACACCCGTACGGGACGTGGGACGTGTCCCGTACGGCGTGTTTCAGCCCTGTCCGCGCGCGATCGCCGCGTCGAGGTCGGCGAGGAGGAGTTCGCCGTTGAGCGTGGCCGCCGCCCGGTATCCGCCGCTCGCCGCGTTCACCACCTGCTCGGCGAAACCGGCGGCGTTGCCGGCCGCCCAGACGCCCGGCACGCTCGTCAGCCCGGTCGGGTCCGTCACCGGGTAGCTGCCGAACGGCGTCTCCCGCAGTTCCGCGCCCAGCCCCTCCAGCAGGCCGGTCCGCGGCACCGGGCGCGGGGCCACGAACAGCACGGAGCGCTCGTGCGTGGCCCCGTCCGCGAGCCGCACCCCGGTGAGCCGGTCCCCGGCGACCACCAACCCGGCGACCTCGCCCGGCACCACGGCGACGCCCGCGGCGGCGAGCCGGCGCAGGTCCTCGTCGGAGAGCTCGTCCTCGGCCACCGTGTGCAGGAACAGCGTGACGTCCTTCGACCACTGGCCGACCATCAGCGCCTGGTGCACGCTCATCGGCGTCGTGGCCAGCACGCCGAAGGCCTGGTCGCGCACCTCCCAGCCGTGGCAGTACGGGCAGTGCAGCACGTCGCGCCCGAAGCGCTCGGCGACGCCGGGCACCCGCGGCATCTCGTCGGCCAGCCCCGTCGTGACGATCAGCCGGCGGGCGTGGACGGTGCGCCCGGACCCGGTCGTGACGTCGAACTCCCCGGCGCCGTCCCGGACGACGTCCGTCACCCGGTCCCGGACGATCTCCACCCCGTACCCCTCGACCTCCCGCCGTCCCTCGGCGAGGAACTCGGCGGGCGGCATGCCGTCGCGGGTCAGATAGCCCTGCATGTGCGCGGCGGGCGCGTTGCGCGGCTCGCCCTCGTCGACGACGAGCGTCCGGCGCCGTGCCCGGCCGAGGACCAAGGCCGCGGAGAGCCCCGCCGTTCCGCCGCCCACGACGACCGCCTCGTAGGTTCCGGTGGATGTTCCGGCCGTCGGCCCGGTCTTCGTCTCGGTCATGGTGACCACCTCCACGGAGAAGGTCGCCCGGAACCCGCCGGATTGACAAACCTCTTTGCCGATTCTGCAATAGGGGGATGAGTGACGCGGCCCGTGCGGGCGACAGTGGCCAGGGCGGGCGCGGAGCGACCGGTGACGCGGCGACGGACGAGGTCCTCGCCGAGGTGGGCCCGCGGCTGCGGCGCATCAGGAAGGAGCGCGGGGCGACCCTGGCCGGGCTGTCCGAGGCGACCGGCATCTCGGTGAGCACGCTCTCGCGTCTGGAATCGGGGCTGCGCAAGCCCAGTCTGGAACTGCTGCTGCCCATCGCACGGGCCCATCGGGTCGCCCTGGACGAACTGGTCGGCGCCCCGCCGGTCGGGGACCCGCGGGTGCGTGCCGAGCCGATGGTGCGCCACGGCCGCACGTACTGGCCGCTGACCAGCCGGCCCGGCGGACTCCAGGCGTACAAGGTGCTCGAACCGAAGCGGACGACGGAACCCGATCCGCGCACGCACGAGGGCTACGAATGGCTGTACGTGCTGTCCGGGCGGCTGCGGGTGGTCCTCGGCGAGCACGACGTCGTGCTGGAGGCGGGGGAGGCGGCGGAGTTCGACACCCGCGTGCCGCACTGGTTCGGGTCGACGGGGGAGGGGCCCGCGGAGTTCCTGAGCCTGTTCGGGCCGCAGGGGGAGCGGATGCACGTACGGGCGCGGCCCAAGGCCCGGTCCGAGGAGGTGTGAGCGCAGGCGGCGGGGCGGTCCGGGGCACCCGCGCGGGGCGTGGTGAAGACGAGGGCCGTCCGCTGTTCCCAGGTGGGCAAGCGACCGCTTAGTATGCGAAGGACCCCGGTCAGCCGACGCAGTCCCCTGGAGGCCCCGCATGCAGGCATGGCAAGTGCACCAGAACGGCGAGCCCGCAGAGGCGATGCGCCTGCTGGAGGTGGACCGGCCGGCCCCCGGTGACGGCCAGGTCCTGCTCAAGGTGCGCGCCGCGAACATCAACTTCCCCGACGCGCTGATGTGCCGCGGCCAGTACCAGGTCAGGCCGCCGCTGCCGTTCACACCGGGCGTGGAGATCTGCGGCGAGACCGAGGACGGCCGCCGGGTGATCGCCAACCCCGCGCTGCCGCACGGCGGCTTCGCCGAGTACGCGGTCGCGGACGCCGCCGCCCTGCTGCCGGCTCCCGACGCCCTCGACGACGCCGAGGCCGCCGCCCTGCACATCGGCTACCAGACCGGCTGGTTCGGACTGCACCGCCGGGCCCGTCTGGAGGCCGGCGAGACGCTGCTCGTCCACGCGGCCGCCGGAGGCGTAGGCAGCGCTGCCGTACAGCTCGGGAAGGCGGCGGGCGCGCGGGTCATCGGTGTCGTGGGCGGCGCCGACAAGGCCCAGGTCGCGCGCGAGCTGGGCTGCGACGTCGTGATCGACCGGCGTACCGAGGACGTGATCGGCGCCGTCAAGGAGGCGACCGGCGGACGCGGCGCGGACGTGATCTACGACCCCGTGGGCGGCGAGGCCTACACCCAGTCCACGAAGGTCGTCGCCTTCGAGGGCCGGATCGTGGTCGTCGGCTTCGCGAGCGGCTCCATCCCGAGCCCCGCGCTGAACCACGCCCTCGTCAAGAACTACGCGATCCTCGGCCTGCACTGGGGCCTGTACAACACCAAGAACCCGAAGCTCGTCCTGCACTGCCACGAACAGCTCACCGAGCTGGCCGCACGGGGCGCGATCAAGCCGCTGGTGAGCGAGCGGGTGCCGCTGAGCGCGGCCGCCGACGCCGTGCAGCGGGTCGCCGACGGAGTCACCACCGGGCGGATCGCCGTGGTGCCCACACTGGAGAACGGAGCCGCCGCATGACCGACGCAGCCGAACTGCGCCGCCGCACCCAGGAGCTGCTGGCCGCACACCCGCCCGGGGAGACGGACCGGCTGGACTTCCTGAGGGCCCGCTTCGACGCCGGGCTCGCCTGGGTGCACTACCCCGAGGGCCTCGGCGGACTCGGCGCCCCGCGCAGCCTCCAGACCGTCGTGGACGCCGAACTGGCGGCCGCGGGCGCGCCCGACAACGACCCGCGGCGGATCGGCATCGGCCTCGGCATGGCCGCCCCGACCATCCTCGGCTTCGGCACGGAGGAGCAGAAGCGGCGCTTCCTGCGGCCCCTGTGGACCGGAGAGGAGGTGTGGTGCCAGCTCTTCAGCGAGCCCGGCGCCGGATCGGACCTCGCCGCGCTCGGCACCCGCGCGGTCCGCGAGGGCGGCGAGGACGGCGACTGGGTCGTCAACGGGCAGAAGGTGTGGACCTCCAGCGCCCACCTCGCCCGCTTCGCCATCCTCATCGCCCGCACCGACCCGGACGTGCCCAAGCACCGGGGCATCACGTACTTCGTCTGCGACATGAGCGACCCGGGCGTCGACGTGCGCCCGCTGCGCCAGATCACCGGCGAGGCCGAGTTCAACGAGGTCTTCCTCACCGACGTCCGCATCCCCGACGCCCACCGCCTCGGCGAGGTCGGCGACGGCTGGCGGGTCGCGCAGACCACCCTCATGAACGAGCGCGTCTCCATCGGCGGCATGCGCATCCCGCGCGAGGGCGGCATGATCGGCCCGGTCGCGAAGACCTGGCGCGAGCGGCCCGAACTGCGCACCCACGACACGCACCAGCGGCTGCTGCGACTGTGGGTCGAGGCCGAGGTCGCCCGCCTGTCCGGCGAACGGCTGCGCCAGCAGCTCGTCGCCGGCCAGCCGGGCCACGAGGGCGCCGGCATGAAGCTCGGCTTCGCCCGGCTCAACCAGGAGATCAGCGGTCTGGAGGTCGAACTCCTCGGCGAGGAGGGCCTGCTGTACGAGGACTGGACGATGCGCCGGCCGGAACTGGTCGACTTCACCGGCCGGGACGCCGGATACCGCTACCTGCGCTCCAAGGGCAACAGCATCGAGGGCGGGACCAGCGAGGTCCTGCTGAACATCGTCGCCGAACGCGTCCTCGGCCTGCCGTCCGAGCCGCGCACCGACAAGGACGTCGCATGGAAGGACCTCGCCCGATGAGCCAGGTGAGCACCGAGCCCGATCTGCTCTACACCGAGGAGGAGGAGGCGCTGCGCGCCGCCGTCCGCGACCTCCTCACCGACCGCTGCGCCGCGGCGGACGTCATCACCCGCACCGAGTCGGGCACCCCGCACGACGCCGACCTGTGGAAGGCCCTCGCGGAGGGCATGGGCCTCGCCGGCCTCCTGGTGCCCGAGGAGCGGGGCGGCCAGGGCGCCACGCACCGCGAGGCCGCCGTGGTCCTGGAGGAACTGGGCCGCGCCGTCGCTCCCGTGCCGTATCTGACGAGCGCCGTGGTCGCGACCGAGGCGCTGCTGGCCTGCGAGGGACCCGCCGCGGCCGAACTGCTCGCCGCGCTCGCCTCCGGCCGGACCGTGGGCGCCCTCGCCGTCGCGCTGAACGCCGGACCGGGAGCCGCCCACCGGGCCGTCCGCCTGGAGAACGGCTCCCTGCACGGCGAGCTGACCGGCATCGCGGACGCCGCGGCCGCCGACGTCCTGCTGGTCCCGGCCGAGGACGGCGGACTGTACGCCGTCGACGCGGACGCCGTCACGATCGTCCCGCAGGTCAGCCTCGACCAGACCCGGCCGCTCGCCCGGATCACCTTCGACGCCGCGCCCGGGCGCCGGCTCACCGCGGACGCGCCCGGTGCCGTACGGCGCGCGCTGCGGGCCGGGGCCGGACTGCTCGCCTCCGAACAGCTCGGCATCGCCGACCACTCGCTGACGGAGACGGTCCGCTACCTCAAGGAGCGCAAGCAGTTCAACCGGCCGGTCGGCGGATTCCAGGCGCTCAAGCACCGGCTGGCCCAGGTGTGGCTGGAGGTCGTGGGCGCCCGCGCCGCGGCCCGGAACGCCGCCGACGCGCTGGCCACCGCCAGTGCGGACGCCGATCTGGCGGTCGCCGTCGCCCAGGCGTACGCGGCACCCGTCGCCGTGCACGCCGCGGAGGAGGCGGTCCAGCTGCACGGCGGCATCGGCATGACCTGGGAGCACCCGGCGCACCTCCACCTCAAGCGCGCCAAGGCCGACTCGATCGCCTACGGCACGGCGGGCGCGCACCGCGAGGCCCTGGCCGAACTGGTCGACCTGCGGGCGCCCTGACACCGGTCCCGCGAAGAGCCCGTCCCGTCCGGGGCGGGCTCTTCGCGTGCGCCCGCCGCACGGGGACGGGAGCAGAGGACGCCGGTCCCTCCTGATCCGGTTGTTCCGGTGAAGTGAACGCGTCACGTCGGTCCGGCCAACTCCCGCCGGGGCGAGGTTCTCCGGCCCGCGCCGGCCGCATACTCCCCGATGTCATCGACGGCATCCCCAAGGGAGGCGGGCCATGGCCCTCACCACTCGACGCAGAGCCCTCACCACTCTCGGCAGCGCCCTCACCGGCGCGTTCGTCCTGCCCGCCCCGCGGTCCCTCGCGGACGAGGCGAAGCCCGGCCTCCGCCCCCTGTGGCGGGCCCACGCGCACAACGACTACGAGCACCCCCGTCCCCTCCTCGACGCGCTCGACCACCGCTTCGGCAGCGTCGAGGCCGACGTCCACCTCGTCGACGGTCAACTCCTCGTCGCCCACGACCCGGTGGAACTCGACCCCGCCCGCACCCTCGAATCCCTCTACCTCGAACCGCTGGCGGCCCGCGTCAGGGCCGGCCACGGCTCGGTGTACCGCGGCCACCGCCGGCCGCTTCAGTTACTCGTCGACATCAAGACCGAGGGTTCCTCGACCTACCTCGAACTCGACCGCCATCTGCGCCGGTACCGGCACCTGTTCACCTCGTACGCGCACGGGCGGGTGCGCCCCGGCCCGGTCACGGCCGTGATCTCCGGGGACCGTGCGGCGCGGGCGCCCATGGAGGCACAGACCGAACGGCTCGCCTTCTACGACGGTCGGCTCGCCGACCTCGGCGGCACCGCCCCCGCCTCCTTCGTTCCCCTGATCAGCGACAACTGGGCCCTCAACTTCGGCTGGTCGGGCGACGGCCCGTTCCCGGACGCCGAACGAGAGAAGCTGCGCGGCATCATGGCCACCGCGCACGCGCGCCGGCAGAAGGTCCGGTTCTGGGCCACCCCGGACCTCGCCGGACCGGCACGCGAGGCGCTCTGGCGCGAACTGCTCGCCGCCGACGTCGACTACCTCAACACCGATGACCTGGGCGGTCTCGAGGAGTTCCTGGACGCCCACGACCGACGGTAGAAGACCACCCGTTCGGGGGACACGTCAGCCGCCCGGACGATCCCTCCGCTACGCCACACTTACGGCCGAACGCCGCGAAGCGGACGTGGCGGAGGAGGTTGACGATGGCCATTTCCATCTCTGCGGTGCTGTTTCTCCTGGTGCTGGCGGTGATCTTCCTGCGCAACGGAGGGCTGAAGGTCTCCCACGCCCTGGTCTGCGCCCTGCTCGGGTTCCTGCTGGCCAGCACGAGCATGGCCCCGGCCATCCACAGCGGCATCACCTCGACGGCCGACCTCGTGGGCAGCCTGTCCCCCTGACGGGACCGCACCAGGGGCCGACCGGGGGCCGCGTCAGGGGCCCGCGAACACCCCGATGCCGTTGGGGACGGGACGCTCGGCGCCGCCGCTCGGATGGTTGAGGACACTGACGGCGTCCGCCCCCGCCCGCCGGGCGACCATCGTGGTGGACCCACCGCCGTCCAGACTGAAGGCGTCCTCGGACCCCAGCTCCCTCATCGCACGGGTGACCTCGGCGATGGTGAGTCCGGCGCGGAACTCCGGGGCGCCGTCCAGGGCCAGGAGCTGCATCCGGCGCCCGTGGTCGGAGAAGCCCACCGCGGTGCGTACGGCCGAGGTCCTGTCGTCCAGACCCGGCAGCGGCACCCCGCCGGTCATCATCGGATAGCCGCCGACCGCGAACCGGTAGGGCACCCGCGAGGACTTCGCGACCAGCCGGTGCCGTACCCCGACCCGTTCGCCCACGGACAGTTTCCGCAGCTCCCGGGCGCCCGCCTCGCGGCCGACCAGCACGGTGGTGTCCCGGGCGACGGTCCCGCTCCCCGGGGCGTCGGCGGTGGACACGACCCGCCCGCGGCGGACCGTCACCTCGTAGGTGTCGTCGCTGCACGGAGCGGCCCGGTCCGTGTCCGTGCCGCAGGTCGCCCGGACCCGGGAGGCGCCGCCCCAGTCCCCGGTGAACGCGCCGACGGAGCCGACCGGGAGCGCGTACTGGTTGAACCCGCCGAGCGGCCAGATGCCGTCGGCGCTGCGGACGGACCCGTCCAGGGCCACGCCGTCCAGCCGGGCCCGGCGGTCGAAGCCGACCCCGAACACGTCCTCGGTGCTCGTGCCGGGCGGCAGCGCCGGTCCGAACCGCTGGCCGTCGGGGACCGCGGCCTTGAGACCGTGGCCGCTCGCGATCGCCGGGCCCACCGTCGCGCCCGTCGCCTCGACGCCCGGATGCTGGGTCTCCGTGATGTTGAAGAAGTCTCCGTTGACCCCGGCGACCGCGCCCCGGGAGTCGGCCAGTTGTGACACGGGAGCCCGGGACGCCACCTTGCCGGGGTAGAGGAGGTCGACCCGCACATGGGGATTGCGCAGATCGACGTTCAGGATGTGCGCGTGCGCCACACCCTTGGCCGCCGGGATGTCCAGCTCCGTGTACGTGACGCCGGGCGCGATGCGGGTCGCGTCCTCCGCGCCACTGGCCGGTGCCGCCCCCGCCAGGGCCGCGCCGGCCAGTGCTCCGCTTGCCGTGAAGACCGCCAGTGCCGTTCTGAACCGTCTGCCAAGACGCGTCACGGTGCCCCCTGATGTCTCGTCAACTCTGCCAGGACTCAGGGGAATTGCACCAGAGACGGGGACCCGGGCCGGTGGCTAGGCGCCGACGACGCGGGAACGGATCAGAAAACGCACTCCTTCGGGTGCTTCGAGGGAGAAGCCGCTGCCGCGGCCCGCCACGACGTCCACGATCAGGCGTGTGTGGCTCCACAGCTCGAACTGGCTCCGGGACATCCAGAAGGAGACCGGCTCCTCGACGCCCTCGACCTCCAGCTCGGCCAGCAGGACGTCGGAACCGCCGGTGCGGAACTCGCCCTCCGGGTAGCACATGGGCGCGCTGCCGTCGCAGCAGCCGCCCGACTGATGGAACATCAGCGGTCCGTGCCGGCTCCGCAGGCTCCTCAGCAGTTCGGCGGCCGCGGGTGTCAGCTCCACGCGCGGGACGACGTCCATCGGCTTCCCCCTCGGGTCTCACGGCTGTCGCGGACCAGCCGACCATCCCGGACGTTGCGAGAGGGTTGCACACCCCGGACATCCGGACATCCGCACACCCGCGCACCCGGACACGCCGGAGGCCGGTCCCCGGCGCGGCCCGCGTGGTGCGGGTCGTCACCGAGGACCGGCCTCGGATCGCGCTCGTGCCGGCCGACGGGGTGTCAGCCGCCGCGGTGGGCGCGGACGCGGTGGGTCAGCAGATGCGCGGGAGCTGCTCCCCGAGCGGCATGTCCACCACCCGGGTGCCGCCCAGCCCGGTGGCCGCGACCACCATGCCGGGATGGTCGGGGACGCAGTGTCCGATCGCCACGGACTCCTTGCCCAGCGGGTGGGCCCGCATCGCCGCGAGCACGGCGTCGGCGTGCTCGGCCGCCACGAAGGCCACCAGCTTGCCCTCGTTGGCCACGTACAGCGGGTCGAGGCCGAGGAAGGCGCAGGCGTTGGCGACCGTCTCCGGGACGGGCAGGGAGCGCTCGTCCAGCGTGATGCCGACCCGCGCCGCCGCGGCGATCTCGTTCAGGGAGGTGGCGAGCCCGCCGCGGGTCGGATCACGCAGCACGTGCAGATCCGGGCACACGGCCAGCATGTCCGCGACCAGACCGGCCAGCGACGCGGTGTCGCTCTGGATCTCGACCCCGAACTCGAGACCCTCCCGCACGCTCATGATCGCCACTCCGTGCACGCCGATGGGCCCGCTGACCAGCACCACGTCACCGGGGGCCGCGCGCTGCGGGCGGATGTCGACGCCGTCCGGGATCAGGCCGATCCCGGCGGTGTTGATGAAGACGCCGTCGCCGTGACCGGCGTCGACGACCTTGGTGTCACCGGTGGCGACCAGCACCCCGGCGGTCCTGGCCGCCTCGCCCATCGCCTCGGCCACGCGCCCCACGACGGAGAGTTCGACGCCCTCCTCCAGGATGAACCCGCAGGAGAGATAGGCCGGTACGGCCCCCGCCATGGCCAGGTCGTTGACCGTGCCGTTGACGGCGAGGTCGCCGATGCTGCCGCCGGGGAAGAACAGCGGCCGGACGACGAAGGAGTCGGTGGAGAAGGCGAGCCGGGCCCCGCCCATTCGCAGATGGGCCGCGTCGCCGAGCTCGGCGAGCACGGAGTTCCCGAAGGCCGGCGCGAACAGGTGCTCCACCAGTTCGGCGGAGAGCGTGCCGCCACCGCCGTGACCCATCACGATCCTGTCGTGGTCGCGCAGCGGCGCCGGACAGGTCCAGGAGGAGAAGTCGACGGGGGCGTATGCCGAGTCAGCCAACGGAACTCGCCTCCTTGTCCGGGGACTCCAGCCGCCGGTAGAGGTAGTACGCGGCGCACGCGCCCTCGCTGGAGACCATGGTCGCGCCCAGCGGGTTTCGCGGGGTGCACTGTTTGCCGAACGCGGCGCACTCGTGCGGCTTGATGAGCCCCTGGAGCACCTCGCCGCTGCGGCAGACGGTCGACTCCTCGGTCTCGATGCCCGTCACCGAGAAGCGGTGCTCGGCGTCGAACTCGCGGTACTTCGGCGACAGCCGCCAGCCGCTCAGCGGGATCGTGCCGATCCCGCGCCAGGCCCGGTCGGTCACCTCGAAGACGTCCGCGAGCATGGCGCGCGCCGCTGGGCTCCCCTCGGCCTGCACCGCGCGCGGATAGGCGTTCTCCAGGGTGTGCTGCCCCGCCTCCAGCTGATGCACCGCGCGGCGGATGCCCTCCAGGATGTCGAGCGGCTCGAAGCCCGTCACGATGATCGGCACCCGGTGGCGCTCGGCGAGTTCGGGGTACTCGGCCGTGCCCATCACCGTGCACACGTGCCCGGCGGCGAGGAAGGCCTGCACCCGGCAGTCCGGCGAGTTCATGATCGCGTCGATGGCCGGGGGCACCCGCACGTGCGAGACCAGCAGACTGAAGTTGGGGATGCCCAGCTTCTTGGCCTGGTACACGGTCATCGCGTTGGGCGGCGCCGTGGTCTCGAAGCCGATGCCGAAGAACACGACCTGACGGTCCGGGTTCTCCTGCGCGATCTTCAGCGCGTCCAGCGGCGAGTACACGACGCGGACGTCGGCGCCCTCGCTCTTGACCTTGAACAGGTCGCGTCCGCTGCCGGGCACGCGCAGCATGTCGCCGAACGAACAGAAGATCACGTCGGGCCGCGAGGCGATCTCCAGCGCCTTGTCGATGATCTCCAGCGGGGTCACGCAGACCGGACAGCCCGGCCCGTGGATCAACTGGATCTCCTCGGGCAGGAGCTGGTCGATGCCGTGGCGGATGATCGAGTGCGTCTGGCCGCCGCAGACCTCCATGAGCGACCAGGGCCGGGTGGTGGCCGCCCTGATGTCGTCGAAGAGCCGCTTGGCGAGGACCGGATCGCTGAACTCGTCCAGGTACTTCATGACCGCGCCTCCTTCTCGGCGCCCTCCAGGGGCGGAAGTCCGGTTCCTGCGGGGCGTTCGGCACCGGCGTCCCGGGCGGCCCTGCCCCAGGCGTCGCCGAACTCCTCCTCCAGCACCCCGAGGTTCTCGAAGAGTTCCAGGGTCTGCTTGGCCGACTCCTCGTCCAGCCGCTGCAACGCGAATCCCACGTGGACGATGGCGTAGTCGCCGACCTTCATGTCCGGCACGTACTCCAGACACACGTCCTTGACGACACCGCCGAAGTCCACCTTGGCCATCCGCGTGGCGTCACGTTCCTCGATCTCCAGCACTCGGCCGGGTACGGCCAGACACATGACTCGCTCCTGCCTCGCTCGTGCGCTTCGCCGCGCTAGGGGGTGGCCCCCGACCGGGCGGCGACGATCAGTTGGCCGAGGGCCAGACCGCCGTCGTTGGGGGGAACCCTGTGGTGCCTCAGTACGGTGAAGCCGTCGCGTTCCAGGACGGCGCCGCAGCCCTCGGTCAGCAGGGCGTTGCAGAACACCCCGCCGCTGAGGGCCACCGTGCCGAGCCCGGTCCGCTCCCGCGCCACCGTGCACACCTCCAGGACCAGGCCGACAACGGCCCGATGGAACCGGCGGGCCACCGGACCGGCCGGGACACCGGCCCTGACGTCCGCCACGGCGGCGGCCAGGACCGGCGCCGGATCGGCGATCAGCGGCGCCCAGGGGTCCTGACAGACCGATCTCAGCATGAACCGGTACGCGTCGTTCCGCTCGTCGTCGGCGAGCGGCCCCGCCAGATCGTCCAGCGCCGCGCTCTCCAGTTCCATCGCCGCCTGAGCCTCGTACTCCACCCGGTGGCACACGCCCGCGAGCGAGGACACCGCGTCGAAGAGGCGGCCCATGCTGGACGTGGGAACGCAGTTCAGCCCCCGTTCCAGCTGCCGTTCGAGCAGCCGCCGCTCCTCGGGCGTGGCCGCCGCCGCGCACGGCAGCCCGTCGTGCCAGGGCAGTCCCGCGGCCCGCAGGTGCGACAGCGCCATCCGGTAGGGGTTGCGCACGGCCGCGTCGCCGCCCGGCAGCGGGACATAGGCCAGATGGGCGAACCGCCGGTATCCGTCGTAGTCGGCGAGCAGCACCTCACCGCCCCACACGGCACCGTCGTCGCCGTAGCCGGTGCCGTCGAAGGCGACCCCGATCACCGGCTCCGAGCCGTCGAGACCGTGCTCGGCCATCGCCGAGGCGACATGGGCGTGGTGGTGCTGCACCTGGCGCAGCGTCAGTCCGCGGGCCCCGGCGGCGCGCCGGGCCCACTGGGTGGAGCGGTAGCCGGGGTGCCGGTCGGCGACGAGCAGGCGCGGCTCGACCGCGGTGAGCTCCGTCAGATGGCCGGTGGCCCGCTCGAAGGCGTTCAGGGTGGCCAGGTCGTCCATGTCCCCGACGTGCGCGGACAGCCACGCGTAGCGGCCGTCCCCGGCGCAGAAGGTGTTCTTGAGGTCCCCGCCCACGGCCAGGGCCGGGACCACCGGCACCGGCAGCGCGACGGGGAAGGGGGCGTAACCGCGCGAGCGGCGCACCGGGAGCTCGGCGCCCGCGCACACCCGGACCACCGAGTCGTCGCAGGGCACGTGGATGGGCCGGTCGTGGGCGAGCCAGGCGTCGGCGAGCCCCGCCAGCCGGGTCAGCGCCTCGGCGTCGTCGGTGACGATGGGTTCGCCCGAACGGTTCCCGCTGGTCATGACCAGGACGGAGGGGCCCGGCGGATCACCGGGCAGACCGAGCAGCAGCCGGTGCACCGGCGTGTACGGGAGCATGAAGCCGAGGTCGGGGCTGCCCGGGGCGACGCCCGCCGCGATCTCGTCGCCCGCCCGCGCCCGCCGCCGCAGCAGGACCACCGGTTTGCGCGGCCCGAGGAGCAACTCCCGCTCCTCGGGCCCGACATGGGCCAGCCGTCGGACGGTCTCCAGCGAGCCGGCGAGCACCGCGAAGGGCTTGCCGCCGCGGTTCTTGCGTTTGCGCAGGGTGCGTACGGCCGCGGGATCCCCCGCGTCGCACGCCAGGTGGTAGCCGCCGATGCCCTTGACCGCGACCACGGCTCCTGCGGCCAGCAGCCGGCGGGCCTCGGCGAGCGCCTCCCCGTCCCGCGGCCCGCCCGGGTCGTCCGGCCCGGTGCGCAGCGTGAGCCGGGGACCGCAGGCGGGGCAGGCGATGGGCTGGGCGTGGAAGCGCCGGTCGGCCGGGTCCGCGTACTCCCGGGCGCAGTCCGCGCACATCGGGAAGCCCGCCATGGTGGTGCGGTCCCGGTCGTACGGCAGCGAGGTCACGACGGTGAACCGCGGACCGCAGTGCGTGCACGTGATGAACGGGTGCCGGTGGCGCCGGTCCGCGGGGTCCGCGAGCTCGCCGAGACAGGCGTCGCAGGTCGCGGTGTCCGGGGAGACCAGCGTGCGGCCCGGCCCGCCGGAGGAGGGGCGGATGGTGAACCCCGAACCGTCGTTCTCCAGCGGTACGGCCCGGTGCTCGACCGACTCGACGACCGCGAGCGGCGGCGGACGCGTCCCGATCCGCGTGCAGAACTCCGCCACGGTGGCGGCCGGGCCCTCCACCTCGGCCTCGACGCCCCGCGCGTCGTTGGTGACCCAGCCGGTCAGCCCGAGTTCCTGCGCGAGGGCGTACACGAAGGGCCGGAACCCCACTCCCTGGACCACGCCCGTGACGGTGACGTGCCGGCGCTCGCGCCCCGGGGCCGTCCGGTTCACCGCGCCGGTCCCCGTACGCCGGGGCGCACGTGTTCGTGTTCGTGGGTGTGTCCGTCCGCCGGCGGACGGTCGTGGCTGTGCAGGTACCGCTCGTGCTGCCGGGCCAGCACCGGTACGTGCGCCTCCTCCCCGGCCGCGCAGCGCAGGACGTGCGCCATCAGGGCGTCGACCCCCCGGCCGGTGCGGGCCGAGGTCTCCAGGACCGGCACCCCGGGGTTGACCTGCCGGACACCCCGCAGGAACGCCTCCCGATCGAAGCCGACGGCGTCCGCGATGTCGGTCTTGGTGATCACGACCAGCTGGGCGAGCCCGAAGGCGGTCGGGTACTTGACCGGCTTGTCCTCGCCCTCGGTCACCGACGCCAGCGCGACGCGCAGGGTCTCCCCGAGGTCGTAGGAGGCGGGGCAGACGAGATTGCCGACGTTCTCGACGAACAGCAGCCGGGTGCCCTCGGGCAGCCAGCCCTCCAGCCGCCGCCGGAGCATGCCCGCCTCCAGATGGCACAGCCCGTCGGTGAGGATCTGCCGCACCGGCGCGCCGGACCGGGCCAGCCGGGTCGCGTCGTTCTCGGTCGCCAGGTCGGCGGTGACGGCGGCGGCGGGGGTGCCGCCCGCCACGGCGCGTGCGAGCAGCTGTTCGAGCAGGGCCGTCTTGCCGCTGCCCGGGCTGGACAGCAGGTTCACCGCCGTCGTGCCGCGGTCACCCAGATAGCCCCGCAGGGCCAGCGCGTTCTCGTCGTTCTTGGCGAGTACGGCTTGATGCAGGTCAACGGTGCGGCACATGGCTCGTCTCCTCGTCGCGTACCGGCGGTCCGGCCGGCGCGGGCCGCGATCCGTCGTCCGCGCCCTCGCCGTCCAGGGGTCCGCCGCCCTTCCGGTCCGGGGTTCCGCCGTCCGTCACGTCCAGGGGGCCGTCGGCCTCCCCGGCCGCGGGCCCGTCGGCCAGCGTCACCCGGACGATCTCCAGCTCCCGGCCGCCGAGCAGGGCCAGCGGCGCCCCGCACCCGGCGCACCACAGCACCGGGGGCATCCCGGTCGGCGCCTCGCGGCCGCAGCCCTCGCAGCGGCCCCGTGCTTCGACAGTCTCGATCAGCAGGCGTGCCCCCGCCAGCGCGGTGCCCTCCGCCGCGAGCCCGAACGAGAAGTCCAGCGCCTCGGGCACCACCCCCGCCAGCTCGCCGATCCGCAGGGTCAGCGACGCGACCGCGCGGCCCTGCTCCCGCGCGGCCTCCTCGACCTGCTCGACCACCGCCACGGCGATCGACAGCTCATGCACGGCCCTCACCTCCCGAGGCCGGGCCACCGGACGGCGCCGTGCCCGGATGTGAGGCCCGCGCATGCCTGGTTACCCTGAGAACACGATGACCGGGCAAGAGGTCGAGCGACGCGCTCTGCTCACCCCGGTGCTGCTCCTGTTGCTGGCCGAACGCCAAGGTCATGGCTATGAACTGGTGCAGCGCCTGGGCGCTTTCGGCTGCGGCGACGCGGACCAGGCGCACGTGTACCGGCTGCTGCGGGGCATGGAGAGCAGCGGTGAGGTCACCTCGCACTGGCACGCCTCGGAGAGCGGCCCCGCGCGCCGGGTCTACGCGATCACTCAGCAGGGCGCCATGAACCTCGCCCTGTGGTTCGTGCGCCTGGGTGAACTCCACGGCACCCTGCATCTCTTCCTGGAGCGTTACGTGCAGCTCGAGGACGTCGGTGGCCGCGCGGGGCGCGACGGCGGGAGCCCGCGCGTCGGCACGCGTCCACCGGACCACGCGCGTCCGTCCGATCATTCACGTCCGCCGGATCACATGCGCCGCATGCGCAAGTAGCGGCGGATGTCCGACAGATTTCTCGCGACCCCGTAGGCCACCACGAGGCCCGCGGCCAGGCCGACCCATTGCCATTCCATCCTTGCCTCCATCGTGATCAGTTCCTCCGGGCTACGGAGCCGGCCCGGCGGACCAGGCCGAGCACCAGGTCCCCGGCGGCGTCCACGGCACCGGCCACCGGGGGAGTCAGCCCCATGCCCTCGTTGGTGTCGTGGGGTTCGCAGCCGATGACGTACACCTCCTCGGGGAGGGTGCCGCCCGCGCCCGCGTGCAGGTCGTGCAGCAGGGCCAGCACGGTGGCGGGGTCCATGGCGTGCGTGTCCAGCGGGCCGGGTCCGGGCCGGGCCGCGGGGGGTCCGGGGCCGACGTCGATCGTGTAGAGCGTGCCCGGCGGACCCTCGCGGCTGACGATGTCCACCAGCACGAGCGTCCGGTAGCCCTCCAGCAGCCGGTAGGCGAGGTGCACCCCGCGGATGCCGGCGTCCATCAGCTCGACGCCCGGCGGCAGTTCGTGCGCGCGGGCGGCGAGCCGCCGTACGGTCTCCACCCCGAACCCGTCGTCCTGGAGGAACACGTTGCCGACCCCGGCGACGAGGACCCGGTCCGTCCCGCGTCCTTCGGCCGGACCGGCCGGGCCGGTGCGATCGGGTCCGGTCATGGCGCCTCCTCCCGCTCCCTCAGCGGAGCCACCTCGTCGGGCCTGAAGTACAGGAAGCGGCCCTGGGCCCGGCGCACGTCGGTGCCGGGGTCGTCGTCCACGACGACGGCGAGGTGCGTCTCGCCGTCGAGGTCGCCGACCACGGCCTCGACCGTGGCGCGCCGGCCGTGGAGGAAGGCGTCCTGGGCGTCGGAGCGCCGGGCGCCGGGGGTGAGCCTGACCCTGCTCCCGGCCCCCACCCTCTCGCCGTCGATGACGACGACCGTCGGCACCTCGGCGGCCCCGGCGTCCTGCGCCGGGTCCCACCAGGGGTGTCCGGGGCCCTGAGGCAGACTCAGGCCGGTGCCGGGAGCGGGGGGAGGCGTCTCGCCCGCGGTGTCCTCGCCGGTGATCTCGCGCAGCCCCCGGATCGCCCCGTGCAGACGTTCGCGGACCGCCTCCGGCATGTCGTCGACCAGGTCGACGACCCCGGCGGCGCGGGCGTCCGTGCCGCGTGCCTCCCGCTTCTCCCGGTCGGTGAGCGCGGCCGTGCGCAGCGAGAGGATCTCGTCGATCTCGGTCGCGTCGTAGAGGGGCCCGGGGCTCTCCTCCGCGACGGCGGGATGGTCCTCCAGGATGATCGGCGAGGACAGCACGACGTCGTCCGTGCCGGGCGGGCCCGCGAGCACGGGCCAGGTGCGGTCGTTCCGGCAGCTCGCCGCGGCCGGACGGGCCCACTCGGGCGGGTCCGTCAGGGACAGGAACCGTCCCCCCGGAACGCCGAACAGCAGATGGGTGCCGATCAGGCTGTGGGCGAGGGCGGTCTCGCGGTCGGCGTCGGCGTGTTCCGGGACGACGGTGGTGTTGTGCACGCTCACCGTGAGCCGCAGCACCCGGTAGGGGCCCGGCAACTCCTCGACACTCGGGCGCAGCTCGCCGGTCAGTCGCTGTCTGTGCCGCACGAGACGACCGAGCGTGCGGCCCTCGGCGTCGGTCACCGGCTCGTACTCGACGGCGTCCGGCAGGTCGAACCGTACGGCGTGGACGGCTGCCTGATCACCCGTCAGACCGTCGAGCGACTCGTGGATCAGGACGCGTTCCTCGTGTCCCTCGTCCCAGGGCACCAGCACCCGGTCGGGAAGGTCGAGTTCGGGTACCTCCGTGTAGCCGCCGTCGGCGTCGAGCCGTTCGACCGTGCGCCGCCGCACGTGCAGGAAGCGCAGTTCGGCGTGGAGCCGGTCGCCCTTGCGGGGTTCGAGGAGGCACTCGGTGCGCTGGACGGAGTGTTCTCCGGTCGTGGCGGTCCAGGCGGGCGGCACCAGGACACCGAACTGCCAGCGCAGCTGGTTCTTCGCGGCCGAGGCGCGATAGGGGTAGAGGACGTATCCCTCGAACAGCACGGCGTCCGCCACCGCGCGGGCCTGCTCGAAGCGGTCCTCCAGGGGATTGCTCATCTCAGTCGGCCCCCTTGGCGTCGGCCTTCGCGTCGGCGGTGGCGAGGAGTTCGTCGAAGACCCGCTCCCAGGAGGGCAGGGCGCGGGCGGACCGGTAGCGGCGCAGCGCGTCCAGCACGTCCAGCCGCACGCGCAGCCAGCCCGAGTTGGGGAAGTACTGCTCGATCATGTTCCGCCACACGTCCACCGGCATCCGGTACGACGTCTCCTTGTGCCAGGGCACCGGCTCGGCCCGGAAGCCGTCGCGGCCGGTGAACACCGTGCCGGAGAAGAGCAGGAGCAGCGGGACCTCACCGCGGGACAGCGCCCGGAAGTACGAGGCGGACGCGACCTCGGTGTCGTAGGTGCAGGGCACCGGGAGATCGATCTCGGTCGAACCGGTGAACCCCGGGACCGTGACGGAGGTGTGGGCGAACTGCAGTGGCTTGAGCGTGCTGTTCCAGCGGCTCGGCTCACCGAACAGGTCGCCCAGCATGCCGACCTCCTCCGGTTCGTAGGACCGTCCGGCGGGTTCGATGCGGATCTGGCAGCGCAGCGCGACGGCGTGCACCGGCTGGTGGTCCGCCTCCTCGACGCGCAGCTTGAACAACAGCGTGGGCCCGGCTCCGTACGGCTCGGGGCGCACACCGGTGCAGGTGAACCGGAGATCGGTCACGGGGCGCCTCCGGTGGGTGGGGCCGGGCCCCCGGGCTCCGCCGGGGGAGGGGACTTCGCCGGGGCGGCGGAGGGCTCGGGGCGCGTGGACGCGACGGTGGAACCCGCCTCGGTCTCCGCTTCCGGATCCGGTGCGGCCTCCGGGTCCGGCGGCCGGGCGGCCGCCGTGATCCGTTCCAGGAACTCCTCGATGTCCGCGCGCGCCTCGCTGCCGCCGTCGAAGCCCTTCCAGTGCAGCCGCATCCGCCCGACCAGCTCGTAGCAGACGTCGACCGGGACGAGCGTGCACATCACGGAGCCGTCCCGCCCGCGGTGCAGCAGCAGCGCCTCCACGTCGGGTTCCAGCAGCTCCGCCAGCCGGCTGCGTCCGAGCACCGTGTCCCAGGTCCGCGGGTCGAGTTCGCTCTCGGTGGCGCCCGCCGGGCTCGGGTAGAAGGCCGCGAGCCGGCCGAGCTCGGAGTTGCGGAAGAAGAAGGCGAGCGTGACGGGGATCTGTAGCCGGTTCCAGCCGGCCTCGTCCAGGACGAACCCGGGATCGGAGAGGTACCGGTCGGGGACCGCCCGGAAACGGCCCTGTCCCGCGCCCGGCCGGGTGAAGAGCAGATGGCAGTGCGGGCAGGAGCACCTGAGGGACCGCCGGGAGGTGTCGACGAGATGCCGGTGCTCGGCGGGCAGCGGTTCTCCGCACAGGTCGCAGCGCTCGCCCTTCGGCGGTGGTCTCCGGGTGAACTGCCTGAGGACGTCGGAGGTCATGGCCCCGCCCCCAGCAGCTCACCGGGCAGCGCCACCCGCACCGACCCGTCCTCCTCCAGCAGCGGTACGGGTTCCAGGTGGCCCTCCTCGCCCCGGCCCGCCCTGCGCACGTCGAACGCAGCGCCGCAGCCCGCGCACCGCAGCAGCTCGCCGTCCAGGACCGCCGGAGCGAGGCCCGCCGCGCACAGCGGGCAGCGGTCGCGGTAGGCGTACAACTGCCCCGGCAGACGGACCAGCAGCAGGGCGCGGCCGCCGACCTCGGTGACCCCGGTGGCCCGCTCGCCCGTCGGCAGCGCGTGGCGGCCGAGTTCGTACCAGCGCGCCGCCGCGCCGGGTTCCCCGGCCGGCGCCGCCCCGCCCGGAGCGTCGTCCGGGCGGTGCGGCAGGATCTGGAGCAGGGCGGGCTGCGGGTTCCCGTCGGTCGTGCCCTCGACCTCGATGCGCGCGACCTCGGGGGCGATCCGGGCGACCGCCTCCTCGATGGTCCAGCGCACGGTCTGGGTGGAGGAGGGGCAGCCGTCGCAGCTGCCGCGCAGCCTGAGGCGCAGCGTCGGACCGTCGGCCGCCTCCAGGTCGAGCCCGGTCACCTCGACGTCGCCCGCGTGAGAGCCGAGGTAGGGGCGGACCTTGTCGAGGGCCCGGCCCACCCGGGTCGCGGTGTCCTCGGGGTGCAGATCGTGCAGGATCAGCAGATCGCTGACGAGCTCGTCGGCGGTGAGGACGGCGAGGGGATCCGCGCCGTCCGGGGCGGAGCGCAGCAGGCGTACGGTCCGGGCCAGGCCCTCGCCGTAGAACTCCATGAGGCAGCGCACCAGTTCGTCCGCGACGTCGCGCGCCTCCGGTCCCGCCCGCTGCGCCAGCTCGTCGAGCAGCGCGCCTATCCGCTCGCCCGTCTCCTGTCCGGCCATCGGCAAGCCTTTCTCCTGAGGCTCCTGAGGAAGGTCGCATCGCGAGGAGGTCGGATCGCGATGAGTGTCGGGTCGCGAGGGACGTCGGGTCCCGGGAGGGTCAGCCGGCCAGTCCGCTCAGCCCCGTCGGCATGTGCGTCTCCTCCACGGTCCGCCCGCCGCCGACGTACATGTGCACACCGCACGGCAGACACGGGTCGAAGCTGCGGACGGCCCGCATGATGTCGATGCCCTTGAAGTTCTCGGGCGGGTTCTCCTCGAAGATGGGGGTGTTCTGCACCGCGTCCTCGTAGGGGCCCGGTGTGCCGTAGGAGTCGCGCACACTGCCGTTCCACGGGGTCGGCGGGTACGGGTGGTAGTTGGCGATCTTGCCGTCCCGGATCACCATGTGGTGGGAGAGCACACCCCGGACCGCCTCGGTGAAGCCGCAGCCGATCGACTCGTCCGGCACGTCGAACTTCTCCCAGGTCTGGGTGCGTCCGGCGCGCACCTCCTCCATCGCCTGCTCGGCGAAGTACAGGGCGGCCGCGGCGGCGTACGCCTGGAAGTAGGTGCGGGCCCGGTTGCGTTCGAGGGCGTTGCTCCACTGCGGGATCTTCCACTCCAGCGCCATCTCCGGCTTGGTCATCGTGCGCGGCAGGTTGATCTGCACGCTGTGCCCGGTGGCCTTGACGTAACCGATGTCGACGAGTCCGGACAGCGCCGTGGACCACAGCCGGGCGATCGGGCCGCCGCCGGTGTCCAGCGCCAGGTGGTCGGTGCCGTCGAACCAGCGCGGGGACATGACCCAGCTGTACTTGTCGTCGAAGTCCCGCTTCTGCGGGGCCGGGATGGTGTGCTGGTTCCACGGGTGCCGCTCGTCGACGGGATTGCCCAGCGGGTCCCGCTCGACGAACTTCTCCATGCCCGACCAGTCCTCGTAGTACGAACTGCCCAGCAGGATGCGGATGCCGAGGTTGATGTCGACGAGGCTGTTGGTGACCAGCTTGCCGTCCACGATGACACCCGGGGTGACGAACATGCGCCGGCCCCAGTCCTCCATGCCGGCGTACTGGAAGTCGCAGTGCTCGGGGTCGTTCAGCGCGCCCCAGCAGCCCAGCAGCACCCGGCGCCGGCCCACGTCCTCGTACCCGGGCAGGGCCTCGTAGAAGAAGTCGAAGAGGTCGTCGTGGAGCGGGACGACCCGCTTCATGAACTCCACGTAGCGGGTGAGCCGGGTCAGGTAGTCGGTGAAGAGCTGCACGGTCGCGACCGTGCCGACGCCGCCCGGGTAGAGCGTGGAGGGGTGCACGTGGCGGCCCTCCATCAGGCAGAACATCTCCCGCGTGTAGCGGCTGACCTGGAGCGCCTCACGGTAGAACTCGCCCTCCAGCGGGTTGAGCGAGCGCATGATGTCCGCGATGGTGCGGTAGCCGTGGTCGGCCGCGTGCGGGGCCTCGGTGCGCTCGGCCTGTTCCAGCACACCGGGGTTGGTCTCGCGGACCATCTTCTCGCAGTAGTCCACGCCGACCAGGTTCTCCTGGAAGATGTTGTGGTCGAACATGTACTCCGCGGCCTCGCCGAGGTTGATGATCCACTCCCCGAGGTGCGGGGGTGTCACGCCGTACGCCATGTTCTGGGTGTAGACCGAGCAGGTGGCGTGGTTGTCGCCGCAGATGCCGCAGATCCGGCTGGTGATGAAGTGCGCGTCGCGCGGGTCCTTGCCGCGCATGAACACGCTGTAGCCGCGGAAGACGGACGAGGTGCTGTAGCACTCCGCCACCCGCTTCGCCTTGAAATCGATCTTGGTGTGGATGCCGAGGCTGCCCACGATGCGGGTGATCGGGTCCCACGACATCTCCGTGAGGCCCTCACCGGCCGGCCTGTTCGTCGCCGTCGCCATGGTGCCGCGCCGCCTTCCTGTCGAGTGTCCTGCTCAGCGGGTGGCCGTGGTCACCACGGCGCCTTGTAGCCGGTTGTGAGCTCCTCGCTCCTGCCGCGCCACTTCGGTTCCTTGTCGACGGTCTTCGCGGTGATGTTCCGCAGGCGCCGGATGACGGATCCGTAGATCCCGCTCGCCGTCGCGGACACGTGGCCGCCCGGCGGCTCGTCCATGAACGGCATGAACTTGTCGGGGAAGCCCGGCATGGTGCAGGCGATGCAGATGCCGCCGACGTTCGGGCAGCCGCCCACGCCGTTGATCCAGCCGCGCTTGGGCACGTTGCACTTGACCACCGGGCCCCAGCAGCCGATCTTGACCAGGCACTCGGGGGATCCGTACTCGGTGGCGAACTGTCCCTGTTCGTAGTACCCGGCACGATCGCAGCCCTCGTGCACCGTCGCGCCGAACAGCCAGGTCGGCCGCAGTTCCTCGTCCAGCGGGATCATGGGGGCCGCGCCCGCCGCCTGGTACAGGAGGTAGAGCAGGGTCTCGGAGGCGTTGTCCGGGTGCACGGGACAGCCCGGGATGCAGACGATCGGGATGCCCGCCTGGGACTTCCACTCCCAGCCCAGGTAGTCCGGCACACCCATCGCGCCGGTCGGGTTCCCGGCCATCGCGTGGATACCGCCGTACGTCGCACAGGTACCGATGGCGACGACGGCGAGCGCCTTGGGGGCGAGCCGGTCCAGCCACTCGCTGGTGGTGATCGGCTGGCCGGTCTCGGGGTCGTCGCCGAAGCCGCACCAGTAGCCCTCGGGCTTGACCCGCTCGTTCGGGACGGACCCCTCGACGACCAGCACGAAGGGCTCCAGCTCACCCCGGTCGGCCTTGAAGAACCATTCGATGAACGTGTCGGCGCCCTCCACGGGCCCGCACTCGAAGTCGATCAGGGGCCAGTGCACCGCCACCTTGGGCAGTCCCGGCAGGGCACCGAGCGCCAGTTCCTCGATGCTCGGCTGGGTCGCGGCGGTCAGCGAGACCGAATCCCCGTCGCAGCTCAGCCCCGCGTTGATCCAGAGAATGTGGACGGTCGGGTCCTCCTGCGCTTCGTCCTGCGCGGTGGGGTCCGCCGTCGTCGCGGTCGGGGCGTCCATCGAGCCCTCCTGAGAATCGGCGTATTCCAGTCGTAGCCGGCCAAACAGCCTCTTCCAGGGTTACCGCCCGGAGGTGTCGGCGGTAAGTGTGAACCGGCCCTATCGCCGCGCCGCACATTGCCCGTCCCGGCCGGCGGGTGAGGGGCGCCCCTTTACCTTCGAGGCGCCTGGAGGGGAAATGTCTGCCATGTCACACCGATGTGCGGCGGGAGGGCTTCCCGGTGGGCCGGAGAGGATGAAAGGCCTGGTCGGGTGCCGGGCAGGGGGAGCGCAAGGGTCTTTTGTCAGCACGTCGCGGGACCGATTTCCCATTGAGTCAAACGTGGACATTTGGGATGGTTGTTGATGCCAAGGACATTGCGTGAGCGAGGAC